>JAZLGZ010000019.1:0-18219 GCA_045616585.1 Lachnospiraceae bacterium
CCTATCGCGGCGATATGCTTCACAATGACAATGCGTTCTTCGGTGCGATGCTCTACCATATGACCAGAATGAATACTCAGAGTCTGTTTGTGGCGATGAACCAGCTCTCGAATCACGATCATTCGAGGTTTTTGACCAGAACCAACCGTAAGGTCGGCAGACTTGCGACAAGCGGACCGTGGGAGGCGTCAAACGATATCAGACCCTGGTGTATGCGTGAGGCTATTGTCATTCAGATGACATGGCCGGGAGCACCCTGTCTTTATTACGGAGACGAGGCGGGTCTTTGCGGATGGACCGATCCCGATAACAGACGCGCTTATCCCTGGGGTAAAGAGGATATCGGACTTCTCAATTTTTACAGGGAATTGATCGGAATTCACAAGAACTACGATGCGCTTAAAACCGGTTCCATAAAGTTCCTTGCCGGCGAGTACGGTGTGATTGCATACGGAAGATTCAATCGCGAAGAGCGCCTTGTAACGATAATCAACAATGATGACAGTCCGCATAACATTGAGATTCCCGTTTGGGAAATAGGTGTGGTTGATGATGAGGCGATGGTTCGACTTGTGGAAAGCTATGATTCCGGCTACAACTTCTTCTCCGAAAGCTACCATGCGGAGAGGGGAGTTATTACCATGAGGGTTGAACCTCACACAGCCATTATTCTGAAAAATTTGCCCAGATACTTAAGATAAACAGAGTTTGCGGTTATTGCTTGAAGAAATATCCGAAGTTATATGAAAAAGAATATCGATAAAATTTTGGAGCTGCTGGATGAACATTATCCGCCGGTTCCGTGCTTTTTGGAATACAAAGAACCCTGGCAGCTTCTGTTTGCCACGATACTCAGTGCGCAGTGTACCGACGCGAGAGTAAATATGGTTACAAGGGATTTGTTTGTCAAATATCCCGATTTGGCTGCGTTTGCTGCAGCCGATATTAAGGAGCTGGAGCAGGACATCCGCTCGACGGGCTTCTTTCATAACAAAGCACTGCATATTCGCGATGCAGCTGCTATGCTGCTTGCCAAATATGGCGGGGAACTCCCGTCAGACATCGACGAACTTACAAGTCTTCCCGGTGTCGGCAGAAAGACCGCCAACGTTGTTCGAAGTCATATCTTTCATATTCCGAGTGTGGTTGTCGATACTCATGTCAAAAGAGTCTCGAAGCTTCTGGGAGTTACGGATACCGATGATCCCGAAAAGGCGGAGTACGAGCTCATGAAGATACTTCCGAAGGATCATTGGATAGAGTGGAATCAGCAAATCATCACCCACGGCAGGAACGTCTGCATATCCGGAAGACCTGCCTGTGAAAGATGCTTTTTAAGAAGTGAGTGTAAACACGGCCAAAAAACGGTTGTATAAAGCTTGGATTGCTGTGCGGGAATGGCCCCAAATTGACAAAAAAGGCTAAAAATGTTACGATTATAGGAAGTTTTACGGTCGGATAAGGCATAGTTTGAGAGTTATTCGGACAGTAATTTACGATTCGACGAAGTCGTTTTTGATACGCGTCAGGGCGAGGCTTGAGACACCGTTTTCTTCGCAGAAGTCGAGAAGCTTACGGGCTTCATCGGCGCGCCCGGTTTCAATCAGCGATGATAAAAGAAGCGGCATTAACTGGACGAGTCTCGAATAGTTCGTGTCGGCGGTAGAAAGAAGTGTGAAGTTCGGAGAGCCGTACTTAAGGCGCAGATCGGTGTTGGTATATTCCGACAGATCCGCAACTTTATTCTTTGACATCGTAAGGAGCTCCTTTGAAAGGCTTTCGATTCTTTCGTAAGGAGTCGGATCTTCGCAGTCCGCGGGAATCTCAAAATCGATATTCGGGATTATATCCTCGGGGATCGTTATAAACTTTACGTCGTCGATGCTTTTTCGGGGGGTCATGAGGGCTTCGCTTTCACGGGCCCAGAATTGTTTTGAATCCGCTGCGGAATCACCCGAACTTTTCTTTATTTCGTAGCCGAGCCATACGACGAAAATCAAAGCTATTACAAGAATAGGCATATATTATTATCCTTTCACAATATACAAGGGGGACATAAAATGAACTTTTTCAATGCAAAAACCAGAAAGACAATTTCAATCGTAATCGTTGCGGTAGTAGTACTCGCACTCGTAGCTTCCTTATTCGCATCAATGTTCTGAAGCATATTTTCAGTATAATCGAAAATTGCGAAACATCAAGCGGATAGGCAGAGGTTGCGGTAAGGGACAAATTATTATGGACATCATTCTTATCGGAAGGGTTGCCGAAGCGGGAACTCTTGAAATAATCAGCGAAGAACGTGAACGTATCGAAAGCAGGTACGGTAAACGTTATCTTACAAACGGAATCCGGGCTCTTGAGGCGGATTTTGCCGATGAAAACTGCATGAGAGAGCTTACCAAGGCGGACTGTGATGTGTTCGTGGTCGGACGACAGGGTATTTTTAAAGCTCTTTGGGCACTCGGCGAGACGCTGTCGTGCGGGCTTCGTGTAAGAATCGAAGATATACCGATCAGCCAGTTCGTCATTGAAATATCCGAGCTTCGGGATGAAAGTCCTTATTTTATAAACAGTCTCGGCTGCATTCTTGCATGCTGTGAGGAAGGAACCGCCCTTACGCAAAGGCTCAAGGAACTCGGATATCCCGCAAAGGTTATCGGGTTTACCACAAGCGACAACGGCAGATGCATCATTAACGGTGAACTGCTGACTTACATTACGCCATAAATTATTTTTATTATAAATCGGAGGTATAACCATGGATTTAAAGGAACAGATTTTAAGAACAATTGACAGAAATTCCAAGCTCACTTCAGCGGAGCTCGCCATCATGCTCGGTCGTGATGAGGCGGAGGTCGCGGCGGCGATAGCGGAGATGGAAGCTGACAAGGTTATCTGTGGTTACCCTACCCTTATCAACTGGGACAAGGTGTCATCGGAGAAGATTACTGCCCTTATCGAGGTAAAGGTTACTCCTCAGCGCGGACAGGGCTTTGATACAATCGCAGAACGAATCTACAAGTTTGCGGAAGTCGAGAGCGTATACCTTATGTCAGGCGGCTTTGACCTTACGGTTATCATCAAGGGAAAGAGCATGCGTGAGGTTGCGGGCTTTGTTTCCGAAAAGCTTGCGCCCATGGAGGCGATTTTGAGCACAGCTACCCATTTTGTACTCAAGAAGTATAAGGAGCATGGTATTGCCATGCAGCATGAAGAGAAAGATGAAAGGATGCTTGTTACACCATGAGAGATCCGTTGAATAAAACGATTGTTGATATCAAACCTTCGGGAATCCGTAAGTTTTTTGATATCGTCAGTGAAATGAAGGATGCTATTTCACTGGGTGTCGGGGAACCCGATTTTGATACACCCTGGCATATCAGGGAAGAGGGTATCTACTCCCTCGAGAAAGCAAGAGGTCACTATACCTCGAATGCAGGTCTTAAAGAGCTGCGTGTAGAAATTTGCAATTACCTGAACAGAAGACTCGGTCTTAAGTATGACTGGGCCAAAGAGACTCTTGTTACCATCGGAGGCAGCGAGGCTATCGATATGGCCCTGCGTGTCATGCTCGATCCCGGAGATGAGGTGCTTATTCCTCAGCCCAGCTACGTTTCATATGAACCCTGCGTTATCATGGCCGGAGGCAGGCCGGTTATTATCGAGCTGCAGGAAAAGGACGAGTTTAAGCTTACCGCCGACGAAATCAGGAATGCCTGCACCGACAGGACAAAGGTGCTTGTGCTTCCCTTCCCCAACAATCCTACCGGTTCGATTCTTACAAGAGAAGAGCTTGCACCGCTCGTTGATGTTATCATTGAGAAGGATTTGTTTGTTATTTCGGACGAAATTTATTCGGAACTTACCTATGACGGAAAGCATGTTTCCATTGCCGAATTCCCCGGGATGAAGGAGAGAACCATTGTTATTAACGGCTTCTCCAAATCCTATGCAATGACCGGATGGAGACTCGGATACGCATGCGGGCCTGAAAATATCATAAAGCAGATGACGAAACTTCATCAGTTTGCTATCATGTGTGCACCCACTACCAGCCAGTATGCGGCTGTGGAGGCGCTCAAAAACGGCGATCCCGATGTTGAAATGATGTGTGATGCATACGATAAAAGAAGAAGATTTTTGCTTCATGAGTTCAGAAGAATGGGTCTTCCCTGCTTTGAGGCAAGAGGTGCTTTCTATGTGTTCCCCTGTATAAAGAGTCTTGGAATGACCTCCGATGAGTTTGCTACAAAGCTTCTCATGGAGGAGAAGGTAGCTGTTGTGCCCGGTACCGCTTTCGGCGATTGCGGCGAGGGCTTCCTTAGAATTTCCTACGCTTACTCAATCGAGAAGATTAAGGTTGCGCTGGAAAGAATAGAAAGATTTGTAAATAACCACAGACCCGAACAGGAATAAAGAGGCAATTCTTTGGGCATTTATCGGATGCTTGAGGATTTATAATGAATTGATAATGAATGCCGCCTGTAAGGGCGGCATTTGGTTTTGTATAAGCGTAATTCGGCTTTTATTATTTTGTAATCGGGAATTGATACTATGAATATTATTTTATTGGAGCCGGAGATTCCGGCAAATACAGGCAATATCGGGAGAACCTGCGTGGCTACGGGTTCCGTTCTGCATCTGATCAAGCCGCTGGGCTTCAGTCTGGATGAGAAACAGCTCAAGCGTGCCGGACTTGATTACTGGCCTAAGCTTAAATACTTTGTTTACGAAAATTATGAAGACTTTTGCTCTAAGAATCCCGGAGCGCGTATCCATTTTGCGACCACCAAGGCAAGAAAAATGCATACCCAGGCCGAATTTAAAGAGAATGATTTCATAATGTTCGGCAAGGAAAGTGCGGGTATTCCCGAGGAGATATTGCTGGAGAACCAGGAGATGTGCATCAGAATTCCCATGATCGGCGACATCAGATCGCTCAATCTCGGCAATTCGGTTGCAATAGTTTTATACGAAGCACTCAGACAGACAAACTTCGAAGGAATGAACTGTGTGGGTGAACTTCACAGGCTTCATTGGAAGACAACTGATTAATAAACTGATTAATATTATGAATGAAAGAGCATTAAAAACATTAGAATATTTTAAAATTACAGACCGGCTGACAGAGCTTGCGGGCTCATCGCTCGGTAAAGAAAAGTGCAGGAGCTTGCGTCCCATTACGGACATCGAAAAGATAAACGAACTGCAGAAGGAAACCTCCGATGCACTTACAAGAATATACAAAAAAGGTTCACTGAGTTTTTCGGGAATCCATGATATCAGAGCATCAATCAAAAGACTTGAGGTCAGCTCATGTCTGGGAGCAGGAGAGCTGATGCATATCAGTTCGGTGCTTACCGCAACCCTTCACATAAAGGCCTACGGAAAGACCGAGGAGGAAGCGGGGGAGGACTCTCTTACCGAGCGCTTCAATCTTTTGGAGCCTCTGTCGGTTATAAATAATGAGATTCTGCGCTGTATTATTTCGGAGGATGAAATCGCGGACGATGCGAGTGCGGGACTTAAGTCCGTCAGAAGACAGATGCGTATTACCAACGACAAAATAAGAGATCAGCTCAACAGCATCGTCAATTCAAAAGATAATCAGCTGATTCTGCAGGACAACATTATCACCATGCGTGACGGAAGATACTGTCTTCCCGTAAAATCCGAATACAAGAATCAGTTTTCGGGAATGATCCACGATCAAAGCTCGAGCGGTTCCACAACCTTTATTGAACCTATGGCGGTGGTTAAGCTCAACAATGAGCTTCGTGAGCTCGCTGTCAAGGAAAAAGAAGAAATAGAAAAGGTACTCGAGGCTCTGAGCGGAATGCTTTTCGGTGAGACCGAGAACCTCAAATACAATATCGATACCATAGCGGAATTCGATTTCATTTTTGCAAGAGCAGCACTTGCAAAGGATATGAAAGCCAGCATGCCGATTTTCAACGAAAGAGGTTATGTGAATATCAAAAAAGGCCGCCATCCGCTTATCGACCCCAAGAAGGTTGTTCCTATCGACATTTATCTGGGCGGAGATTTTTCGCTGCTTATTATTACAGGACCGAATACGGGCGGCAAGACGGTGTCATTGAAGACCGTGGGACTTTTTACACTGCTTGGACAGTCGGGACTTCATATTCCCGCATTCGAAGGCTCAGAACTCAGTGTGTTCAGGGAGGTTTATGCCGATATCGGAGATGAGCAGAGCATAGAACAGAGCCTGTCTACTTTCTCGTCGCATATGACCAACACCGTGTCGATTCTTGATAAAGCGGACGAGCATTCATTGGTTCTGTTCGATGAGCTGGGTGCAGGAACCGATCCTACGGAGGGCGCTGCGCTCGCTATGGCGATACTTACTTACCTGCACAACAAATCCGTGCATGTTATGGCTACTACGCATTATGCCGAACTCAAGATTTTTGCGCTTTCGACTCCCGGCGTGAGCAACGCCTGCTGTGAGTTTAATGTAGAAACCTTAAGCCCTACCTACAGGCTGCTTATCGGTATGCCCGGAAAGTCAAACGCATTTGCGATTTCAAAAAAGCTGGGTCTGGGTGAAGAGATAATCGATATGGCGAACAGCTTTATCGGTACCAAGGACAAGAGCTTTGAGGATATTATCAGCGAACTTGATAAGGCGAGAGTCGAACTTGAAGAGAAGAATGAAGAGGCTTCGAAGGCACTTGTGGAGGCCAAGGTTCTTCGTGACAAGCTTGATGCGAAGAATGAGAGGCTCGATGCCGCAAAGGATAAGGTGCTTCGCCGCGCAAACGAAGAGGCACGCGATATTCTTCAAAAGGCCAAGGATTATGCGGATGAAACCATTCGAAAGATAAACAAGCTCGGTGCTGCGGGCATGTCAGCAAGAGAGCTTGAGGCGGAACGTGCGGGACTTCGCGAGAAGCTCGGAAATGCCGATGAGAGCCTGGCTGTCCGCCCGAAGAAGCCGAAAAAGGCAGCTTCGGACAGAAGCATCGAAGAGGTTAAGGTCGGAGACACAGTGCTTGTAAGGACCATGAACCTTAAAGGAAAAGTGCTCACTCTCCCCAATGCTAAGGGTGATTTGTCCGTGCAGCTCGGAATGATGAGATCAAGCGTAAATTTAAAGGATCTTGAGTACGCTGAGGCGGAGCCGGAGGTCAGGGAAAAGAAAAAGAGCGGAGCCGGTTCCATTGCAATGTCAAAGTCCATGTCAGTCGGAATAGAGTGCATTATTGTCGGAATGCGTGTCGATGAGGCTCTGCCGGTTATCGATAAATATTTGGACGATGCATACCTGGCACATCTTCCCAAGGTTTCGATTATCCACGGAAGAGGTACGGGAGCATTAAGGGATGCGGTGCATCAGCATCTGAGAAGACTTAAATATGTTGAGTCCTACCGGCTCGGAGAGTTCGGAGAGGGCGACAGAGGCGTAACGATTGTTACTTTCAAAGAATGAAACGGAGTGAATTAATTGGAAAAGCAGCGAATACTTATCGTCGATGACGATAACAATATCGCGGAACTGATTTCACTGTATCTGATGAAGGAGTGTTTCGAAACCGAGATTGCTCCTGACGGTGAAACGGCTGTCGAGAAGGTTGTAACCTTCAGACCCGATTTGGTTCTGCTGGATATTATGCTTCCCGGAATAGACGGATATGAGGTTCTTAAAAGAATCAGGAAGAAACTGGATTTGCCGGTTATCATGCTTTCTGCAAAGGGTGAAACGTTTGATAAGGTATTGGGCCTTGAACTCGGTGCGGATGATTATATGGTAAAGCCTTTCGACTCCAAAGAAATGGTTGCAAGGGTTAAGGCGGTGCTTCGCAGGAATAAATCCGTGCCGGAGCCTGAGATATCTTCTACAGCTGTAGATGACAAGAGCGTAAGATATCCCGATCTGTTCATCAGCCTTACGAATTATCAGGTTGTATATAAGGGAGCGGTTGTGGATATGGCTCCGAAGGAGCTGGAACTCCTGTATTTTCTGGCTTCGAGGCCGAATCAGGTATTCTCGAGAGACAAGCTTTTGGAGGTTATCTGGGAGTATGATTATATCGGCGATTCGAGAACCGTCGATGTTCATATCAAGCGAATCCGCGAAAAGATACATGACCATGAGAAGTGGGAAATCGCTACGGTCTGGGGACGCGGATATAAGTTCGGAACAAAATAATAAGCTGAGTCGAAAAGGCTTCTGTATGGGGCAGAAAGGATTTTGGACGTGAAGCTACCTGTAAAAGTGGCAATATGCTTTCTTTTCACCGTTGCTCTGATTTTTATTATCGTTAATATGTTCGGAGTCAGCTCGGTCGAAAAGACACTTAATGAAGAAATAAGGGCGGAATACAGTCGGCATGCCGAAAGAATAGCGGACGAGTACAGTGAGTATCATTACGATTCATCAGTTTCGGCCACCGAAATCAACCGTCAGCTCAAGGTGACGGATGAGATAATAGATGCAAGAATCTGGATTTGCAACGGTCGAGGTACCGTGGCTGCGGATACCAGGGGACGTATTCTTCTTGATACGGAAAAGGCTGCCCCGGGGATGCTCGGGCGTGACTATTCCGAAAATGTTATGATTCCGGGGGTGTTCGAAGAACCTCAGATGGTTTTTGTGTCCCCGGTGATATATGAGTACAAGGTCAAAGGATATGTATGTGTTTTCGTGCCGATGTCAAAAGCACGTAAGGGTGCCGAGGAATACATGAATGTCGTTAATGTGGGACTTCTGATTTTCTCGGGAGTTTTGTTTCTGGCATTCCTGTACATATATCTTGTGGCGGTTTACCCCACAAGAAAAATCAGAGCCGCGGCTATGGAGTATGCAAGAGGCAATTATACTTATCCTATGAATGTTTCAAGCCATGATGAAATCCGGGATCTTGCGGATACAATCAGTTACATGGTCGGAGAGGTTAAACAGGCCGATGACAATCAAAAGAAATTCATTGCCAATATTTCGCATGATTTCAGGTCACCGCTTACTTCAATAAAAGGCTATGCGGAAGCGATGAAGGATGGTACGATACCCTACGAAATGCAGGGCAAGTACCTGGACATCATACTTTTTGAAACGGAAAGGCTTACAAAGCTTACTACCAATCTGCTCGATTTGACCAAAATGGACAACAATGGAATCATGCTGGACATTTCGAGCTTTGATATCAATCAGGTTATACAAAATGTGGCATCTGCCTTTGAAGGCATCTGCCGTCAAAAGAAAATCGTGATGGGACTGGAGTTTGCTGCAATGGAAACGTATGTTGATGCGGATATGGGCCGTATTCAACAGGTTTTGTACAATCTTACGGATAATGCAATCAAGTTTTCCGAGCAGGGCTCGCGAGTGGAAATCGAAACCGAGGAAAAAGGTGACAAGGTGCTGATAAGAGTAAGAGATTTCGGAAGCGGAATTCCGAAGGAAAGCATCAAGAAAATCTGGGACCGATTCTACAAGGCGGACAGCTCGCGAGGCAAGGACAAAAAAGGAACCGGACTCGGTCTTTCAATCGTCAAGGAAATTATTACAGCACACGGCGAAAACATCAGTGTTATCAGTACTGAGGGTGTAGGAACGGAGTTTACATTTTCGCTGTCCATGAGTGAGGAGGAGTAAGGCATGGGGCCTTACGAAGATAATAATGCCTAATGAAGATGGTAAGGATTTTAATTTTGTAGAACAGAAAATAAAATCAAGAAACAAAAAGAGAATAAAGAAAATCGCAATTTATTCGGCAGGAACCATAGTTGCCGCAGTGGTATTCGGCTTTATTTCAAGACTTGTCTTTGTGGCTTCGGACGGAGCGGTAAACAAGCTTCTCGGAATTACACCGACGCCCACACCGATTATTACCGCAGCCGAGAACGATAAGCGAATCGAAATATCGTTAAGCACCGATAGGAATCACGGATTGCCTACCAAGGCGCCTACACCGGTTCCTACCCGTGAGCCGGCGCCCACACCGTCCGCGGTGCCTACGGAAGAACCTTCCGTGGATACCGGCAATGAGCCTGTGGCAACACCTACGGATGAGGCTATGAATCCTACGGATACTCCGGACATCAATCCCGATACTTTGGCTGAGATTACTCCGGGAGAAGGATATGATATCGGTGAGGAAGGAAGCTTAATTGATTCCGAAACAGGTGCGGGTTCGGACGGTCAGATAGCCGGATATGTAGCGATGATGGGAGCTTTGCGTGAGGTTGCATCGGATGCGGGCAAATCTCTTGTTCGCGTGTATGCTATTTCAACCGGTATCAATTGGATGGATGAAAGTGTAGAGACCAAGACCGAACGTACGGGCCTTGTAATGGCCGACAACAATGTAGAACTGCTCATCGTTACTGACTATTATGCCGTATCGCAGGCTGACAGAATCGAGATAGAATTCGGCACGGGAGACATGGTTCCCGCTTCCTTCTTCAGCGGAGATGCCGATGCGGGAATCGCGGTTGTTGCGGTTATGCTCGACGATATAAATGATGCTGTTCGGGACAGCTATGATTTCGTTAAATGCGGCGACTCCGACAGCGTTTATGAAGGTGAACCTATTATAGCGCTCGGACGCCCGAACGGATATTACGGTGCGGTTGAGTTCGGATTCGTTTCACACAAAGGTATTGTAAATTTCTTTGTTGATGGTTCACGTGAATTGTTTACTACCGACATTGTTTCGGGTACCGGAGCGGACGGTGCGGTTGTCGATCTCGACGGACGGTGTGTGGGTCTTATCTACGCGAGTCAGGCTGAAGAAGGACCTGTCGTAAAGAGCGTCGGAATCAACAGTATCAAGGCGGTTATGCTGAAGCTTTTGAACGCAAAGCCTGTCAATTTCTTCGGGATCAGAGCAGAGAACCTTCCTGCCGATGCACTTCTGAGTATGGGGCTTGAAAACGGTATTTACGTGAATGAGGTTATTGCGCTTTCGCCTGCCTCAAATGTCGGAATAAGGAAGGGTGAGGTTATTACTTCGATTAATGATGAGCCTGTGATAACCGTAAGAGAATTTTACGACAAGCTTCTGGAGTTTGACGAGAGCGAGACGATTCGTGTTGGAATTTATCACGGAACCATGAGTGACGATCCCGCGGAAGTATTGGATGTTACAATTATGAATAAGCAGTAAACGGAATGGAGAAAAAATGAGATATCTTAAGGATTTACGTGAGGGCGAGAACGTCCGTGAAATATATCTTTGCAAACAGAGCCAGAGCCTTCAGACAAAGGCCGGCAAAACCTATTACAGTCTGGTGCTTCAGGACAAAACCGGAACGGTTGACGGTAAGGTCTGGGAGATTACCAATGCCATTGAGCATTATGAGGTCGGAGATTTTATCTGTGTGGACGGAAGAGTGGTTATTTTCCAGGATAAGCCGCAGATGAATATTTCACGCATTCGCAAAGCACGTGAGGGTGAATATGCGCCCGAGGATTATATGCCCAGCTCTGAATATGATATTGAGACCATGTATAAGGAGCTCATGGCTATAGCTGCTCAGGTTAAGGAGCCTCATCTTCAGGCGCTCTTAAAGAGTTTCTTTACAGAAGATGCGGCATTTATCAAGGCTTTTAAAATGCATTCCGCGGCTAAGGCGGTTCATCACGGTTTCATCGGAGGACTGCTCGAGCATACTTTGGGCGTTACGAAGCTTTGCGACAGTTTTGCAAAGCAGTACGGCATTCTTAATAAGGATCTGCTTATTACCGCTGCAATGTGCCATGATATCGGAAAGATTTATGAGCTCAGCGATTTCCCCGAGAATGATTATACCGACGAAGGAAACCTTCTCGGACATATCGTTATGGGCGTTGAGATGATCGGAGATAAAATCAGAGGAATCGAGGGCTTCCCCTCTTTGCTTGCAAAGGAACTTAAGCACTGTATTCTTGCGCATCACGGGAAACTCGAATACGGTTCTCCGAAGCTCCCCGCGATTTCGGAGGCTATGGCGCTTCACTTTGCGGATAACCTTGATGCAAAGATGGAGTCTATGCGTGAGCTTTTGAATGCTTCGGACGATAAGGCGGAATGGCTCGGCTTCCAGCGCAACTTTGAGAGCAATGTCAGAAGAACCTGAAAAGGATGAGAATATGGAACTGAAGAAAAACAGTGAATTTGAAATGGAAATAACTGATATCGGAAGTAACGGAGAGGGCATCGGTCGTTTTGACGGGATGACCTTCTTTGTTAATGGAGCGATTATCGGAGATAAAATTTTGGTAGGAGTTACCAAACTTAAGAAGACCTATGGCTATGCGAGAATCGTTAAAATACTTGAACCGTCCGCGGACCGCATCGAGCCTCCCTGCCCGATTGCCAAACGCTGCGGCGGCTGCCAGCTTCAGCCGCTTGCCTATAAAAAGCAGCTGGAATATAAGCAGAAGAAGGTATTTAACGATATTGCCAGACTCGGAGGAATACCTGCAGACAAGATTGTGATGAGGGACATTATCGGAATGGAGACCCCTTGTCATTATCGCAATAAGGGACAGTTCCCGGTGGGCGTAAACCGTGACGGAAAAATTGTTTCGGGCTTTTATGCGAATCATACGCATTCGATTATCGATACCGAAAGCTGTATGATTCAGCACGCTGTTACCGACGATCTGATGAGGGCTGTAAAGGATTATATGGCCGAGACCGGAGTATCCGCATACGACGAAGAAATCGCTGTAAAGGACACGAGGAAAGCCGGAGTCGTAAGGCATGTTCTGACCAGAGTGGGATTTACGACAAAGGAAGTGATGGTATGTGTTGTCATCAACGCCGATAAACTTGAAAAGCCCGAAGCTCTGGTCGATAAGCTCAGAAAGGCGGTCGCAGCACACGAGGGCTATTCGCTTACTTCCGTAACCTGCAACATCAATAAAGCGAATACCAACGTGATTATGGGTGAGAAGCTGATTATGCTTGCCGGTGAAGAATATATCACTGATTACATCGGGGATGTTAAGTATCGGATTTCGCCTCTTTCCTTCTATCAGGTTAATCCTGTCCAGACTCGAAAATTATATTCTACAGCATTAGAATACGCCGGACTTACAGGCAGCGAAACCGTTTGGGATCTGTACTGCGGAATCGGTACGATTTCACTGTTCCTTGCTCAAAAAGCGAAACAAGTATACGGTGTGGAAATAGTGCCTCAGGCGATTGATGATGCACGTGCGAACGCAAAGCTCAACGGCATTGAAAACGCCGAATTCTTTGTGGGCGCAGCCGAAGAGGTTCTCCCCAAAATGTACGAAGAAGATCCTTCCATGCGCGCCGACGTTATTGTTGTCGATCCTCCCCGAAAGGGCTGCGAGCAGGCCTTGCTGGACTGCATTGCCGGCCTTGAACCGAAGCGAATCGTATATGTTTCCTGCGATCCCGCGACTCTTTCCCGCGACATAAAGCACCTTGTGACATTGGGCTATACCCTTGAAGAGGTTACTCCCTGCGACATGTTCCCGCATTCGGTGCATGTTGAGACGGTTGTTTTTCTTTCCAAGGGCGTGGTCAACAAGGATAATTTCAGAAAAGTGAAAGTGGATTTTTCTTTGGAAGATATGGATTTGACTGAACTTAGAGGCAAAGCGACATATGCTCAGGTTAAGGAGTATATCCTTAATGAGTTTGGTCTTAAGGTATCATCACTTTATATTGCACAGGTAAAGAAGAAGTGTGGTATTGAGACTGGAGAAAATCATAATCTGCCTAAGTCAGAGGATGCCAGACAGCCTCAGGTAACGCCTGAGAAGGAAGAAGCTATCATGAAGGCGTTTAGGCATTTTGGGGTAATATAGAAGGCACTGATTGTTTGGTGTTGTAGAAGAGGAGGGCGAATTTTTTGAATATTGAGGCATACGATATTGATTCATTGCGGAAGTTAGTTCGCTCACTTCAAAATGAAAATACTGCGCTTAAATCACAATTACAAAAGGCTAATATACCATATGAAGAAATCAGTCATTTTGAGGAGCGAATAGAAAACTTAGAGAACTATGATCTGGATCAAGGTGAAAGAATTATCGCCCCGGAATATATAACCGATGATATGGCGAAAAGGTATTTTGCAATGTTCTGGGGCCGTCAGGATGTATTTGCAAAGAGGGGCAAGAATGGTGGATATTTTCCACAGTGTAATAATAGGTGGAATGATTCATTGTGTCCTAGAAAACGGGGGGAGAAGGCACTCTGTGATGAATGTGAGAATACTCAGTGGACTCCTTTGGAATTATGGAGAATAAAAGAGCATCTAAAGGGCACTAAAGAAGATGGAAGCGATGTGCTTGGGATTTATCCCTTACTGGCTGACGGTACTTGTAGATTTATTGTGTTTGATTTTGATAATCATGAAAAAGGAGCAGAGGCGACAGATTATGCTAACACAGATAATGAGTGGCATGCTGAAGTAGAGGCACTTAGAAAAATGTGTGAGCAAAATGGAA
This sequence comes from Lachnospiraceae bacterium, assembly GCA_045616585.1. GTDB lineage: Bacteria > Bacillota > Clostridia > Lachnospirales > Lachnospiraceae > RUG11977. The sequence continues at coordinate 14,441 of JAZLGZ010000019.1, forward strand.
TAAAACCGCTAGTGGAGCGTTCTCGCTCTGGAAGAGGTGCCCATGTATGGATATTTTTTAAGAGACCTATATCTGCTTCATTAGCACGAAATTTTGGCTTTCTGTTACTTGATAAGGGTGCAGCGACAGTTAATATGAAATCATTTCATTACTATGATAGAATGTACCCTTCACAGGATGTTACCAGCAGTATAGGAAATCTTATTGCTCTTCCGCTTCAGGGACAGGCATTAAAGAATGGTAATAGCGCATTTGTGGATGAGAATTGGAATGCTTATCCGAATCAGTGGGAAGTATTGTTGCATGGCACCGAAAAACTTGGTGCCGAGGATATTGAAGCTTATATGGCAAAGTGGCAACAGGAATTAGCTGAGGCAAGAGGCAGGCTCATAAGTGCTGATACTACTAATAGACCTAAACCGTGGAAAAAGAAATGTGAGTTTTTCAAGGCAGATGTTGTTGGCAAACTGCATTTGATTTTGTCGGATGGTTTGTATGTGGATACCCTAAATATAATGCCAAGATTACAGAATCAGATTCGTGGCATGGCTGCATTTGATAATCCGGAGTTCTATAAGAATGCAAGAATGGCATATTCAAATTATTACAATTTTAGTGCTGTATATCTTGGAAAAGATGTTGATGGGTATATTCAGGTACCTAGAGGACTTAGAGAAAGTATCCTTGAAGAATGTAATAAAGCTGGAATAGTAGCTGAAATATCAGATGAAAGAGAAAAAGGACGCCCTATTCGTGTTTCATTCAAAGGCGATTTGAGAACGCAACAGGATTTGGCGGCGCAAAGGTTGTTACAGCATTCTGATGGTGTGTTGCAAGCAGCTACGGCATTTGGTAAGACCGTTGTGAGCAGTTATCTGATATCTGAGAGAAAAACAAGCACTTTGATATTGTTGCATAGTAAAGATTTGCTTTCTCAATGGGTAGAAGAATTACAGCACTTTTTGTGTATAGACGAAGAACCTCCTGAATACGAAACAAAAACCGGTAGAAAAAAGAAACGAGATAGTGTTATCGGAGTTCTTCACGGCAGTAAGAATACATTAACAGGAATTATTGATGTTGCTATGGTCCAATCTCTTAGTGGAAAGGATAATCTGTCAGAAATCTTAGATTCCTATGGAATGATCATTATGGATGAATGCCATCATGCAGCATCTGCGTCTTCAATGGAAGTCCTGCAGAAAGCCAAAGCTAAATATGTATATGGAGTATCTGCAACGCCTAAGCGAGGAGATAGTTTGGAGAAAATAATTTATATGCTTTTAGGTCCACTAAGGCATAAGTATACGGCATTGGAGCGTGCTGAAGAACAGGGAATAGGACATTTCTTTATTCCTAGATACACTAGAGTTGTTGATAATTCTGAATCAAAGGATAATATCAATAAAGCTTATGCGCTTATTACAGCAAGTGAAGCTCGCAATAATATGATTACTGAAGATGTAAAAGCTAGTGTAAAAGAGGGAAAAACACCGGTTATATTAACTCGAATGAAAGAGCATGCGAAATCCTTGGCAGACAGTTTAGCAGGCTCTGCAGATCATGTATTTATTCTTTACGGAGATAACACAGATAAAGAGAATCTTGAAATACGAGCAAAATTAAAACAGGTTCCTAAGAACGAAACGCTGATATTGGTTGCAACAGGCCAGAAAATTGGTGAAGGATTTGATTTCCCGAGACTTGATACCCTAATGCTTGCAGCACCGGTGTCTTTTGAAGGACGTCTGGAACAGTATATTGGCAGACTTAATCGTGATTATGAAGGAAAAGAAGCGGTATATGTTTATGATTATGTAGATTCTCACGTAAGATACTTTGATCGCATGTATGGAAAGCGTCTGAGAACATATAGGAAGACTGGATTTTCAATATGGACAGGAGAAATCCAATCTAAGCAGATTATAAATGCAATATATGATTCAGGAAATTATATAGAAAAGTTTGAGCAGGATTTGGTAGAAGCAGAGAAAGAGATTATTATATCAAGCCCGGATATACGAGCAGAAAAGATTGCAAGGTTCATAAGAATTATAAAAGAACGTCAGGAAAAAGGTGTTAAGGTGACTGTCATCACGCTTAGCCCAGACAACTTAATGTATGGAAATTCAGCGGTATATTACGAACTAATTAGTGAAATGCATGGAGTTGGAATAACTGTTATTGAAAAAGAAGCTATAGACGAGCATTATGCCGTGATTGATAATCAGATTGTATGGCATGGAGGAATGAATCTTTTAGGCAAGGAAGATGTCTGGGATAATCTGATGCGTATAAAGAATGCAGAAGTTGCTGCTGAGTTGCTTGAACTTTCTCTTGGGAATGTTTATAACTAAGACTGTTGGAGTTGGGGTAAATAATGAAGATAGAATTCGGAGATTTTGAATTTACAGAATGCTGGGACGGAATTCTGTGCAAAAAATTATCAGGTTATCCTGAAATAACAGATTGGGAAATACAGACAGTCCTTGACTTTATTAAATATGAAAAAAATAATGGTCGCGAGTGTGAGTTGATTGGAGACGAAAACATACTTGCTAAGGTGCGAGATGCAATTACTGATGATAACAGAGCTAAAGTACCCGTTCCAACAAAGATAACTGAATGTACAGCCTGCCCTAAATACAAAGGATGTATGACTGATTTTGTGTGTCACACATCACCGGTTGAAAATGCAATCAAAATTTTGGAATGTGGTTCATTACTTTCACCTGTGCTAGCAAGGAAGATGAGTGCAGCTGAACTTGCTAAAGAAGCAAGAAATGCAGCCAATGATCCTGAAGATTACTTTGATTATATTATGTTTGCCTGGGGAAACTGTCAGGCAGGAGACCGTCTTGTGATGGAAAGGAAGCTTGGACGTTTTCCAGATGATAAAGATTTAAGTATAAATTTTACTCCAGGAGTCAGATTTTTCTTTAAATATAATGAAATAATTAAGCATCCGGGTGCAGTATTTGAGGGTGTGTTGCCTTTAAAAATTAAAAAATAAGTAGTGCTTGAGGACTGGATACATGCAATTATTGTTCCGGAAAAGGAGAAGAACAGGATTGAATCATATGTACCGGAAGCACTGAAAGAAAAGGTTCATTACATAGAGAATGATTGTTCTGATATCTGGGAATGGTCAGAAAAGGTATATGAGTATGCCAAGAGTATAGATTCGTAAAAAGGAATCTTTTTTGGGGAGGGAATAGAATTGTTTACCAATGAAGAAATTCTTAGGGTTGCGCTGGAACAGTCGGCAATAGATTCAAATTGTAACTGGGAAGATTTTTTGAAAAAAGATAATGTGATAGTTACTTCTGTGGCAAACCCGTCTGCAAGAAGATACTTAAAGCTTCCACATGTGTGTGATTTAACCACTTATGGAAATAATATAGTTGCTGCCATTTCAGAAGAGTATAGGGACATTGTAGAAAAGTATATTAGTAAATATGCTGTGGAGCATTGTTTTGAAACACCGAATATGCATGTTCTCAATGATGCATTCAGACCGCATGGGCTTGGGGTATGCTTCATGGCAGAGTATTTTTTACCAGATATAGATATTCTTAAGCCTTTGCCATGCAGGTTAGAGACAAAAGTACTTGAGCAGCCGGATTTTGCAGATTTGTATAAGCCCGAATGGAGCAACGCTCTATGCGAAGGTAGAAAGCATTTAGATGTGCTTGGAGTTGGAGCATATGATAATGGAAAACTTGTTGGACTGGCAGCTTGTTCAGCTGATGGTGATACTATGTGGCAGATAGGAATTG
>JAZLGZ010000020.1:0-12315 GCA_045616585.1 Lachnospiraceae bacterium
TCCGCTGCGTAATCAAGAAGCTCCTTTAAGATCGCTTCGATCCTTGCGCCGTCTTTCGCGACCGGCTCACCGGAGCTTGCCGGAAACATATTGCCGGCGAAATCGTCCTCCTGAAAAAGCGCGAGCAGCTGGTTGACCGCATAGATATTTTCTTCCTTCGGAAGCAGTCCCGTATCATTCGCATAGGCGATCAGTTTTTCGATAGCTTCCGTAAACATTACATATCTCCCGTGCCGTCGCCGATTTCGACTACATAGAAGTCTGCCGCATAGCCGATTTTATCAAGATATGCCTTGCCGACATTCTCGATAAATTCATCCACTTTATCATCCTCGACAATGCTGACGGTACATCCGCCGAAGCCCGCGCCCGTCATACGTGCGCCGATGACACCCTGCTGCTTCCATGCAGCATCAACCAGTGTATCGAGCTCTATACCCGTAACCTCGTAATCGTCACGCAGTGAAATATGTGACTGATTCATAAGCTCACCGAACTTAGCAATATCATTTGCATTGAGAGCTTTAACAGCCTCAACGGTACGCATATTCTCATATACGGCATGTTTAGCTCTTTTACGCTCAACAGGGCTTGTGATTGTATTTGCAATCTTATCAAAAGCAGCCTCATCAAGCTCACCCAGTGCCTTAATATCACATACAGTCTGAAGCTCAGAAAGGGCATGCTCACACTCAGAACGGCGCTCATTATACTTAGAGTCACCGAGACCACGCTTCTTGTTGGTGTTTCCGATGACAATCTTTGCACCTGAAAGCTTTACGGGAACATATTCATATTTAAGAGTAGCGGTATCAAGGAAAATTGCGCTCTCCTTCTTGCCCATTGCGATGGCAAACTGATCCATGATTCCGCAGTTTACACCGACATATTTATTCTCGGCATACTGTCCGTAAATTGATGAGTTGAACATATCAACATCAAAACCGTAAAGTTCGATAAGAACCTTTGCCACAAGAATTTCAAGTGAAGCTGATGAAGAAAGTCCCGAGCTGTTGGGGATAGTACCCTTACAGTAGAAGTCAAAGCCCTTCTCGGTTTCATAGCCATGCTCTTTAAATGCCCAGATAACTCCCTTTGCATATCTGGTCCACTCCTCTTCTTTTTTATTTACCAGGTCATCAAGTGATGACTCAATAACACCAAGACTCTCAAAGTTCTCCGAATAGAAACGAAGCACTCTGTCCTCACGCTTTCTTACAACCGCATATGTACCGATTGTAAGTGCACAGGGGAATACATGGCCTCCGTTGTAATCTGTATGTTCTCCGATAAGATTCACTCTTCCGGGTGCAAAAAACACTCTGATATCGCCTTCTTCACCGAAGACCTTCTTAAATCCGTTTATCAATTCTGTCTTCATTCTGTCTCTCCCAATATTTATACTTTTTTAAATCAGATTTTCTTATTCGCCGAAAAACAAATATTTTCGATTCTTATTATGAAAGTCAAATACTTTCAACAAATTTTACAAACTGAGCACGTCCCTCTTCGGTATTCTTAAATACTGCACACTGCTCTAAAAGTCCACTGTAAACAAGTCCTACCTCATCGCGGATAATTGCATCGGTCCGGTCGGCATCACAGAAACGCTCTTTGCCGTATTTGGTCATAAGTTCATCAACCCAGTCGGCATGCTTGCTGAGTACTTCGTCAGCTCGTAAATCGCTGCCTGCAAGAATCGCATCACGAAGCTGTGCAAGCTCAGACTTAAGTCTTGAAGGGAGAATTGCAAGTCCCATAACCTCAATAAGACCGATATTCTCCTTCTTGATGTGGTGATATTCCGCATGCGGATGGAATACTCCGAGCGGATGTTCCTTGGTAGTAATATTGTTTCGAAGGACCAGATCAAGCTCGTAAACATCTCCCCTGCGGCGTGCAATGGGCGTGATGGTATTGTGAGGAATATACTCTGTTCCGTGGCTGCCGTAAGTCACCGGTGCCTTCACAACAGGCACATCCCCATCAGCCTTCGAATAAGCATATACAAATGCATCCTCATCCGAGTACTCTCTCCATGCTTTTAACACCGCATCCGCGCAATCTGCCAAACGCTTGGGATTGGTTCCGCTGATACGCAAAACAGTCATAGGCCATTTAACAATTCCGGCCTTTACATCCTCAAAGCCCTTTACGCAAACCTCTTTTTCGACTCCGGCCTTTGCCATAGGGAATTCAAAATTGCCACCCTGGAAATGATCGTGTGTCAAAATCGAGCCTCCGACGATAGGCAGATCCGCATTCGATCCGACCATATAATGAGGGAACGCTCCGATGAAATCGAGCAGCTTATCAAAGGCTGCGTGATCGATTTTCATGGGTGTATGCTCTGAATTAAACACTATACAATGCTCGTTGTAATATACATACGGTGAATACTGAAGGAACCAGTCCGTACCGTTAATCTTGATCGGAATAATTCTGTGGTTCTCACGTGCGGGATGATTGACTCTTCCGGCGTAGCCTTCATTCTCCTTACAAAGCTGACATTTAGGATATGCGCTCTGCTTCATGGAAAGCGCAGCTGCAATAGCCTTAGGATCCTTTTCGGGCTTTGAAAGGTTTATCGTAATAATAAATTGGCCGTACTCTGTGTCTGTAACCCATTTAATATCACGGGCAACACGATATGTTCTGATATAATCTGACGCCCTGCTTACGGCGTAATACCAGTCGGTAGCGCTTTTGGGGTCTTCAGCATAAAGTGCATTAAACTTACGAATAACCTCTGAAGGTCTCGGAAGCAAACAGTTCATAAGCGCCGTATCAAAAAGATCTCTGTATACCGTTGAATCATGCTCTATCAGTCCTGCTTCGACCGCATAGTCGAGAAGCACCTTCAGAATTCTCTCGAGACTGTTATAGCAGCCTGCCGCCTCATCGTCCGCCTGTCCGAAATCAGTCTCAGTCGCGGCGGGCTCTTCATATGCTTCCAGCTTAAGTCTTTCAAGAAGCATGTTTGTCGCATATACTCTATCTTCTTTTTCTAAAATACCTGTTGAAATTCCATGCTCGACAAGCGCACCTATCGCTGCATAAACATTATTAAGGTCCATCATGTTTCTCCCAAATTGCCTGTGATTTTGAAAATGTCAGTCATTATCTTTCGAACGGCCACACTTCCTCACTCTATCCATAATCATACAGAATGTATTATAGCACACCTTATGTCAAAAATGCGAGAGTATTTTTTCTCAATCGCAGAGGCTGACTCTCGCTATTCACACAAAAAATAACCGGCATCATTATGCAAGTCATGATGCCGATTATTTATTAATACCAACAATTTATTGATTTTCAAGCTCCAACCTGACTAAGATTACTTGAGTTTAAAAGCTGGCCTTAAAATAATACCAGTTTTCTCGGATTTTTTTAGTTAGGCCGTGGTTGTCCCCTCCCATTTGATATGTCCACTTATTCGAAGCGGTCTTTTCCATAGGAGCCTCATAGTTCCAGTAAACATGCGGCTGATCATCTGGCGAATAGTAAAAGCCGTAGTAGTCGGAACTTGGTGCTATCCCGCTTCCGGAATACGTAAACTGAATAATCGGAACAGTTCCGTTTGAAACATATTCTATACTGCATCCTAAAAACTCTTTGGGCATATTGCCGCTCTCATCGGTATGATTCTGAAAAAAATCTTGTATAAATCCCTGCAATTCGGATTGATGCTTGTTCACAAACCTAAAAACTTTGTTTTCGGGCAACAGTAATAATATCATTATAAATGCGCATATAATGATAGCCGCTAACAATATTATTTTATAAAGTTTCTTTTTTAACATGGTTCCCAATCCTCCTTTCTCACGTTCTGTATAATAACAACGATCAAAAGATACAATTTTGGACACCTTTGTCTAAAAAAATAATAAAATCAATAGTAAGATAAGTCCCGGCAATTATTATTTATTCGTTTTTAAAATAAACAATAATGCTCTCTGCTATGTGAATAATTTCCTCTTCTTCAATATTTCCTGCTATTTGGCAGAGGACGTTATTTATCGACCAAATAAGCTGCTTTTCATCCTCTTTCTTGTTTAATACAGCAGCATTTCTGTTTATGGAGATATTCTTTAACTCTGAACCTTCCGTGTCTATTGAAATGAATCCGGACGAAGATGAGTCTACATAAGTCAATTCAATTGAAAAGTCGCAACCGGAAGTGTTCGAATAATGTGCGTAAAAGTGTCTTTCATCCGATTGCTCTGCTATCGAATAAAACGCTTCCGGAATATATCTGATTTCAATATCTGAAAGGTCAGCGTTCAAATATGGAGTATTTTCAATAAAGTACTTATAGGTAGTTGCCCTCCCTGTTATTTTTTTGACATAGTTTATAAAACGAACCCTATATGCTTCAACAGATACAACCAGTGTTGCCATTCCTATCAGCAGCACAATGAAGAATACTGCTGCTTTTCTCATTACATTGACCAGATATCTCTCTTGAGGAGTTCGATTCTGTTCTTTTATTAACTTACGCATTCGTCGCTTAAAGCGCAAAGATACTGCGTAATCAGGCGCGTTTGCGAACTCTTTATCAATTGAATCCAAATAAATCTCACATGCCTTTTCCGCACTGCAAATTATCATTTCATCCGAAATCATCATTATACTGTCCTCCTCAGCGCAATTCCTGTTCAAGCTTTTTTCTGGCACGCTGAATTATTTTCTGAACATTTGATACTGACAGTCCTGTCAACTCTGCAATTTGAGCATCCGAACATTCCTGGTAATATTTCAATAGAATTATATCTCTGTAAACATCAGAAAGTCCTGCTATAGCTTTCGCCAAGTCAATGCTTTCATCTATTTTATGATATCCGCAATCATCATTGCCATACATCTGCAATACATCAATATCTTCATCCGACATGACCATTTCCTGCTCGCGATTCTTTTTTCTCTTTAAATCTATTGCTGTCCTTTTAACAATCACAACGATGAAATGCTTCGTTTTCAGACATCTTGGATCAGATATTTTGTCCAAATTAGCAATGATTTTTATAAATGCCTCCTGTACGGCATCTTCTGCGTCTCGATTATCTGTCAGTATCTGTCTTGCAAGAAAAAGCATAAGCTTATGGTATGTTTCGTATATCATTTGAAATTTTGAACGATCCTCTTCAGAATCGATCACCATCATTAATAAAAACATATCTGCCTCTTTCTTGTAAGCTATAAGCTCACTGAAAAAACAAATACAGCACCCAACAATGTCGATTTAATTAAAACACAGAAAAAGCATATGCATGTTGGGGAGTGTAAAAAGAATTTATTTTCCTATATCCTTTCTCCTGAAGAAAAGAAAACCTGCTATACCCATCATAACAAACGAGGGCGCGCAGAATAAAAAGCGCATCTTCACCAAAGCCTCGTGTGCCTGGCCGGGCGCATTATCCACGAAGCCTACTGCATCAAGGCCTATTCCTGCTATGAAAATTGCAAGAGCCGAGGATATTTTAACCATAAGGGTCTGCAGTGAGGAAACCATACCGTTCTCTCTTTTTCCGGTTTTTGCTTCACCGTAATCAACCGCATTTGCAACAAAAACCGTTACAAGAACATATGCAAAACCGTTTGATGCCGATACCATAATGCAGGGAACCGCAATCGAAGCAATGCTTATCGCCTCAAGAGGAACCTGTACAATAAGAAAAACATAACCGATCAGACCGCACAGACAGCCGCCCATAAATATCTGTCTGTTCGAGAATTTCTTTCTTAAAAGAGGATACAGTATTACCATCGCAGCAAACTGCGCAGCACCTCCCATCACCATAAACATGGTGTAGTCTCCCGGGCTTGCAATATCATAGTCAAACAGATAAATGGCTGTATTTAATGTCAGAGTCGTTGCTGAGTAAAATAAAACGATGATAACCGATAAAATTATCGCCTGGTCATTTTTCAAAAGCGCGGAAAATAAACTTTTTATCGACGCCGAGTTTTCCTCGGACGCATGCTTATCTTCTTTTCCTGTACCTGATTCACCGGTCTTTTTTCTGCTTTCAGGCAAATACAAAACCGTTATCACGGTAAATACAACATATATAACGGCAACCAGCAGTGCCAACCTGCCAAATCCGATTCTGTACGACGCAACGTCATTGCCTCCGCCAAATTTAGCTACTGCAGTCATTGTAAAGGCGGTAACCACACCCGCACCTATTCCCGCAAAGGTTCTCGCAATTACCGACATGGATTCACGATCCGCTCCCGGTGAAGTGACCGCGGGAATGACCGTCCAGTAAGGAATATCCGACAAAGTGTAGGTGATTCCGCACAAAAAATACATTATGGAAATGTAAACCTTAGCACCGCCGCCCGAAAGGGTTTCGGGCACCGAAAACATCGCCACCAGCACAAGTGCGTTAAGCACCGCTCCCGACATTATCCAGGGCTTGTAAGGTCCGAACCTGCTGTTTGTTTTCTCAACCACTGCCCCCATGACAGGGTCATTAAAAGCATCAAAAATACGCGCTGCCATCAGCAGGAATCCCACAAATGTAGCGCTTACTCCCAATACGCTGTTAAAATAATAAAGGCTGTATGAAGACACCAGCATATAAGCCAGATTTTTTCCGAATCCTCCCAGTCCGTATGCAATCTTATTTTTCAAATAATCCCCTCCTGTTACCTTAACTTATATTCTACCATACACAGTATCCCTGCGAAATACATAAATCAAAATCATCTTTTATTTCATCTGAAATTAAGCTAAAATCATATGGAAGCTGATTATCAATTATCGCTGTCTTTTGCAGCCGACATCTTTGACAGTCAGTGCTGCATATCAATACCGGCGATTCGTTAATCGGTAAAATACAAATCAGGGAGAATTCAGGAAATGAGAATCGGAACAGGATACGATGTACATAAATTGGTTGAAGAGCGCAAGCTGGTACTGGGTGGCGTGGACATACCGTATGAGAAAGGGCTGCTCGGACATTCGGACGCGGATGTTCTTGTCCATGCAATCATGGATGCGCTTTTAGGTGCTGCAGCTCTCGGAGATATCGGACAGCATTTCCCCGACAGCGATCCGCAGTATAAAGGTATCTCAAGCCTTGAGCTTTTAAAGCATGTGGGAGAACTCCTTGAAGAAAAGCTGTATATAGTCGGCAATATCGACTCGACCATCATCGCACAGCGTCCGAAGCTGGCGTCTTTCATTCCTCAGATGAAAGAAAATATTGCAAATACGCTAGGCATCGAACCCGACCGCGTAAATGTAAAAGCAACCACCGAAGAAGGCCTTGGATTCACCGGTGAAGGTCTCGGCATCGCAGCCTCTGCCGTATGTCTTCTCGAAAATGTAGCAGACATGACCATGAACCTTCCGGCTGCCGGAGGATGTACTTCAGCCGGAAAATGCAGCGGATGTTCGGGCTGCGCCAAACAGCAGTAACGTTATACCTATACCGTATCGGCTACAGCTGATTATTTAAATCAAATAAAAAACGTGCGCCTCCGGGCTCACCAGCGAAAAAAGCCTCTACCGATTCCGGTAAAGGCTTTTTTCAGGACGATATGATCTATAATTATTCGAAAGTATCACTCTTTAAGGTAAGGTACGCAATCTCTTTCTCTGTCAGTCTTGTAGCTGTTGCTGCAAGAACATTATCAAGATCCTTGTTTGAACGAGGTCCGATAACAGCAGATACATTTGCCTTCTGGCTTAATACATACAGAAGAGAAATCTGTGAGGGACGAATTCCCTTAACCTCCGAAAGCTTAAGAACGCGTTCCTTTCTCTCGAAGTTCTCGGGAGTAAGAACTGCCAGGCGTGTTGCTGCATCAGCATTCTCGGGCTTGAACTGAGGATAATCTCCGAAGAAGCCTCTTCCCTGTGCAGACCATGCAGCGATGGTAACATCCTGATGAGCCTCGAACCAAGGTAACCACTCCTCCTTGAAAGGCGGAATTCTGTAGTACCAAGGCTTCTCGAGCTTAACAAGGCTGAAGAAGGGACTGTAAACGCTGGGGCCCTGGTAAGCCATCTTCTCGCAGTACTCATAAGCTTCGATAAAACGCTCAAGTGTCCAGTTACTCATACCGTAAGCCTTAATCCAGCCTCTTCTTAAGAACTCCTCGAAAGTATCCATAATCTCAGATACGGGAACCTTCGGATTGTCACGATGCATAAGATATACATCGATGCAATCTACGCCGAGCTTGTCACGGCTGAAAAGGATGTCGTCATACATGTATGAACGTCCTACACGGGGAATCTCCTCGAACATCTCAAGCTTGCTGCTCATGTAAGGGTTGCAGCACTTTGACTCGATGATAACCTTGCTTCTGTTGTCGCCCTTAGCAAGCCATCTTCCGAGAATTTCCTCTGTGTGCTGAATACCGCTTCCACGACCGTAGAATCTTGCGGTATCAATGTAGTTACCACCACAGCTTACATAGTAGTCAAGCATGTCATGGATTTTTTCCTCATCCTCAAGGGTTGAGGTAGCTGTACCAAAGCTGATGTCAGATGCTTTGGTAGTTAAGCCTTTAATGTTGATATACTCCATTGCTACTTCTCCTTAAATACTATATTCAGGCAGCCGCCATACCGCGGCTTGCCCAATTGACATTTTGTTTCTGCAACAACTTCATTGCCGAATTCCTGCGACCCTTAAGGCAGCATAGGCAGGAACTGCATAATAAGCGCAACCGCCACAGTTCCGCAGGTTGTTGCCAATACCGTTGAAATAAACACTGCGGGATATCCGTCCTTCATCTTTAAATCCGCAAGGTTTACCGCCATAATTACGGAACCGCTGTTGGGCAGCGAGTCAAGCATCGTAGCGGCAAAAGTTCCTACTCGGTGTATAAACGAAAGTGACAATCCGAGTGCCGAAAGTGAGGGTGCAAGAACAGGTAACGCAATCTGTGTACCTGTTGTGGAACCGCCTGTCATCATGCAAATGATTGCCACACAGACAACCAGCAGGATAACGGGAGGAAGAGTGGTTCCGAGCAAACCGTCAATCATCATCTGATATTCGGGTACTGCCTGCACTACTGCCGCAAAACCGTTGACCGATCCGATTGCTACCGCCGGTGCAAAGGCTGCAACAGCACCTTCATTTAAACTTCCTTTAACCTTTTCAAGCTTAAGGCAGGGATAAAACAGCACGATTGAAACTGCTGCCGCAATCATAATTGCTACCGAAACATTAAGCTTAAGGACATTAAACATAATTAAAAGTACAATGAGCGGAATTAATGATACAAGGAAATGAGGACGCTTCTGATCTGCTTTTACAAAAACATCCTTGGGTCCGGGTACAAAGGTCTCGCCCTTGTCGGTCGCCTTTATGCACATCTTTGTAAGTACCAGAAGCATAACAACGATTTCAACAATCGCTCCGACGATTCCCGCAATCAGACCGCAATACGAATCCGAACCTATTGCCATAGCAACAACGTTCGTAGGCTGCGGTGAACCGGGTCCGCTCAGAGCAAATGTAAACGCACCTCCGCAAATCGCACCCATAATAAATCTCTTGGGAATTCCCGCTCTTTCAAAAATACTTATTGCAATCGGATAAATTGCTATAAGTGCTACAGCGGCATTAATACCGCCGTAGCAAAGAATTGCAGAAGCTATAATTACAGACAAAAAGCCGAGGCTGTATTTCATCTTCTGAGTTTTAGCATGCTTAAAGAGTGCATCCGATATGGTTTCTGCAATAACAGATGCCGCTCCGCTGTTGGAGTAAAGCTTTGCGAGAATTGCTCCAAAGAGGAACATCGGAAGCAGCATACCCGTTATGCTACCGAATCTGCTGAAATATACATTGATCAGAGAATCGGTAAACGGAAGCCCTGCAAGTATTACAACCACGAAAGCTGCGCCAAAAGCCGCAAGTGCCGAATGTACGTTAATCAGACATAAAACAACCAAGACTATAAAGCCTAAAGCTATCGCCAAATAACCCATTTTTATTACCCCGAATTCTGATTACAATTATTTAGCCTCAGGTCCGCCAACCTTATCCCATCCTGCAACCTTCTTAATACCGGTAAATGCAAGAACGAGACAGATAACAAGTACAACAAGGAGTGCCTTGAAAAGACCTGCGTATGATCCTGTCATATCATATACAACGTTTGCAGCGGGGATACCAACGCTGGCACCTGCTGTAATAGCTGCTGTTAAGATAGCAATGATTGAAGCTGAATCTCTGTTACCGAAGCAAAGTGCAAGCGGTGTATGAAGAACCTTACAGAACAGCCAGCAAACACCGATAAGACCGCAGACAGCGTACATAACGCCTGTTCCGGGTGTTGTGAATCCGAGGATTACACAGATAACAGCGAATAAGATACAAAGAACAAGGATTGTAAGCTTGGGACCGATCTTATCAACAATAGGTCCGCCTACAAGCATTGCAATTACGTTTACGGTTGAAACAACACCGAAGATAGGTCCGTATACTTCAGGAGTCATACCAAGGTCAGCCATGTAAAGTGCTACGTTTGCATATAATGCATAGAAGCCTGCTGAGAAAAGGAAGAAGATAACACAAATAGCCCAGAAAGTATAGGTCTTCATAGCCTGCTTTAAAGTATAGCCGGGTCTGGGGCCGTCTGCTGCAGCCTTTGCTTCACCTTCGCCTGCCCAAAGCATGGTAGTATTCTTGTCCTTGGGATCGTTTCTTGTAACGAAAGCAACGATAACCATAACAACAAACATAAGAATTGCCATGTAACGGAAGCTTCCCTTATATCCGATAGCTTCGTTGCTGAGCCACTTACCAACAATGATTGAACCTACCTGACCGCCGAAGCCGCCGATAGCCATTGAAATACTGAGCAGTGTGGTGTTCATCTTACCAAACCAACGGTTTACAAGAGCACCTGTTGTTGATGATGAACAGAATGCAGGAAGCATACCTACGAAGAAGGTACCAACATAGAAAACAGCGATACTTGTTGCAATTGAGTATAAGAAGTAACCGATTGCAAGACCTGCGCCGCCGATAAGCATAATCCATCTGAAGTTTAACTTCTTAAGAATCTTACCGTAAGAGAGAAGGAACACCATTGCAAATACAGAGTGCAATGTAGGTACGATTGAATATGCTGTTCTGGTGATATCGGGATTTGCCTCGAGAACCTTAGCAGCATATAAGCTGAACGAACTGTAAACGATTGAGTAACAGAAGTTCATGACTACTGTGGCAATCAATACGACCCAAGCGTAATGAAGCCATGATGCTTTTTTGTTTTCCATTTTGGAATACCCCTTTTTTGTTATTTTGTTTTGTGCTGCACGCCTCGTATTTACAATACATATGTATTGTTTTACAATACGTGCCCACAACCTCCATTATTTCTCATGCAGAACTTTTTGTCAATATTATTTGCTCATAAACAGGCTCCTTTCGCATACTCTTTTACGCGTTCCTACAAGTTCCGCTTCTGTTTTTCGCAAGTGTTTCAAATCAGCTTTCGAAAAGCTTTATATTTTTATATTGACAAATTATTTCAGCAATTATACTCTTTATTCATTATCTTCACTTTTACAGGGGATTTCGTTATGAAAGCAACACCATCAAAGAAGGACACTCAACAAGCGCTCATCGAAGCCGCCATTGAGTTATATGCACACAAAGAGTCCGTAAAAATCAATGATTTTTCGGTCGCAGATGTTTGCAAGCAAGCAAACGTTACAAGAAATGCCTTCTATTATTATTTCGAGAACAAAGATGTTTTTTTCAATGCCGTAGGCGACTGGGTCACAAGTCAGTCGCAGGAAAGGGCCCTTGCCGCACTTGGCCAGGAATCTTCCTACCAGCAGTTTTGGGAATTCTATCGCGCATTCCTGCAGCTCCAGTGTGAGCTCGGTCCTTTCATTATGAATATGGTTTGTATATCAAGAGTGGAAAAGGGCGTTCCCGACTACTGCAGCTACATTGATGACCAGATTTCACAGCCAATGCTGAAGCTGATTACAAATGCTCAAAAGAACGGGGAGATAAACAGTTCCGCTTCTCCTTCCGACCTGCTTACAACAAGCTACACCGTAGTACGCGGTGTAAATATTCACTGGTGTTTCCAATGGGGTGCATACGATTTAATTGAAAAAGCAAGACACGAACTTGATATTCTCTTCCGTCCAAATCCGGGCTTTGAATTAAAATAAATAATCGGATAGGAGGATAATCATTAATTGATTATCCGTCCTTCCACACCACCTGGCATACGGACCCGTACCAAGGCGGTTCTTTAGTTTTCGCAGACTACTAGATAATAGTCAAGCATGGATGCATATCCTAGCTTGGCTAT
>JAZLGZ010000021.1:0-4284 GCA_045616585.1 Lachnospiraceae bacterium
AAGCTCATCGCTTCAACTACGATGTAGTATATACAAATGTTCAGTCCGCGGGAGCATATCGCGGATACGGTGCTACTCAGGGAGTCTTTGCAGTTGAGTCTATTGTAAATGAGCTTGCCGACAAGCTTAATATTGATCCCATGGAGCTCAGGCTCAAGAACATTGTACGAGAGGGCATGGTTATGCCTGCCTATGATAATGAGGTCGCAAATGCCTGTGCACTTGATAAGTGTATTCTTCGCTGCGCAGAGACCTTTGACTGGGAGCACAAGAAGAATCCCGTTGACCTCGGCAACGGAAAGGTAAGGGCAGCCGGAATGGCATTGGCTATGCAGGGATCATGTATCTCGAACGTAGACGTCGGTTCTTGTACCTTAAAGCTCGGTGATGAAGGCACCTTCAATATGCTTATCGGAGCTGCTGATATGGGTACGGGCTGCGATACCATACTTGCCCAGATGGCCGCAGAAATCCTTGACTGCGATCCTGACGAAATATCCGTTTTCGGAGCGGATACAGATGCTTCACCCTATGATTCGGGTTCTTATGCATCTTCGACTACATATATTACCGGACGTGCAACAGAAAAGGCTGCATCGGAGCTTCGTGACAATATGATTAAGCTTGCTTCAGAGCTTCTTGATGTTCCTGCTGAAGAGCTTGAGTACAGCGGCGCGGGAGTCGGAACACCCGATGGTTCGAAGTTTGTTTCAAGATTCGATATCGCGACCAAGTCGATGTTCAATACTTCGGTACCCACAGCGGTTACCGCAACGCATACATCTCCGGTTTCACCTCCGCCGTGGATGGTCGGAATGGTTGAACTTGAGGTTGATAAAGAGACCGGAGAAGTTGAGGTTCTCGACTATCATGCGGTAGTTGACTGCGGAATTCCGGTAAATCCGAACCTCGCCAGAATACAGGCGGAAGGCGGAATAACTCAGGGAATCGGCATGGCATTGTTCGAGAATATTACTTATAACGCTAAGGGCAAGATTCTTGAGAACAGCCTTATGAACTACAAGATTCCGAGCAGACTTGATAACGGAAGACTCCATGTTGAGTTTGAAAAAAGCTATGAGCCGACCGGACCTTTCGGCGTAAAGTCCATCGGTGAGATCGTAATCAATACACCCGCACCTGCGATTGCTTCGGCAATCTACAAGGCTACAGGAGTATGGCAGAGGTCACTGCCTATTACTCCGGAGAAAATTTTATTGGAACGCGAGTATGAATAACATAATTTATATGGCCGCCGGAAACAGTTCCCGTTTCGGAAGCAATAAGCTTCTTTACGAATTGGACGGCAGGCCGGTTTACAAATATGCACTTTCAATGCTTGAGGAAATAGCAAAGGAGCGGGCTGATTGCTCGCTCCTTGTTGTAACTCAGTATGAAGAAATATACGAATATGCATGTGCGCAGGGAATTCCTGCAGTTATGAATCCTGACAGCAGACTGGGTGTATCGTATACCATAAAGGCCGGTCTCAATTATTATATTGAATTAGGAGGAACCGGTTGCAGTTCTCTGGGAAGTGCCGATAAACTTGATTGTCAGCAGTCGAGGATGTCCGACAAAGATTACTATATATTCGTTGTTGCGGACCAGCCGTATTTGACAAAAGAATCGGTAGAAAAGCTTTTGAAGGTTCTTAAGACCGGCGTAGGAGCTGCATCAATGAGGTATGGTAATAATGTCGGAAACCCCGTTGCTTTTTCAGCAAAATATGTTCCTGATCTTTTAAAGCTTGAAGGTGACAAGGGAGGCCGTAAAGTCTTGAAAGAAGACGATTGTGTTTATGTGGAAGCAGGAGATGAAAAGGAACTTATCGATATGGATTTTCCGAAAGACACTATTACATGCATTCCATAGACAGATTATTAATGCGCGGTCTCGATTGATATATTTTAAGAATCGGTGTATAATATAAGGTAGTTTTTATAATTGTTCTTAAGGAGGTTTTTTATGTTTTGCAGTAAATGTGGAATTCAGAATCCGGACAACAGTGCTTTTTGCCTGAAATGCGGATCTGCGATTGCTTTATTGGAGAATCAACATGAAGTAAAGCCTGAAGAGACAAGAGCACAATTTGAGCCGCAGTATAATTATGCTCCTCAAAACGCCGTAAACGGCAGGATGCCCGCAGGTGGACGTTTTGTGGGAAACGGAGTTTTCTGCAGTGAGGATGAGAATGTGGTTTCCAGCATGAATGCTTATGCGAACGGAGCAAACGGAGCAGGGGTGCAGGGAACCTTGACAAACAAGCGTCTGTATCTTTCAGGACGAATGACAGTGACTAACGGTCTGTCATCAAGTGTAGCAAATACCGAAAAGATTATTGAAGTGGATCAGATAGTAGAAACCTCTTTGACTACTGTTTCGCATCCCGGTTTTTTAACTGCAATGTTTGTCTTTTTGACCGCTGCGCTTGTGTTTCTTGTTTTGTATCTTGACCACTCGAGAGCTTCTTATCTGATAGGCCTGGTAGTAGGGTTTGTCTTTGCTTTGTATTTTGTGATTATTTACTTGGTTACAAGAAAAGCAGCATTTTCAATTGTACATACAAACGGATCTTTCCTGCTTGTGGTCACGCCCGGCAGCAGTGGAATGATTAGGGATTTTGAAAGAAGTATTCATTTGGTAAGAGATGAACTCGTTAATAGCCGAAGACAGTAGTTCTGCTTCGTATTTTCTTTTAGGAGGGCAACCACGAGCAATACACCTTCGTCGATGGCTCAGAATCGGTTTTTTCGCTTATTTTGTGGGCTATTTTCGTAGTATTTCGATTATTATGCTGATAGTGTCGATAGTGTATTGACCGAATCAGAAGCTTTGTACGAAATATCGGAGCGGTAAGAGACAATTTGTTAAAAAAGAATCGATAAAACTGCAAAAGACTGTTGCCTTAAGGTCGATATATCGGCCGATGGCTGCAGTCTTTTTTGATTCTTTGACTTGAGCACACAGCAACTGTTACGGTGGATTTATCTTTGGGCTATCTTGATATTGAGGGGGGCTTGTATTACAATTTGGAAAGTGGGGAGGCTCTTTAATATGATATTAGGTTTAAAGAAAAAGCGGATGTGGCTGAGAATTGCGGCATTATTCATGGTGACGGCACTGATGTTCGGATGTCTTGCGGGCTGTTCAAAAAAGGAAGTCAGTTATAAGGACTGCCCGGAGGCCTATGAGAAGACGATGAAATATCACGATGGGTTCACGATCCTCCAGCTCACCGATATTCATTGGAATGGTGCTACACAGATAGGAAATGATTATTACGGCAGCAGAAGGTATCTGAAGAAGGTTATAGACGAGGCGGTAAGTCATACCGGCGGAATCGACCTTATCGAGGTTACCGGAGATACTTTCATGCTTGCAAATACTGCAGCGGTTCTTGACTTCATTGATTTTATGAGCGAAGTCGGAATACCCTATGCAATCGGTTGGGGTAATCATGACAGACAGGGAACTTACAACCCCAATTGGATCAGCAAGCGCTTTTTGAAAGCACCTTACAGCCTCTATACCGAGGTAGATAATGATGATGTGCATGAGCGTGCAAATTATGTCATAAATCTGATTGATGACAGCGGAGCCGCAAAGTGGCAGCTGATTAATATTGACAGTGGTGCAAGTCTGCGCGACAGCGGAACCGATTTAGGTCTCACATATGATTATATTCGTGATGATCAGTTCGAGTGGATGACATATATGCACGACAGAGCGGGAAGTGAGGTTCCTGCGATTTGCTACTATCATATATCACAGGGAGACAATGATATTGCCTACGAGGCATACCTTGCCGGCAATACCGATTATAAGTATAAGTTCTTCAAGTGCGAAGGCTTCGCGGTGTCAAAGTACACCAAGCCTACCGAAGATATTTTCCTGGCTAATAATGTAAAAGCAGCCTTTATGGGACATGATCACAATAATGACTGGACATTTACCACTCCCTCCGGAATCGTATACGGACTTGGGGTCAAAACCGGTGAAGAGCTTTATTATACAGATATTCCGGCAGGATATTCTCAAGCGGGGATAACGGTGAATGAAGGGTTCAGGCTTTCAGGAGCAACGCTTGTTACATTAACGGATGACCAGGGAAGTTTTTCACTTGAGCATTTATATCTTAATGAGCGCGAAGACGGTGATTTCGTCAGATGGGAGGAGTACTGATGGCATCCATTTTCTCAAAACAGAATCGCTATGTTGTCAACATAAGCGACAACGGAATGCGAGAGAGAAAGCTCTATACTTATTTGTCGATTTTTCTGT
>JAZLGZ010000022.1:0-13089 GCA_045616585.1 Lachnospiraceae bacterium
ATGCGGCCGACTTCTATGTAGTAGATATAGGAGACGGCCCTGCAGAGATTTAATCGGTGAGCGGCAAAGCATTGCTTTGGCAGCAAACCATAATATTTTTACAGGTAATAGGAAAGTAACAAATGAGCAGTAATACAGAAACAAATAAACAGGTTAGCACACCGACAGAGAACAAAATGGGCATTATGCCCGTAAATAAGCTTCTGCTGAATATGTCTCTGCCGATGATGTTTTCAATGCTTGTCCAGGCTTTATATAATGTCGTGGACAGTATATTCGTGGGAAGAATTACAGACGCGAGCCTTGCGGTACCGACCGATGCCGGTACTTATGCATTGGCAGCGGTAGGAATGGCGTTCCCGGTTCAGACACTTATCATGGCGGTCGGAATCGGAACCGGAGTCGGTATGAGCACTTTGCTCAGCAGATCTTTGGGAGCAAAGGATTTCAGTACTGTAAACAAATCCGCACTTAACGGACTGTTCCTTGAAGTATGCAGCGCACTGGTATTCTTCATTGTAGGCTTATTCTTTGCAAGGCCTCTGATTGCGATGCAGGGAGCAGACGGAATTACTCTTGAATACGGACAGCAGTACCTGAGTATTGTCTGTATGTGTTCAATCGGTATATATCTGCAGATGACCTTTGAACGTATGCTTCAGGCCACGGGAAGAACCTTTTATTCGATGATCGCACAGATGGTGGGTGCGGTTATCAATATCATCATGGACCCTATTCTCATATTTGGTCTGTTCGGGTTCCCGGAGCTTAAGGTTGTCGGAGCTGCTGTGGCAACTATCTTCGGACAGATTGTCGGCGGTACGATTGCGGTTATTTTCAATATCAAAAAGAACCCCGAAGTTTCTTTGAAATTCAAGGGCTTCAGACCGGAGTGGACAGTTATCAAAAAGATTTACAGCGTTGGTCTTCCTGCGATTGTAATGCAGTCCATCGGTTCAATCATGGTATTCTGCTTCAACAGAATTCTTAAGATGACAGGCGGTGCAGTTTCGGCGGTGGAAGATGCAGTTGAGACGGCGGAGGCAGTGGCTGCGGATGCGGCGGTAGCGGTATTTGCGGTTTACTTCAAGCTTCAGAGCTTCTTCTTTATGCCGGTATTCGGTCTCAACAACGGTATGGTGCCGATTGTCGCTTTCAACTTCGGAGCAGGCAAGAGAAAGAGAATGGTAAAGACCATAAAATTAAGTATGGCTTATGCTTTCGGAATGCTTTTCTTAGGCTTCCTTGCCTTTGAGCTTATTCCCGATACTCTGCTCGGTTTCTTCAATGACAACCTCGGAGAAATCGGTGTTCCGGCGTTCAGAATTATCGGAATACATTTCCTTGCGGCGTGGTTCTGCATTGTTGCGGGTTCGGTATTCCAGGCTCTGGGAAACGGTTTGTACAGTCTAATTGTATCGATTGCGAGACAGCTGGTTGTATTGGTGCCTGTGGCATATATTCTTGCCAAGCTTGGCGGAGTTGCGGCTATTTGGTGGAGTTTCCCGATTGCCGAGGTTATGTCATTAATTGTATCTGCGTTCTTCCTGTTCGCTATCAACAAAAAAGTTATCAGTAAGGTATGACAATGAAAAATAGACGATGTTTGGCTTGTTTTCTGACAATATGTATTTTGCTATCGGTTTGCGGATGTTCCAAGCCCGATGATGATGGGCTGCCGAATGTCCCCGAAGTCGAAAATATGACTAATGCGATTACGGATTCGGTTTCGGAGCCTGTAACTTCGCCCGAACCTACGGCTGAGGTTACGGTAACGGTTGAGAATACACCCTCTGCCGAGAGCAAATTCGACAAAGAGGTTTCGACAATTTACGGAACAAGAACCATTCCCGGAATCGAGCAGCAGTTCGTGGCAAAGTATGTCAGGGAGCACAGCGAAGATGTAATGTCATTTGTTGCAAGCAATCCCTCGGTACTGGACGGCTCGCTTGCTGAGCCCGAGGAAGAATCGGGACTTCTTGATTTATCGCAGATTGATTTCTCGACAATTGAGTTTCTTTCAATATATAAGAAGGGTGTATCCGATCCTACCGTTGCATATATTCAGCAGATGCTGATGGATTTGGGATTCATGGATCCCGCGGAGCCTACGGAATATTACGGCAGCATGACTACAGCGGCCGCAAAGCTTTTCCAGCGTCAGAACGAACTTAAGGAAGATGGAATTCTCGGAGCTGAGAGCCTTGCGATGCTGTTCAGTGGTGATGCAAAGCACTACCTTGTCAAGTTCGGTATGAAGGGTTCGGATATCAAAAACATCCAGAACCGACTGTATGAGCTCGGATACCTCGATTCCAAAAAATCGATCAACGGAGAATTTGACGAGAGTACCGACAAGGCTGTAAAGGCACTTCAGACAGCCAACGGACTCGGAGTCGACGGAAAAATCGGCGAACTTACTCTGGAGCTGATGTACAGCGAAGAGGTCGTTGCGAATCTTTTAAGTTTCGGTGCCAACGGTGATGTGGTACTTGAATGTCAGAAGCGACTCAAGGAACTTGGTTATCTAACAACTACTCCCGACGGAAACTACGGCAATGATACTCTTGCTGCGGTAAAGCTTTTCCAGTCCAGAAACGGTCTGACCGTGGACGGCTACCTAGGACCTACAACAAGAGAGATTCTTGACAGCGGTTCGGCTGTGGCAAACGGTCTTTATATAGGAGATGAGGGAGATACCGTTAAGCGTGTTCAGCAGCTGCTTATCAAGTACGGATACCTTGCAAAGGGAAATGATACCGGATATTTCGGAAATCTGACCGAGACAGCGGTTCGTGCTTTCCAGCGCAAAAACAGCCTCGGGGTTGACGGACGTGTAGGTACAAAGACTATGGGCAAGCTTACCGGAGACAGTGTCGTAAAAGCCGGTGACAATCCGGGAGGAAACGGCGGCGGCAGCGGAGACGGCTCCGGCGTAGTGGTTGATACGGGAGACTCGGCGTCGGGCTCTGTCGACAAACTCCTTGAAGTTGCTCTTTCAAAGCTTGGATGTAAATATGTTCTCGGAGCAAAAGGACCCAACAAGTTCGACTGTTCGGGCTTCGTATACTGGTGTCTGAATCAGGTAGGAGTTAAGCAGAGCTACATTACTTCCTACGGCTGGAGAACAGTAGGCAAATATAAGAAGATTACAAAGTACAGTAACCTTAAGGCAGGAGATATCATTGTAGTTACCGGACATGTCGGAATCATCGGAAAGAATGGAACGGTTATCGATGCTTCGTCTTCGCAGGGTAAGATTGTTCACCGAAGCCTCAGCTCATGGTGGTCAAACAGATTTATCTGCGGATGGAGAATTTTCTGAGTCATGATTAAAGGAATTTTAAAATATGGGCTTTTTTAAGTACGTAAAAGAAGAAATAAAAGTCATACGGGAACGTGATCCTGCTATCAAATCTTCTCTCGAGGTATTTTTGTATCCGAGCTTCAAGGCCATTATCAGGCACAGATTTGAGCACAAACTTTATATGAAGAAGCACTATTTCCTGGCTCGTTTCTTTTCGCAGAGAACGGTTCGGAAGACCGGAATCGAGATTCATCCGGGCGCTACCATCGGCAAGGGCTTCTTTATCGATCACGGAACCGGAGTAGTCATAGGTGAAACGGCCATTATCGGGGATAATGTTACTTTATATCAGGGTGTGACTCTCGGAGGTACCGGAAAGGAAACCGGCAAGCGTCATCCTACCATAAAGGACAACGTTATGATCGGATCGGGAGCCAAGGTTTTGGGGTCGTTCACAGTCGGAGAGAATTCGATGATAGGTGCCGGATCGGTTGTTCTTCAGGAAGTACCTGCGAACTCTACCGTAGTCGGTGTTCCCGGACGTGTTGTTAAAATGGATAAGCTCAGAATTCCCAGAGATTCAATGGATCAGGTACATCTGCCCGACCCTGTTATGGCTTATTTGAATGACCTGCATACCGAGAATATGGATCTTAAGGAACAGGTTAAGAAACTGACCGAACGCATCGAAAGAATGGAAAAGTGAGGAGAAAACATGAAATTATATAATACTTTAACTAAATATGTTGAGGATTTCGTTCCCAATGAAGAAGGCAAGGTAGCAATGTACACCTGTGGTCCTACGGTATATCATTTTGCACACATCGGTAATTTAAGAAGTTATATCTGCGAAGATGTGCTGGAAAAGGCTCTTCGCTATTCCGGTTACGAGGTTAAGCGAGTAATGAACATTACCGACGTCGGACATCTTTCGGATGACGGAGACAACGGTGAGGACAAGATGTTAAAGGGCGCGCAGCGTGAGCACAAAACAGTTATGGAAATTGCTGCGTTCTACACAAAGTGCTTCTTTGACGACTGCGCAAAGCTCAATATCAAGACACCTGATGTTGTGGAGCCTGCCACAAACTGTATTTCTGAGTTTATTCATATGATTGAAGTGCTCCTTGAAAAGGGCTATGCATATCAGTCGGGCGAGAATATTTATTTCGATACTTCCAAGCTTAAGGATTATTATGTGTTCGGAAAACAGAGCGAAGATGATCTGAAAGTCGGCGTAAGAGATGATGTTATGGAGGATACAAACAAGCGCAACAAGAACGACTTTGTTCTCTGGTTTACAAAATCCAAATTTGAGGATCAGGCTCTCAAGTGGGACAGCCCTTGGGGTGTAGGATATCCCGGATGGCATATCGAGTGCTCATGCATCAGTATGAAGCATCTCGGTGAGTACATGGATATTCACTGCGGCGGAGTTGACAATATTTTCCCTCATCATACAAATGAGATTGCTCAGTCCGAATCATATCTCGGACATAAGTGGTGCAATTACTGGTTCCATGTACAGCACTTAAACGACCGTGAAGGCAAGATGAGTAAGTCTAAGGGCAATATTCTCACCGTATCGGTAGTTGAAGAGAAAGGGTACGATCCTTTGGTTTACCGTTTCTTCTGCCTTCAGTCCCATTATCGCAAGCCCCTGGAATTTACCTGGGAGGCTCTTAAAAACGCAAAGGTTGCTTACGACAAGCTTAAGAAACGCTGCCTCGAGCTTGTAAATGAGGCTGTGGAGTCCGGAAAAGCAACCGTAAACGGCAAAGAAGTTGTTATTGCGGACGGTGCTGTCGATTCGGCTGTGTTCGATGATTTCAAGGCAAAGTTCATCGATGCAATCGGAAATGATATCAACACCTCAATGGCAACCACACTCGTATATGATATTGTTAAGGCCGATATTGACGCGGCTACAAAGGTTGCACTTATCAAGAGCTTTGATGAGGTGCTCGGCCTCGACCTTACCGTAGAGAAGGCAGCTGCAGAGCCTGCCGTTGATACAGATCTTGCGGCATACGTTGAGGAGCAGATCGAACTTCGTAAGGCAGCCAAGAAGGAGAAGAACTTTGCTGAAGCAGACCGCATTCGTGCGGAACTGCTTGAGAAGGGAATTGTTCTTGAGGATACCCGCGAGGGAGTTAAGTGGCATCTTAAGAATTGAGATTATATACGGATGCGGCTGAATTGATTTAGGTGAGGCAGCCGATCGAAGGATAATAAATGGAAAACGATAATATTAATATTGCCGAAGCGATTACGGAAGCGTTCGGACTTGTCGGAAGAGATATCAGGCAGGTGCCGGCGCTTACTCTGGCGTACCTTGGCGACTGTATATACGAACTGGTTATTCGTACAATGCTTGTTGAACGTGGCTTATCGCATGTCAGCGACCTGAGCAAAGCTTCGGTAGGATATGTAAAAGCAACCGCACAGAAAGGCATTATGATGAAAATCGAGCCTCTTCTGACAGAGGAGGAGCTTGCGGCGTTCAAGCGCGGACGCAATGTAAAGTCCTCAAGCAGTGCGAAGAATGCGTCTATTACCGATTACAGAATCGCTACAGGCTTTGAGGCCCTTCTCGGGTACCTCTATCTGATGGGGAGACTGGACCGTATACTTGAACTTGTAAAGGAAGGAACAACCGAAGATGAGATTTGAAGAGCTTACGATAGAAGGCCGTAATGCTGTGTTGGAGGCATTTCGCTCGGGCAAAACCATAGATAAGCTGTTTGTGCTGGAGAACTGCCAGGACGGACCTGTAAAGAGTATTCTGCGTGAGGCAAAGAAGCAGGATACCATTGTTCAGTGGACAAAGAAAGAGCGACTCGATCAGATGTCGCAGACTCACAATCATCAGGGAGTTATTGCTTTTGCGGCAGCATATGAATATGCCGAAGTAAGTGATATCCTGAAGGCGGCTCGCGATAAGGGTGAAGATCCTTTTATTTTCCTGCTTGATGGTATCGAAGATCCCCACAATCTCGGGGCAATCATTCGTACCGCCAATCTTGCCGGAGCACATGGTGTTATTATTCCGAAGCGTCGTGCCGTGGGACTTACATCGACTGTTGCGAAGACTTCCGCGGGAGCACTCAATTATACTCCTGTTGCGAAGGTTACCAACCTTACGACGACTATGGAAGAGCTTAAGAAGGAAGGTCTTTGGTTTACATGTGCCGATATGGGCGGAAACTGCATGTATGATTGCAATTTAAAGGGACCTATCGGACTTGTAATAGGAAATGAAGGTGAGGGGGTCTCAAGACTTGTTCGTGAGCATTGCGACATTATTGCTTCGATTCCCATGAGCGGAGACATTGACTCGCTGAATGCTTCCGTTGCAGCAGGTGTACTCGCATATGAAATTGTGAGACAAAGACGTTCCGGCAGCGCAAAATAATGATTTGTTGCCGGAAACGGAATAATTCGTGTTTTGAAGAACATGAATTGTAGACTTTTTTAAAAATATATGTTATAATGAATTATTGCATAATTATTTTAACCAAGTCAGTGCGTTTGTGCTGATGTTAGGAGGAAAAGGTATGTATGTATTGAAACTTGATTTTCCTACCGGCGTAGCTTATTTTACCGGTAAGAAAAAGATTGTGCAGGGAACCGAAGCACCCGGACTTACAGATATGCTGGGTCAGGCTCGTCTCTTTGAAACAGAAGAAGAGGCTGCAAAGTTCTGCAAAATGCTTATCAAGAAATACGACATGGAATTTTACTATACCGACATGGATGCTGCGCCTGTGGAGCCTGTTCAAGAAGAGGACGAGTTCCTGTCGGGTGTTGAGGATGAGATTTCGGATGAAATAGCAAAAGCACTTGCTGAAGACGAAACCGGTATTTGATTTTAAGATGCCGATTGTTCCGCAAGCGGTCTTTCGGGAATGCAAGTCTTTGCACGCCCGAGTTTGCTAAATTGTTCAAAAAATATAAAAAAATCAGTTGACATTTCCTCTGGCAGGTGTTAATATGATTTTCGGACTTCGAAAGAGGTTGGGCTTGCTGCTGTAGCTCAGTAGGTAGAGCGCATCCTTGGTAAGGATGAGGTCACCGGTTCAAATCCGGTCAGCAGCTCTCTGTTCATCGATTTGAACAGGATATATTATGTTCGAGGTGTGGCTCAGTTTGGCTAGAGCGCCACGTTAGGGACGTGGAGGCCGCAGGTTCAAGTCCTGTCACCTCGACTAAAAGAGAGATTCGAGAAATCGAATCTCTTTTTTG
Organism: Lachnospiraceae bacterium; assembly: GCA_045616585.1. Lineage (GTDB taxonomy): Bacteria > Bacillota > Clostridia > Lachnospirales > Lachnospiraceae > RUG11977. The sequence continues at coordinate 7,553 of JAZLGZ010000022.1, forward strand.
TCGTGGTGGCAGGACGTACCTGACGGCCTAGAGTGCTGCGCACTCCGCCGCAGCCTCCATAAAATGAGTGATTGAGGCATTCACTCATTTTACTCCGGTCCCGCGGTTTTCAAAAAGAGTGAAAACCGCTTGAGTTCAAGTCTGTTGTCCTCGACTGAAGAAGAGGTTCAAGAAATCGAATCTCTTTTTTTTGTCGTGGTGGCAGGACGTACCTGACGGCCTAGAGTGCTGCGCACTCCGCCGCAGCCCCCATAAAATGTCACGGATGTATAAAGAAGTGATGGGAATAAACAGGGGACTGTGAATAATCACCAACGTCATAACTAAATGACATTGGTGATTATTCACAGTCCCCTCGGTAGTGTAAAGTTATTGAATCAGAAAAGCGCAACTCCGCCGGTAACTGTATCGTTTACAACGTAATAAGCTGCGTTTTCTTCAGGCTTGATATATACCTGAAGCTTCTTTATGGCCGGAGCCTTCTCGGCACTTGCCTTGTAAGCCTCAACCACTCTTTTGATAACATCAGCTTCCGCAACTTCGCGGCCAAGATACTGGATGGTAACTTCAGCCTTCTTGTCGGCGGTCTTTGCTGCGGTCTTCTTTGCGGCTGTTTTAACCTTCTCAGCAGTCTTTGCAACAGTTTCCTTTACGGTTGTTTTCTTCTCCTTTGCATCTGCTGACTTCTCTGAAGCAGCTTTCTTGGCAGCTGCTGCTGTGGCATTTGCAGCCTTTTTAGTAACAGCCTTTGCAGCTGTCTTAACAGTTTCTGAAACAGTTTTCTTTGCCATAATCATTATCCTCCGTGGAAAAATTTACATAGAAACCCTCCCAATACTATATAGATCCATACCCACCGGAAGTAATATTATGCGTCGAAACGCATATATTGTGCGCTTTTGAATGGCACATCATGAGTTTGACTATAATAGTTTTTTGTTTTTTATGCAAGTATTTCGAAAAATAACGGTATTTTACACAATAAAATGAAAGAATATACCAACTAAGTTGCACAAAATGGCGAGTAATTATAGGGATATTATGTTAGTATCGATATATTAAAGGGACTGAGAGGGGTATTGTCTGTTTTACGCAAAAAAATGTTTTGAATATGTTGATGCGGATAATATAAATACAGTCCGAGCAGGAGGTTTATATGGGAATTATGGAGAGACCCGCTGTAACCGTTATGGCTGACGGCGGAAAATATTGGGAGCATGAGTACGAGAAATTTTATCTGAAGACTTTTGTGCCTGCCACAACCATTGACGGCAAGGTAAATAATTACGGCTTTAGGGCACCTTTGCTTTTGGTTTTCGAGGAGAACAAAAAGACCATGGACGAAGCGATTGAGTTTGCAAAGGAGACCGGACTTGCGGACATTGCATCCGCAGTGGATTCAAGCGTTCTGTTTATTTATCCCACCGCAGGAAGCTGGGAAAAGGCACCCGAAGATTTATATGCTTCGATTATCGCTGAAGTTAAAATGGATCCCAACTACGATGATGGAATTGTTTCGCTTACCAATTTCTTTACCGGTGAGTTCAGAGGCTATTTTGTCCGCGGTGCTATATTCAGAGCCGACATATACAGTTACGGTGCTTCGGCGGACTATGTTGCAAAGAACTTATTGAAAACACTGAACGGTGAGTATCTGTGGGGCCCCGGAGAGATTACTCCGGCTATGTGCTCTATGGAGAGACTCAGCGTAATTCCTTGCCCCGAGCGCAAAGATATAGGTATTTTGAGTGTAGGTAATTCGTCGGAGGCAAATTCTGCTTTTGAGGGCTGCGAGAATCTGCTGATTAAGGATACTGCAGATTACAAGGCTGACTTCAAGGCCTTTGTAAGAAAGTTTAAAATGTGGTGCGGCAACATGGAAATCGAGCCTGATTTCGAAGCTCTCGACATGGTGGAAGAGGACGGTTTCGCAGAGGTTAAAACCGATCCTGAGAACAGAGGAGTAAAGGACTGTGCAACCCACAAGGTTGGATACTTCTCGTATTACAATAAAGGTATTTTCGATAACGGCCCGGTACCGCTTCTTGTAGGCTTCCACGGAGGCGGAGATTCTTCGATGTTCCTGACTTTTGTTTCGGGATGGTACGAGATTGCACATAAATACAATTTCCTTTATGTCGCAATCGAGAATCATCAGAACGTCACCGCAACAGAGGCCGCGGAGGTTATTGAAGCCTTGAAAAAGCGTTACAATATCGATGAGCACAGAATTTATGCGTCCGGCTTCTCTATGGGAAGCGGAAAGTCATGGATGATGTATCAGGAGTATCCCGATCTTTTTGCGGGAATTGCTCCGCACAGTGCGCTTTTCCCCGTATACAACAATCCTTTCGGTGGAACAGCACCCGAGAAGCTCAACCGAACCGTTCCGGTTCCGATCTTCTATTCGGGAGGAGAAAAGTCTCATTTACCTGAACTTCCTTTCCAGGCAGAATCGGGACTCGAGCGTATTCAGTATGCCGCAGAGGTAAACAAGCTTAAGAAGAAGTTCGATATCAGCTATGCCGATAAAGACAAATGGGAGGATCCGATTTACGGCGTGCCCGGTGACCGTGTAGAGAAGATTTTTGATGAATCACGCGGAAGCACACTTACGGTAAATTATTATGACAGCGAAGACGGTGTATGCAGAACTGCTTTTGCAAGCGTAAGCGAGCAGGTACACGAGTGCAGAAGACATACCTGCGAAGAAGCATGGAAGTTTATTTCGAAGTTCACAAGATAATATGAAGAAAAATGCAATCGGTGTTTTTACGGCTTTTATATTGTTATTGATTCTGGCAGCAGGCTGCAGCAAGAAAGACCTGTCGGATGTTTATATAAACGACATTTTCCCTTCTGCGCCTGCGGAAACTACCGGGGCCGATAAGGAAGCTGTTTCGGATAACGGTGGGAATAATGAAAACGGGGAGAAGAGTAAAGAGGATGCGGAAAGCGCGGAACCTTTAGATCCGGAGGATGAAGCTGAAATAACTTCTTCTCCTTTACCTGCACCGCTTCCGGAAGCAAAGCTTATGTTTACGGGAGACCTTATGTGTCTTAGCTCACAGCAGTATCTTGCGAAGACTTCGGGAGGATATGATTTTAACAGCTCCTTCGATTATGTGCGGCCTATATTCGATACGGCAGATGCGGTATTCGGGAATCTTGAGACACTTATTTCGACCTCGGTACCGTATTCGGGTGTGCAGAAGGAACTTGACGGACGTCCGCTTTGCAACGGGCCTGTAGAATTCCTGCAGGCCGTAAAAGCAGCGGGCTTTGATATTCTGGCGACCGCCAACAACCATACCTGCGACGGCTTGAACGCGGGAATAGAAGATACAATTGCGGCAATCGAAGAAGAAGGCTTCGAGTATGTAGGAAGCTCCGCACCTTCGAAGGGCGAGTACAAGGGATATGTTATTCATGAAGTTAACGGTATAAAACTCGGAGTGATGTCTTATACCGAGATTCACAATCGCAGATATGACATGAATCCCGAGGATCTGGTGACTTATACAAACTGTTACAGTGAAGAACGACTGAAGGCGGATATTGCTGAGGCCAAAGCAGCCGGAGCGGAATATATTATTGTATATATTCACTGGGGAATCGAGCACACACAGGAATGCAACGAAGCCCAAAGGTCGGATGCTCTGGCAATTGCCAACGCCGGAGCGGATTTGATTATCGGTTCGCATCCACACTGTCTGCAGAATTATGATTACGTGACAACAGACGACGGAAGAAGCGTGCTTACCATGTATTCGATGGGAAATTTTGTCTCGGGCATGGCTAAAGACATTCATAATGATGCGCTTATACTTGACGTTGATATTAAGAAGAATGATGACGGAGATGTGGTAATGACCGGTATGAAATACATTACCTGCCACGTATTTCCCGAGTATGACGGCGGACATCATGTGATTCTTCCTACGGATGAAGCATTGAACGGCGGAAAGAGTATGAGCAGCCTTTCAAGTGCGCACGCCAGAATGACGGAAGTACTCGAAAACAGGCCATAATTCAGATAAAATAAAATATTTAATGATAAACGATAAAAAGTAGTTGACAAATATAAAATTCAGTTGTATCATACAGTCATGGTCAGTGAGGGAGAGTCGACATCCCGCAGGACGATTAGTATCGGTCCGTAAATTTTGCCCAAGAGCAGAGTTAAATCCAAGCGGTCCGGTTGTATGGAGATTGATATGAAAGCTGATGAGAAACTTTTACAGATTAAGAACAGTTGTACAATTACCAAGAAGGTGCTGCATGCGTTTTTTGTTATCATGCTGGTAGGTGTTATCGGTTGTATTATAGGAGCAGGTACATGCGGACTGATGCGTACGCGCATCAACAAAGAGCTTAAAGCGGCTATCGAATCCGGTCACGGTTCGGTAGAGATAAAGTCCACAGACATTCTCGGCGGAATCGTTGATCTGGATGTGAAGGTTGATGAGCTGATGGATAAAGAAGATTATGCGCTTGTATTCGTTATTTACTGCAGCATAGGTATTGTATACTGTGCATTCCTTTCGGTTATTTTCTTTATTCTTTCGAAGATTTTTGAAATAATTCCCGAAAGCGAAACTCCTTTCTGCAAAACCGTTTTGGAGCAGTTTAAGAAGCTGTTTGTTATAGTAACAGTTCTGGTTTTGTTCGGAAGCGGCCTCGGAGAAGCACTTGTAACCGGCCTTATCTTCTGGTGTGTATATCGTATCTTTGAATATGGTATTATTATCCAGACAGAAGTTGACGAAACACTTTGAGGAGGCGCCATGGGAAAGATTATATTACGGCTCGACCGTGTTATGGCAGATCGGAAGATGTCTCTGAATCAGCTCTCGGATATGGTAGGTGTCTCGAATGTCAACCTTTCAAAGATGAAGACAGGCAAAATCAGCGCGATACGTTTTTCAACGCTTGAAGCAATATGCGATGCGCTTAAATGTCAGCCGGGGGATATCCTTGAATATGATCCGGATGCTGTCGGCGAGAACAACGAAGAGATGTAAAAGGGTAAAAACAAAAGAAGTGTATTACTCCGGGGTTTAGCAGCCTCGGAGTATTTTTATAACATTTTTATTGATTATCTCCGTGAATGTGATATAATTCGGTTTATTATTTGATTGAATAAATATGCAGGAGAAAGTTTGAATATTCAATAACTGCAGAACAGACCAGGAGGTTTCATATATGTCCTACAAGATGCTTATTATCAATCCCGGATCGACATCGACCAAAATCAGCCTTTTTGAGGATGACAAGAATCTTTATACCGAGAGTCTTTTCCACGATGCACCCGAACTGTTAAAGTTCCCTCATGTTAACGATCAGACAGAGTTCAGAAAGAATGTAATTCTTGATTTTCTTAAGAGCCACGGTACAAATCCTTCGGATATCGATGTTTTTGTCGGAAGAGGCGGAAGTGCATATTCACAGCCTGCGGGAGTGACTGTTATCGATGAGAAACTTTACAACGATACCAAGGCAGCTGTCGGCGGAAGCAATCAAGTCGGAGGCCAAGC
>JAZLGZ010000023.1:0-21960 GCA_045616585.1 Lachnospiraceae bacterium
TGACCGATTCCGAAGGGAACCTTCTTACGTGAGGTACGCTGTACGTTCTTGAAGTTTACAAAAATACCCTGTGCTGTCTCGGGACGAAGATATACGATATTCTTCGCATCCTCGGTAACGCCCTGGAAAGTCTTGAACATAAGGTTGAACTGACGGATATCGGTAAAGTTGTGCTTGCCGCATGAAGGACAGCAAATGTTGTTGTCGTCGATATACTTCTTCATCTCTTCCTGAGAGAATGCATCAACGGGCTTGGGAAGTTCTACACCTTTCTCTGCGGCAAAATCCTCGATGAGCTTATCTGCTCTGAAACGCTCATGGCACTCTTTACAATCCATAAGAGGATCCGAGAAACCGCCGAGATGTCCAGAAGCAACCCATGTCTGAGGATTCATAAGAATGGCACAGTCAACACCTACGTTGTAGGGATTCTCCTGAATAAACTTCTTCCACCATGCCTTCTTTACATTGTTCTTGAGCTCAACACCGAGATTACCGTAATCCCAAGTATTGGCAAGACCACCATATATTTCCGAACCGGGATAAACAAAGCCTCTCGCCTTTGCAAGGGCTACAATTTTTTCCATTGTTTTTTCCATAAAAACCACCTAAATCCTTTCTCTGAAGCAGACCGCTGCTGCCTCTAAAATAAGTATTTATTACCTAATTATTGTATTTTATACAGAGTCCGTGTATTTTGCAAGGGCAAATTACCACTCTGCATTAAAACCGTTCAATTAATAAATTCTGCGCACCCTTATCATAAGCAAATCCTTAAAGAACGACTCCGTTAAGCTTCAGCAGCTCGCGTGCGCTCTCCACTGAATCAACACCTTCGGCATTCTTAATCGGAGCAAATTCTTTAAGCCTGTCGACTTCAAAAGACAGACAGGAATCCGTCAGATGAACCAGATCGAGTGTCAAGGTTTCGAGCTTGTAGGCGTTCGGTGCCTCGGGATTCACTGTCGTGATACCGTCTTCTCCCAAATAAGGAACTTTTTTCTTCACTACATGCACCGGCAGACGCTCACGAACAACCTCGTCAATATCGTGTGTTCTGAACAAGTAGTTCAAAATGACGCCGTAATTATATGCGGGTGACCCGTCCGCAAGCTTAGCATCTTTGAGTTTCTTTGTCATCTCGTAATACTCTACGACCGAAGGAGTTCCGTCCTCCAGACAAATAGCACCGACCTTCTCATCGGGTGATGCCTTCTTTACTACCTTCGCTCCCGTCGCACATCCGCTTTCGATAAGTGCCCCGACAAATACTGGATCCACAATCTTCTGAAGTACGTTATCTACCGCAAAGACATTGATATATTCGATACCTTGGGATTTTGCATAGGCACTGAGTCCGCTGTTGACCAGTGACGAATAAAATCCTCCGTTTCCGTTCGGCGACATTGCGATGGTTCCGGGTGCCGATAGGAACATATTGCCCGCATCATCAAGACAGGGCGACATATCCTGAACATAAAAGTGAACAAACTTTGAGTCGTATCCGAAGTAATCATGCTCAGCGAAAAACTCGCGTGTTTCTCCGTCGTTTAACGAACTGGTCATGATGAAAAGGTGGAAGAACGTTCCTGCTTCTTTCACAACCTCCAGCATATTTTTCATCATGCACTCAAAAATATACAAACTGTGTGTGATTCCTATATCATACATGCCCTTGGCATGTTCGAAACCAAGTCTTGTTCCCATTCCTCCCGCGAGAACCAGCGCCGCAATTCTGCCCTTACGTATTGCTTCGATTCCAAGTTCGCGATATCTGTCGACATTCTTTTCGTACTTTTCCATCGTCAGCGTCTCTATCGGTTCAATTAGCCCTCTTGCCTCTTCCACAGCATGGGGTTTAGCGTTCTCAAGCATGGACAAATCCAGCAGATCGGCCTGCTTAAGCATTGCTTCCTGCATATCCTCATTCATTCCTTCAAACAAAGATACGAAGGCTGATTGCCCATAAGTTTGCAATTCTCTCAAAAAATCAGCTTTTTCCATTTATTCTCCCTACCTTACAAAGCGTTATATGAGTGTCTCCAGTACTTCCAGACTCTTCATGCTTCTGTCCACATGATGTCCCATATAATCACTTGTTATACGCTCGAGCTCCGCAAGTATTTCGTCTTTAACGTTAAACGAAAAGAGTTCTTTTAACGGAGTGGCATGAATAAATCTGACCGTATACAGTGTGGTCTCTCCTATCGTAAACGATCCCGCGAAGTTCTCGCTGCAAAGGCCGTTATGCTTTGCCGAATAATAAGGGCCCTGCGTCTTCATCCCTTCGCCGTATATAGCTATCGACCTAAGCTCATACACACATCTGACAAGTCTTCTGGGCATAAGCTTCTTGGTCAGGGCAAGTAATGCCAGATACAGCAGCTTCATCTGTCCCGTTTCATCCATGCCCTCTCTCGTCAGGTATCCGGCCAGTTCACAAAAGTACATACCGTAATACATACCTTCGAGATCGTCCCGCAATCCGTCGAAATATCTGGCCTTATCTACGGATTTGAGATTATAGGCATCGCGCCCTTCAAAAAGCGTAAACTCCGCATACGTAAATCCCTGCGTGCATGCTGCGAAGGGACTCGTAGGCCTTCTGGCACCCCTTGCAAAGGCTGTAACTCTGCCTCTTTCACTGGTCAGAATCGTAATCCTGCGGTCAAAGTCATTGACCTGCATGGAAGTCAGCACGATTCCGTGTACAACTGTCTCATGCAAGATTTTTACTCCTCATCGGGTTCATCTCTGAATCCGTAATTCTTCAGAAGGAAATCGGAATCTCTCCAGTCCTTCTTAACCTTTACAAACAATTTAAGATTGACTCTGAAACCGAGCAGGGCCTCAATTTCAAGTCGCGCTCCGGTTCCGATTTTTTTGATCATCGCTCCCTGCTTGCCGATGATAATTCCCTTATGTGAATCTCTTTCGCAAACAATAGTCGCTTCGATATCAAAGAGTCCCGTTCCCGTTTCATCCTCGGATACATAGCCTCCGCCGTGGCCGCGTTCTTTCATCAGATCTATTCCGACAGCAATTCCGTGGGGAATTTCATCACTTAAATATTTAAGAGCCTTTTCGCGGATAATTTCGGCAACAATCTGTCTCTCGGGCTGATCTGTCAGTTCATCCTCGTCGTAGAACATAGGACCCTCGGGAAGAAGTCGGTAAATGACATCCTTAAGCTCATCCTCATTCTGTCCGTTAAGGGCACTTACGGGAACAATATCATCAAACTCCACAAGATCCTTGTACATCGCTATCAGTTCAAGCACCTTGTCCTTGGGTATCGTATCGATTTTATTGATAACCAGTACCTTAGGAGTATGATTGTCTCTTAACAGCTGCGCAATGTGTCGGTCACCGGTACCGATATATTCGGTAGGTTCGATCAGCCAAAGAATCAGATCGACCTCTTTTAATGTTCGTTCGGCAATGTCGACCATGTACTGTCCGAGTTTGTTCTTAGCCTTATGAATCCCCGGAGTATCGATGAAAATCATCTGACCGCGTTCTTCGGTAAGGATGGTTCTGATACGTGTTCTGGTTGTCTGTGGTTTATTGCAGGTAATCGCTATTTTTTGACCGATCAACCTGTTCATTAATGTTGATTTACCGACATTGGTTCTTCCGACCATAGCGATAAATCCGGATTTAAACTCCGCCATTTATGTCCTTTCTGTTACAGGAGATTCTTTACCTCGCTGAACATATCCTTATTGTCATTAATAATATTCTCATTTCCGACAGCACAGAGGCTGCAGCTGTCAAGAATGCCGTCAAGCACATCCGCCACTGCACGGATATCCTCAACAGTCGTTGAGAGAATTGAGTCCCTCGTCTGCTGGAGCATCTCGTAAGTAGTTCCGTTGATAGCTGCATGAAGAGCCCTCGATCCTTTTGCCAGAGGGTTCAAAGGAGTATCGGCAGTACCCATCGTTCCGATGACAAACTTTGTCATGGTTCTTTCATCTGCCTCAAACTCCCGAAGGAAATCCGCAGCTTTTCTGTAGACCGCAAGTGTCTCGGCAAGATGAGGATCGCGGTACGAATAAAAGGAACCTACTCCGCTGATGGAATTGAAGGTAAATCCCGCTCCGTATGCGCCTCCCAGTACTCTGACATTGTTCCACAGATACTCTTTGGAAAGAATACTCTGTGCAACCGCTATACTTCCCGCGAGCTTCGGCTCAACACCTTCGCAAAGACCGGCCAAAGCAAGATAAGTAACTTCTCCCGCTGTCTTGAAAGCCTCATTCTTCACATTGTGCTCATATGTATGACCTCTTCTGACAGAATCGGTATCCCTGTTGCGAACGCTATCCATTTCGCGAACAGTATTTTCTACGGAAGATTTTATACTCTCGAACAGTTCTTTATCACAGGTAATGTCAATCAAAAGATTGTCCCGACCGAGGGTGTTGCGTAATATATCCTTCAGCTTCGATACCATGCTCTCCAGCTCGCCATCATTCATCTCCAGAATACGGCAGACCGTATTGTATGCCGATACACCGCGAAGTTCTTCTCCGAATGCTCCGACCGAAGAAATCGAAGATACCGCACGATTCATAGCGGTACGGTGTCCTGCCGCAGGCATGGAATACTGAAGCTGAGACTTGCTTTCTGCCATAATCTCACGAATTCTCGTAAGCGAGCTGAAATCGGTGTTGTACATAAGCTCCTTCATAAGTTCCAAAGCTTTGTCGAAGCTGTGACCCATTACACTGGACATCACGCGAAGCATCGGTCTGTAAGCATCCCGCTCGCCGCGTATCGAGAAAGTATCTACCGACATGCCGATACCGCCGGTATAAATATTGATTTCGTTATTCAGTTCCAAATAGCTGTATGAAGCGGTATCCATATCACCTATGAGGCTTGTCAGTATCGGAATATACTTAATATCTTCAGGTGCAATCCTATCAAGATCGAACAGCATTTTGAAATATACGATTCCGTTGGCATCCACATCATGGAAATATGTTTTTGCCCCTGCAATCTCACACTCCGAAATAATAAGCTCCTGAGTTTTCTTTGCGATATCTCCTCTCTCAAGCATCGGAATAGTCATAAGTTCTTCAGCTGTCGAGGGTTCAGCCTGATACTTTTTGAGCTTCTCGGTATCTGCGATGAGCTTTTCGAGTTCCTCATCTGTCATGGAAGCTTTCATCTCAGCAAGCTTATCCGCAAGCTTCTTCTCTTCCTCCGCACCCATTCCGCGCTTCGGAGCCAAAGTATGATATACCATGTTGTTGCTGTTAAGCATATGATCGACGATAAGCTTCTCAAAATATCCCGATTCGATATTATCACGCAGAATGGGGAATCTCTCTGTTCTGCAAAGGGCATCAAAAGCCATCCCGTCGCTGTAAAGCCAGGTCCTGAGTGCATCGACACCGTATGCAAGACCCTTCGGTGTACTGCCGAAATCCGCTTCGCAGTATCTGAACTCTGCACCGTTTATTGCCGCAAGAAGTGATTTTTTGTTGATTCCTTCTTTAACGATTTTCTCAAGCTCCCCGCGAATGATGCGCTTCATATCATCAAGCTTTGAAACTTCTGTATTCTGAACGGTTAAAATCACTCCGGGCTGACTGATATAGTTTGTAACATAGCAGGAAATATCCTGGCCTATACCGGCCTTTATAAGAGCTTCCTTAAGCGGTGCGCCGGGCAGATTGACAAGAACATCCGTCAGCATATCCATCGCATCTACCATAAATAAATCATCGTAATCGGCAAAAGTAAATGCCCATGCAAGATAACCTGCATTCTCCTCCGAATCATCTTCACCTATAGGGTAGAATGAGTTCACCTCTTTAACACCTACAGGAGACTGATGTCTGATTTCGGAATCAACCTTCAAAAGATCGTATTTGCACAAATACTCGCTGTCCAGCCAGTTGAGTCTCTCCTCTATGTCCATATCGCCGTAAAGGAATATATAGCTGTTCGAAGGGTGATAATAATTCTTATGAAAATCGAGAAACTGTTCATAGGTAAGATCGGGTATACTTACAGGATCACCGCCCGACTCTACTCCGTATGTATTATCCGGAAACAGTTCATGAAAAATCTCACGTGACTGACGGGAATCCGGAGTTGAAAACGCTCCTTTCATCTCACTGTATACGACACCGTTTATGGTAATAGGCTCGTCCTTTGCATTCAGCTCGTAATGCCAGCCTTCCTGTTTAAAAATCTCTTCTCGTTTGTAAATATTGGGATGAAGCACCGCATCCATGTACACATCCATAAGATTTGCGAAATCGCGGTCGTTGCAGCTGCAAACCGGATAGCAGGTTTTATCGGGATATGTAAATGCATTGAGGAAAGTATTCAGTGATCCTTTCGCAAGCTCCATAAAAGGGTCCTTCGGAGGGAATTTGTCCGAACCGCAAAGAACCGAATGTTCAATGATATGCGGTACTCCCGTATCATTCGAAGGGGTCGTTCTAAAGCCGATATAGAAGGTTTTATTGTCATCATCATTTGAAATGACCGCGACTTTAGCGCCGCTCTTTGTGTGCCTGAAAACCATTCCGTGGCCCTTGCAATCGGGAACATATCTCTCATATTCGAAAGTGTAACCGGGCATGGAGCCAAGTTCTTTAACCGACTTAACAACTCGTGACATAAACTGCTTCTCCTTCTGTGGACGAACCTATTCATCCGATTTTAGACATATATTTTTATTATACCACATCTGCATTCCGACAACAATCACAGAGTGCAGATTTCGTCTTTCCTTACAGACACGCTCTTTAGTTCCTTCAGGAGGCTTTTCCGAAAAATATATACATCACAACCGACTTGTGATATTATGTCATTATTATCTCGGAGCAAATCATTTTGGAGGAGAATGACATGAAATTCACAAAAATGCACGGATGCGGCAATGATTACATTTACATAAATTGCTTTGAGGAAACCGTTGATGATCCTTCGGCACTCTCAATCAAACTTTCCGATCGTCACACGGGAATCGGCGGCGACGGAATCATTCTCATCAAGCCTTCGGACAAAGGCGATTTTTTCATGGACATGTACAACCTTGACGGTTCCCGCGGTAAAATGTGCGGCAATGCGATTCGCTGCGTAGGCAAGTATGTTTACGACCACGGCATGACCGATAAAACAAGTCTGGAGATTGAGACCCTTTCCGGAATCAAGTACCTGACTCTGATTCCCGATGAAAATAATAAGATTTCAAAGGTCAGCGTCGATATGGGTTCGCCGATCACAGATATTGAACTCCTTCCGCTGAACACAAATATCATCAAAGAATACAAGCTCGGATATACACTCGGGGCAAAAGCACGTTCGATGCAGTTCACTTTTGTTTCGATGGGCAATCCTCATGCGGTTACTTTTGTCGATGATATTTACACCGCTCCTGTCGAAGAACTCGGACCTGTTTACGAACATCACGAAATCTTCCCCGAGCAGGCAAATATTGAATTTGTTCACGTTCTTGACCGAGATCATATCGAATTCAGAGTATGGGAGCGAGGTTCCGGAGAAACCATGGCGTGCGGAACCGGCGCCTGCGCAAGTACATATGCTTGTATTTTAAACGGATTAACCAATGACGACATCAGCGTAAAAATGCTCGGCGGAACGCTTAACATCCGTTACGACCGTGAGAAAAACACCATTATCATGACAGGTCCCGCCGTGGAGGTGTTCTCCGGCGAGGTCGAATTATAATATTGATATATTTCGCCCGGTGCTTTATAATTTAATCAGTGTTTCAATGTTTAATACGGAGGTTTAATATGGTAGAGAAAAGAAAGTATAAAAGATTACCTATAGAACTTAGGCTTGAGATTTCTTCTCTTTTCAAGCAGGACAATATCAAAATGTCGGATATCGAGGCACCTATTCATGTTACTGATATCTCAAGAGGCGGCATCCGTTTCACATCCGCAAATGACCTTCCCCTTGACTATTATTTCAACGCTTGCATCCAGCTCAGTGAGGAAGACGATGCTAAGCTTTTCAGTGTTGTTAAAATTATCCGTAAGGAAGTTGTTCCGGACGGTGAGAATGTTTATGGCTGCGAACTTGTGGGCGTTGCTCCCGTTCTCTCATACATTTTCGAGGATTTCGAGAAGAAATTCGAATAATCAGATTTCTTTTTACAAAAAGTATAAGCTCTGTTGTCTTAGAGGCAACAGAGCTTTTTATTAACCCGGTTTTGCTGTTCGTCCAAACACAAAGCATCGGAACATTCATTATTCAAACAACTTGGGTTCAAGATATCTGACCGAATATGATACGTTCAGGTTGAGCGAAGGTTTGGTCTTATCAAAATTCTTAAGAATTCTTTCACCAACCATAATACTGTTTTCATAGCATGCGGTCGGCAGCATTGCAATATACTGATTCTTGCTGTATCGTGCGAAGATATCGCTGCTCCTGAGCGAATCGGCAATAACCCTTTCCATCTTTTCCATGCCTCTTGCAATCAGCTTCTGATTCGAAGCTTCTTTGCTGTGCTGCTTGACAGTAACGAGGCATAGGAAAATCGACATTCCGTTTCTTGCACAGGTTCTTGCCTGTACTCTGTAAAAATGCTGGAATACGGAATAATCGCAAAGATATGCCGCTTTTAATGTATTCTTTTCAATCAAATCCGCCTGTATGGAGTTTAGATCGGATTCCACACCATCTTCATGCGCAGTAATCTCCGAATACAGGTTGAACAGGCTTTCAGGAGGTTCTACTCCGAATTCATCGTAATAGAATGCAACTACTTTTTCATACTGTTCGATTGCACGCGTCCGATTTCCTGTTTTGTATAAAGAAAAAATGTAATAGTAATTCAGTTTTTCATCTACCGAATCTATGACATTGGCGACACTCAGGCAGTTGACCATTTCGTCGTAGCTGCCCAGGCGTTCAAGCAATTCCATGTATGCGCAAACCATCTTAACGTAAATCGAATGATACCTGGTGGACAGAGCTGCCGCCCAACCTTCATTTACGCACTTCGGTAAAAAGTCTCCCTTATATATATCGAATGCCTCTCTAAACAGTTCAACCCTCTCTTCATCACTTAACTGCGAATCATTAACCTTGTTGCAAAGAGTGATAAAGTCCTCAAAATCGAATGTGCAGTCCAGCTTGCTGTTCCACGAGAAGGTTCCCTGCTTACGTATAATAATCTTCTTCTCGGGAATTTCCAAATCATCAATAAGACCTCGAATTCGGTGAAGACTTGTTTTCAAGGCATTCTCGGGATCCGAGGATATACTGTCCTCGCTCCAGATCAAATCGATAATAGTAGACTGCGGTATACTTCTGTCATGAAAAGCTATAATATATTCCAGGATAAGCCATAACTTTTTCGAGCGATTGTCCTGATCGGTAATGGTCTTTCCACCATAACTTACGGAGAATCCGCCGAAGGTCTTAATCCTTATTATTTCACTCATTCTGAATCTCCAAATCTAAAAGAACATATTATATGAAGTTTACACGCCCCCAATTGCATTATACTGTCCAAATCCAATATTCGCAACACAGAAATTCGACAAAAATATTTTGACTTTTTACGAATCGTGTGGTACATTTATTCTTGGATGCAGAATACTGCGTTCGAGCACATTTTTTTATTTTTTATGGAGGCAATTTATGAAGAACGGTACTGTTAAGTGGTTCAATGCAAAGAAGGGCTATGGCTTCATTTCAGACGAGGAAGGCAATGATGTTTTCGTTCATTTCTCAGCTCTGAACATGGATGGCTTCAAGGTTCTTGAAGACGGCGATAAGGTTACTTTCGACGTTGCTGACGGCGAGAAGGGCCCTCAGGCTGCTAACGTTACAAAGTGCTGATTTATTTCGGCACCGGCGCGAAGGTTATTCGAAGTGCTAATAGGTTAGATCGATCTCATAATTGATATATATATTAGAAACAGGATATTTTACGCGTTAAAGGGAGCATGATATTTCATGCTCCCTTGCTTTATTTATTCATATTCGGTTCACTCTCAAGTCCCAGATATTTCGCAATACCTCTGGCATTGGCTTCTCCAAGTTTTTTAAGGCCTTCTTCCGTCGTGCAAAATTCCAAATCCGTCAAATCGTCCACGAAGCACTGTTCGATGATTACACCCGGAATATTTCTGGCCGCACAGTGGCGGTTGATTGCATAATAGTCGTACGGTTCTCCGTTCTCATCAAACATGTCGTTGCTTCTCCGGACACTCACCTGGCGTCTTTTGATGCCCAGCCTGCAAATCTCGTCAACAACAGTTTCTCCGAGCTCCATTGACTGCTTCCCGACGTTCTCACGTCTCGAAACCCAGCCTTCACAGCCGTTAATATTGTGTTTCTCGCTTGAATTAAAATGAATGCTTACCAGAATATCCGCCGAATGTTCTTTGGCAAATTCGCAGCGAAGTTCGAGATCAACCTTCTTTTCCTGATCAAAAATGGTGTCATCTTCTCTGGTGAGGAACACCTCAACATTATTATAATTATTCAGCAGATAATCCCTTGCGTAAGAAGCAACTTTCAGTGTAACCTCTTTTTCAACAACCCCGTTGTACGTCGCTCCGAAATCTTTATCTCCGTGTCCCGGATCAAGCACGACCACTTTCACAGGTGCCTTTTCTTCCTCCGGGATACTATCGCTACCCGGAGTAGCTGTAACCTCGAGATCCTCCTCTGCCGAAGCATCACCCGACTGAACTTTGTTCTCACCGGCTTTATCGCTTTTTTCGGATACAACGGTCCTGCTATCATCCGTAGGCGAAGACTCAGCCGAAACCTCCTTAAAATCTCTGTCAGTAATATCTGCTGCCTTGCCGCACCCACACATAAATACAGCCAACGCTCCGAGCATCAGTGCGGCAAATAAACTCCTAACCCTCATTATATACTGCCTCTGTTTTTTAGTTTTTCCCTTACGTATTCAAAAAACAAATCTCAAAGCTATATTACTTTGAAAAATATAAGTCAAGACCGTCGGAAATGCCGGCAGCAATCTTTGACTTGTAATCATCGGTCGCAAGAAGCTTGTCTTCTTTCTCATTTGTAAGGAAACCAATCTCAACGATTGTAACCGGAACATCACTCCAGTTAATTGCCGCCTTATCGTTGGTCTCCCAGACATATCTCTTGTTGGCTCCGGTAGAATTCGTCACACCTTCAAGTACGCTCTCCGAAAGCTTTCGGCTCGAATTATACAGATAGCCGTTGTATTCCGATGCATCTGACATACAGATTGCAGACATACCGTTTACCGATGAATCGGCATTTGAATCCGCACCAATATGAATGAATGCATCTGCATGCGCGCTGTTTGCAATCTCTGCACGCTCAGACTGAGAGATATTTACATCATTTGATGTTCTGGTCATTACGACTTTATATCCGCGAGCCTCAAGCTCAGCCTTGAGTTTTAATGCAACGGCAAGGTTGATTTCACTTTCACGATTGCCTGTTGTGGTTCCCTCTATACCTGAAGTAGCCTTGTCCGAAAGAGTATCCGCATCAGGGCCAACAGGCTCCTTGTCTTTATTTGCCACAGCCTGTGCTCCGGGATCGATACAAACGGTCTTGCCCGATCCGGCTCCGTAGTAAGGAACCTTTTCATTGCTTCCTGCAGTTCCGGCATTTTCAGTACTTTCCGAATCAGAGCTGCTGTCCGAAGAAGTGCTGCCGTTATCCGGAGCGACTGTATTATCACCTGAAGTTGAATTGTCCGCACCTGTTTCATTCTGTACGGGTTCTTCGTTCTGTTCGGGCTCCTGAGCCTCCTGCATTCCTTCATCTATGGAAGCAACCTCACGGACAATAAGTCTTGTTGCGATATAACACTCCTGGCCATCATAAATAACACGTGTCCACTCTTCATTGTAACCGGTACGCTCAAGACGTTTTCCGATTTCAAGCTTAGTTACAACAGTTGAATCGGTCGATGCAGCCATACGAAGATTTACGCCGTTCTTGGTATCGACATAGTCTGCTTTGGGTTCAAATGTATAACCCATCGAAGGATCTGTTATTACGGGAACCGGAGTAGGTGCAGCTGTAGGCTCCAAAGCTGCGGTAGGTTCGGGTTCTGTCGCCACAGTATCCGATGTCTTATTATCATCGGGCACAACTACAGGCCCCAAAATATCATCCTCAGCAAATGAATCGCCGCCGTCCGCTATGTCCACGGTTTCATCGGGTACATTCACATCATCACCTGTGTTGTCAGCATTAGTCTGAGGAATCGGCGTAAGCTCATTTCCCACAGGCTGTATTTTATCTACCGGATCATCTGAACCCTTAAGTCCCGAAAAAATAATAACAACAACCAGAATAAGGATCAGACCGCCAAGAATATACGGCATAATATTCAATAATTTAGTCTTGTTCATAAACTCATCTCCAATCCAATAATCAGAATCTCTTTACAAATTCAAGTGCAACAAGGTCTGTCTGAAGAGCAACCTCGTCAAGATTCATCGAATATTCATCCGCTCCCGATGCAGTATCCGAAATACCGCGAAGAATCGAATAAGGAATCTTGTTCACATAGCAAACCGTTCCGATGCTTGCGCCCTCCATTTCACAGGCTGCTGCATTGAAGGAATCCCTGATAGATGCTTTCACATCCGGTGTGCTGACAAACAGGTCTCCGGTAGCAACGGTTCCCGTAATATTTCTTTTTCCGAGCTCGGTTGCAATCTGCGCAAGCTTCTTTACGATTTCCTCATCGCACGGAACATATACCAGGTCGCCGTCCTCCGTTGAAATAAGTCCCTTGGGATCTCCGAATGCGGTAGTATCCATATCATGCTGGCAAACCTTGTCCGCAACTACGATATCGCCCGCGCGAAGTCCGTCCGCGAGACCTCCTGCCACTCCGCAGTTCAGAATAACATCCGGCGAGAAAGTAAGTATCATCGCTTCCGCACACATGGCCGCAAAAACTTTTCCTATACCGCACTTTGCGGTTATAACTCTCTTCCCTTCCATGGTACCTTCATAAAATACAATACTTCCGACCTTTTTCTCGGTGAAGCTGTCGAACTTTGCATTAATATACTTAAGCTCGCTTTGCATGGCACAGATTATACCGATTGTCTTACAACTCATAAATATCTACATTCTCCTTTTTCTCTAATACCCGATAGTATCTTTCACACTCAAGCTGGGCTGCTTCAAGATTGAGATTTCTGTAGTTTCCGCACTCGACATGCGACTGTCCGAACATCTCACCCTTATGGTCAACGATTGCTTTAAGAACATCCTTCACAGTCTTAACCACCTGCGCATTATCCGCATTTCTCACAAGGAGATAAAATCCGGTCTGACATCCCATAGGTCCGAAGTAAATAATCCGGTCTTTCATCTCGGAATTTCTGATGAAAGTAGCAAACATATGCTCAACCGAGTGCATAGCCAGGTTATCCATGTAATCGCCCATATTAGGTCTTCTTGTACGAAGATCGTATGTTGTAATATCTCCGTCGATTCTTGAAACATAAATGCCCGGCATAAGCTTGTCATGATTTACCTCGAAACTTGTAATCTTCTGAATATCCATGATATTTATCCTTTCTCTTATTGCTGTTTTGTGAAGTTCAAGCTGTTTGTTAACAATTTGTTCATATCCTATACACGTTTTGCTCATATTCATGAGTTATTATGAATTCACAACAAAGAAGCAACACCCATCATTAATTGATTATTAGATTTTTTTCATAAAACAAAGCCCGGTAGTATCCTTCCCCCTCTATCGGGCTTCTCCTCTGCCCTTTTATATAATCTCGTTCATAATCGGGATTAGTTTATCATACGACAGACTGTTGGCTGCATTAATCGCAGCCTCTATTTTTTTGCGCTTATCTCCCATTGAAGCCTTCTTAAGGATTTCAAGGCCCTCAAGAATATAATCAATCTCAAATCTCTCCAAGGCCTTTTGGGTATATTCGACCGTTTCGTTCCAATCGTCTTCGCTTATCGGACTTTCGATATTTAGATATACTTCGTCGCGGCAGTCAAGTTCGGCAATTGCCTGTTCATACCCCGCAATCGCATCTTCAAGCTCCAACGCTGCATTAAGTGTACTTGATATATAATCGTTTACGATTTCGAGATTATCCTCGGCAAAGGACGAAATAGCGCCGGTAAGCTCGGAATCACTGATAATCTCCGTTGCCTTATTTTCTATCTTCTCGGATTCATTTCGAAGCTCCTCAAGACCTATATTCGCAAAAACGGTTTTAAGACTGTGAGACGCCAGTTTAAGTTTTCCGGGGTCTCCGGTCTTCATATATTCACTCAGAATCGCAACATACTCTCTGATGTTTTCCGAAGAACCTTTTATGAGTCTGAGCAGGCTCTGCTCGTTTCCGAGAGAAGTCGTAATGGCCGTTTTGTAATTGAGTCCCGTTACTGTAGCAAGATACGAAGACAAATGAACGTGACCTGCATCCTGTATCGAATTATCCTCCTCAACCGCTTCGGCACTCTTTAAAAGCTCTTTGTTTATAACATATTTTCCTTCGGGAATGCGAGACTTGACTATGGCTACAATCTCAATGGGCTTTAATGGTTTTGAAACCGATGAAACTGCTCCCGCCGCAGCGAAATCCGCCGCAACATTTTCGTTCAAATCACCTGTCATGGCATAAATCGGAACGTTGCTGAGTCCGCGGATAATCTCGGTTGCCTCAATACCGTTCATACCCGGCATAATATGATCCATCAGGACAAAAGCAAATTCCTGCTCTTTTACCAGACCTATTGCTTCCGCCCCCGAAAGAGCAACCACCGCTTCAAGTCCGAAAGCAGTCACGAGCTCTGCTGCAAGCATTGCGTTTATCTCATTATCATCAACAATCAAAACCTTATATTTGTCAGTCACTGCAGCCTCCGCTAAGATAGTCAATCAAATGAAAATTCTCGTTCTTGTGTGCTTTAAACAATGTTCCGACGTTCTCACCGTTCAGAATATTGTTGATAACCGATAAATCGTTGCTGTTTGTAATAATCATGTCAGCACCGGCATCCGTAGCTATACGTGCGGCAGCTATTTTGGTACCCATTCCGCCCGTTCCGACGCTGGAACCGACACCCTTACCCATCGCAATAATATTATGGTCAATAACCTCAACGGTATCAATAAATTTAGCATCGGGATTTTCTCTTGGGTTATCCGTATAAAGACCGTCGATATCCGAGAGCAGAATCAGCAAATCAGCCTGAACAAGCGCTGCAACAATCGCCGAAAGAGTATCGTTATCGCCGAACTCGATCTCGTCGGTTGCAACCGTATCGTTCTCGTTTACTATCGGGATGACATGAAGTCCCAACAATTCCTTGAAAGTATTTCTGGCATTATGTCGGCTGCTGTCAAGAATCATTGTATATTTAGTAAGAAGCAGCTGAGCAACCTTTGTTCCGTACTCAGAAAAAAGCTTCTGATAAACGGTCATGAGGCTTGCCTGTCCCACTGCGGCACACGCCTGCTTGAGAGCCTTTGTATCGGGTTTTCCGGTGAGTCCGAGGTTCTTGCTTCCGACTGCAATCGCTCCTGAAGAAACAAGGACAACCTCTTTGCCGCTGTTCTGTATATCAGTCAATACCCTTACCAGTTTTTCTATTTTTGAAAGGTTAATCTGTCCTGTCTCGGGATGAGTCAGCGACGAAGAACCGATTTTAATAACAATTCTCTTCTTGTCACGAAGATATTCTCTATCCATTTTTCTACCTTCCGCACCTATTACTTTTTCTTTCCGAGAGCCTCGCTCTTCGCGAAACAGGCATCGGTCGCCTTTATTACGGAATTGCGCATTCCGAATTCCTCAAGTGCGGATACGCCCGCAATGGTCGTACCTCCCGGTGAGCAAACATTATCTTTAAGCTTGCCCGGATGCTCTCCTGTCTCAAGCACCATCTTCGCCGAGCCGAGGACCGTTTGTGCGACAAGCTTGTAAGCCATATCTCTTGGAATACCGTATTTCACAACGCTGTCCGCAAGAGCCTCAATAAACATATAAACATATGCAGGTGAGCTTCCGTTCGCACAGATAGCGGCGTTCATCAGTCTCTCGGGGATTTCCTGGTATTTGCCTACCGCAGAGAGCAAATCAAAAACATCCTGCTTATTCTGTGCGGAGACAGGCGCGGCTTCACCATCGAAGCACACACAGGACATTCCTTCTCCGACCATAGCGGGAGTATTGGGCATAACCCTGACAATGCTTGCGGCACTTCCGAGAGCGTTTCTGAAATCCTCGCAGGAAACACCTGCAGCCACCGACAAAACAACCTTGCCGCTTAAATCAACATCTTTAACTTCTTCGAATACGCCGCCCATCATCTGAGGTTTTACTGCGAATACAACTATCTCGCTTTCTGCTGCGACAGCTGCATTGTCTTTTACTCTGACTGCTCCGGTCTCGGCGATAATGCGCTCATCCTTCTTTCCCGAAGCCGTGGTAAAGCAAATCCTATCACCGCCCACAAGCGCTGCGGCACCTTTTAAAATGGGAAATCCCATGTTTCCCACTCCTATGAATCCAAACTTATATTTTGCATCAGCCATACTGAAATTCTCCAATCGAACAATTAGGTGAACATACCTGATAAAATGATAGCAGATTGTATTTTCGCTTGCAAGTTCAACCCAATAAAATCACTGCCGCAATAGCCGCAGCCATAAACAGTATGTCCCAAACGCGAATTCTGATTTTTTCATAATCCGTTCTTTTTTCGCTCCCCGAAAAGCCCTTCGATTCCATCGCGATGGCCAGTTCTTCGGACCATCTGATGGATTTGACAAGCAGAGGTTTCAATAATGCGGGCGAAAATGGCAGCACGCGTATCCCGCGGGCCTTAAATGCGATTTTGGTGCGCTTATATTCCAGCATCATGTGCGGCACTATTCCCCATGCAGCAAGCAGTCCGTACGCAAATACCTGAGGCAGGTGAAACTGAAACCTGAAGGAATGCACGAGTTCGATTCTGTCGGTAGTAAACGTAAACAAAAAACCTATTCCCGCATAAGCAAGTACTCTGCTTGCATGCGCAATACCGTTCCAAAGCTGTGAATCATATATCAGAAAAGCCTCTGCGGAAACCGGCATTGAATCGGATGCCGAAAACCTGTACCCGGTAAAGAACATGCCCGCAGCGGCAAGCATCACCGGAAGCATCCATAAAACGAGACTCTTGGGCTTAACTTTGGACAAAAGCATCGCAAGAATGCATATCGCAAAAACACCGAGGTTCAGCACCGGGTTAAATTTGTATGCCAAAATAAATGTAACAATCAGCAGTGTCAGGAATTTAACGGCAGGATTAATTCTTCTCATACAGCCTGCCCTCCTTAAGTTCAAACATTTTATCGGAATAGTCACGCGCAAGCGCCGGATCATGTGTGGTAAAGATTAAAACCGCACCATGCTCGCGGGCCTGTCTGCAAAGTCCGTCCATTATCGCAATGGTATTGTTTCTGTCCTGGGCATAAGTAGGCTCATCGCAAAGAAGTACTTTACATTCATAAGCCATCAATGCTGCGGTACCCAGACGCCTTTGCTGTCCCTGGCTGAGCATGTATGCGGAGATATCCCTGTACCTCCACAGCTTAATGCTGCGAAGTATACTCTCACACTCCGCCATTGCTTCATCGCCCTTCCTTTTCAGGCTGACCAGAATCTCATCCTTTACGCGGTCCGCCACAAACTGGTCCTGAGGATTCTGTGTGACAAATCCGATCTTTCCGAGTTCTTTTTTCTTTTTGGGATTATACTCCCTGCCTTCAAGAAAGATTTTTCCCGAATATTTGTAAAGGCCTGAAACCGCGCCGAATAAACTGCTTTTTCCGCATCCGCTCTGACCTAAGATGGCGTATATATGACCCTTGCAAAACTCCGCGTTTATCTCCGTAAGAATGTCCTTTCCCTCGTGCTTGAGCGAAAGATTCTTAATCTCCAGCACAACCTCACTCGATTCGGGTGCTTTGAAATCAGCGGGATATTTTGTTCCGGGACCTATCAATCCGAGTTCTTCAAGTTTCTGCGGTGAAAGTTCATCAATTCTCATTCGCTCGCTGCAAACACTTCCGCCCGAAATAATGCACACTTCATCCGCTATATCAACCCAGGTATCCAGCCTGTGATCCACAGCCAGAATACCCGTGCCTTTCAGACGGTGAAGCTCTTTGAGCTTCGCGGCAATCGCTTTTGCAGAAGCATCATCGATGTTCGCAAACGGTTCATCGAGCAGAAGCCATTTCGGTTCCAGCATCACCATACAGGCAAGCATCACTTTCTGGCGCTCTCCTCCCGAAAGACTCAGCAAACTCCTGTCCTTAAGATGACTTATTCCACAAAATCCGAGAGCCTCATCGATAAGCCCATCCATCTTCGCAGGATCTTCACAAACATTCTCCAGACAGAAGATCATCTCGTGACGAACCGTGTCCATGCAAAACTGCAGCTCGGGGTTCTGGAACATCATTCCGACGAGTCTGCATTTATCTTTCGCAGATAACGAATCAGGGACAACTCCCTCGACGGTGATTGTCCCTGATTTTAAAAAGCCTGCATTTTTCGGGTATATTCCCGCAAGCAGATACAACAAGGTAGACTTACCGGAACCCGAAGCTCCGGTAAGCACTGTGATGTTATCTCTGCTGAAACTGCAGGATATTTCGTTTATTGTATTTTTTCTGTCTTCAAAGTAAGTAAAATTTACTTCCGTACATTCAATACTCATAATCAGTCAAAGTATTCGTTAGTATACTCCCTTTCGGTTCTCTTTGAAATAATACCTGTATCAACCAGGAAATCTGCCATACGATCCCAGCGAAGGGCGTCGATTCTTCCCCAACGTCCGTTCTCATCGAGAAGAATCGGAGCAAGATGATTCTGGCTTCTTATAAGAAGTGAATCAGAAGAATCTCCGGGTATCATATCCTTTACTTCCATAACACACTCTTCTGGATGCGCAGCTACTTCTCTGTAAGCTCTGTCAAGAACCTTCAGGAAACGACGTACGGCATCGGGTTTTTCCGCGAGTGTTGTGTCGGCCGCTGCCATGGCAGGTGCACAGAAGTTGAAAATAGGATCGATATCGCCAAGGTTAAAATAATTGATCTCCTTGCCTGCCTCTATAAGAACCTGGTTCTCCCAATTCTCATAAACCCATGTTGCATCCGCTACATCTCCGAGAGTCGCAACGATATCTCCGACATCAAGATTGACCAGATTAACCTTCGAATAATCTCCTCCGTCCATCTGTACAAGACGTCCGATAGACTTATGAAACCACTCGGGAGTCCAGTGAGTAAGTCTCTTGCCCTCAAGTTCGCGAGGTCGTGTAATACCCGATTCCTTTAAAGATACAATACCGGAATCACACTTCTGTGTCATTACCGCAACTGCAGTAAGTCCTATTCCGCGTTCTCTGCACTCAAGCATTGCAATTTCGGGACCGCATACAAAATCAGCGCCGTGAAGTTCCATCTCACCATGTACTTCTCCGCAGATTTCAACATCCAGATCAGCCTCTTTGAACCAGCCTCTCTTCTGTGCAAGAAGATAGCCTGTGTGATTTGTATTTGGAAACCAATCAAGAATAACCTTTAACTTATCCATTCTTCTTTACTCCTCTTCGTCATATACCTTGCCGACATTGGCATTCGCACCTATAGCATAGCTCTTTACAACACCGGTCTTCGCAAGTCCGTCACCGAGAAGCTTGCAGATAATACCCGAGAATACAATCGCGCTTACGAAACGAACCGCAAGCTGACATACGAGCATAAGGGGTGCAAGATGAATATAATCCAAATAGAACAATTCGTAAACAAAAATAAACAAAGCCGAAGTGATTCCTGCCAATGACATAGACGGAATGTTCCACTTCTTATAACGGAAAGCCGCAAATACAAGTTCAGCACCGGCACCCTGAATAAGTCCGGTAAGTACAACCGTAATACCGCCGGAGTTACCCATCAGAAGTTCGACTACAGATGCAAGTACTTCACATACAAGTGCTACACCGGGCTTGCGAATGATATAAGCCGCAAGTGTGGAAGCCATAAACCATACACCGTAAATAACTTCGAATGCATAATTTGAAAGTCCCCAAGGGGTAAGTGCTGTGGAAAGAGCAAGACCTGCTTCAAAAATTCCAAGATATACCGCAGCAAAGATAACACCGAGAATCGCCATCATAATGATGTCCTTAAGTTCCCATGATGCTCTCTTCTCTTTCTCGACAACATCTTTATTCACTTCGGTTCCTACACGCTTAATAGCCTTCGAAACAGCGGGAACAAAAAGAATTACGAGAGTAATGGCTGCCTCGGCAAAGATATAGATTGCGTTGTATGCAAGTGAGTAAGGAAGAGCTCCCCATCCTTCCCAGGCATAATCGCCAAAGAAGATCCATCCCGAAATAACCGCAAAAATGTAACGTCCGATAATCGCAGCAACATATCCCAGCTGTAAGCCATACTTGTTCTTTCTGAATACACCCGAAAGACCGAGTGCACCGAAAGCAAGAATGTAATCAACAACAAGCTGTGAAGGATAAAGCACATACGGATCGATAATAAGCTGTAAAAGACCGTAAGCTACACCGGTCAGAATACCTGCTCCTGTTCCGAACCAGTAACCGGGAAGGCAAATAATCAGCATTGAAAATAAGGTGATAGATCCGCCTGTAGGGAAATGGAACACTTTAATCTCCGATAAAACGGTTCCGAGTGCAATCGCAAGTGCACAGAATGCGAGCTGCTTTGCTGAAATCGCCGATGACTTCTTTCCGTTGCTTCTCTGTGCGAAAATAATAGCCGCTGCCATTACGGCAACCAAAAGAACTGCCAGCAAAGAGTTGCCCAGCGTGGTGGGGACTACAGTAACCTCTCCCCAATCGTTTTCAACCAAGTTGTATAACATATTTCCTCCAAAAAAGGTTTATATTAGTCCAACAAAAAGAAACACCTTCGTGCTCTGTTCGGAACACGAAGGCGTAAATAAGTTCTTCAATCTGAAATGTTATGAAAAAACTCCCTACGCCGGTATGATCCGGATCAGGTTATAAGGGTTCTTCGAAAACGAAGTCTCAGTCATAAGACACCCCTGTTTCTTTTGTTGTCCAAGCAGTATTATAATTATCCTCTGCCCGGTTGTCAATTTGCATTTTCAGATAAACACTATAGGTTCCCACATCAAGATTCTTGATAGTCAGGCTGCGAGATGCTGTTCAATTGCAAGTATTCCCAAGCGTAGTAAATATTAAATATTTATGCTATTATATTCGTATAATAACTAATCAAGGAGCATTGCCGCATGGTTTACCTTCAGTCCTTTTTTCTGATCTGCGCATTGATTATCATTGCTTCAGGCACTTCCCAAATAAAAGAAAAAAAGCCCGTAGGCTTCTTAAACGGCCGGGGAAGTCAGCCTCCCACAGCCAGGGAAATCAAAGATGTAAAAGCATGGAACAAAAAGCACGGTATGATTTGGATCGGATACGGATGCTTCATTGTTCTGTGCTGGATCTGCGGTTTGTTTATCAAAGACAGCACAAAGGTTTTTATTCCGTATGTCATCGGACTTCTTGCTCCTCTGCCTATCATGATAATATGTCACAAAAAACTTGTGAAAAAATATCATGTCTGACCTAAAAACATTATTTTACGATGTCGCCGTACATATCCGGTCTTCTGTCTCTGAACAGTCCCCAACCCATACGATTGGTGCGTATCCCGTCCAAATCAAAGGTGTGAACGAGAATCCCCTCACTGCAGTCATCGGCAATCTCAAGCAGTTCTCCGGTCTCATCCGTAATAAATGATGAACCGTAAAATACCAGTTCCGATTTTTGTCCCCCGTTTTCTTCCGTGGGCTCGACCTTTTCGGCTCCGATTCTGTTTGCCGCAATCACCGGAGTAATGTTGCTTCCCGCATGTCCCTGCATGCAGCGTCT
>JAZLGZ010000024.1:0-20804 GCA_045616585.1 Lachnospiraceae bacterium
TCAACTATAATTCTTTTTTTCTTCATTTATTTCTCCAATCGCTTATATTTAAAAAAGGTCCACGACAAAAAATCGTGAACCTGATTTCATCTTTAATCGTCGTTAAGATCCAGAAAATCAAACTCTTCCTGACCTTCCATATTGTCATCCAAAAAATCCGATTCATTGCGCTCCGCAAAATCAGATAAATGTCCTACAAACGAGTCACCTGAGCCTGAAACTATCTCATTGATTTCATCACTCTTTGAAGCAGCTTTCACAGATTCGGAAGGGCTCTCGAAAGAAGAAGGATTGCTTACAAATACATCCAGACGCTGAACATTAATCTGAAATGCATCAGAATTCAATAAATCAATTTGCGCGTCCGCAAGACGTTTAAACTGAGACTTATATTTTTCATACTGCTGAACCAAAGCAATGGTCTGCTGATGAAGAGATTCAAGCTCATTTTTTGCATCCGCAAGCATAATATTGGCTTTTATGGTAGCTTCCTTTTCAATAGTCTTAGCTTCCTTTACGGCTGCAAGCTTTGTTTCTTCCGCAGTCTTTTCTGCAAGCACCAGTGCCTTCTGAAGAGTCTTTTCTATTGTTTTGTAATACTGAATACCATCATTTAAGACTGCTACTCTGTCCTTGAGTTCCATATTCTCACGATATACATCTTCGTAAGATTTGAGAACTTCGCGCATAAATCCGTCTACGTCTTTTTTATCGTAGCCAAGGCCGCCGGACTTAAATGTTTTGCTCTGTATTTCAACGGGTGTTATCATAAATCCTCCGAAAAAATCACTGTGCGTTCTTAGTCAATACAGGTACATCATATCCTGTTTGAGCAAGAATATCCTCATAATCACCTGAAACATCCACAGCACCGGGTGCTGCAATAAATATAAGATTAGCAATCTGGAAAAGCTTTCCGTTTACGGAATAAACCGCACCGTACATGAAATCCATGATACGCTGCGAAACAGCAATATCATTGTCCTCAAGATTGATAATAGCTACACAGTTAGAAAGTAAAACATCACAAATATCCTGAGAATCTTCAAAATTGCGAGGCTTCATAACACATACTTCAAGACCGTCACGTGTGGTCTTGATAGGAACAACCTTACTGCCCTCGGGACGCTCCATACGAAGAGACTTGCTGTTGTTTCTGCTCTCAATATAAGTAGATGAACCATAATTGCTGGCAGTATGTACACGCTTTGCCTGAGTACCTTCGGAATAAGACGATGATACTTCAGACACTCTTGAAACCGGAGCGGTTTCGGCTACGGGTCTCTTTCTTGGCTTCTCGGAAGGAGTATATGCAGGCTTTGAAGGCTGACGTTCAGGCTGCATACTCTGCGTACTCTCATACTCATCTATCGCCTCTTCATCACTCATTCTGAGCGTACTTATTAATTTTTTAAAAAACTCGGCCATAAAACACCTCTTAATTTATATAATTACGGGCACCGAACAAACCGGTTCCGACTCTGATATGCGTAGCACCTTCTTCTATGGCTACTTCAAAGTCTCCTGTCATACCCATCGAAAGCACATTCATAGAAATATTATCGATGTTTTTAGAAGTGATGTCAACACTTAATTCCTTCATTCGCCTAAAATACAAACGATTGGATTCGGGATTCAAAGTATAGGGAGCAACAGTCATCAACCCGCAAATTTTAACGTTTTTAAACTCAGAAATCTCTCTTGCAAATGACTCTGCTTCATCCGGTTTAATGCCGAATTTTGATCCTTCGTCAGCGATATTTATCTCTAGAAGTATTGGCGTAATCACACCCGCTTTGGCTGATTCCTTATCGATTGCTTCCGCAAGATGCAATGAATCTACCGATTGAATCATATCCACTTTACCGATAACATATTTAACTTTATTGGTTTGCAAATGACCGATAAGATGCCAGTGAAGTTTCCTGTCTACAGCGTCGATTTTATCGCATAACTCCTGAACCTTATTTTCTCCGAACACATTGAGACCATAATCATTTGCAGCAATAACCGCTTCGGCAGGATTCATTTTGCTTACTGCAATCAATTGTACTTCGCTTCTGTCTCTGCAGGCTCTGTCACAAGCCCCCTGTATTCTTTGCTCAAGTAATTTATAATTATCGCAAATATAACGATAGGGATCCATTTTGTTCCTCCTATTTACTTTATATCAGTAAATAATATCTCCTTCTATAGCGTCCGAAGCATTAAGAGCAATATGATCATAAAGCTTTAGACCACCCTCAGAGTTCCTCTTAACTATAGTATATTCGTTGTTGGACCTGAGTTTCTCAATTCTTGCAAATACGTAATAACCTTTATTTACACAGTACACTCCGTCAAGCTCATTGACAGTAGCTACCTTTACCCTTTCACCGGTAGCAGTATTCACAAGGTAATCGCCTTCACTCAAGTTAGTCATATCAATATATGCATAATATCCGTCCGAATAATATTTATCGGGATATACAATTCGGTATTCGGTTTCACCGGTTTGTTGATTGAATACTTCTTTCTTTAATACAAGACCGTGATAGCCGTCTTCTTCATTAAATACCGTCATGGGAATCAAATAAAAGCTTTTCTTGGTAACTGCCGAAAGCGGAATCTTCAAGCCTTTCTCGGTATCATAAGAAAATTCGATTTTTACGATTCTGTCATCTATAAATTTAGACATATAATCGCTGAGCAGAATCTGAGCGTAGTAGTCATTATCTCTTCTGATAAGATTCAGGCCGCCCTGTATGGGAGTGATATCTCCGTTTATCATGATTGTTGCGGTTCTGTTCTCAAGATTATTAACATAAAACTCTTCGGTAACCTTTGCTACAATCGACCATTCTTCGTCCGAGCATATACGGTAAACGGGATCCCCTTTCGAAACAAGACCTTTATACCTGAGATCACTGCTGATATATACACTTTTATCCTTATCAAACCAGCCGGGACTCAAGTCATCAATACCAAATCCGCAATAATTATCTGTTTTATAAGAAACCACACCCGAGCTTTTAGCGCGTACCGAATGAAAATCGGATTTGCCGCTTCCTGCATCAACCAACGCATTCATTTTATCAAGAGTATTTCTGCTCACATAATCATATATAGCATAAGTGATTTCATCCTTTACTTTACCTATGGAAGAAAGATCACATTCATTGTTCCCCTGAACAGACTTTAACAGCATAGCCTTAATTTCACGAATCTCATCATCAGAAAAACTTATATCTTCCATACTGTCGTTCAAAGTTTTATAAATATTGTTCCCTGACTCGTCAATACTGTAAAGAACGCTGCTCTTGGCGCACTTTCTGCCGTTTTGAATATAATAATTTACATATCCGGAATAATCCGAATAAGCTATTGTCTCATCTCGCAGACAAACTCCTGTATAAGACGTATCAAAGCTAATGTTCTCTGCCTGAACTTCATATATCGAGAGCTGTTTCTTATTCGAATAGATATATAAATTAATGCACAAATAAATAAAAACAATAGAGAATACAATCGCACCTACAAGTTCGGGAGTAAACTTTGATAATATGCCCCCGGAATAATAAGTATCCTTACCGCTTCCGCCATACTCTTTACTGTTGATATGAACAATCTTATCATCTTTCCTTTTGTTGCTCATAAGTACTCCAAATCTATCAAAAAATAGCCCGGTATAAAACCGGGCTGATATTTTTTTTATTAAAGTGATACGATAATCTTATCCTTGAACTGTTCGGGAATCAATGATCCGTCAAGTCCGATACTTACTACAAAATCAATGTTGAATTTAGCTGAAATAATCTCAAGCTTAGCTAAAATAGGAGCATAATCAATATCTGTATCTTCAACACCGGCAAGTGCTAAGAAGCTGTCAAGGAAAACCTTCTCAAGGTCGTGGTCCTGAGAAGCCATACCACAAACAAAACCAATAAATGTCTCAGGTGAATCTACAAAGTAATCTCTGACGTTAATAAGTCTAACGTCCTTATTGAGCTCATACATATGCTTGCTGTTCTTATCAAGGTAAACTACAGTACCTTTTAAGTTCTTAACATCTGTATTAGCTTTGTCTAAAAGAATGGGTGTTTTACCCTTGCCCTTGCTGCCGGCAATAATCTGTATCATAGGAATTCTCCCCTTTCGGTTTATGATATATATATTATATGCTAATATCACATAATAAACAAGTAAAAATGTAAAAAGATATTAGTTTTTCATAAAATATACACAATTTATCGTCAATAAGAAAAACTAATGTTTCAAACACATGTCAAGCAAAATATTCATTTCGGAATATACCGTAGGCCTGTCTGCAGAAGCGAACAACTCCGTAATAAATCCATATCCGTCCGAATCTTCGGAATATAAAATCAGACAATTCTTAGCAGCAAGAGTCTCTCCGGTTTTTCCGCCGTAAACAGTAATGCCTTCCGGCGGCACAGTAATACCTCTCGCATACTGGTTGGTAGGCTCTACTTCAAAAGATCTTACAATACCTTCCGAATCCGTAATGCTGACGCTGTAACCTTTGCACTTAAAAACTTCTTTTAAAAAGGGAACTTTAAGACATTCGTTAAAAATCATATATATGTCATATGCCGTAGTATAATGATTAATATCATGCAGTCCGTGTGGATTCGTAAAATGAGTATCCGATGCCCCCAGATCCAGAGCGGTTCTGTTCATCAGCTTACAGTATTCATCAACAGATCCGCTGATATGCTCGGCAATTGCAACTCCGGCATCATTTCCGGAAAATACAAGTAAACAATAAAGCAAATCTCTCATAGAGATCTTGTCTCCGGCTTTAAAACCGCAAAGCTGTGCACCCGGTGTCGTAATTCCGCAATTATCCTTTTTAATAACTGCAATATCATCCAAATCGGCATATTTAACAGCAACATATGCAGTCAATAGTTTCGTCGTACTGGCCGGATATACCTTAGAAAAAATATCTTTTGCATATATTATCTCAGCATTCTCAATATCATAGCATGCAGCAGAAACGGCACTGAAATCATAGCTGCCTGAGGGAATTCTGTTCTCACTCAGAAAGCAGATATCTTCATAAAGAAAGCTCTTTGAATCCGGCAGCACAATGTGATAATCTTCTGTTTCAGTATCTTTAATTTCAACCTCGGATTTATGATATTCATTTATAAAGAATTCTGCTTCAACCGTCTTTTTATCGGGAGACTTACATCCGACAAACGAAATTGCCAAAACAGGCAAAAGAATCAGACTAATAAAGCGTTTCATTAATGATACAATTCTCTCCAGTCGAGATCTCCTCTTTCAAGTGCTTTTATAAGAAGCTCTGCGGTTGCAAGGTTTGTTGCAATCGGAATATTATGCGTATCACACAATATAACTACATTCGCAATATCGGGCTCATGACGCTTGGGCGTCAAAGGATCGCGAAGAAAAATAACAAGATCCATTTCGTTATGCTCTATAAGTGCACCGAATTGCTGTTCACCGCCAAGATGTCCCGCAAGGAATTTATGAACCGGTAAATTGGTAGCTTCTTCAATTAAACGCCCGGTAGTACCGGTAGCATAAAGATGATGCTTGCATAATATTCCCCTGTACGCAATACAAAAGTTCTGCATAAGCATCTTTTTAGCATCATGTGCAATAAATCCAATATTCATATCTATACCTTCTCTCCAAACCCTGATCATCAATCAAGGAATTCAAATTCATCTTCTTTAATATGAACCTCATCTTTCGGCTGCATACTAATATTCATCAATATACCTATCAGAACCACATTAATACATAGCGCCGAAAGTCCCGAACTCATAAAAGGAAGGGGAATACCGGTGTTGGGAAGCAATGAAGTAACAACACCGATATTAATAAACACCTGAACGGATATAAGCCCTCCGATACCAAGTGCCATCATAGTACCAAGGTAATCCCTGGCTCTTTTTGCTATTCTGATAATCAGAATAACCATTACAAGATACAGAAGTATAACCGTTATAGAACCAATAAAACCAAATTCCTCGGCTACCGCCGTAAATATAAAGTCACTCTCTTTTACGGGTAAATGCTTGGTTCCGCGTACACCCATATCTCCCGATAAAGTTTTTCCGATTACGCCACCCGACTGAATGGCTACTTTCGCATTACTCTGCTGATACATAAGTTCCGGATAATCTTCCGGGTGAATAGCAGCCATTATACGATTTTTCTGCCAAGGTCGAAGAAGTGACTGAAAATCCTGCTGAACATACCAAACCAACCCCACCAACGCAGGTATGACTACAACAGCAATAGAAAAAATATATTTGATCGGCACTCCCGAAGCAAATACCATTACAGCAAAAACCATAAGCAGACAAATGGTAGTCGACAAATCCGGCTGCATAAATATCATAAAGGTCGGAATTGCCATAAGTACTATCGCCAATGCCAAAACCCAGACTTTTTCGATTTTCTTATAGCATAAGTCAAAGAATTTCGCCATAAATATTATCATGGCAATCTTTGTAATCTCGGACGGCTGAAACTCAAATCCGGGATTCTTAACTCCCAAAGCAGGGTTTCCGCCAATTTTTATCCATCTTCTTGCATCATAATGGGCCCATCCGTATATCGGAAGCGAATTGCTGAATCTGCAAATCAAAAGTAATGCAATATTCACCAGATAAATAACAATAAAAAGTTTTCCGATAAGATGATAATCGACTATTGATATAAACAAAATAATAACGATACCCGCTCCCAAAGCCATGATCTGTTTTTGGTACAGATTCTCGTTCTCATCCTGCAAAATACTAATCAGATATACTCCGAGAAAGCCGACTATGTATACAATCGCAAGCAAAGCAAAATTAAAAGACTTCGCTCTGTATGCTTTAAAATTAAATATTGATGTAAAAAATGATTTAAGCATCTGTTGACCTTCCGGAAGCGTACATTATCCGTGACGCTTCAGTTCCTTAATAGGAATATTTGCATAAAGTGCAGGTACATTGCCTTCACCGGTTTCGGATTTAGTCTGCATAATATTGATATCAAGTCCGTCAAGATCAATCTCAACGTACTGAGAGAGAACCTGAATAATATCATTCTTAATCTTTTCCATGATTTCGGGAGTACAGCCTGTTCTGTCGGCTACCAGCGCAAGCTGAAGTCTGCTCTTTGCATTATTGCCCGAAGTAGGTTTCTTTTTGAAAAAATCCATCCAAGACATAATATAAGCCCTCCCTTAATTCTTCTTGAATAATCTTCCAAAGAAGCCCTTCTTGGCATTTAAATCAAGGAAAGGAACTTCTTCACCGGTAATACGCTTACAAATATTAAAATATGCCTGTCCGGCAAGTGACTTATCTCCTACCAAAGGTTCACCGTTATTTGTTGAAACTACGATATTCTCATCATCCGGAACGACTCCGATAAGGTCTATTGCAAGAATGTCGACAACATCGTTGCTTGACATCATATCGCCGCGGTTAACCATATCCACACGAAGTCTGTTTACGATAAGTTCAGTCTTTTTCATCTCATTGGCTTCAAGAAGGCCGATAATACGATCGGCATCGCGAACCGCAGAAACCTCTGGAGTAGTAACTACAAGAGCCCTGTCTGCGCCTGCAATAGCGTTCTGGAAGCCCTGCTCGATACCTGCGGGACAATCCATAATAATATAATCGAACTCGTCCTTAAGCTGCTCGCAAAGAGCCTTCATCTGCTCAGGATTAACCGCTGATTTGTCACGGGTCTGAGCGCAGGGCAAAAGGTATAGATTGGGATATCTCTTATCTTTGATGAGAGCCTGCTTAATACGGCAATTACCTTCGATAACATCAACAAGATTATATACAATACGGTTCTCGAGACCCATAACAACATCAAGGTTACGAAGACCTATATCCGTATCAATAAGAACTACTTTTTTATCAAGCTTGGCAAGACCTGTACCTACGTTAGCTGTAGTTGTGGTCTTTCCTACTCCACCCTTTCCGGATGTTACTACAATTACTTCACCCATTAAATTTTCCTCCTATCATTTATCTTCACTGATTCTTATATCGTTCAGCGCCTGTTTCGATACAGGCTCAATATAAATATTGTCCTCCTCAAGATAAGCAATTCTTGCTTCTTTAATATCCCTTAAATCTTTTGTTGAGGACTTATCAGGGGTATCGGGCGCTCTTGCGATAATCTCGGCAATACGAATCTGCTGAGGATTCATATCAAGCGCAAAAACAAATGCATCTTTGTTTCCGCTCGCACCGGCATAAGCATGACCTCTGAGTGCTCCCAAAATAATAATGCTTCCGTTTGATATAACGGTACCGCTGGGATTTACATCACCTATAAGAATAATGCCGTTTTCCTTCTCAAGAGTCATACCGGAACGTATATTCATTTTATAGAACTTGGCAGTATTGCCGGCACGCTCCATAAGAGTCTCGTTTACTGCATTTATATACGCAGCATTCTGCTGTTCATCTCTGCCAAGAACACATACAACTTCAAGGTTTGAATTCTCTTTTATTACTTCAAGCAGTTCTATTTCCTGTTCCTGTGTAAGTTCTCGGCCTTCGAAACTGATAGCGGTTTTTACACAGCCTAAAAACTTGGCGGAATCAGCAAATTTTTGAGCCAGAAGTTCTTTCAAGAGGCTGAATTCAATATCTTTATCAAGAACAACCATTATGCCGTTTTTATTGCCTTTGATTACAACCGAAGTATCCATTATACTCCTTTCATAATATATAAATTATAACTTATTATAGCATTGTTTTGATTAGTCCGAAACAGAAATACTTGTAACATACGTCGAAGTAAGATCGCCGCTTAACAACTCTTCCTTATTTTCATCGTTAAAATACAATCCGTATACTTCTCTTGCAAGCTTGGCCGCATTAGCCGAAGCATATCCGTTGGGAATGACAACCGCAACACTTATTTCAGGACTGCTGTAAGGAGCAAAAGAAACAAACAAACCATGGCTCGGATGAGTTCGGCTGACCTGTGCCGTTCCTGTTTTTCCGGCTACCTTAAATCCAAGATCACCGTAAAGAGTATTAAGGCTGTTTGCCGATGTATTTACTACATCATACATTCCCTTCTGTACCGCACTCCACTGAGCATCGGTGAAGGAATCAATCTGTTTATATACCGTTGAAGAATTATCCGTCTCGGTATTGTTCTCACGGTCGACAATCTTGTCGACCAATGTCAGATTATATACAGTTCCTTTATTTGCAATTGCTGTTACATACCTTGATATCTGAACCGGAGTAAAGCTATGATAATATCCGATGGAAGTACGTACGGCATCCGTATTTGAAATAGCAGGCATAGCCTCGGGAACTTCTACTCCCGACTTAGCCGAAAGACCGAAAAGCGAAGCATACTTCTGAATTTTTGAAATACCGAGTGAGTCACTGTAATTGCCCGAAGCATCGATAGACATCTCATATCCGACCTGATAAAAGAAGTAATTGCAGGAGTGCTGGATAGCCTGAGTAAGATTTATCGAGCCATGATTGCCGGGATATTTCCAACATTTGGGCGAAGGATCAACCAGCTCAAACAGACCCGCATCTTTAATTTTTGAATAAGGAGTAATAATTCCTTCTCCCATTCCCGCAAGCGCCATAAGCGGCTTGAATGTCGAACCTGTTGTTGTCTGCTGCTGAGTGGGGCGATTCATCAGAGGAGTTGAGTTATTCGCAAGCAGACTCTGATAATACTTCCAGTCAATCTTATTAGCGAGCATGTTGTTATCATAGCTTGGATAAGTAACCATGGCACGAACATCGCCGGTATTGACATCGGTAATTACAATCGAACCGCTGCAAGGTTCAAGCGCGAGCATTGCAGGAGTAATTTCAAGGTTTTTAAGCTTATCGATAACAAACGTATATCCCGAAATTCTGCCATTAACAAGTTTCTTGTAATCACTCTCGTTATACTCAAGAACCTCCTGATCGTATAAGAGTATACAGATATCTCTTCCCGAAATCTTTGAAGTAAAAATCAGCTGCTTATATAACAGCTTTTCAAAGTTTTTATTGTTCTCGAGATGAGAAAAAACATATTCGAGCAGCTTCTCGTATGTCTCTTTATTGGTATTGTAATCGGATGCTATTCCGAGTTTTGCCAAATCGACCAACTGATTGTCTATAGCATATCTTAAAAACTCACATAATGAGAGTTTGTCATCCGAATATTTTACATACATCGGATCCTTATCACTTATTCTTTCTTTGATCAGCACCTGTTCGCTGCGAAGCATCGAATAAATATAATTGATATAGTCATCATATTCCGAAGTAAGCTTATTATTGACAGTCGGTGAATTATAATCAAGAATCGCTTTCAGTCGATCGATAACGGTAACTTTCTTGTTAAGGAAAATATTGTAGACCTTTCTTTCGGTCTCTGTTATTTCGTCCTCACGAAAATGAGCTATATCTATAATACTGTTGGATATAAAAGCATTATAAACTTCATAAATCGGAATGGTAATCTTATTTGCTGAAGTACCCTTTCCTCCGTAATCCATTGAGTTAACAATTTTTGATATCAGAATTGCGGCAATATTATTTTCCAAAATATGGTAGCACGCAATCTGGAGTTCTCTGTCTATCGTAAGATAAATATCATCACCGGCCGAAGGAGCGTAAAGTACCTTCGAGGTCAATACTTTTCCTGATGCATTGACAGAGAGCTCTTCTACACCCTTTGTACCTCGTAAAATCGCATCCATTTCTTTCTCGATGCCCGTCTTTCCGATAACATCGGATGTATTGTACATAGCTTCTTCAAGACCTTCATTAAGCTGTGCGGCTTCGTCCTCGTTGACATTGCCTGTATAGCCGAGAATATGGGCAAAATAAATACTGTCATTATATACTCTTGAAGTAACCTGCTTAATCTCAACACCTTTAAGCTCCGCTGCATTCTCTTCTATTGCCGCTATTGTTTTTTCATCCACATCCGAGCACACATTAAACTGTGAGTACTGAGGATTCAAAGTAAACAGTGCATAACGCACCGTCATTATCTTTAACGCATCTTCAAGCGAATACTCGTCTGAAATACCGAACATGGCACTCGCCTTATCACCATACTTGAGGAAATTGAAAACTTCCTGTGCGGAAGCTGCAATCTGCTCCTCGGAAAGTTTGTTTACACTTGTCAAACCGTAAGCATTCTTCTTAAATCTGAGAAGCGAATTTCCGGTAAGATTAAAAACAAGTTCTCCGTTTTCATCAATCTCAATGGGAAAAGAAAGTTCAAGATCGTATCCATTATTCTCAACAATCTTAATAAGCTTGTGAATCATGGAATTGCGTTCGGCATTGTTTTTGAAATTCGCACTGTTGCCCATAACTATATTGTAGCTTAAAGTGTTATAAGCAAGTAAGTTCCCGTTTCGATCGTATATATTTCCTCGCGGGCTGTCTTTGTATCGCAAACGATAACTCTGATAATTGGAGTTACTGCCGGAAACACCTTCAGTCGCATCAACGTTCAGAATCTGAAGCGAATACATTCTGACTACCAGCACTGAAAACAGTACCAGCACCAGAATCGAAAGATAGACAATTCGCGAACTGAATATCTGCTTTAATTTCGCTAAAATAATATCAAACATCAGTCTGTGTCAAACCTCTTTAAAAAAATGTTGCAAGCGTTCAACAGCTTATAAAGAACTATCGATATAAGCACGGTATAAATAATTTTGGGGAAAATATATTTGTACATATAAAATCCGATATTTAATTTTCCCTGCAAAAATTCGAAGAAAAAATAGTACATAAGATTATACAAAAATTCCGATACTCCAACCAGTATCAGAGGAATCGTATAATCATTTTCGTCATAAATTTTGTTGCTGTATCCTGCAAGGAAACCTATTACAAGATACATAACGGCAAACAATCCGACGAAACTGCTGTAAGTACAGTCAACCGCAAGTCCGCATATAAATCCTGTAAACATAGCCGGTATACTTCCTCTGGTAAATGCTACCGCTACAACTAGAATGAGAAGCAGATCCGGAACAACTCCGGCCAAAGCAAAGTAAGTAAACACCGAGGTTTGCATCAGATAAAGAAGCAAAGCCTCAATCAAAACAAATATACCTCTAATTATCACCTGACACTACCTCATCAAGATCCTCTAACTGCTCTCTAAGTTCGGTAATAACAAGAACAGCTTCAATATGTTCAAAATCAACAACCGGGGTAAGATATGCTTCTTTAGACATTGTACTCGCATCGGTTTTTATATTGCTGACATAGCCGATAAGTATACCCGGAAGGTACTTGTCGCTGATGTAGGAAGTAACAACTTCATAGTTATCATATACTTCCGCATCAAGATTTATCATTTTAACCTTGATATATCCGCTGTCGAGAAGCTCAAGATTTCCGGAAACGATACAAGTGTCACTGGTCTTTAAAAACATTCCGCTTACACTGCTGGAATCATCGACTATGGAACGGACACGCGACCAGTTCTTTCCCACTTCGGTAATAATACCTACCAGTCCGTTACCGGCAATAACATTCATGTCTGTCTTAATTCCGTCTTCAGCACCTTTATCTATAATGAATTCATTGCAGTAACTGTTCGGTTCGCGGCTGATTACTACAGCGGCAACCTTCTTATACTCGGAATATTTTCCGTCAAGTTCATAAAGGTCCCGATACCAGTTAAGCTCGTATTTTTCCTGCGTCAGTATACTGTTTTCGGCTTTAAGCTCATCTATTTCGGATTTAAGATTTTCATTCTCTTCAATAAGCTTATTCATATCCGAGAATACTCTTAATTTCTTCGAAATACCTTCACCGGCATTGTTAATTCCGCGCTGCATGGGAGTAATGAAATTGCCAAATGCGGATTTTATCGGTGCAAATTGCTCCTTGAATCTGTAGGAGCAGTAAATAACGCAAACACATACCACAAGCAGGGCAATGAGCACATATTTAGGCTGAATTTCTATCTTCTTTTTGTTTCTGTTTCTGGCTTTACGGCTCATTAACTAAAAAACCTCATTAATCTTTATATGTTGCCTGCTTAAGAACATATGCAAGCGGATCGTATGCAGAATTCTCGATCATCTTTCCGAGTCCGAGGGCAACGGTATTGGCCGAGTCTTCGCAAATATTGATATTAAGCTCGGTCTCCTGTGCCAAAAGTTCATCAAGCTTACGAATCTTTGATGAACCACCGGTAACATAAACACCCGAATCGATAATATCTGCAGCGATTTCGGGAGGAGTACGCTCCAAAATAATTCTTACGGAATCCACAATACTGTGAAGATGTTCTGCGATTGCCTCATAAACAAATGCAGAATCTATTTCCTTTTCGGTTGGAAGACCGTTCACAACATCTCTTCCGTGAACCTTAACCGTTGCTATATCACCCTCGGCTGGAGCTATAGCCGTAGCAAGATTGATCTTGATATATTCTGCAGTTTTGTTGCCGATAATAAGATTATATTTTTTCTTAACACTGTTAATAATATCCTCATCGAATTTATTGCCTCCGATGGGAATAAGTCGGCTGAGAACAATTCCTCCAAGCGAAAGCACAGAAATTTCGGTAGTATCCGCACCTATATCAACAACCATAACGCCTGCCGCTTCGGTGACGTTAAGTCCTGCACCTAAAGCATCCGCAACTGGACGCTCCGCGATTCTGACCTTCTTAGGCTTAATATTGGTATTCTCCACAAGATCGACAAAAGCCTTCTTTTCAACTTCTGTAATATCGGTAGGCGCGGTGATGATAAACTCAGCACCGTGCATTTTACCCTGAGTTTTGGAGATCTGATCGAATACAAGGTTCAAAAGAGCCTGCATATTCTTGATGTCCGCAATAACGCCGAACTTTACAGGATAAGTCACTTCAATATTTGAGGGTGCCTTTCCGAACATTTCGAACGCCTCATCTCCGATAGCAATAATCTGGTTGCCGTCTTTAATAGCAAGAATATTCTTGGCATCATAAATCATACCCTCATTCTTCTTGTAAATCTTCAAAGCTCTTGTTCCAAGATCGATTCCAAATACCTTTGACATTCCGTTCTATCCTCCTAAATTACTCCTGATTCATGAAGACTGACATATTTATTGTCTCCGATAATAATATGATCGGACAACCGTATTCCGACAACATTACACGCATTTTTTAACCTTACCGTGGATGAAATATCAACACTGCTCGGAGTAGGATCTCCTGTAGGATGGTTGTGCAAAACAATAAGATTTACTGCTCCGTTTTTTAATGCTTCACTCAATATTTCCCGCGGTTCAAACATTGACATATTGACTGTTCCCTTGAATATGACGCTGTCGTTTATAAGACGCATCTTGGTATCGAGAAAGACAGCAACCGTTTCCTCATACTCCAAATGCCTAAGATCCTCCATATAATAAAGCGCCGTCTCTTCGGCTGATGCAAATGAAGTGGTCAGTGCTCTTTCAGCTTTAACTATTCTCGCGGATATCTCTGCGATACACAGTATCTGGACAGCTTTGACCTTTCCAATACCCCTGATTTTCATTAAGGAATTCAAATCAGCTCGATGCAGAGCCGTCAGGCCCCTGCCGGAATATGCGGACAAAACTTTAGAAGACAGATCTATTACATTTTCACGATCGTTTCCGCTTCTTAATATCACTGCCAGCAATTCGGCATCGGATAAAAATGCAGGTCCGTATTTCAAACATTTTTCATAAGGCCGTTCCTGTTCCGGAATATCCTTAACAAGCATAGTTCTTACAGCAGCATGCTCATTGATATTATCAATGTTTTTTTGTTTTATTAAATTCAAAAGTCGGCTCCATTCCCCTCTCTCCGGCCAATGAAACCCATACGAAATTTATTATACTACAAATTCATCAAAAAGTGTAATCAAATAAGTTTTTTATCCATCATTTTCTGAAGTGCGGTAAGTATACCGAGCTT
Source organism: Lachnospiraceae bacterium (assembly GCA_045616585.1). GTDB lineage: Bacteria > Bacillota > Clostridia > Lachnospirales > Lachnospiraceae > RUG11977. The sequence continues at coordinate 14,947 of JAZLGZ010000024.1, forward strand.
AGCGTGATACCATGTTAAGCCTCCCTGGAAATATACGGCATAAGGTTCTTCCAAAGGACCATCCGCAGAAAGCTCTATCGAGGAACCCTGTACAAAACTTCCGGCAGCCATAATTACTTCCGAACTGTATCCCGGCATAGGAGAAGGTTCAGGGCGAACAAAACTGTCAACGGGAGCCGCAGCCTGAATGCCTTCACAAAAAGCCATCATACCTTCCGCAGTTCCGAGTGTGACAGCCTGGATTATATCATATCTGGGTTCGGTTCCGTTCGGAATAACCGCAAATCCCAAATCTTCAAAAATCCTTGCGGCAAATATAGCGCCTTTTATTGCTCCTGCGGTAACAACAGGGGCCATAAAGAATCCCTGAAAGATATTCTGATTGATTCCCAGAGTCGCTCCGACTTCTTTTCCAAGACCGGGACAGGCAAGTCTATATGCACATCTTTCGATACAGTCGGCTCTGCCAACAATATACCCACCCGTCGCTACAAGTCCGCCGCCCGGATTCTTTATCAAAGAGCCGACACACATATCCGCTCCGACATCGGTAGGTTCGATTTCTTCGACAAACTCGCCGTAGCAGTTGTCTACCATTACTATCACTTCGGGCTTTATGTCTTTAATAAACGAGATGAGTTCTCCTATCCTTTCAACCGAAAGAGTAGGCCTTGTCGCGTAACCTTTGGAACGCTGGATCGTAACAAGTTTCGTTTTTTCATTGATTGCATTCTTTATGCCGTCAAAGTCAAAACCTCCATCAGGAAGCAAATCTACCTGTGAATATGTCACTCCGTATTCGGCAAGTGAGCCTACAGCCGGTGTAATACCGATTACTCCTTCGAGAGTATCGTAAGGTTTTCCAACAGGTGACAATATTTCATCGCCCGGTCTTACGTTCGCTCCAAGGGCAATGGAAAGAGCATGTGTTCCGCACATAATCTGAGGTCTAACAAGTGCATCCTCAGCATGAAATACAGAAGCATAGGTAGCTTCAATCGCATCTCTTCCCGCATCATTGTAACCATAGCCGGTAGTACCGGCAAAATGTGTCTCGCTCACATTATTATCCTGCATAGCCTTAACGACCTTAAGCTGATTGGCTTCAGCAATCCTGTCAAGTTCATCAAATCTGGGTTTTAACTCTGCCTCATACTTTTCGGCTATATCGATAACCCTGTCAGATAAGCCCATTGATTTGTACATTTCCCTTATTCCCATATATTTTACTCTCCTGATTCATATACTGATATATACCGCTTTTGAGATTTTATTCCGACAATCGGTAAAAATGCTTTTTTATTCTGTTTTCAAGTTCATCGGCAATCTCAATATTGGATTTATAATCATTTCGATTTATATATTCAACCACCTTTTCACGTTTAAACCAGGTCAACTGCTTTTTTGCAAAGTGTCTGGTCTCGCGTTTAATATTATATACAGCTTCATCGTAAGTTACTCTGCCTTTAATATAATCTATCATCTCTTTATAGCCTATACCGAGCATCGACGGCAATTCTTCGGCATATCCTTTGTCAAGCAGATATCTTACCTCGTTTTCCAGTCCGTTTGCGAGCATAACCTCAACACGGTCATCAATTCTTTTATAAATTGCTACTCTATCATCGGTAATTACAAAATATTTAAAATCATAAGGTGATTCATTCTGTTTTTGTTCAGCATTATGATTCGAAATCTTTGTTCCGGTAAGTTCAAAAAACTCGATTGCATGAAGCAGTCTTTTTATATTGTTGGGGTGAATAACAGCAGCCGATTCCGGATCAAAGATGCGTAAATATTCATGCATATAAAGTGCACCGTTCTTTTTAAGCTTCAATTCCAATGCATTCCTTATCTCATGCTGCTTCTCATCGTCATACTCCGAAAACTCTATATCGTATAAAACAGCCTGAATATAAAAACCCGTTCCTCCGGCAATGATAGGCAAATGACCGCGGGAATGAATATCGGCGATCAAATCTTTCGCCGTTTCCTTGAACTTAAGAACACTAAAATCCTCATCGGGATTCAATATGTCAATCATATGATGAGGAACCGAACGCATCTCTTCGCGCGTTGCTTTCGCAGTACCGATATCCATGTATCTGTAAATCTGCATCGAATCGGCTGAAATAATCTCTGCACCGAGTCTTTCGGCCAGCTCGACTGAAACAGCGGTTTTACCCACGGCAGTCGGTCCGTTTATTATAACAAGCGGCTTTTTTTCTGTAGTAATCATATAATTCTTTTAAACTTTCTTTCGACCTCTGTCTGAGACATTGAAATGATAACGGGACGACCGTGAGGACAGTTAAAAGGATTTTCGAGTTTTAAAAGTTCCTCTATCAAAACCTGAGCCTCAGCCAAAGACATTTTCATATTGCCTTTTACGGCAGCTTTACATGCACATGTTGCAAGCCGCCAGTTCATGGTAGCCGTTTGTCTGGCAAGTCTCACATTGTCATCGTCGTACGAGTCGATAAGCTCATGCAAAAGATCGACAGGGTCCATCTTATTAAGCTGAATAGGAATTGTACTGAGACTGTATTCTCTTCCTCCGAAATTTTCCATAGTAAAGCCCAGCTTTTGAAGATCATCAAGATGATTCTCGACAATCTGACATTCGCTTGCCGAGAGGCTTACGATAATCGAAGGACAAAGGTTCTGTGAAATAATCGAAGAATTGTTGTATTCTTTTACCAAACGTTCATATATGGTTTTTTCATGAGCGGCATGCTGGTCTATAAGATACATCTTATCCTTCAGTTCAACTATCCAGTATGTGTTAAACAGCTGACCTATAATTCTGAAACCATCATACATTCCCTTTTTAAACTCTTCTTTGGTTTCAGGTCTGATTATGGGAGCTGACTGTCCGTCATTCTTAAAGATATCGGTTTCAAGAACCATCTGCTTGTATTCTACAGCTGTATCCTCGTTCTTAAGGTTACCTGTCATCACTCTGTTAAAAGCTGCAATATCACCCGAAACCTCTGCACCTGAATCTGTGCCGTCAGAAATATCTTCAGTCTTTTCTACGAGCTTATCAGCAGGAGTTTCCTCACGAACAACCGAAAAATCATCGCATGCATCGGCCTTGAGGATATCTTCAACCATTATATTCGTGTCGATCTGCTCTAAAGTATATACAGTATCCTTTGTAATATTTTGAAGCAGAGAACTTTCCTGTAAAGACTTTTCCTTTACAGTATTCGTCATTACAGCATTTTCCTTTACACTGTTCTCCTTGACAACACTTTCCTTAACAGCATTTATATTCGCATTCTCACGTCTGGTCGTCTCAAAAGGTTCGGGAGCTTTTTGTACATAAGGGTTCGACGCGATTCTGTTTTGGGCTTCTTTCTGACTGTCAACATTAGGTGTAACGGTTTTCGGAATAATGGCAATGCTTTTCATTGCCGCAGATACCGCAGAATATACAGCCGTAAATACCGCATCGGTTTTTTCGAAACGAACCTCCTGTTTTGTCGGATGAACGTTTACATCCATAGTTCCTGCAGGAATCTCAATATGCAGTGCCGTAAACGGATATTTATGGAGCATAAGATACGGTGCAAATGCCTGCTCTATACCTTTGCTGATGGCATTGCTTCGAATGTATCTTCCGTTTACATAATAATGCTCAAGATTACGATTTGAGCGCGCAACAACCGGCTTGGCTACAAACCCGGAAATATTGATTCCGTCTTCGCCCTTATAAGAAACCTCTACAAGATTCGCAGTTATCTCTCTTCCGTAAATGCCGTAAATAATATCTTTAACCAGACCGCTTCCGGTTGTAAAAATAACGGTTCTTGAATTATTGATAAATTTTATCGACACTTCCGGATGTGAAAGAGCTATCTTTTCAACAACCTCATTTATATACGATCCCTCGGTCGTTGCGGACTTTAAAAATTTTCTTCTGACAGGTACATTGCCGAACAAATTACGAATAATAAAAGTTGTTCCTTTGGGACACCCGATTTTTTCAATCCCTATTTCTTCACCACCGTTTATTCTGTACCTTATTCCGTCAATGTTTGATTCTGTCCTGGTAATAAGCTCTACCTCTGCTACTGCAGCAATACTGGCTAAAGCTTCACCACGAAATCCAAGACTCGTCACCTCGTTCAAATCAGAAGCATCTTTAATCTTGCTGGTAGCATGTCTCATAAATGCCACCTTCACGTCCTCGGGATCGATACCCGTACCGTTATCCGTGATTCTTATGAGATTAATTCCGCCACCCGAAATCTCACAGGATACTGCAGTTGCGCCTGCATCAATGGAATTCTCTATAAGTTCTTTTACGACCGATGCGGGTCTTTCGATAACTTCACCCGCAGCAATCTGATTTATGGTGTTTTTATCAAGAATATTTATAACAGCCATAACATATCCTTTCGGTTTAACATCTGTTCCGTTTCAAAGAATTATTTGATTTTCTTTTGAAGTTCTGACAACAAATTAAGAGCATCAATAGGTCTTAGATCATCAATCTTAACAGCTTTAAGCTGAGCTATAATTTCATTTTCACTGTCATTTTGAACATTATCAAAAAAGCTCAGCTGACCGTCATCAAAATTATCGAATGACTTCGCTTTCTTTGAACTGCCTCTCTTAACAAGTTCAACATTCTCTCTGATTTTGCCGTTAATATCATTATCGGTCAGCAGTTCCACTATCTCGGCAGCTCTCGATAATACCGCCGAAGGAAGACCTGCCAGTCTTGCAACCTGTATTCCGTAACTTCTGTCAGCTCCGCCGGGAATAATTTTACGCAGAAAGATAATATCTTCTCCCTGCTCTTTTACGGCTATACAGTAGTTGTTTACACTTTCCAGTTTATCCTCAAGCTCTGTAAGTTCATGATAATGCGTGGCGAACAAAGTCTTTGCACCCAGACGCTTCTTATTGCTGATATATTCAACTACCGCCCATGCTATACCGAGTCCGTCGAATGTAGATGTTCCTCGTCCGATTTCGTCAAGAATAAGGAGGCTGTCAGCAGTGGCATTCTTCAAAATGACTGCAACTTCATTCATCTCAACCATAAATGTACTTTGTCCGGAGGCCAAATCGTCGGAAGCTCCGACTCTTGTAAAAATACGGTCTACCAAGCCGATATTGGCCGACTCCGCAGGTACAAAGAAGCCGCATTGCGCCATTAAAACTATGACTGCTGTCTGACGCATATATGTCGATTTACCGGCCATATTGGGTCCGGTAATAATAGCGATACGTGACTTCTTGTTGTCAAGATAAGTATCATTGGCAACAAAAGACTCCGCTCCTATAAACTGTTCAACAACAGGGTGTCTGCCGTTTTTAATATCTATAATACCGTCGGTGTTAATTGATGGACGAACAAAACCGTTTCTCTCCGCAACATATGCAAGAGATGCATAAGAATCAAGAAGAGCAATGGCTTTTGCGGTCTTTTGAATTCTTGATATATTGTCTGCTATGATTTCTCTGATTTGAGTAAAAAGATCATATTCAAGAGAAAACATTCTGTCCTCCGCATTAAGAATCTTATCTTCAAGTTCCTTAAGCCCTTCGGTTGTATAACGTTCCGAATTGGTAGTTGTCTGCTTTCTTATCCAACCGGCAGGCACAAGATCCTTAAAAGAATTTGTAACTTCAAGATAGTATCCGAATACCCGATTGTATTTGATTCGCAAATTTTTGATGCCGGTTTTTTCTTTTTCTTCGGCTTCCATCATGGCAAGCCAATTCTTTCCCTCACTTTTTGCGGATCGAAGTGTATCGATTTCGGAATTATAACCGGGCTTGATAATACCGCCTTCTTTAATGGTGATTGGAGGATCCTCAATTATTGCATCATCAATAAG
>JAZLGZ010000025.1:0-42734 GCA_045616585.1 Lachnospiraceae bacterium
AAATATAGTATCTTTCGTATTCTCCGCAGGCAGACTCTATGCTATAATCGTTGTCATCAGATGCATTCAAAGCACAAATATCAGGAAGACAAAAATGATTAATTTTGACAATGCAAGTACTACCTTTCCCAAACCCGCTTCGGTACCCGAAGCAATGCTTTACTATATGACCGAAATCGGTTCCAACATCAGCCGCGGAAGCTATGCACCGGCTTATGCTGCCGGCGAAACAGCCTATGAAACCAGAGAATTGCTCTGCAATCTGTTTGAGGGCCCGGATCCCGCAAATGTCGTTTTCACTTCCAATATCACGGAAAGCCTCAACATCCTGCTGAAAGGCTTTCTCCGTCCCGGTGACCATGTGATTGTATCTTCTTATGAGCACAATTCCGTTATGCGTCCCCTTACGCAGCTTAAACAAAATGATATATCCTTTTCGGTTCTTTCCTGCCGGGATAAGGTTATATCCCCGAGTGATATTCTTACGAACTTGGAATCTCTGATAAAACCGAATACAACGCTGCTGGTTGTCACTCATGCCTCGAATGTCTGCGGAAGTATTCTCCCAATAAAAGAAATCGGTGAATTCTGCTTCAATCACAATATCGTTTTCTTTGTCGATTCCGCTCAAACCGCCGGGCTTCTGCCCATTTCCATGAAAGAATGTCACATCGACGGTCTTGCATTTACCGGTCACAAGGCACTCTACGGTCCCCAGGGCATCGGAGGTTTTATCCTGGCTGACAATATGATTTCAAAAGTCGAGCCGCTCATATGCGGAGGAACTGGAAGCAAAAGCCATATAGAAACCGTTCCCGACTTTATGCCCGACCGTTTTGAGGCCGGGACCGCAAATATCCCCGGTATATACGGTCTTAATGCGGCTTTAAAATGGCTGAAGCAAACCGGTCCCGACAAAATTCTTGCACACGAACGTAACCTTACCGCCCACTTTATACACGGAATACATAAAATCGACCCTGATGAAAAGCTTATACATATACATGGCATATCAGACACGGATGATTTCGACAAGCGTCTGGGGGTTGTATCCGTTACGGTAGAAGGTCATGATCCTTCACATCTGGCGATTGCGCTCGAAGAAAAATACCGAATCTTAACCAGAGTCGGCCTGCATTGTGCTCCAAGAGCACACAAAACTCTCGGTACGTATCCCGAAGGCACGTTAAGATTCTCCTTCGGTTATTTTAATACGATCGATGAAGTCGACACCGCCCTTTATGCATTAAAAGAGCTTACAGAAAAAAACTCTGCCGTCCTGTGACAGCAGAGTTTTTATTTTCCAAAATCTTCATTCAGAATAACCTTTGAATAATTCTTTACGGTTTTTAGGTTTTTACAATTCGAAAAGGCTTTTTTGCCGATTTTTGTCACGTTGGTCCCGATTGAAAGGTACGTGATGCGCGAATCGTTTTTAAAAGCTCCCGCAGCGACAGAAGTAACATTGTAGGTAATCCCGTCAACCTTTATCGATGAAGGTATCACAACCCTCGTCACAAGACCGTTCGCCGATACAAGCGCAGCTTTTCCCTTCTTAACCTTTCCCGAAGCGTATACTCCTCCCGGAGCCGTTACAATATAATTGAGGTTCTTGCTTGTAATGGTTTCTCCTTTTTGATGAATAATATATGCATTAACCTCAACCTGTTTCTCATCATTTTCGCTTCCCCGGCTTTTTTCGGCAGTCATATCATAAAGGCTGTTTCTGCCGGCAGTGAATCTCGAATATGCCGCAAGTGCGTAAAGAACCTGTTCGGTTGCCATCTGATTGGCACTTTTGTCCGAATCCGTTCCCGTCACGCTGTGCAGAAATCCTCCGTTTGAAAGACCGAAGCTCAGCATGGCATCCATTACGCTTCCGTTCTTTTTCACAAACCTGGTATCTTTTGAAGGATCGATTCCCAGTGAACACAAGGCCACGACAACCTGTGCACAACTTTCACTGCTTATGCTTCCCCAGCTTCGATATGCTCCGTTTTCAAGCTGCATCTGTGAAAGCAGCTTAACCGCTTTATCGATAGCTGCTGCAGCTTTCTTATCACTTTCGTAATAAGGGGCAAGGGCCTGAACTGCCATTCCCGTCATATCCGGATCCGACTTGTTCCCGGACATTGTCCACCCACCGTCGCTGAGCTGCGAATCGGTGATGTAATCTATAAGCCTGTCTCTTGCTGTCTGCTCTCCGGATTTTATTTGAGGAATCTCATAAGCGTCGCAGTCAAAAGCCAATAAAGCCCAGACCGGTCCGCTGATTCCCTGCTTTTTTACATAATCAAAATCCGCAAGACCTTTTAACAGATTATGTCCCGCAACCTTGGACGGATCTTTGCCGATCGAGGTAAGCGAGAGTATTATCCTGGAATTGTCGGTCGACTTTGAACGGTTCATCTGTTCTTTATCGTTAATATTCGACTTTACATATTCTTCAACATTTTTATAATAACTGTCTTTATATTCATTTGTTAATTTCTTGCCGGATCTGGCCAGCGCTATCACTGCCCACTCCCCGCCCACACTTCCGACCTTGGGTGCAGAGACCTTGCTGAGCACATAATTCTGAGCCTTCTCAAGCACGGAATCCGTTTGAGCCGCATTTATCAAAAGCCCCGCAGAAGCATTAATGCATATGAACAATACCAGCAGTCCGAGAAAGATATTTTTAATACCGCTATTTCTATTCTTCAAGTCCGTATTTCTCCTTAACCCTGTCGAGCTTTTCAAGCATGGGTCCCGACAAAAACCATAAAAAGATTGCCGTTGCGGCAGCATGCACACAGTCCATCGGAAGACCGGTCACATAATAGCTGAGGACAATTTTCAGATTGATTCCTTCCTGACTCCACATCAGTGCCGAGGCAGGATTCATTATTCCTCCGTATATTACCAGTGCGCAGATTGCTCCGAAAATACTGAGTGATGCCCTGCTCCTTGCAAGTACTCCTTTGCGATAGAGAATTCCCGCAAAAAAGCCTATTATACCCATCGCAAACATCTGCCAGGGCGTCCAGGGTCCCTGTGAGAACATGGCATTTGAAGCCAGCATTGTCAATGCTCCGACCAAAAATCCCGATTCTGCGCCGAAGGCAACTCCCGAAATGACGGTAAGTGCCAGAACAGGTTTAAACTGCGGAAGCATAAAGAAAGCTGCTCTTCCGGCGACTCCGAGTGCACTCAGCACAGCAATAAGTACTATTTCCCTGGTCTTGGGCTTTCTGCCCTCGAAGATAAGGAAGAACGGAAGCATACTCTCAAATAAGATCAGCAGTGCAGTAATATAATATTGTCTGCCGTCAAAAAAAGTGATTCCGGCCCAAAGAGTCACAGGTATAAAAATCACTATTGCCGCAATCGCAGCTATGGTACGCTTCGGAAGCTTGTTCCGGACATTTTTATCCTCGAAAAATAGCCGTCGCCCTTTCGATCGTTTTGCAGTCAGGAGAATAAGCGCAAACAGCAGAACAATTATACCGGCGTAAATAACGGGATGCGATATTTCCTTTTCAATTCCTGCCTCAACAGCAGTGCCCGAAATATCCGCGATCTTCGTCGCATAAAAGAACAATGCGAGTACGCCGCAAACGCAGACAAATATCGCAATTTGTCTGACCTTTTCTGCAATGCTGCTCTTTTCTGCAATGCTGCTCTTTTTTAACGTTTCTTCAACGCAGCTTATTTCGGTCCTTTTAATGACTTCGTAAGGTCCGACGCTTTCCGCGCCTGCACTTTCATTCGTCTTTACTATATTCTTTGAAACATCTTCAGCTGCGGTATTTTCTTTACCTTTGAGAAAGGCGATGACTTCGTCTGCAGTTATCAAATTTCCGATAAGTCCCCGCGTCATCCTTACAGCAGCCGTAGTGTAGAAATTATTGTCCCTGAAAAACTCCCGGGGTGATGCGGAAACTGCAAGGCCACCGTCAAAAAACAGATGACACTTATCGGCATAAGAAGCACAGAAATCCACATCGTGGCTGACCATTATTATAACTTTTTCCTTCAGACTCTTCAGCAGTTTGGCAAATACAGGTTTAAATCCCGCATCGAGCCCCTTAGTAGGTTCATCCAGCAGCAGCACCTTGGCTTCACTTCCGAGTGCCATCGCAAGCGCAAGTCTTTGCTGCTCACCTCCCGAAAGGTCATACGGGTGCTTATCGCCGAGTTCATCGAGCATCAGTATTGAAATCAGTTCTTTTGAATACCCCTGCAGCTGTTCTCTCACTGTCTTTTTATTAAACATCAGCTGCACATTTTGCGGAAGATATGCTGCTTTTCCATCGAATGATATCCTACCTTCATCAGGCTTTAAGATCCCTGCAAGCAGTTTCAAAAAGGTAGTTTTTCCGGTTCCGTTTCCTCCTAGAATACAGCTCAATTCTCCGACTGATGCCTCAAACGAGACATTCCTTACTGCCTGCCTGAGTCCTTGCGCATATGCGAAGGAAACATCCTTAGCAAACAATCCGTCTGCATTGCTGTCCGTTCTTCTATTTTTTACTCTGGTACCTTTATCAGCATATTTTTCATCTGCCCATGCTTCCTGCATAAAATCGATCGAAGCGCATTTTATATTATCCGAAGCGAGCTTTTCAATATACCTTCTTCCTTCGTTGACAGATACCGGACATTCATCACTACCGCCGGTTGCAGCCCAGATTCTCATAGCTGCGGGCATAGCCGCATACATGCTGGCTGAATTACTTCTGAGATGTTCTGCGACATCGCGAACGCTTCCCGATGCTTTTATTGTCCCATTCTCCATAAAAGCAGCCCTTGAAGCAATCGAAAGGGCTTCCTCTAGCCGATGCTCACTGATCAGAACCGTTGTACCGAGTTCCTCATTGATACGTCTAAGCATCGCAAAAAATTCGGTTGCCGCTATCGGATCAAGCTGAGAAGTAGGCTCATCAAGAATTATCATTTCAGGTCGCATCACCATTACCGAAGCAAGGTTTAATATCTGCTTTTGTCCGCCTGAAAGCTCATCCGTTTTCTTGTCAAACCAGCCTTCGATCCCAAAAAACGAAGCCATTTCAGCCACTCTTCTTCTGATATCAGGAGTACCCAAACCCAGACTCTCAAGGCCGAATGCAAGCTCATGCCACACTTTGTCCGTCACTATCATGTTATCCGGGTTCTGACCGACAAAGCCTATCCTCGATGCAGCCGCCCGGTCATCCAGTGCCGAAAGTTCGGTTCCGTCAAACAGAATCTGCCCGCATCTTTGGCCATGAGGTGCCAATGCAGGCTTCAAGGATCTGAGAAGTGTTGTTTTGCCGCAGCCGGATTGTCCGAACAGCACAAAGAAATCCCCGCACTTAAGCTCAAGGAAAACATCCTTTAGTGCAGGAACTTCACATTCGGGATAATAAAAATCAAAACCTTTAATTTCCAGCAGCGTCACGATACTCCTCCGAAACATGGTGTGAACACAAATGCAAAACAACCGGCATAAACTCGAGTATTGCCAGCATTATATAAAACATTAGTGACAGATTGCCGTAAAAATCAAATTTAATCATCGGATAGAAGCGCATATTGATGCCACCGCTTATGAATCCGCTCAGAACGGACAATCCGCAAAAGGCTATAAACCAGGAAAGCAAAGTATCGTTGAGACTTCTCGTATAGATTGAATAAGAAGTCCTTCCTCTAAGACCGTAGCCTCTGCTTTTAAGACTGTCAGAGGTTTCTATTGAGTTCTCAAGTGATTTTGTTACAACAATCGAGAAGCATGACATTGCATGCTTCATTTTTAGAAACCTAATCTTACGCCCTGCGCCGTCTTCTTCCCCGCGTTCCTTAGGACAAATCTCCTTCGCAGTTTCAAAGTCACGCCTGAATTTCGGGATGAAGCGTAAAATCATGCTTAACATCAAAGACAGCACGGGAACAAATCTTCCCAGTAAATATATCAGCTTGTCTGATGTAATGATTTCATTAAAGCAGGCAAACCATGCCAGAACACCTGCAAGCATGAATCCCGCACTTATTCCGTAAACAATACTTTCAAGAGTCAATGGATTTCCGCCCGGAAGATATCCGAGAACCGTAACCCCCCGATGATTAAACAGAGGATTAATCAGTGCCGCGAACAGCATAACAGGCAGTGCAAATCTAAGCAAAAAAATCACGCCTCTTCTGCCTTTAAGACAAAGCAGATAAGAAACGCCCGATATGCATGATATTGCAAGACACACCGGATGCATGCTTATCATTGAAAACGCCAGCACAAATCCAAAGAACAGAAATTGAGTCAGCGGATGATATAATGAAAAAGAATCGTATTTAACTGAATTCATATCAAGTATTATTCTCCCGCGGCATATCTTCCGCCGATATCGTTCCCGAGTTCACAGGTATACTTCCATTCAACAACATCTCCGTCTTTCAGCATATAACCGCTGCAGCCGTAATTCGGAAACACTCCGTTTACAGAGTACATCCAACCCGACAGGCTCCCGCAGTCAAACTCATACAAATTCGAAATACCCTCAATATAAGCGCTTTCATAAATCGGCGTATAGGAAGATTCCATATGAATACCGTTTTCCTTACAAACTCTTTGAAGAAGATCAAATACAGACTCCCCCTCATTAAAGGTTACTTCTGTCGGTTTAAAAATAACACCGTCCTTCGGCAAAAGCTCCAATACGGCGTCATCCGCGAGATCGGCATTATCAAATACCGTTGAGCACTCGATACCGAATGTACAAGTGTGCGAAGCAGTTTCTTTTTCGGAGGAGCAGGCCGCCGATAAAAGCATAATCATCACCAAAAAGCATATAATCTTTCTCTTTGACATACCTTTCCTCCTTTTGTTTTTTACAGTCTTTTCAAACCGCGCTATACCTGAAGTCACAAACACCACCTTCAGGTATAGCCCATACATTCACACTTCCATATTTTCACACTTTTTCAAGTGACTTTAATATCCATTTTTTCTGTGCCATCGTAAATATAAAGGCAAGTACAAAGGATACCGCCATCGAAATCAGGAACGGAACAAAACCGGGACCCGTAAATGCAACCGCGGTAAGATAGCTCGGGAAAGCAAACGCATTGCAATGAGTACCTGCAGCACCGACAATCGCGCCTCCTACCGCTCCGGCCGCACAAGCCGAAAGCATAGCTCTTATAACCGCAACGTTGCTTCCGAAAAGCGCAGGCTCGGTAACTCCAAGTGCCGCCGAAAGTGCTCCCTGGAACGCCATTCTGCTTTTTTCTTTATCGCCTTTTCTTATGATGCCCATTGCAAGAGCAGCTCCCGCCTGACCATATACCGCACCGCCTACCAAAGGCATAATCACATCAAAGCCTATAGTCGCAATGTTGTTTATGCTTACCGGCACGACGCTCCAATGTCCTCCGACTACCACAAGAGGCTGCATAAAGAAGCCCAGGAATGCACCCGCAAATACGGGACTGAAGTCGTAGATTCCGAAGAATATTGCCGTAAGACCGTCTCCAATCCAGTTTCCGATGTTTCCAAAAAGCAGAAATGTCACCGGAAGGACAATCAGGCAGCAGATTATGGGCTTTAAAAAGCCTCTGACTGCCTCTGGCAGCCATTTATCGCAAGGCTTTTCGACAAAATGCAAAAGACCTACTGCCAAAAGAACGGGAATAACACTTGAATGATAGGTTGCATTCGGAACATTAAGGCCAAGGAAGCTCAGTTCTCCGCCCTTCTCGAGAATATTAACAAGGTCCGGATAAAGCATCGCAACGGGAATAAAAAGTGCGATGATTGTATCTGTCTTCCACTGCTTCGAAGCGGTGTATGCCAGATAAAAAGGCAGGAAATAAAAGAATCCGTCGGACGCAGCAAATAAAATCCTGTAAAGACCTCCCGACTCCGATATAACATTTCCGGCAGCCAGTAAAACGACCACGCTCTTTATAATGCTCGCAGCGGTAAGACAGTTGATAATCGGGAAAAATATACCCGATATCTGATCCATGATAAGCTTATACGTACTCTTCTTTTGTGCTGATGCGGCCTTTACCGCAGAAGTTTCTTTTTTCTCTTCAGACATAACTGCGATCTTCTCTTTTCTCTTAAAATATTGTCAGCGTCCGGTATCCTTATATTCAAAGTGCTGGTAGTCCTTTTTCGTATTCCAGTCGCCTCCCCAGGTAAATCCGTGCTTTATGAAAATGTTGTAGCAGGCATCGCCCTTTTTAATAAAATAGGGATTATCCGAGTTCCTGTCCACATACTCCGATGAGTTTACGGGCTGCAAAAAAAGCGAACCGTCTTTGCGCGTATAAACATAGGGATTATACAGGGTGTTGATATCGATTGCCAAACCGAGTGCGTGATTCGAAAGCACTTCGGATTCCGCGATAAAACGATAGTTAAAAGCTGAGGAGTTGTTGTCCTCCATCGATTTCTCGTCGTCGGCATCGTATTCGTCTATCAATCTGATTTTCTCAATGCGATATCCAATATCATACAGCTCTTTGAAAATGTCAAGAACATCCTCTGCTATAGCGGCATTTACTATTATTTCTCCGCTGTGATCAAAACCGTCAAAGCCAACGTGCTTAACACGGAGATAACGAAGCGCGTTTTTATCGATTGCATAATCCTTAGGATAGGATTTTCCGTAAATTCTGGCCATAATGGTATCATCTATTTCTTTTATTTCGAAATCTGCGGTCTCTTCGATTACGATATCATCGTTCTTTCCGATTGCAATGTCATCGATTTTTTCATTCTCAAAGTCGGCAGTTTTATCGACACTGTCGGCTGTATCTTTTGCGAAATTCATACCATCATCCTTTTTGTCTGTATTCCCGGACGAGCCATCATCAAAGTTGTTCGGTGAGCTGTTATCCCCGGAAGCCCCGCTGCGCGGAACCACGCTTTGTTCGCTTTGCTGTGCCCCAACCGGCGACCCGTTTTGCTTCTCCATTGCTTTTATTCTTGAATTTACTGCTATCGCCGCCACTATCAAAATCAGAACGGCAACAATATCAACGGCAATATAGAGCCACATATTTTTGTTGCTTTTCATTAACTCATTCCTCGTACAAAATCTTATTTGTACAAATCCTTTAAATAGTTTTCTATAGTCTCCCTGCAGTACGGGATATCGTCGCAGTAAATACTCAGTCCCTCCTCGACCTTCACCCCGGGCAGAAGCTCACGCACCGCTTTTGTACTCGAACCGAACCCGCTGCTGCCCTGCGTTGCAAGAAGATAAACATTCTTGCCCGTAAAATCTGCCCCCGCGAGGAAAGTCTCTACAGGCATAGGAATTGTTCCCCACCACAAAGGATATATAAGAATGATATCCTCATACCCGCTGATGTCAATCGGAACTATCTCGGGGCGAATGCCTCCTCTCATTTCTTTGGTCGCAACACTGATGGTATCCGAATACGACGAAGGATATTTTTCTCCCGTAAGAGTAATCGCATAAGTATCGCAGCCGGTAATGTCATTTACCATGGCCGCCATAAGCTCTGTATTACCTGTGAGCCTGCCATCCGCAAGCAGCAGTGATGCCCCCGATACCGCGTCAACGTCCTCTTCAAAATCAGAGTTACCGTTTCTGGTAAAGTACACTGCCGCAACCTTCTTATCAATCTTCATTTTTTCTCCGTAAACAGAGTCGGCATAAACAATATCAACCTTTTTAAAATGCCTGTTCAAGTACGGAACCAAAGCCAGTCCGACAGCCATACTCGCTCCGCACATCAGTACAATAATAATAACAGCCATGCGCTTGTTCTTTGCGCGCCTGTACATATGGAAGCTTCCGTGAAGAACCGACAGTGTAAGTGCCGCAGTTGCCAGCAGACGATGCCATAAAGGACTCCCGAAAAACGTTACGCTCGGGAACAAAGTTCTCGATACACCCATGCTGCTGAGCATCAGGGCAAAGAACACTGCCAGAAGGCTCCAGGTAGTAATATCGAAAAGTCGCATCTGAAGAGTCTTCTTTGCTCCGTTTTTCTTGGAAAAGAACTGTTTTATCCACCATTTTTTAATTGTCAAATGCGTAATAAGGCAGACAAAAAGAAGAATTCCCAAAACCTCATGAATAACGTTGCCTTCAAAAACGTATAGCATCTGAAAGAGCATGATGGCAAACATCATACAATCAATAACAATACCGACAATTTTTGTAGCTTTCTTTGACATACTTTATCCCCCGTAGCTGTCTAAATAATATAGAGGAATCCGAAGATTCCCCTTTGGTTTTATTGTAATAATTTTATGACTCCCTGCTGGTTTTGATTGGCCTGAGTAATCATGGCCTCCCCCACCTGCATAAGAATACTGTCTCTGGAAAACTCAACCATAGTATCGGCTATATTCGCATCTCTTATTCTTGACTCGGAAGATGCAAGATTTTCCGACGCGTTCAGGTTATTGTTGTAGCTGTGCTCCATTCGGTTGAACTCCGCACCGAACTCACTCCGCATATCAGAAATCTTTTCCACTGCATTGTGGATGGTTGTAAGCGACGCAGTTGCATTCTCATAACTGTATACATTCACCTTATCGACCCCGATAATATGCGAATTCATTTTATGCAGCTCGAACGATATACTCTGGTCAGTATTCGCCCCGGCCTGGATATGAAGAACCGTTTTCTCGAGATTCGTTGAATAACTTCCGGTGATTTCCGCAAGGTCTATTCCGCCGTAGGGACTTTTGGAATTTTTAAACTTATTAAGTGCCTCTGCCTCGGTTGCAAAACCGGTATCGGCTACAATATTCATCTTGGAACCGTTTACATATAAATCATTCGAGTGGCTGACTTCAAGATGGTCCGCAGCAGGCGAAATTCCATTGGGCATATTATCATGAATATAATTGTACATTCGGTCAAGAATCTGAGTTCCGTTTCTTAAACCGTTTATATCAATAAAGTAATGATGTGTGCCCCTTCCGTTATCCTTTCCGGTTACGTAGCTGCCGTTTCCGTCCTTGTTAATCAAGGTAAACTGAAATACTTCGGCGCAGCTCTGACTGCAGTTAAAGCTGAAAGTTTTGTCATAAAGCATTGAAATGTTGTCTTTATTGATTGTCGAAAAATCAAGCGATGCGGAAGGATAATACCTACTTCCGATTTTGGTTGCTTCGGACAGATATCCGCTCTCGGCCGAAGGCGATGAAACGAGACTTTTGTCGATTTTTATAACCTCGGTAGGTTCTGCATTAAACAGAGGAATCGTATTAAACTCGGTGTCCGTACCGATACGGTCAATCTCCTCCATCAGCATATTTATCTCATCCTGAATAACCTCACGGTCTTCAAAGGTATTTGTATCGTTTGCGGCCTGAACGGTCAGCTCAGTCATTCGGTGCAGCATTTCCTGAACCTCTGCCAAAGCACCGTCGGCAACGTTCAAAAGACTCATTCCGTCCTGCAGATTGTGTGCCCCCTGATCGAGGCCTCTTATCTGCGAGCGCATGCCTTCGGAAATCGTCAACCCCGCGGCATTGTCAGCAGCACGATTGATCTTAAAGCCCGAAGCCAAACGTTCGGAAAGCTTTTCTTTTCTTCTCGTATTACCTTTATAGATACGCTGCGCATTCGCAGCTTCCATATTGTGAATCAAGATACTCAAAGTGCTGTTCCTCCACTACATCTACCGCATTACACCGGCTGCTTCCGAGAAAAAATCATCCGACCCAAAAACAAGGCCAGAAGCAGCCAAAAGGCAAAAAAGTAACCCTTTCGGGCATAAAAAGGCCCAAAATACCCTTCATAATATATATCGGCAATGAGGCAAAATACTTTACTTTCTTTATTCACAAAATGTAAAAAAATGCCTTGATTTTAATTAAAATCAGCGGAAGGAACCACGCTCAGCATATACTCCACAACTTTGGCAACCTTTTCGAGACTGACTCTGTCATCCTCAGAAAAACGGTTCTTTATCGGACTGTCGATATCGAGTACTCCCCATACTTTTCCGTCCTTATGAAGCGGTATAACAATCTCAGATTCCGATGCCCCGTCACATGCGATATGCCCCGGAAAAAGATGCACATCGGGAACAAGCAGAGTCTCGTCCCTGCTCACCGCTGTTCCGCAGACACCGTTTCCAACCTTAATCTCGATGCAGGCGGTTTTTCCCTGGAAAGGTCCCAGAACCAGCTTTCCGTTCTTCATAACATAGAAGCCTGCCCAGTTCAGATTATCGAGTTTCTCATAAATAACCGCGGAAATATTCGCCAGGTTTGCAGTAAGATGCGGAATATCCTCAACCACAGCCTCAGCGTACTTATAAAGTTCCATTATATATCCCCCTTAAATTTATTTTTTTAATTTATTCCTTTAAGTTATCCCTAAAAATAATTCCTTTAAATCAATCCTTAGTCAGAAGTTTTTTATAGGTTCTGTCAATCGCAAAAGCTCCGAGCGGTGCGGTAAGAACTATGGCAAGGACTGCAACCGTCAGAGTCACATCTCCGCAGGCCAGTCCAAGCCCCAGAGGAACTGCTCCTATAGCTGCCTGAACGGTAGCCTTCGGCGTATATGCTATCATTGAGAACAGCCTCTCTTTACGGTTAAATCTCGTTCCTATGAGGCAGACAAATACACCGAACATTCTGAATGCAAGTGCCCCCGCAATAACCGCAAGAGCCATAAATCCGACCTTTCCGAGATACCCGATGTTGACAGCGGCTCCGACCAGGACGAATAAGAATACTTCTGCGCCGACCCAGAGCTGATTGTACTTGGCGGAAAGATTTGCGGCAGCTTCGGGTTTATTTCTCCTGAGCGCAATTCCGATAAACATTATTGCAATCAGCGCCGAAAACGTAATTGATGTGGTCAATGTATCTTCAAGCACACAAAGCAGAAATGAAAGTGAAAGAACTATAAGAGCCTTCGCCGTATCGCGTACCTCAACCACTTCGAACAGCTTCGACAAAAGATATCCGCAGATAAAGCCTATGGCGATTCCCAAAACAATCGACACGGGGATATTCACGAAACGCATGACTGATACACCTTCACCCTGAGCCATTCCGATAAAGGTTGTAAAAAGCACAATCACGTAAACATCGTCTACCGAAGCTCCGGCCAGTATCAGTTCGGGGATTCCCTGCTTTTTCCCGTAGCCCTCTTCCATAAGTTTTATCATTCTGGGCACAACCACAGCCGGAGAAACCGCCGCAAGAACCGAACCGACTATCGCAGCCTCAAGGACACTGATTCCAAGAAGTGCAGGCCCCAGCAAAAGCATGCCGACCAGTTCCATGCTTGCCGGCACAAAGCACATCAAAAGTGCAGGTCTGCCGATCTTTTTAAGCCCCGATAAGTCAAGGCCCAGTCCTGCCCTCGTAAGGATTATAATAAGCGCTATCTTTCTGATTTCGGCTGAAATATCAAGAATCTGCTTTCCGATCAGATTAAGGACATACGGGCCCAATACCATACCGGCCAAAAGCATTCCCAGAAGCCCCGGAAGTCCCATTTTTTTGCATAACCATCCAAGGCCCAGACCCGAAACCAAAATCAAGGCAATACTAAACAGCATAATCTAACCTCTGATACGAAAATAATGTTTTCTAAATTGTACCTCATATAAACTGACTGTTCAATACCGCCGCATTTTATGTTATTATTTATGTATCCGTTTTATGTGTTTTTACACACCAAACGTGCAAAAACTGTATTTTAGGAGTATACAATGAAACATTTTTATTTCGACGATAATTGGACTTTCAGACGCGGCCTTCTCGACTCGGTCGGAATCCTCGATTCCGACCCCGGAATAACCGTAAACCTTCCGCATGACGGAACGATATCAAAGGATGTCGACAAAAATGCACCTGCTGCCTACGACTCAGGATACTATCCCGGA
This sequence comes from Lachnospiraceae bacterium, assembly GCA_045616585.1. GTDB lineage: Bacteria > Bacillota > Clostridia > Lachnospirales > Lachnospiraceae > RUG11977. The sequence goes on from JAZLGZ010000025.1 coordinate 13,861, forward strand.
GACATATGCAGCTATACAAAATATTTTATGGTTCCCTTTGAATGGGAAGACGACTGCGTTGAACTTAAATTTGACGGAGCCATGATTCACGCCGAGGTTGAAGTAAACGGCTGCAAAGTTGCGGAGCATCATTACGGCTACTCTCCTTTCTGCGTTGACATTACCGAATACGTTACATTCGGTGCAGAGAACCGAATCAGTATCAATTTAAATACCGGTATTCAGCCCGCATCGAGATGGTACACCGGCTCGGGACTTTTCAGAAGTGTTGCGCTTCTTCACGGTCCCAAGCTTCACATTCCTTCCGACGGCCTTTACCTGATCACCAAAGAAGTCGCGGACAACATGGCATTCATCGAAGCAAAGGTTGAAGTGGCCAATTCTTCATTGCGCGACAGAATCGCCGAAGTCGATGTAGAGCTTATCGAAGAATCTTCAGGTAAAGAAAGTGCCTTCTCAAAAGCAAAAGTATTTATAAAAGCAGGTTCAACCGCCGAAGCACGCCTCAATATTATCGTCAAAGATCCGCTTCTTTGGGACTGCGACACCCCGAATCTTTATATAGTGAGGGCAAAAACCACAGACCTCGGTGTTTACCGTACGCACTTAAATAAAAACGATGACGAGTATACGGACGAAGCCACGGCATTGTTCGGAATCCGTACAATCACAGCCGATGCAATAAGAGGCCTTCGGATCAACGGAAAAAGTATTAAGCTTAAAGGCGGCTGTATTCATCACGATAACGGACTCTTAGGTGCCGTATCGCTTTATGAAAGCGAAGCAAGAAAAATATCGAAGCTCAAGTCCGTAGGTTTCAATGCCATCAGAACCGCGCACAATCCGCCCTCTGCCGCTTTGGTCGAGGCCTGCGACAGGCTCGGAATGTACATATTCGATGAAGCCTTCGATGCCTGGGGGATCGCAAAGCGTCCGGGCGATTACAGCCAGCATTTTGAGACACGTTGGAAAAGCGATCTGACAGCTTTTGTTAAGCGTGACAGAATCCATCCTTCCGTCATTATGTGGTCAACCGGCAACGAAATCCCTGAGCGCGGAGGATTAAACAAGGGCTACAAAATTGCCGCCGAACTTGCCGATACCATTCGCACTCTCGATCCCACGCGTCCCATCAGCAACGGTGTATGCTCGCTTTGGAGCGGACTCGATGATTATCTCGCACGTTCTCAGAATCAGCAGCAGAATGCAAACTTAAGCAAAATAGAAAATCTTTGGGAAGATGCAACCGAACCCTTCACAAACTGTCTGGACATCGTAGGCTACAACTACATGGAAGACCAGTACGAGAAAGACCATGAAATGTTCCCCGACCGTGTCATTTTGGGCTCGGAGAATTTCCCCCAGCAGATTGGTTATCGTTGGCCGATGGTTGAGGCACTTCCATATGTCATCGGCGACTTTACCTGGACAGCATGGGATTATCTCGGTGAAGCAGGTATAGGAAAGGCAGCTTATGTCGATGAAAGCGATCCTCTCGTCAAACAGGGACCCTGGGCGCTTATGCCTCAGACCGCATCACCGTATCCCTGGAGAACCGCGAACGATGCGGACTTTGACATAACCGGCAGGATGACCCCTCAGGGTGCCTACAGAAGTGTTGTATGGGGAAGCAAAAGCACATACTTATTCTCACACCATCCCGCCAATTTCGGCAAAGTCGAAATCCTCTCTCCTTGGGGTTTCACAGGTGTAATAAAGAACTGGAATTATTCGGGCTACGAAGGCAGCCCCGTTGAGCTTGTTGTGTTCAGCAATGCTGAGGAAGTTGAACTCATCATAAACGGCAAAGTCATCGAGCGAAAGAAAGTTTCGTCCGATCGCCCTATGCCCAATACCGTTCACTTTAAAACAGACTTTGTATCGGGCACGGTTGAAGCCGTAAGCTATTCGGACGGAAAAGAAATAAGCCGTGACTGCATGATCACAAGCGGTTCAGCTGCTGCATTGCGTCTCAATTTATCAAAAGACTGTCTTGACGCCGATGGTCTCGATGCCGTGTATATCGATATAGATGTCGTAGATTCCGAAGGTAATGTTGTTACCGATGCTGCCGTTAATCTCACCGCACAGGTAAGCGGTGCGGCTGTTCTTGCCGGATTCGGAACAGGCACCCCCTGCACCGATGAAAACTACTCCGACAACAAAACCACTACCTTCCGAGGTCACGCGACAGCTATACTCAGAAGCTCAAATGAGATCGGTGAGACAGAATTCATTGTATCGGCCGATGGATTGCCTGACTCCGCCTGCAGCGTTGTCAGTCTGTAAACAACCAAAAGGCACTGTGGAAAACATCTTCACAGTGCCTTATTTAATGTTCAAAAGAATATGATACAAATGTCACAGCTTACGGAATTTATGCGAGTTCTTTCCAAGCGGTCTGCAGGCTATCGATAATGCTCAGATGCTGAGGACAAGCCTGCTGACAGGCACCGCATTCAAGACATTTTTCGGGAGTCATATCAAGACGCTTAAGTTCCGATACATTCCAGTTGTACTTGGGATCGATATCGTAAAGCGAACCTTCATTCCATGCAGAGAATACTCTGGGAATGTCTACGCCGCCGGGACAAGGCATGCAGTATCTGCAGCCTGTACATCCGATCTTGGTTCTTGCGTTGTAAGCATCGCGAACCTTATCCATAAGCTCAACCTCTGCTTCGGACATAACATTGGGCTCAACCGTATCAAAGATACGTAAGTTATCCGCAATCTGATCGGCCTCATTGCAGCCCGAAAGAATGGTCATGATCTCAGGGTTGTTGCCAAGCCAGCGGAATGCCCACTCTACGGGTGAACGCTTGGTTTCGAAAGCATCGTAAAGTGCCTGAACATTTGAAGGAGCCTTTGCAAGCTTTCCGCCGAGAAGACCCTCCATGATGACAACGGGAATACCAAGTTCTCCCGCAAGCTTCAAGCCCTTGGTACCTGCCTGATTGTTGATGTCCATGAAGTTGTACTGAATCTGAACCATATCCCAGTCGTAGTCCTTGATGATATATTCAAAATCCTCGTATGAACCATGGAATGAGAAGCACTTGTACTTAATCTTGCCAGCCTGCTTTAATTCCTCAAAATACTTGTCCGCACCGATGGCCTTGAACTTCAGCCACTTCTCTTTATTGATTCCGTGCATAAGATAGAAATCAATGTGGTCTGTCTGAAGCTTCTTAAGCTCGCTGTTTATAAGCTCTTCCATGCTCTCGCGGTCATGGACATGCTCGATGGGCATCTTGGTAGCGATGGTAACCTTATCTCTGTAGCCGCCCTGCAAAGCCTTTCCCAGAACAATCTCGGAAGTCTTGTTGAGGTAAACATATGCGGTATCAAGATAATTCACTCCGCCGTCGATAGCCTGGCGAATAAGCGAAATAGCTTTGCTCTCATCAATGGTGCTGTCACCCGATGCTGCTCCGTTGAATCTCATGCAGCCAAGGCCGAAAATCGATGCTTCCTTCTCAATCTTGTCAAACTTTCTGTACTTCATATATATCCCCTTTCCATATAAACCGCTTCTGCGGTAATAATTCATAACTCAGTCAAGCTCATACAGCTCGTAAAGCCTTGTAAAAGTATCGATAACATCCCCAAGTTCCTTCGAAGACATAAATGTAATCTTCCCTTCTTCCCCGGAAGGATTCAGCAAATCCCTCTCCGAAAGAACACGCTTTAACTGCTGAGCCGTACCCTTCCCGCCGTCCAAAACAGGAATATCTCCAAGTATTTCTTTTATAAGCTTTTTTACAAAAGGATAATGTGTGCATCCAAGTACCACATTGTCAATTTTGCCTTTATACGGACCAAGCAGTCTCTCAAGCAAAGCTTTGAGTTCACTGCTCTTCAAATCCCCTTTTTCGATTTCTCCGGCAAGCCCCGGACACTCGAGCGGAATAATCTCCGCCTTGTCCTCGAAGCGATGCTGAAGATGCAGATATTTGTCCAGATGCAGCGTAACAGATGTCGCCATTACCAGAACTCTGTTCCTTTTGGGCTCGCTAACCGCAGGCTTTAAGGCCGGCTCCATGCCGATAATGGGCAGCTGAGGATATCTGCTTCTGAGAGTATTTATTGCAACGCTTGTCGCCGTATTGCAGGCGATAACAACAGCCTTAACATTGAGTGCCAAGAGCTGTTCAACCGCATTATTTACCAAATCCGTAATCTCCGCGGGTGATTTCTCACCGTAAGGAGCATTCTTTGAATCTCCGTAAAAAATAAAATTCTCGTTCGGGAGAACGTTCATCAGTTCCTTTAATACTCCTATTCCTCCGACACCCGAATCGAATACTCCGATACTGTTCTTTTTCTCGATAAATAGCTTATCCATCGATATTCCTTCTTTGCTTATTTCATAATAAAATGCCCGACTGAAATATATTATATCACAGTCGGGCACAATAAGCATCAAATATGATTATTTGCCTAAGGCAACCTTACCGATTGCATCAGCTGCAAGAATTGCGTTTGCAACCATCTCGGGAGTAACCTCAAAGGGCATATTGTTTCCTGTATCACTGGGACCGCAGGCAATCTTTGCAACCTGCATCATCTTCTCCCAGGTAGGCTCTGTAATACCGATCTGCTCAAGAGTAACAGGTAATCCGACTGAAATACAGAAGTCAAGAACATCGTCAAGTTCCTCTGCCTTCTCAAGTACAAGCTGAGTAAGAACTCCCATGGATACCTTCTCACCGTGATAGTAGTGATGGCACTCTTCAAGTGAGCAGAAACCGTTGTGAACAGCATGTGACATTGCGATACCGCCGCTCTCGAAGCCTAAGCCCGAGAATAAGGTATTAGCCTCGATAATAGCCTCAACCGCGGGGCTTAATGCACCTGCGTTAAGAGCAACCACTGCCTCATATCCGTAACGCTGTAAGGTCTCATAACATAACTTCGGAACTGCCTGTCCCATGATACCTGCTGTTCCGCCTGCAAAGTTGGGGCCGCCCTTCTGCTGTACGGCTCTAGCCTCGAAATATGTAGCCAGAGCATCGCCCATACCTGATACGGTCAAACGAACGGGTGACTTTGCGATAACTGCCGAATCCATGATAACCATGTTCGGGTTGTTCTTGAGGAATAAGTACTCCTCAACCTCACCTTCCTCGGTATAGATAACCGATAAAGCCGAGCAGGGAGCATCAGTAGCTGCGATAGTGGGACAAACAACTACGGGAGTGTCTGTATAGAATGCAGCTGCCTTAGCTGTATCGAAAATCTTTCCGCCGCCGATACCGATTACCATGTCGCATCCGTTAGCCTTAATCTCATCTACCACACGGTTAACTTCCTTCTTTGAGCACTCGCCGTTGAAGGTCATGAATACATAGTCAACGCCTGCTTCCTTCATGCTGGCATCAACAGAAGCACCTGATCTTTTCTGACCACCCTCGCTGATAAGAATAAGTGCCTTCTTTCCGAACTCTTTGCTGTACTCACCGAGCTTAGCCATGAGTCCGGGTCCCTGATAATACTTTCCGGGGCTGATAAATGTCTTAATCATACCGTAATACCTCCTAAAAATACATTAATAACAGTTTTTGCAACGTAAATACCGTCCATAAAATATTATACCATATACCGGTCGAAACAATGCAATTTTTAAATATAAAAATTTAGAAAAATTTAGAAAAACTTATTTACACGGCTTTCTTCTCGAGCCATTTTCCGGACCTGAATCGAAGCAGGAAACCGATGCCCCTTATATACCAGTCTACAAACATTCCGAGCCACACACCGAGTATTCCGAGACTGAAATACGTGATAAGAATATATCCGATAATAACCCTGCCGGCCCACATCGAAACGACGCTGATTATCATGGTAAAGCGTACGTCTCCCGCCCCGCGGAGTGCGTGAGGAAGAGTGAAGCTTAAAGGCCATGCTGGAAGCGATGCTATACTGAAAATTCGAAGTACCCGGACAGCCATTACGGTTGCTGCCTCTGTAAGCGAGAACATTTCGACAATGTACGGTGCCATGAAAAAGAACGATATTTTGCATATCCAGTCGCCTATGAAAGCGAGCCTCAGCATATACTTCGAGTCTCTTTTTGCAGCATCTTTGTCCGATGCTCCTATATCCTGTCCGACAATAACAACCAAGGCCAGACCTATCGTATTACCTGCAATATTGGGGAACTCAACCACCTGATAAGCAATCGAATTGGCTGCGATTGCCGCTGTTCCCAGAGTCGAAACAACACTTGCCAGCGCAAGCTTTCCTACGTGAAACATACCGTTTTCGATACCGCTCGGAACACCCATCGCGAGGATTTTTTTAAGCATTGAGAAGGATACTCCCCTGCTTTGAGGCTCATTTTTCCCTTCATGCCCGGTCCTGTAAATCAAAATTGCCTTCATTACGACTCCGGCAATCGCGCGGCTGATGAGTGTCGCGACTGCCACACCCATAACTTCCATATCGGCAATAAAAACAAAGTAAGCGTTAAGGACAACGTTAAGAAGGTTCATCAGTATGCTTACCTTCATTGCTGTTTTTGTATCCTCGTAGCAGCGCAGAATCGATGCTCCCGCGGAATACAGCCCCCAGAAAACGAAGGATATCGCAGTAATCGTAAGATATGTCTGCGCAGCCTCCATTACTTCAGGCTCTATTTTTCCGAACAAAGCGGAGAGAATATCCTGTCCGAAGAAAAGAAAAACCGACATTACGGAAACGGAAAAAGTGTTGATCAAGAGCTCCAGGTGCCTGCATGCGCTTTTCACATTCTCCATATTCTTTTCGCCTATATACTGGCTGATAATAATAACGCCTCCGGCAGCAAAAGCCGCCATTATCTGAATAACCAGGAGATTCAGTCCGTCTACCAGCGAAACTCCCGATACGGCCTCTTCTCCGCAGGTAGAGACCATAAATGTATCTGCCATTCCGACACTCACCGCCAAAAGCTGCTCAAGAACCAGCGGAAGTATCAGTTTCCTTAATCTGCCTTTTTGCATATTCTACCCTCTGTTGTTCTGCCTTGCAAAACTGTCGTGACCGCATTCATTCTTGCCTGCGAAGCACGACTCATGCCAGGTTCGTGACAATGAGTGCCGTTCCCGAAATAATCAGAAAAACAATAACAACTTTCTTTGCCGTTTTTTCATTCAGAAAGTTTCCGCTTTTTATTCCGGCAAAAAGTGCTGCAAGCATAAACGGAACGAGAATCAGAGCGGTTTTGAGACTCTCTGCGGTAAAAATACCCGTAACCGAATAGACAATGATTCTGAAGGTATTCTCCACCAAAAATACGGCGCTTAAATTGCCTTTGAATTCTTCGGTACTTTTTGTAACTCTTCCGACATGTGCGGCAAGCAGTGCTCCTACACCGAATAAACCGCAAAGAACACCGGATATCAGACCTACCGCAAGTGTAAAGACCTTCGATTCTTTTATCAGCATTATGCCTTTGTCCCTAAGAAACATCTCGATTCCAAGGAAAATTATCACTCCGCCGAAAAACAGTTTAATATACCTTGCATCAACATTCTTCAGCAGAAAAATACCCGGAACACATCCTGCCAGCATAAGAAGCGAAAGCGGTAAAATAATCTCTTTTTTAAGAGACTTTCTGAATCTGCAGGCCATAATAATATTGGTTGGGTAACCTAGTGCAAGCTCCACCGGAGAAATATTTACATTGTCGGAGCCAAAGCCCAGAACGGACGTCAGCACCAGCGTATTGGCAAATCCACACAGTCCTTTTACAAAAAAGGCTGCCAAAGTTGCGATAATCCAGAGTTCCATTACATAACACCTTTTCTTTAATATTTATAGTCGACATATCTGCTCAGAAATATGCTCTTTGAAATCTCTGCTGCGTAAATATAACCGGCAAGTACCTCTTCGGTTCCTCCCGGTTATACAATAATATACAAAAAATATCTGTGAGTATATCGAATTATAAATTCTTTACATAGAGGAAAAGCGTCTGAACATCATCCGTATAATCATTTGCAGGAATCACTTCCATCATTACATCACTGTAATCTTCTCCGTCTTTTCTGCGATAGAATATCCTGAGTGCATCCTTGTGCTCCTTAAAATAATTTCTCAGATACTCGGTGCTCGTCTGCAAAAGATATCGTTCCAGATCGTCCGGATGAACACCTCCTGTCTTACCGAAGTTCACAAGCCACTCCGAGATACTTTCGGAATATCCGTATTCCGGAGCCTTCTCCTCATCACTCATATTTACTATCTGATAAGTATCCTCGGTAACATTTATCTTAAGAATCTTGGTGTACAAAGCGCAGAGTGCAACATGGGCGTCTCTTTGTCCTCGCCTGTCTATTCCCTTCTTCTGATAGTAGCTTGTCTTTTCCTCGTACATGCGCTTGTCGGCAAGTACTGCAATCTGGTGCAGCGTCATATTCTGTACCTCGCGCTTTGCCACGTATCCGCAGGAAATCGTCAGGTTCTTATTAAACTTTCCGCTCCACAGACTGATCTCTTCTCTGAAGTCTTTCTTGATTGCCTCGAGCTTATCCTTATCCGCAAAAATAAGCGCTACAAACTCGTCGCCGCCTGTTCTGAAAAGTTTTCCGTATGCACCGAAGGCTCTTTTCATACATTCAAAGGCACCTATGAGCAGTTCGTCGCCCGCTTCATGTCCGAGCATATCATTGGCCAGTTTGAGACTGTTTACGTCAAAGGAAACGTATACAAAGTTATCCTTCATGCCGTCCGTCTCAATCAGCGAAATCTCGTCCTCGTAAGCATGTCGGTTAAATGCACCCGTAAGCTCGTCGGTATTGGACTTTTTAATCCACTTCTCGACGTTTTTCTTTTCTTCATCGATATTACGTATCGCGTAAATGACTCTTTTGATGGGTTCATCGGTCAGATCTCCGATACGGATATAAAGCGCACGAACCCAGCCCTCATCTTTATGATGAAACTCCAAAGTAACGGTTTTCTCGTTCTTCATACGCGCATCAAGAGTTGTCAGATCCGTAAACTCCCAGAATTTGTCCTTCTGCTCTTCATCGACACCCTCGAACAGAGACTTGTTGAGACTCGTATGAGGATCCGACTTTAAATCCAGCTGTTCTTTTACGGGATTTGAAACGTCAAATCGATTGGCTGTACTGCCCTCCAAATCGACATAGTTCACGAAGGAGTAAATACCCGCCATGGACTCTAGAACCTGAAACTGACTTGCCATCTGCTCCGAAAGAATCTCCTTCTGCCTTCTCTCGCGATCGATAAGCTTGTTCTGAAGCATTACAAAGATGAGGATATTCGCAACTGTAACCGAAACATATGTGGTTCCTATGCCATAGGTTGCTTCAATCAGCGCGCCGCAAATCATTGTCACGATATAACCCGTAACCGCTATAACATCATGCACGGCGATTATCTTAACATTGCGGATAAGATAGAAGGTTATGTAAATCAGTGTAAGAATAGGGATAACTGTAATATAGTCGTACAGTTCACCCGTTACATAGTGTCCGTCAACAATGTCAAACGCCTGCTGTATCGCAGCAAGAACAACGGTCAGGACAAAAGCAGCAAGGTTGCATGCGAAACATATTCTGACCCTGACGGTAATAGCTGTGATTCCGTACATACCCACAAAGTAACTGCCCAGGTAAAGAACAAAAATACCTGCCAGAATCGCCCCCATAAACAGTGACAGGACGATATAAAGATACGTAATATCCCGGTAGGCCAGCGAGCCGTCAAACGCCCACACAAGAAAGTCAAAGAACAGAGCATACAAGGTTGCTACCATCAGCACCATGAACAACCTGGTAGTCCTGTGAAGATGACTCTTCTCGATCATCAGGTTTGCTATGAGCATGATGATAACAATCATACAAATAACATCCATCGCAACACTTCCGAGTGCTCCCAAAGCGTTCTTGTTGGGTGTATATGCGAATAAGAGCGTATAAGCTGAAAGAACTGCTACGGCAGTGCAAAAGGCTATAATAACAGCTTCGAATACACGTCTTCTGAAAATTCGTTTTCTCTTCGTCTCCATAAATAATATCCTTCTATCAGAAATAAACCGAAATCATTGTCCGTTTCAAACCACATACATAAGAAAATCCAAAAATGCTTATAGTTCTACTGATATTATATTATATCAAAATTCCGATAAAATCACCTCTTTTTTATGAACCTGTAACAAAATCATCATTCGTCTCCGAAAGAAGACATAAAAAATGAGCAGACACATATGCCTGCTCACTGATTTTACGTCATTTCGGCTCATTTGATATCTTTCTTCATTTTTGAAGTAAATATCCAAACCGACAGAAGATAAACTGCAGCCGCACTCACCAATGTCCAGATAAGATCCTCCGGCAAAGCCTTTAAGTTCTCCGAGAAAGGAAGTCGCGCAAGCTTAACGCCATGATAGAAAGGAAGCACCCCGGAAACATTTTTAATAGCACCTCCGAGTCCGTCGATATCCATCCAGATGCCGCCTATCATTCCGACCGCAGATATAATAATCGAGCAAAGGCCCGGAGCCGCCTTCTCTCCCACTGCACTTCCGAATAAGATGCCGACTCCGATAAACATAAGCATCGAAGGAATAAGCAGCACTGCCGAAAACAACAACTGCGATATCGAGAAAGTATATCCGCCGCAAAGACCCACGACAAACGCTGCCGCAAAGCAGATTACAATCTGGACGATTCCCAGAACGCATGCAGGCAAAGTATAGCCAACGATATAGTCCGCGGCCTTCATGGGAGAGGCATACAGTCTAAAAAGAAGTGCAGTTGAGCGGTCCTTCGATACCTGAATAGCCATAAACAGCATTAAAAATGTCAATCCAAAATAAGCGATTCCCGGTGCAAGATTATAAATATGAAACACCGTCATGTCGGCCTGTGCCTGAATGCTTCTGTCGATAATACTCATGATTATCAGCATAACAACCGGAAACCCCAGGCAAAAAATATAACTTAACGGATCTCTTCTTATTTCTTTTCCGACGCGACCCGCAAATATAATACTGCTCATCTTATTCCTCCACTATCGATATAAAAATGTCTTCGAGCTTTTCTTTTCCCGTCAGTGCTCTAAGCTGCGCCAGATCTCCCACAGCCATCAATTTGCCTTTAACCATTATCGCAATCGTATCGGAAAGCTCTTCCGCTTCCTCCATGTAATGCGTTGTCAGAATAATCGTGACTTTTCCCTTTATGGCTCCTATTGCTTTCCAAAGTTCTCTTCTTGCAAGCACATCAAGACCCAGAGTAGGCTCATCGAGATAAAGAACCTTAGGCTCGGTAATAAGTGCCATCGCTATGCTTACCTTTCTCTGCCAGCCTCCCGAGAGCGTTTTTGCTCTGCTGTTTTCCACTTCCTCAAGTCCGAAAACTTCTATCATCTCGTTTGTTTTTTGAGCAATGATTTCTTTTGAAAAACCGTATATGCCCGCAATAAATTCCAGGTTCTCTCTTACGGTCAGATTAGGTGCCACGGAAGTTTCCTGAGGAGAAACATTGCCGATTTTCTTCACCTCATCAAGTTCAGTGATAATGCTGTGCCCCAAAACCCGGGCATCTCCCGAAGTCGGGGTTGTAAGGCCGGTCAGCATACGTATAGTGGTTGTCTTTCCCGCACCGTTTACTCCCAGGAATGCAAATATCTCGCCTTCCCTGACGTTCAGATCCAGATTGTCTACGGCCGTTTTTGTGCCGAACTCTTTTCTGAGTCCTTTAATCTCTATTGCAACACTCATCTTATTCCCTTTCCCTGTCAAGAATTCCGTTTATTTCATCGATTTCTCTTCTGCACAACTTGTACTGAAGTACCCAGCAAATTGCATAAGTAACCACGATACTGCAAACCGTTACTATCATGCTTGCGGCATATCTGTGAAATCCCCATGCGATACAGGCAACCGGAATCCACGCACACAGCATTATTATTAAAAACAGCAGACTCTGAACAAGCAGACCGATTCTTTTTGTTTCAAATATCGCTGTTCCCGCAGACGTTATTCCGCTCATCAGGCCGATCATCAGGAGCTGACAGATATAAGCCGTAAGCTCACTGTCGAAACGTTCGATGTACTCCGGAAGCATCGGAGTATGACCCGAGAAACCCGATACGAAGGAATGAATCAATACCGTAATGGCTATCGAATAACAAAAACCGTTTAGAAAACCGAGCACAGTTCGCTTTATCATCTCATTACCTCCCCTGACAGTACTTCTTTGATTTTTCCGATGCATCTTCTCGACACAAAGGTCTCGTCACCGTTTTTCATAAGCATTTTGATCGTTCCGACATAGCTCAAATCCATTTTCTCAATGTATTCTATGTTTACTATCTCAGAATTCGAAATGCGCACAAATCCCTTATCTTTCAGGCTTTCTTCAAGCACATACAGCCTGTCTCTGACTTCATAAGTCTCACCCTTTGTCCTTACGTAGACCTTCTTGTTCTCCGAATAGATGCGTATAATCTCAAATACCCTGAGCGTCTTTGCGTCGTGCTCCCTGTACACCGTCATCTTCTCATGAAACATTCCTTCAAGCATTTCCCTAAGTTCCAGTACTTTCCGGTTTTTTTCATGATTGCAGATATGAATTTCGGTGTCTGTGTACTTCTCCTGAATATCAAATAATATTTTCATATTGTTTCTCCGCGGATAGTTTAAAGCAGTTGCTTATCACAGCAGCTCATACTGACATTATATTGACCTACTCACAAACTTCAATACTTTCGCGACGGACGGTCGTTACAGTGCGACAAGCGGTAAAAAAAGCTTCGTGTGCATTTGATATACGCACACGAAGCTTTGGTTTTGCAATTAATCTGCTTATGTATTATTTTAATTTGAATCTGTTGATAACATTCATCAGCTCAACTGCCGCATTCTTGGTCTCATCGGAAAGCTTCGAGATATCTCTTGTTTCCATAGCAATATCCGTATTGCTGCTTGCAATGGATGCCGTTCCCTGAGCGGTATCGTTCGAAGCACTCGATACTTCACTGAGCATCTCAAACATGTTTGTAATCGTTACAAGAAGAGCATCTGTGGTAGTATTGATATCGTCGACAATTTCCTGAATGCTGTGGGCATCCTTATTATAGGTCTCACCTGTCTCTACCATGCTTGAATAGTCACTCAAAACTGTTTCCTGTATGAACTTCAGGATATCCTTCGCACAATCGCTCAGATAATTGACGCTGCTGATAACCTCCTGTGTGATTACCATAATCTGGTTTGCGGATTTCTGCGAATCATCCGCGAGCTTACCGATTTCGGAAGCAACTACGGCGAAACCGCGTCCCGCATCTCCGGCTCTGGCAGCTTCTATGGAAGCATTAAGCGCAAGCAGGTTGGTCTGCTCTGCGATTGCGAGAATAGCGCTTGAAAGCTGATTGATTTCGTTAACCTTATTAGCATCATCGATAGCCTTTTCAAGAACGGTTACAGAGTTGCTGCAGACTTCATCTGCAACTTTCTTCGACTTTGTCGATGAATTCTGGAGTTCCTGTGCTCTTTCACTGATTTCGTTAGCTTTGTCGGCACCCTTATGTGCCTTGTCCGTAATATCCTTTACAGCCTTACGTGCATTGTCGGCAGCTCCCGTAAGCTGTCCCGCAGAAGCAGAAACTTCTTCGGATGCGGCAGATATTTCTTCTGAGGCTGCCGATACCGACTGAACATTATCCATCAAAACAGAAATCTGATTTGACTGCTCTTCCGCAAAAGATACAACCTGCTCGGAGTTTGCAACGACATCATTCATAGTATTTTTAAGGGCCGATTTGGTAGAGTTCAAGCTACGCGCCAAAATGCCCATTTCATCATTCATATTAAGAAGCCTGTCCGAAACTCCCGATGACAGATCTCCTTTTGCAAGAGTATCAAGTTCATCAACAACAGACTTAAGAGGATTAAGCATTCTGCCCAAGATGATAAAGGCGATAGCACTGAAAAGAATAATGCCGACAAAAGTAAAGACGAAAACACCGTCCTTAAGAGACTTGTACGCCGAAAACTTCTCGTCATGAGCGGCATAGACAACGACATGCCATCCAAAGTCACCGGGAACCTCGGCATAACCAATACACTTTTTAACGCCTTCGTACGAATACTCCTGGTATCCGCTTCCACCCTGTAATATAGTCTTAAGAGTTGCAATCAACCCCTGGAACTCAGGTTTGTCCGCAAACATCTCAATTGCGTTTTCCTGTGAAACAACCTTGCTTGCATCCTGGTGCGCGATATTGGTTCCCTTCGAGTTAATCATATATGCGCCGCCGGTCTCTCCGAACTTAACGGTATTTGTAATATTCGATAAATAAGCACCGTCACCCAACTGATACAGAACACCGACAATCTTTCCGTCATTGTAAATCGGAACGCTCATCAGCATAATCATTACACCGGGTTTCGTCGAATCCTCCAAAGGATCCGAGGCTGAGCGCTTGCCTGCTATAGCATTGACAAAGTAGCCACGCTTTGAAATATCCGCAACGGTTACGAGGTCGTCGGTAAGAGTTTTACCTTCGCTGTCTGCAACACCCATATCCTTTACACCATGCTCCTTGGCAAGGTTCAGCAGATACTGCTTCTGCTCCAGTTTATCCGCATTCGGGTCACAGATAAGAGGATGCTTCGCAACGGCCTCAAGGAACATAAAGTCTGCATTGAGCGCTCTTTGCGCAGTATCGGCAACCTGCTCTGCGAGAACTGTCATCTCGTTCTGCGTATTGGCCTTTAACCCTTTGTTCGCGGTAAGGATACTGAACAATCCGATTGACAGTCCCAGGACCAAAGCGAAACAAATAATCATCAGTACGACTTTTGACTTAATACTTTTCATACTAACCTCCCATAAATAACTTTTCAGCAATATAGCTTCACTGTTCGTGATTATTTCGTGTTGTATTGCCCTATTGGCAATATTATACGCCATTTCGTTTCAATTTTCAATATTTTTTAATGACGACACAATAAAAAAAGTCGGATATCTTTCGATACCCGACATATTTCAGCGACCACTGTTAAATAATTTTGTTCAACTCCTTGCAAATCTCATCGGCAACCGCAAGCTTATATGCAAGCCTTGTCGGCTGAGGTTCGATTTCAAGCGAAAAAGACCTCATCTCACCGTGTACGTATAATGCAAAAAATACCTGTCCCGGCACCGAAGCCTCCTCATTTGACGGATCGACATTTCCCATAGTTCCGGTCACTCCGATTCCTATGTCTGCCTTATATGCGTCCGTACAGGCCTTAGCCATTGCCTCCGCAGTCTCCCTTGAATATACGGTATATTTTTCAAGAACTTCAGCCGGAACACCCTGCAGAATCTTCGCTTCATTGGAATAAGTAATAAAAGCGCCCTTAAATATCGCCGAGGATCCTTCCGTATCGGTAATCAGCGAAGCAATCTGTCCCGAAGTAGCCGACTCCATTGTTGTAATCGAGAGCTTCTTTTTAATCAGAATCCCGGTAAGTTTACGATACTCTTCCCTTATTCTTGTCTCTTCATATTGCTCGGACATATTTCTCCTTAGAACCAAATCAGTCAATTGTAAATTCCCTGCTGCTCTCCTGCGCAGATTCGAGCATCATATCCACATACATGCACATAGCCGAATCGGGATATTTTTCAACCAGCAGGCCGTAAGCCTCGGAAGCGGTTATTTCCGCATCATCCATTCGTTCACCCGCAAAATAATTAACATGCATATCGGTGACCAGATCAAAAATCAGCATATCCTCGTACGAAAGATCTTCTCTTGACTTAATATCATCGTTAAAGAGTGCTTTCGCAATTGACGAATCGGCAATATAAATGCGCGAATCGCTCTCATGTTCAAGCGAAGCAGCGTTAAATCTGCATCCTGACTCACCGATTTCGAGAGTCGCATAGAGATTTGGCCAAACCGCAATACTTCCGAGAGCCACATCGTAAAATCGGTCATCCTTTTTCATAACGTTCATACAATGCATATGCCCGGACAGATTGACCTCTACGCCAAGCTTCATAAGTTCATCGACAACGCTTTCTCCGTCGATTATGCAATAGTCCGTGCTGAACATCTGATTATGAAGAAGGAGGTTCTGGTGAGTCACGGTAATGACTTCAAGACCTTTTGCCTTCGCCTTCTCTATTTCGGAGTAAGCCCAAAGTCTGGTCTCCTCAGACAAATACCCTTCCACACGATTGTCATCCTTGTAAATACATGAATCAAACATAATAACTGCAAGCTTTCCGCCTATTTCGACCATATAGCTTAATGAGTCGGTGTCGCGGCTGATTGCATCGGCATATCCGAACTCACTGTATATGCTCTCGAATTCCTGCGCTGAAACATTTTCGGTGGATATGGCTACGCTCTCGCGAATCTCAAACGGAGCCGGATTATTGATATCATGGTTCCCCGGAATGACAAACACCGGGATTCCTTCCTCTTTCATCCTTTTTAGAACAGCAGCAAAATCCTCGTGGCTCGCTTTTTCTCCGTTTAAAGTCAGGTCACCGCTTATAATGACCGCATCGGGTTTTATTTCAAGCATTTTATTTACGAATGCATCGACTATTTCTCCGATATGTATCGCATCCCGGCCTCCGGCTCGTGACATGACCCTGTTATACAATTCACCGTCGTCATGAAGTCTGCCGGAATAATAGTGAGGATCCGAAATCTGAACAATTTTAAGAACAGCTTTTGTGTCCCCCTTATCAGTCACCGCATCTTTTTCACCCTGAGAATTTTTTAAGGCACATCCCCACAAAGAAATTATCATTGCCAAAGCGACTGCTGCCGACAGGCACCTTCTCATAAAATTTCCTTAAGTGCGCCCTCTGCCTGTTCCTTAGAAGTAAACACTATTCCTTTCATTCCCAGCTTTTCGGCAACCTCAACATTCACCGGCGTGTCGTCTATGAACACACATTCCTTCGGATCAAGTTTGTATCTGTCGATAAGAACCTTGTAGATATCAGGATTGGGCTTAACCATAAGCTCACGGTGAGACAACACTCCTCCGTCCATATACTCGATAAAGTCGATAGAATCGGCACACTCATCGAAAGCCTTTTTTGAATAGTTAGAAAGATAATAAACCTTGTAACCGGCTGCTTTGAGTTCCTTAATCCACGGAATCGCAAAATCTCTTTTGGTAAGCATACCGGTGATATTGTCGAATACAATATGAAGTTCCTTTTCTATCTCCGGATCTATGGATGCAAAACCCGCGAAAGCCTCTTCTTCGGTCAGGGCCCCGCGATCGAATTCATCCCAGTAAGGGCCCATAATCGAAGCTTTCATAATTCGCTTAATCATTTCAGGACCCATCCCTTTGCCAAGCATAAACTCCTTAATATTGTATTCTACCAGTACATTTCCGAAATCAAAAATAATATTCTTAATCATTTTCATTTCTCCGATTTATCCCCAAAAATTTACAGCCGTCCAATTTGTTAAAACAGCCATTTTTCAGCATAGTCTCAAGCACCTGTCCTTTCACAGGCTTTGAAAGATAGTCGTTGAAACCTGCACCCGGATAAAACTTGCGCGCATCCGAAAGCGCATTTGCGGTAAGTGCTATTATCGGAACTTCAACACTCATCTTCCGCATGAGCCTCCTCCTCATAATGAAGCTCTCCGCCGGGCAATAAAATAACGAGTGCCGCAGCCGGAATAAGAAAAAAATCATCATTACCAAATTAACCCAGGTTGTAATGATTATATATTATATGGTTTTCATTGTCTACTACACATAATGCAATGCAAAGCCCATCAGCGGTTAATTCATATTCCTTACCGCATACCTCATTAAGGTACTTTCTGTCGTGTGAAATACTGAGCACAGCCCCCGGGAACTCGCGTATCATCTTTAGGATGACGGGCCCTGACAGCAGCGACACCTTCTGCATATTCACCTGAAGCGTCATCCTAAAAACTGTAATCATTCAAAACCATAGTGCCTCTTGACTCACCTTCTTCTCCCGCAGCAGAAAAGCAGAATATCAATCCGTGCTCATTCATTCCGTTGAAGGTTAAATTGTCAACGGATAAATAGTCCAAAACCTTATCCGAACTCAGCATATTCTTCTCAAACCCGGCATATCTGCAGTTGAGCATCATAAAAAGAGCATCCTCAGCATCAACTGATTTTCCTTCACTGTTCACAGCCGCAATTCTGTTTTCAAAGTCATCACTGAAGGACAATAATCCTTCCAATCCCCACAGAGGCTCCACTGCGCAGAAATACTCCGATACAATTCCCTGCCAAATATCGACATAAGCAACCGTACCGTCATCCGAAAGAAGCAGGATGTACGGCTGCCTGCCGTTTCCTACCCATGAAAACTTAGTCTCCGTATAATTCTTGTTCAGGCCGTTAATCTTATATTCCGTGGCAAAATCGAAAGTAGGGTATTCCTCACGTACATCAGCCGACCATTCTTCTCTGTAAATTATCAGGTACATTCCGTCATCTTTGGACAATACGGAAAGAAGATCGCCGCAGTAAGCATTTGCACCGTTGTTTACCCACGCCTTTGGAGACATGATAATGCTTGCATCCCCGTTCATGCCGATATTATAAAGGTGAACAACCGCCTGAAGCTCACCCTGCTCATCCAAAAATACCGGGATATATTCGTTAATGTTATCCGAATAAATGGTTTTTGCTCTAGCCGTCAGAAAATCTCCGTAGAGCTGCTGAACATCATCATCGGCAACATCCGCATACCATAAGCCATCAGCTTCAATCAGAGGCATTTTCTGTTTGAATACAGGCTGAACCTCCGCATCCAGCGCATATACCGCCGCACGCCTTATATCCTGTACAAACTTTTCACCGGACATGCCCTTATGAGCAAATAAGTCTTCATTGCTCAACTTTTTACCGCTTGCAAAATCATAATTGAAAACGTTATATTGCACAGAGCTGTCGTAATAAGCAGTGCTGCAGATTACGATACTCGCAATGCTTCCGTTCCGATAGCACTCATAATTAATCTCGCGCCATACAATTTTGTTAAATTCTTCGGCCGATATTATGCCTTCTTTTGAGGCCGTTTGCATTGTATCATGAATCTCTT
Organism: Lachnospiraceae bacterium; assembly: GCA_045616585.1. GTDB lineage: Bacteria > Bacillota > Clostridia > Lachnospirales > Lachnospiraceae > RUG11977. The sequence continues at coordinate 32,940 of JAZLGZ010000025.1, forward strand.
CAAAAAGGCCGGCAACAGCATCGTTTATTTCATCTGCGCCGTCCGTATCATCGACAATCATGGGAATCCTGTAATCATAATCGAATCCATAATACTCATCCTCCGAAATACGCACATTGACAGCCCCGCTGTCTGCCCATCTGTCACAGACCGAAGCGGCGGAATCATCCTTTGCACTGTTTTCTTCTGATGTATCAGGATTGTCGCCTGGCGGCAAAACATCGGTCTTATCCGCAGAAGGTAAATTCTGCTCTTCGGTCGAAGCAGGAAGGTTCTGATGTGACGGTTCGACATTGATTTTCTTACCGCAGCCGCACAGAAAACCAAGAATCATTGCAGTCAATACAGCTATCCTTTTTTTACTCATGGCATTTCTCCTTTATAGCCCTTCCGACTAAGAATGTCCTTTAGATTAATAATTTTCCAAGACACTCTTAATCTCTTCCGCCATAGCCAGATAATACTGGTATTCCTGAATCTGCTTCCAGTTGGTGGCTCTGTCAACCTTAAAGCCGTAAGCGTAATCCGGTAAATTGTACTCGGTACGAAGAATCAGATCCTTCAGCGAATTGCCGTTATAAAAGGCACTCTGATTTTCTATTTCAAATTCACGACCCAAATGACCCGTCAGCATGGCTCTTACGGAATCCTTGTATTCGGTCACGAGTCTCTCACCCATATTGCGGATTTGTATTGCGCCGTTATTCAAGGGAACCGTCATGGTTCTGATAAAAGGATGTCCCTTAAGCTTAATAGTAACGCTGAACTGTGCCATATATATCATATGTCTGGGATTATAACTTACCTGATTTCCGTTCACGGTCTGCTTCTCTTCTCTCGAAGTCACAGTCACATTTATGTCAACGCCTGCAACCAGATTAAACATAATAACATCCGGCTTTTTGTCTTTAATCTGGTCAATGGAAGTAACTACCTTTGCATCTCCGAAAAAGCTGTCCGAAGTGTCAGGCAGAGCAACGAAATTACCCATCATCTCATCGATTAAAATGCATCCGAACTCTCCGTAGGCACGGCTGACGGTAAAGTTCTTTTCCAGTAAGTCCGCATAGGCCTTTCTTACGCCCAGCTGATTCTGTATCTCGGCAACAGTTGAATCGCTTCTGTCCTGAAACCATACAGAGAGCTTGCCGGCGCAATCCTTACACATATTACCGTCTTTGAGTTTCTTATTGCCTAATAATCCAATCTTTGCTCCGCAGATAGAGCATTCTTTTTTGTCGAATAATCCCATGTTTTTATCTCCTGTTATTTTTTATACCAACCTACAGCATAAATTATAAAGATTGGCATTTCCCTTTCATATCAGCAATAATGCCTATTTTCAACCTGCCCGCGGACTCAAACCAACCCATAAAAATACCGCCGAAGAATCCTCCGGCGGTAAACATTTTTCTTTATACTTCGGGAACAACAATTCCTGTCTTTGCAGCCATAATGGCAAGTTCGGTTCGACTGCTGCAGGCAGTCTTTTGAAGCAGATTGTTAAGATGGACACGTTCGGTTCCGTAACTTATATTCAGAATATCGCTTATTTCTTTGTCGGAATATCCCGCTGCTACGCATCTTAATACATCCAGCTCTCTCTCCGTGAAATCCGTACTTTGGGCTTCTCCGAGAAATACTACCGGCGCACGGTCGGGGAATACGCTTTCTCCTGCCATGGTTCTGTCCATAATTTTTAGAAGCGGTTCGTCCTGAACCTCCTTGTACCAGAAGGAGTCCACCCCTGCCTTCCGGGCCTTCTTAATAAACGACCCGTCCGGCATAGACGTAACAATCAGTATTTTAATATGCGGGTACGAACGCTTGATTCTCTCAGCTGCTTCTATGCCGTTTATTCCGCCGCTCATTACCACGTCCATCAGGATTAAATCGATCGGCATTTTTGCGCAGTAGATATCTGCCACGGATGCAGAATCCACACTTGCCGCAATCTCATAGTCCCTTGAATTGCTTATAATACTTTCAAACAGCTGGCGCGGCATAGCCTGGTCATCAACTATCAATACCTTTATCGCCATATTACTCCCCTTCCCTGCAAAGACACTGAATTTATTTCTTCAATCTTAACCTTAACACAAACCGTGGCACGGAATCAATTTCCATAGTTCCTCCGCTTTCCTCAACGAGAGACCTGAGTAAAAGCAATCCTCCCCGTTCCTTTATCTCACCTTCCGGAGCCTTCCCGTTGTTTGTAAATTCTGCCCTGAACTCTGTTTCCGTCTCTTCAAGCTTTACGTCCAGTTCATCTCCCGACGCATGACGGATGGTATTGGTCAGACACTCATGAATACCTGTTACTATAATGTGACGCTGCGGCAGAGCATTCGTTAATGTTCCCTCTACCTTCAGCTTCATATCCAGTTTCCTCGCAGTATCAAGAATAACCGTATATTCATCTGCCAACGCAGTTTCATTCTCCTGTTTCAGGTATTGTAAACTCCTTCGAAGCGCTGCTTCAATAGAAGCTCTTTCTGCCTCACTTCCGCCTGAAAGAATATATCGCTTAGACGCCAGCAGATTCACTCCGAGTTCATCATGTATTTTAACCTTGGCCGCAAGTATTTCTTTTGCGGTAATGGAATCAACGATCTGTCTCCCGTATAAGACCAATTCCTCATTAAGCTTTGCAACCTGCTGTTTTTTCTCCTCAAGAATCTCAGTGTTCTTGTACTGTTCCGTTATGTCAACGAGCGAAAGCATTCGAAGATCAGACTCTCTTTCGTTGAGGATTCTGTCCGAAAAAGTAAAGACTTCCCCGTTCTTCAGCTGAATAATGGCACCTTTTTCCGTCTGCTTGCTGTTTTCGGTGATCTCATTGAGAAATGTCACTGCATTAAGCAAAGCTTTTCCGGTATACGCCCGACAGATTTTTTCTATCCTGTAATTCTTTAGAACTACCTGCCCGTTGGGCTCATAACAGCAGATTCCCACCGGAAGATTATCTATGGCCTCCTTGACGGATTCACCGGCAATGTGTTCCCTGCGCCATTTTCGACTATTCCTGAACATGCTGATAATCAGTATCGCAATCAGCAAAAGGACACCTGTAATAACCGCCCACGAAGTATTACCGAATGTATCCACTATCAGTTTTGTAGTTCCGTCAGTCTCAAGTCCTGCATGAATGTAGAAAACACACTGAGTTGTAAGGTAAAGACAACAGCTTATCGGCAAAAGGCAAACCAAGCCTTTCCAATGCCTGTGCCTGATTTCGGATGCAATAACTGCTGCAGATGCCCAAAACGCAATAACCGAATACACCCCGATAGCCCGCTGCGCATATACTGAAATGTTTATAAAAGAAGTCATAACCTCGTGCCTCCCTTCTCAAAGGAAAGCGCCAGTATGCTGTCGCGCTCACTTTCGGTCTTAATCAATTTACCGTTGCATGATACAAATTCATCGCATTTCCAATTGTCTATGAACGAGCAATCTGAAATATCCGTAAGCATTCGAAGTGTAATTATTCCGTCCTTCTCCGTCATATTGACAGACAGCATCGACGCGCCTTTCAAAACATTTTCCGCAACACTTTCGAAGAAATCATAGGCAAGAATTCCCGCTTCCACAGATATCTCACCGGCGACATCGAAGAAGAAAGTCACATCTGTCCGGTTTAATTTCAGATAACTTATCGATTCCGAAACGGCAGTATAAAGTTCTCCCGCCGAAATACTCTTTTCACTGTCACGGAGTAGTTCAAGGTTGCTTCGACGTTTTATATAAGCATTGTAGACGACAATTTTCCTAAGCCTTGCTGTGAATTCCCCTTCTTCATCCGCCAGCAGCTTCTCGATCTGCTCGAGCCTGCCGCTCACTATACCCGCAATGCGGTCGTAAACTTTGTTTCTGGCATCGACTGCCGCAGTTTCTTCTTTAATGGTATTCTGAATAGTAAGCGAACGATTTCTTGCATCAATCTGATCAATAGTCCCCGTAATCTGCCGATTCAGTTCATTGATCGCAGACAGATCAACCTCCCAGCTTACAGTGCCTCCCAGGATGTCGGTGGATCGTACAAATGACTCTTTCGGAGGACTCAATACCGCTTCCGCTCCCTTTGTGAAATATACGTATTCTCCGTTGTTGTCCTGAATGACTGCAGGTAAATCCGTCTCCTGAAATATCCACGTATATCTTGTATTAACCGAAATCAAGCCAATCAGCATGCACGCTTCCAAAACACATATGATATCAAAGGCAAATATTTCACCTATGTTCCAAAGCTTTACCCCGTTAATCTTGGGACTCTGACCCGTCACATAGGAAACAAGCAGCAATATGCATATGCATAAAGCGGCAACAAGCTGCATGATTTTTTGTTTTGAAATGGAAACCTGACACGCATGAAACAAAACAACGAAAGCCGCAACCAGAATAACTGCTAAATACACCCAGTACACATATACCAGAATACCTGCGTTGGAACCGGTTATGCTGTCCACGGTTGGATCGTCAAGCTTTATAAAAAGCTGGTGAAAATTATTGGTCATAATCAGAGGAATAAGGATAAAAGCAGGAACTGAAACCAATATAAACCTGCTGTTCGGAGCATCGTCCTTCTGACGGTTCATATACAGAGTAAGATAAAAGAACAATAACGGAATAACCAGCATAGGGATATAATAAGAATACCACAGCGGTTTGCTGTAGCTTTCCGAAAGCCTGTATCTGCAGATTTGAAGCAGGAAATACATCTCCAAAAACAATACTATTCCCCAGGATAAGTTCCGCACTCTGCGGTCAATCATTCGGTTGATGACAAGCATTCCCCAAACCAAAACCATAACTCCGAAAAAGAGCTGACTGAAGCAGCCTGTCAGATCAACCTCGTGAAGGAATACGTGAAGCAATCCACCCAGAATAAATGTGACCAGAAAGCACAAAGATCTTTTATAGCGTTCCACAAACATCCTCCTTTCGACCAACATCAAATCTAATTATCACCGGCATTATAATAATTTTCAAGTTCAGCCTTACACGTTAAAAATGCCTCTGCCAATTGCTTGTCAAAGTGTGTTCCGGCACCTTCTGACCGATATTCCGGGATAACAGCAAAGTCTTTAATGAAAAATGACATTCCGCCGTTAATGTATTAAACCCGGCTCTCAAAAACTCCTACCTCCTATATTGTTCTATACCCGATATCATTACATTCATGGATACCCTGAAACTTTCGTCAATCGAAATGGGGTTTCCTAAGGAATTATGAATCTGCAGCATGATAAATCCTTCGAGAAAAGCTCTGTAGGTTCTTAGTAAATGATTCGCAACCTCGTGGTCAATACCCAGATTATCCGTTTGATTAAAGAAAAAAGTATATAAGCATTCCGCTGCGCTGAGCAGTGTTTCATCGGAGTAATTGTTATACCAAAGCATCGCCTCGAATACGCCCGGGTTATCCATGGCGAATTTGTAAAATCTTCTGCCGTACTCCATGAGATTTTCTTTTGGTTCCTCGGAGCATATCCCGGAAGTAAGCTCTTCCGACACCGTCCGCCAGCCGTATATCATAATATTTCTGCGAATATCATCGATAGTATTCATGTGATTGTATAATGATGGCTTTTTGATTCCCAAAAAGTCCGCCAGTGTTGTAACGGACAAATAAGACAATCCTTTCTCATTCGCTAACGCTGCAGCCTTTTCTGTTATTTCTTCTTTAGACAGTCCTGTTCGAGGCATAGTTACTCCATTTCTTTTACTGACAAAGTTAGTTTTATTATACTAATATTGTTAGTTTTGTCAACAATCATGGTAGGCTGCATCAGTGAGATTTATTCTTTATATATTTAACAGCCGTACAGATTGCCGCAGTTATCGGAACGGCAAAAATGACACCTATACTTCCCGATACTCCCTGCATTATTTCTATACCGATTGAATATGAATTTATCAATTGATAAAACGGCAGATCATATACATAGTCAATAACAAGAACGCTTATTGAACCTCCCGCAAATGCCAGAATCAGAGTATTCGACATAGTTCCCATCATATCACGTCCTACATTCATCCCACACCTGAAAAAAGCCTTTGCGCTCATTTTTTCTGCTTTATCATATATCTCACACATAGCAGATGTAACACTCATAGCAACATCCATCACAGCACCGAGAGACGCTATAAGTATCCCGCTGAACAATAACTCCCCAACCTGTATACTGGTGCTTTGCTCAATATATATGAGTGTTTCTATGTTCGATACATTATAGCCATCTATTCCGCATACCTTGCCGAATGCCCATGCAAATATTCCTGACAGAATCACACCTACTGTAGTTCCCAAAACCGATATAAGAGTTTTTTCGGAGTATCCGGATATTAACACCATCGTAACTACGGTAGTTACAATACATATAAACACAGTTACACGAAATGGGGAATGCCCCAGATACAACAGCGGCAGCATAATAAAGATAATACAGAAAAAAGTAAAACAAAGCCCTAATACTGATTTAATGCCGTTTATGCCGCCTATCAGACATATCGACAATAAAAAAATTCCGACAAATATGCCAATTTTTATAGTTCGGTCAAGAGAATATACAGATACTATGGAAGTATCTCCCGACACACTCATATTTACTATTACCTTGTCGCCCTCTTTACAAACCGCTCCGAACAGATTGCCTTCCGCACTCGTTGCATAATAATATTTCCCTTTATTTTCTCCCGACAGGATTTGAACTATCAGTCTCTGATAGCCGACTCTGACACCGTCCGAATTTAAATTATCCTGCTCAACAGAAAAAACTTTTGCTCTCTCATATGAATATCCTTTAGTGGATATCATTTCTTTCTTCTCTATATTGATAAGGTAAAAAGCGATGGCAGCCATCGCCATCGCTCCTATTATAAACAGAATCCCAAAAAGCTTTTTACCTCTTTTACTTTGAAGTCTTACACTTCTTTGAACTGCTCCATTCACTGAATATCTTCTCTCCTTCTGCTATCCTGTAGGCTCTTACCTTAACGTAATAGGTCTTATTCTTCTTTAAACCTGTGAACTCACAAGAGTTATCCGATGCAGTTATAGTTTTTGATGATTTAAAACTACTGTCGGCAGATACCATAAATTCGTAGCCTGATGCGTTCTTAATTGCTTTTGATTTAACAGATAACTTTCCGGTCTCCGAACTTTTACTCTCAGTAATTGAAGGAGTCTTAACCGATCCCTTGATAATAGTATATTCCGTTTTGATACCGCCATCAGCCACAATTTCATTATTTGTTGCGGCATCATAAGTCTTTACAGTAAATGTATCGTCGGAAATATCGATGATAGAGTATGTAGGTCTCCAGCTCTGGCTGCGTGCAGCGATGTAATCCTGCTGAGTTCCAATCATCTGATAGTACTTGCTGCCTGTCGATGAGTTTGCCTCAAAATATACAGTTCCTTCAGGATTCACAATTTTTGTTCCCTGCTCACTGCTGCTCTCGAGAGAGTAACAGCTTGCGTTATCGGCAAAGTACTGAGCATCTTCAGATGACTTATCATAAGCCTGTTTTGTACCATCTGCAGAAATCTGATAAGTTCTTGAGTATGTATGGTCATGACCCTGAAGCACCACATCAATATCATACTTATCAATGATTGGAGTAAGCTGAGTTCTGAGAATCATTCCGTCTGAATCAGAGTGATCATAGCCTGAACCATAAATATCCTGATGGAACATAAGAACTCTCCACTTAGCATCTTTATTTGCTTCGGTTGCTTTCTTAATGACATTCTCATGTGTCGCACAGTTATAGTTGTTTGTATCAATGCTGATGAAAAGTGTATTTCCATATCTGAAGAAATAATCCGTGCCCGCTGTTGTACGTCCGTCTGTTTCACTGTCGGCAGTTACCACATTAGGATTATTAAAATGATTGCTGTAATTTACTGACTTTGAATCATGATTTCCGATTGTTGTAGCAATCGGAACAGAACGAAGTACTTCGGGATAAAGGAAGCCTGCATACTCCTTCTGCTGTTCAAGCTTATTGGCATCATTGCTTACATCGGTCTGATTGATCTGATCACCTGCAGATAAAATAAATGCAATATGGCTGTTGGCACTTACAGCAGACTTAAGAGTCTGATTCCAGTTATATGCATCGTTCATTGCATAATACTCTACGCCGTTTTCAGCAGACGTTTTTCCGTTTGCCGTAACCTGTCCTTTCGACGCACCAATCTGAGGATCTCCTACGTACATGACAGAGAAAGAAGAAAAGCTCTCGGTACTGTAATCATATACATCCGACATCTTACCATCCACCGAGTACTGATATTTATAGCTTGTATTTTCCTTCAATCCGGTAACAGTTACCTTATTGGGATAAAGAACAATTACTTCTCCGTTCTCTACAATAGTCTCTGCGTTATTTACATCTACCTTTCCCGAAAAAGACTTAATGAGCTGTCCGTCAGTGTCCAGAAGTCTTACAACCGGTTTCTCTTTAGTGGTTGTATACCATGCCAGATTAATCTGCGTCTCATTTTTTCCGGGTGTCAGTGAAGCTTTCTCATAATCACTTGAAATTTCGTTCTGCCAAAGTGTCTTCCAACTTGTCCATGCCCCACTGTTAGCGTACACATTGGAATAAACATCATGCTCGGCTGTTTCACTTCCGTTCTCAACAAAACATGCATCTTTTACAGCTGTAGCTGTATACTGCTGTGATGATGCATCATTCCATGCAGCCCTCATGGAACTCCTTGCGTTTACAGCAACAATCCCTGTAGTGGTAAATACTGCTGCAGCCATAATTCCGGCAATAATCTGATTTTTTCTCATACAATTCATAACCTCCTTTTTGATTACGGACGTTATTCTAAAGCATGAATGTAAAACCCCAACATTTAAATCAGTAAATGTGCGGTAAAATTTATGTATACCATATGCCCGGCAGGCTTTTTCCTTCATATTCAGAAAGACGATTCCTCAACTCATAATTTTCTTTTTCCAGTTCCTCAATCCTGAGCAATGCATCATTCAATGTTTTAATCATTAGCCTACTCCTACAAAAAAAACAGCTAATACAAAAATATCAGCTGCTCAAATAATATTAAAAGAATTATTGTTCCATCTTATTTGCAACCATTTATTCCACAGGAATTAATGCGTTCTACTATTTCCTCATCCTTAACCGGAGCCTGTCCGATCCAGGCAAGAGCCTCATCTATATCAAAGTTTTTCCTTCCGTCCTCATTTATGAAGAGCGGTATTCCAATACCATTATGGGCACGCACTTCATCAAACATTGGCTCAGTGTCTCTGAGCGCCAAAAACTCCTTAAGATTGCTTGTATTCTCTGTAATTTCAATATATTCGGCCTCAAAATCTCTGTTTTTCTGTATTGCTTTGTAATTTCTGCAGTCAATGCAGATCTTAGCTCCGTAAAAGGAAACAACAAAAGAATAAGCGCTGCTGACTTTGTTCCATACATACCAGTACCACTATGAAAGAATAAAGAATTCTTAAATTCATAAGGTATAAAAAGCCAACAAATAAATCGTGAACTAAATATAAAAATAAGCAAATTACATTGTTTTAATCCGCATTCCATAATGAGATTATAGCTTATTCCACCCTTTTGGCTCCTTTTCGATTTTTCGGATGTAGTACATTTTTATTTATTAGCATTGACAAATCACTCACTCTATTGTATCTTTTGTTCATAAGAAATGGGTTTTTTGCCAAGTAAAGCCTTTATGGCTCCAAAGGGGTGCTCGTTTCTTTTTTTATATCTATAACATCATATAAATACATCTTTCCATCA
>JAZLGZ010000026.1:0-30310 GCA_045616585.1 Lachnospiraceae bacterium
GGTATTGAGATTGATATCTGCGAACTTATCTGCAAAGAGCTCGGCCTTGAGCTTGAGATTGCACAGATGGATTTTGACTCTGTTATCCCCGGAATTCAGGCCGGAAAGTTTGATCTCGGTGTTTCCGGTATTTCGGTAACCGAAGACAGACAGAAGAATGCGCTCTTTACAGATCCTTACTGCCTTGCAGCACAGGCTATCGTTGTTACCGAGGGCAGCCCCATTAAGTCAAAGGCAGACCTTGCGGGCAAGAAGGTTTCGGTTCAGACCGGCACCACAGCAGAGAGCTACTGTATGTCACAGGGCTATGATGTAAATTCATACTCTGCAAACAGCGATGCTGAGCTTGCGGTTGTAAACGCAAAGGTAGATGCATGGGTTATCGATGACCTTACAGCAGCAGAGATGGTTGCGGCATACAACAACAGCAACAGCACTAAGCTTGTGATTCTTGACGAGGCTATGACCACAGAGCCTTATGCTTTTGCAACAAAGCTTGGAAACGAAGAGCTTATCAACAAGATCAACGGAGTATTAAACAAGCTAGTTGCTGACGGAACGGTTGCGGATATCTTTAAGAAGTATGATGCACCTTATACAAAGCCTTGATCATTTGAAGGCTAAACAACAGGATAGGAGAAAATATCGTGTCAGCATGGTTAGCTAAACTGAACGAGACCTTTATAGCATCAGGGTATTATACTCTGATGCTAGACGGCTTTAAGAACACAATTATTATTACACTCGGCGCACTTGCCATCAGTATAGTTCTCGGATCGCTTATTGCGGTTGTGAAGTATATAGGTGATGATGTGCCTAAGATGAAACCAATCGTAAAAATCATTGATGCATATGTAAATATCATCAGAGGTATCCCCGTAGTTGTACTTTTGCTGGTATTCTATTACATCATTATGAAGTCCGTTTCAAACGGAGTCGTTGTTGCGATTGTAACCTTCGGTATTAATTCGAGTGCTTATATGGCAGAGCTCTTCCGCGGAGGAATCAACTCTGTCGATAAAGGACAGATGGAGGCGGGCCGAAGCCTCGGCATGTCGAAGATTCAGTGCACCGGGAAAATTATTTTGCCTCAGGCAATCAGATACATTCTTCCTGCGATAGGAAATGAGCTTATTGCCCTTTTGAAAGAGACCTCTGTTGCGGGCTACGTTGCGGTAGTGGATCTGACACGTGCCGGAAACCTTGTAAGAAACAATACATACGATGCCGTAAACCCTCTCGTGGCTATAGCACTTGTATATCTTATTCTGGTTCTCGGCCTCACATATCTGTTAAAACGTATGGAGAGGAGGCTTGCAAAGAATGATAAGCGTTAAAAATCTTCATAAAAGTTTTGAGGACCTTGAGGTTCTTAAGGGTATGACTGTTGAGATAGAGAAGGGTGACGTTATCAGTGTCATCGGCCCCTCGGGTTCAGGAAAGTCGACTTTCCTTCGCTGCCTTAATATGTTGGAGATTCCTACTTCGGGCGAGATTATTTTTGAAGGCGATAATCTTATGGACAAGAAGATTGACCTTAATGCGCACAGACAGAAGATGGGAATGGTATTCCAGCAGTTTAATCTTTTCCCTCATATGAGTGTACTTGAGAATCTTACCTGTGCACCCATTATGCTTAAAAAGCTTCCGAAAGAAGAAGCTGAAGCCAAAGCGCTTGAACTCCTCGACCGCGTAGGTTTGAAGGAAAAGGCTTCGGTTTATCCGAGCACTCTTTCGGGCGGACAAAAGCAGCGAGTTGCCATTGTGCGAGCTCTTTGTATGGAGCCTGATGTTATGCTTTTTGATGAGCCTACCTCGGCTCTTGACCCCGAGATGGTCGGCGAAGTACTTGAGGTAATGAAGGAGCTTGCGTCGGAAGGCATGACTATGGTCGTTGTTACTCATGAGATGGGCTTTGCACGTGAGGTGTCAAACAGAGTTCTGTTCCTTGATGAAGGCTACATTATGGAAGAGGGCACTCCTGATGAGATTTTCAATCACCCCAAGTGCGACAGACTTCAGAGCTTTTTGGCTAAGGTTCTGTAAATTGTATGAATCAAAAATTATTTGCCGGACAGGAATTGAATGATTTCTGTTTTTACAGGAATTGATATTTGGAGATATATGCATAGTATTACGAACGGAGAGAGAATATGGTATCGTTAAAAGGAAAAAGTTTTTTAAAGCTTCTTGATTTTACCCCTGAAGAGATAAATTATCTTATTGATCTTGCTGCAGATTTAAAGGCAAAGCGTAAAGCAGGCATCAGTCACAAGATTTCAGATGGCAAGAGCATTGCACTGATTTTTGAAAAGACCAGTACACGTACAAGATGTTCTTTTGAGGTAGCTGCGGCTGACCTCGGACTTCATCCCGTATATCTGGATCCTAAAAGTTCACAGATTGGTAAAAAGGAGTCTATCGCCGATACAGCGAGAGTACTGGGACGTATGTTTGACGGTATCGAATACCGCGGCTACGGTCAGGAGATAGTTGAGGATTTAGCAAAATATTCGGGCATTCCGGTATGGAACGGACTGACCAATGAATATCATCCCACACAGATTCTTGCAGACTTCCTTACTATGAAGGAGCACTTCGGAGAGCTTCAGGGCAAGAAGTTTGTTTACATGGGAGATGCCCGCTACAACATGGGCAATTCACTTATGGTCGGCTGTGCAAAGATGGGTATGCATTTTGTTGCTTGTACCACCGAGAAATATTTCCCTAATGCTGAGCTGATTGCAGAGTGCCGCGAAATCGCAGCTCAGACCGGTGCGACTCTTGAGTTTATCAGCGATCCGATGGAAGCAACAAAGGGCGCTCATGTTATTTATACCGATGTATGGGTATCTATGGGTGAGCCTGATGAGGTTTGGAGTGAGCGTATCAGTGAACTCAGTCCTTATCGCGTAACAAAGGCACTTATGGATAATGCAGGACCTCAGTGCCGCTTTATGCACTGCTTACCTGCTTTCCATGATCTTAAGACAGAGGTTGGCAAGGAAATTTACGAAAAGTTTGGTATCGACTGCATGGAAGTTACCGATGAAGTATTTGAATCACCTCAGTCTATCGTCTTTGATGAGGCAGAAAATCGTATGCATACCATAAAGGCTGTTATGTATGCTACACTGAAGTAAATTCATATCGTATTTTATGGGCATCCGATTGAATTCCGGATGCCCTTTTGACAAGGGTGGGAAGGAAAAATGTTATCGTTACTTATGATGATCGATTCTGCTGAGGATCGAAATAAGTTTGAAAAAATTTATATTGAGTACAAAGAGAAGCTGTATTATATTACAAATTCTATTTTGTTTAATGAAGCAGATGCAGAAGACGTGGTTCATGATGCTTTCATAAGAATAATAAATATTATTGATACTATAGATGATCCGTTTTCAAAGAAGACAAGAGGACTGGTATATTTGATTACCAGGAATTTGGCAATTGACAAGTATCGAAAAAGGAAAAGGTATAGTATGGTTTCTATTGATGATGCAGAAGTTGGGAATGTGATTGGTACAGAGGATTTTGCTGAACAAACAATCAGCGCCGAACTAATAAAAAATTGTCTCGGCAAACTTTCTCAAAAGAATCGCGATTTACTGATTTTAAGATACTATATTGGGTTTAGCGAGAAGGAAACGGCTGATGTTTTGCATATGACGGAAGTGAATGTACGCAAATCGGTGTATAGAGCAAAGAAGAAACTTGAATTACTGGTTGAGGAGGCACAGTCATGAAACTATCGGAAGAAGCATTGAGTTCAGGAACGAAGCTGTATTGTGAAGCATGGATTGATGAAGTGGAAACTGGTTTTAATAAATCCGAACAACATATTTTTTCTCAAACCTTCTGCAAAAAAATGGAGAAAATAATAAGTGAGCAGCGTAAAAAAGAAAGATTTTGGTTTAGTCATAAGGTTGCAAAGAAAATAGCGGTCGCTATGGCGGTTATTCTTTTCAGTATTCTTGGAGTGACGTTATCGGTTGAAGCCTATAGAGAGAAATTGATAAATACGGTTAAAACAATATTGCGAGATTTAACAGAGTTTAGGAGAACATCGGTATATGATGAGTCTTCATCAACTGAATTGAATGTTTCTCCTGAGTATATTCCGGACGGATTTGAAAAAATCTATGAGTTCAAGACTACAAACTCAAATATATATCAATATGAAAAGGGAGATATAATATTCAGTTTGTGTGCTGAAATGTATTCTTCGGAATCGGCAGGCGTTGAGATTCTTGATACTGAAGATGCGGAAATACGAGTTGAAGCTATTGATGGAACTGAATATATGATATGTTTAAAAGCTGATTTGTGTACAATTGTATGGGATAAAGGGAATGTTTCTTATACAATCAGCGGCAATATGCCGGAAAAAGACTTGATATCAATTGCTGCGAACGTCTGCAATTATTAGTGCTGTTATAATTGAAGACAGTCAGGCTTGTTAAATAACAAAAACAGAAAAAATAATTAATATGTGTCCACCTTTGAATAGTCTATTTCGTTATTATTAGTAGAACTGACAGAAGGGAGGAAAACATATGTGTAAGGCTATTTGGAAGGTTTTGGTATTGGGTATATTGCTTTTTCTGATATTCTGCGTATCGTGCGGCAAGCAGGAAAATGCCACGGAATATGACTCGATAGAGATGAATGAAGGTGAGTCATATTCCATGGATGTTCAAAATCATACTTTTGAAAAGGTGAATGATTCGTTTTTTGAACAGGCCGATGTAGATGCCGGTGATGAGCAGTTGGGAAATGAACTGTATGGCGATGATATTACATTTAGTGGCATTCAGGAATATTTTGGACTTGAATCGGTAAAGGTCGGAGACAGATATGAATATATTTGTGAAGACGGACATATTATCTGCGGTACCTGCGTGCCTCAGGGCAATTATATGCTGAATGAACATCTGCAAAGACTTGATTATATAAGAGTGGATTTTCTTGAATCTCCTCCTGCGGAGCAGTTTAGGGTTTATGATTCAGGAAAAAGCGGAGAAGAACGAATACTGTTAATTTCTGCACATTCACTTTGCATTACTGACGTGAATGGGGATTGCCTTGCTGAATTTACGTTTGGTGACAGGGCAATTGATATTATGCTTATGATGGCGATTCTTTTTCGTCCGGAACAGCTTGATGAGTATGTAAGTCATTTGGGGGAGTGTTCCTATATTTGTGCGGAAAATCAGGCGCTGGAGACCTGGAAGGGCTATTGTTTCGACGCAGATGGTGATGGCAGCAACGAGAATATCTTTGTCGCTTATTGCGGAGAACCCTGGCATTCGGAGTGGAGCCTTTCAAATCCGCATATGGCGCAGGGTGACTATGTTACCGGTGTTTACATATATGTTAATGGCGTATTATGTGTCGCGAATCAATATTCTTTTGCACCGCTGACAAGTCATGTCGGGCTGGTTATTCTTCCTGAAGATGATTCGCACCTGTATTTGACTGCTTATGAATCCGGAGGCGAACTGACTGCGACAACCTTCTATCGGTTCGAGGACGATTCTGTGACGTTTGCTTTCACAAGTGGGACGGATGTTTTCACATATGCTCCGGTCAGCTATGAACATGCAATCATAAAAAAGGTAACAGGCATTAATGCTTCGGTGTTGGATGATATCCGGTGAATGTGAAAATGCGAGGATGCTCCTTGGCATTTTCGCTTCTGTTGTTTTTGATTGTTTTTTACATAAACCTCTCGGGAACCCTTTCAGGGTTTCCGGGAGGTTTATTTTTGGTTGGTCGCCGGAAGACGAAGCGTTTACTTGTCTAAAGAATGACTGTGAGATTGTAAACAGATTGAAAATAAAGTATAGTATTAGGTGAGACTTATTTGAGGAAATAAGGGACACAATAAAAGGAAATTTAAGTATATGGCAAAAGCAAAAACAGTTTTTTTCTGCAAGGAATGCGGAAACGAAAGCCCGAAGTGGCTCGGACAGTGTCCGGCATGTAAGGCTTGGGATTCTTTTGTTGAAGAACCAGCCGCACCAAAAAGTGCGGCTGGCAATAAATTGGCTAACAGAACGGGAAAGAAAAGCGAGCCCGTGGTTTTATCAAAAATAGATATGCATGAGGAAGCCAGAACCAAGACGGATCTGGGGGAATTTGACAGAGTTTTGGGCGGAGGTATAGTAAAGGCTTCCCTTGTACTGGTCGGCGGAGATCCGGGAATCGGTAAATCGACGTTACTGCTTCAGGTTTGTAAGATTCTTGCAAATAAGGACCAAAAGGTTCTGTATATTTCGGGCGAGGAGTCATTAAGGCAGATTAAAATGCGTGCCGACAGGATAGGAAATTTTGCAAAAGATTTTCATCTTCTTACCGAAACAAGTCTTGACAGTATCGAAGAAGTGATAGAAGATATGAAACCGGACGTTGTTGTTATCGACTCTATTCAGACTATGTTCAGAGAAGATATTTCCGCTTCACCGGGAAGCGTCAGTCAGGTTCGTGAGACAACAGGGGCATTGCTTCGAATCGGAAAAAGCCTCGGAATCACGATATTTATTGTCGGACATGTTACCAAAGAAGGTGTTGTTGCCGGTCCGAGAGTGCTTGAGCATATGGTCGATACCGTACTCTATTTTGAGGGTGACAATTCATCCTCGTATCGAGTCCTTCGTGCAGTGAAGAATCGATTCGGATCCACCAATGAAGTCGGAGTATTTGAAATGAGACAGGACGGTTTGAGGGAAGTGAGAAATCCTTCGGAATATATGCTTCAGGGTCATCCCGTCGGTGAACCGGGATCTGTTATTGCGGCATCTCTTGAAGGCACGAGACCGATTCTGCTTGAGGTTCAGGCACTTGTATGCAAAACCAATTTCAATATGCCCAGAAGAACCGCGGCCGGAACGGACACGAACCGAGTAAATCTTTTGATGGCGGTTCTTGAAAAGAGGCTCGGAATTCAGCTCGGATTTTGCGATGCATATGTAAATGTCGCAGGTGGTATGAAGGTCGCCGAGCCCGCACTCGATTTGGCCATAGTGCTTGCTGTTCTTTCAAGCTACAAGTCGAGGCCGCTTCCGGAAAACTCCATTGTTTTCGGTGAAGTCGGACTGACAGGAGAAATACGAGGTGTGTCGCAGGCAGAGGCAAGGGTCAACGAAGCGGTAAATTTAGGCTACGAAACCTGTATACTTCCCGCTGTCAATGCACGTGCAATCAAAACAGACAGAATCAAGCTTATCGGAATTTCTCATGTAAACGATCTGTCGAAATTGTTCTGATTTGCGGGCTGCAGGGACTGACGAAGCAAAACACGTTCGAATAATTAAGCATTTGATATACAAAGAGGAATAAATGAAATTTTTGGAATTCGTTAAAAAATACAGAAATAAACTGATAATTGCGGCGGTTCTTTTGGTGGGCCTTTTGCTTGCCTTTAAGGGTTTTAAGCTTCTGGTAAAGGTGGGTAATCCCAAGTATTTCTACAATTACAGACATAATACTGCCGGAAGTCTTGAGGCAGAGTATCACAAGGAAAATGAGGCCGATGCGGACAGAACGGTTGCGTTTTGCACGGACAATACCGATCCGCAAAAACATTCAATCATTGAGAAAATCGAAGTCGACGGTAAAGCGGCAGAAACTTACAGCCGTGCGAAGAAAATAGACTTTTCCGAAAAATATATTACCGGGCTTTCGGGTATAAACGGCATGCTGACCTTCAGAGGAAATTATGCCAGAAGCAAGACAAGCGTAGGAAAGCCTACGGTTGAAAAGGAAAAATTCTCAAGGGATTACTGGACGTACTCAACCGGTAAAGTGCTTAAGTCAAACGGCGTAGACTACTGGTCCGGAAACGGATGGACCGGACAGCCGATTGTTGTCAGCTGGGATAACGACGTTAAACAGACCATGAATCTGTACGACTCGGCAAAGAAAAAAGAAAATCTTGTCG
Organism: Lachnospiraceae bacterium; assembly: GCA_045616585.1. Classification (GTDB taxonomy): domain Bacteria; phylum Bacillota; class Clostridia; order Lachnospirales; family Lachnospiraceae; genus RUG11977. The sequence goes on from JAZLGZ010000026.1 coordinate 7,946, forward strand.
AGGTCATTTATCCGGGAATGGATGGTCAGATTCATTTCCTTGACCTTGAAACCGGAAAAGAAACCAGACCTGCGATTTATGTCGGCATGACATTTAAGGGAACGGCATCTCTTTATCCGAACGGAACGCCGCTGCTTATTTGCGGTTCGGGCGATGCGCAGACCGGACAGTTCGGTGAGAATGTATGTCAGAGATTTTATATTTACAGTCTTATTGACGGAACGCTTCTGTATGAAGGCGGATATAACGATGATTTTGCTCCGAGAACCTGGCATGCATATGACTCGTCTCCGATTATCGACCCTGTGAGCGATACACTTATTCAGCCCGGCGAGAACGGTGTTATTTATACAATGACACTGAACACTTCCTACAATAAAGCCGAGGGCGAATTAAGCATCGCTCCTTCTGATTTTGTAAAGTATTCATTTACCATCGACGGCAAATACGGTGAAGGAAAGTACCTTTGGGGAAGTGAATGCAGCGGAGTTGTCTGGGGCGGATATCTTTATATAGGAGATAATGCGGGAACTTTCTACTGTCTCGACCTTAATGCCATGAAGATGGTTTGGGTACAGGAACTTAACGAGGATATAAATTCATCGCCTGTATTCGAAATCGATGATACGGGACACTTCGTTTACGTTGCAACGACGCTTAAGTATAACTACAATGCTCACAGTATGGGCGAAGCAGCAATTTATAAGCTCAATGCCGTTACGGGAGAAATTGTTTGGAAAAAGCCCTATGAGGTTCATACCGTAAAAGGTTATGCCGGAGGGGTATTGTCTACAGGTGCGCCGGGAGAGGGCGTGATTTCAGATTATATTATTTATTCGGTTTCGAAAACTCCGGCCATTGAATCGGGATATCTTGTTGCTCTTGACAAGCGAACCGGCAATGAAGTATGGAGAACGGAACTTGATATGTATTCCTGGAGTTCGACTGTACTTACTTATGCCAAGTCAGGTAAGGCCTATATAATTCAGGGCTGTCAGGACGGTAATCTGCTCCTTGTAAATGCCGAAACCGGCGCGATAGTCGACAAACTGAACTTCGGTTCGGGAATTGAGGCGACACCCGTAATATTCGGAAACAGAATAGTGATGGCAACAAGAAGTGAAAAGATAATAGGAGTAACAATCGAATGATGAAATTAAAGGATAAATGGTTTACTGTCCTGGCATGCTTTATTGTACTGCTATTGTGCGCCTGCCTCGGACTTGGAAACAAAAGAGCTGCCGGCGGAAAGATTTCGACCGCGGATGACCTTAAAGGGGCAAGGCTTGCCGGAGTGACCGGAAGAATGCCGGACAACAGCGCATCAATCTTTTTCGAGAGTATGACCGGCAGAAAACCCGGGCGCTATAACAGCTATGCCAATATCGACGAGTGCCTTTACGCGCTCAGGTCAGGAAAAAGCGATGTTATTTGGACTACTGATGTTACAGCCGAATATCTTCTTAAAACGAATGACGATCTGGCAATGCTCGACAACTCGGACATGGCTGCAATTCAGAACACAAAGGAACCCAGATTCGGCTTCGGAATGGCGGTAAAGAACGGCGAGCGCGGAGAGAAACTGATAAAGCTGCTTAACTATGCTCTGAGCGTCATCGAAAAAAGCGGCACGCTTGACGAACTTTGCGGGAAGTATATCGAAAATGCCGCTCAGGCTGAGAAACTGACCGAGAAAGATATGGTCATCAACGACAGCGTGCATAAAAAATATTACTCGGCGACGAAACCTTTGAAGGTAGGAGTAACCGGAGCGGTTCCGCCGCTTGAAATGATAGACGCGAACGGCAAGCCATACGGATTCTGCGTGGCACTTATGGATGAAATCGGACAGCTGCTTCAAAGCAGTGTGGAGTTTGTGGTGCTTGACAACGAAACCGCTTTTACGGCGCTTATGTCGGGAAAAGTCGATATAATATTTGCTTACGGTGCCGGAAAGATTACAACCGAAGGCAGCAGTTCATGGCTTATGACTATCAGTTATTATAACATGCAGGATTATTGCTTCCTGTATCTGAAGTGAAAGGAAATTGGGAAATGAAAATAGTAACCAACGTATTTAATGCCGTATACAACAATCTCATTTCCGGCGGAGCATACTATCTGGTCGCAAAGGGAATTCTGGTGACATTTCTGGTTACCGTGACTGCATGGATTGTTGCGGCAATAATCGGCGGAGCGGTCAGCTATCTTATGTGCTATGAGAAAAAAGTGGTGTCGAAAATCGGACGTGCGTTATGCTTCATCTTCAGAAGCGTTCCCGCGGTGCTTACCCTTTGGCTTTTCTACTACTGCATATTCGGCGGCGGAAAACTTAATGCCAAGATTGTTGCGGGCATTGCAATCGGCTTCTGGGGAGCCGGACATTTAAGCGAGATCGTGGCTCGTTCGGTAAAGAAAAAGCAGGCCGAACTTTCAAAAAGAATTCAGGACAAGCTTCAGAATGTCTATTATTCGACGGTGCTTCCTCAGGCGCTGGAAGATTCGGTATTCGATTTAAAGAGACTTGCCGTTCATATTATGCAGTGGACCGCGATTGCGGGATATATTACCGTAAACGATCTGACCGAAGTTATGTACGGCATCGGACACAGAACCATGTATCCGTTCTTCTCGATTTTCTTTGCTGCAATTCTCTATATGATTGCAACACTGTTAATTGAGTGGGTATTCGATATTGTTGAAAAGAAATTGAATTCAGAAAGAGAGGAAAATGACAATGGAGAGAAGTAAGATTTTTGCGGCAGTAGATCATACACTGCTTGCTCAGACAGCAACATGGGAGGAAATCAAAGTTATATGCGACGATGCGGTAAAGTACCGGACAGCATCCGTATGTATTCCGCCTTCATACGTGAAGCAGGCAAAGGACTACCTGGGAGATAAGATGGCGGTTTGTACGGTTATCGGATTCCCCAATGGTTACAATACTACCGCAGTTAAGGAATTTGAGACCAGGGATGCAATCGCAAACGGAGCCGACGAAATCGATATGGTTATCAATATCGGATGGGCAAAGGACAAGAAGTTCGATGAGATCGAGAATGAAATCAAAGTACTGAAGGCTGCGTGCGGAGCAAAGATTCTTAAGGTTATCATTGAGACATGTCTCCTTACTGATGAGGAAAAGGTTGAGATGTGCAAGCGCGTAACCGCTGCAGGTGCCGACTTTATCAAGACCTCGACAGGCTTCTCTAAGGCCGGAGCAACATTCGAAGATATCGCGCTTTTTGCAAAGAATATCGGACCCGATGTTAAGATGAAAGCAGCCGGCGGAATTTCATCGTTTGATGATGCCGATAAGTTTATGGAACTCGGCGCATCAAGACTCGGAACATCAAGACTTGTTAAGATTGCAAAAGCGGAAGAAAACGGAACTAAAGCAGAGGGCGGCTCATATTAATCAATCATCGGGGTGTTTGCTGCTTTAACGGAAGCGGGACGGAGGTATTATGGAACAGTATAATGCAGAAGTAAAAAATGTCAGCGGAATGGAGCATGAGCAATGTGCAAAACTGATTGCCGAGGCCATCAGAATGCAGAAGAGCTCTTATGCACCTTATTCGAATTGGAATGTAGGTGCCGCACTTCTTGATAAAAACGGAAAAGCATGGGGCGGATGCAATATCGAGAGTGCATCATATACTCCCACCATCTGTGCCGAAAGAACAGCGTTTGCCAAAGCCGTAAGCGAAGGCTCCAGAACGTTTGATGCCATTGCGATTGTGGGCGGTGCAAATTATACGATTGCTGACTTTTGCGCACCCTGCGGCGTATGCCGTCAGGTAATGATGGAGTTTTGCAATCCGAGGGAATTTATTATCATCCTGGCAAAAAATGAAGAGGACTACATAGTTTATACTCTTGAGGAAATGCTTCCCATGGGATTCGGACCCTCGGACCTCGGAAAATAATGCCGTGAGCTTAATATTTTCTTGTATTTGGGAAAAAATAATGTTATACTCGTTAGATGTAGAATGTGATTTGTGTACATGACACAAATCAGTAGATTTTTTAGGAGGAAAACAGTTATGAAAAAAGTTTTATCACTCGTTCTTGTCCTTTGCTTAGTTCTTTCACTTTGCGCATGCGGCAAGAAGGAAGAAGAGAAGCCCGCTGATGATCAGCAGACTACAGCTCAGACTCCCGCCGGAACTGATACAACAGCTAAGGCTGAGGGCAATGAGATTGCACTTGTAACAGACGTTGGAAACATCGATGATAAGTCATTCAACCAGGGTGCTTGGGAAGGCGTAAAGGCTTACGCTGAGGCTAATGGCGTATCATACAACTACTTCCGTCCTTCGGAGGATTCAACTGAAGCACGTGTTGAGACAATTAAGACAGCTATCGAGAAGGGTGCTAAGGTTGTTGTATGTCCCGGTTACCTTTTCGAGGATGCTATCTTCGAGGTACAGGACAGCTACCCCGCAGTTAACTTCCTTCTCCTTGATGGCGAGCCTCATTCAGCAGATTACGCTGAGTACAAGACAGCAGCCAATACACATAACATCCTTTACAAGGAAGAGCAGGCCGGCTACCTTGCAGGTTATGCAGCAGTTATGGATGGCTACACAAAGCTCGGTTTCTTAGGTGGTATGGCAGTTCCCGCAGTTATCCGTTACGGTTACGGATTCGTTCAGGGTGCTAACGATGCAGCTGCTAAGCTTGGCAACGCAGCTGACATCTCTATGAAGTACTGGTACTGTGGTTCATTCGCTCCCAGCGATGATATCAAGACAAAGATGGCAGGTTGGTACACAGACGGCACAGAGGTTGTATTCTCTTGCGGCGGCGGTATCTACCTTTCAGCTACAGCAGCAGCTGAGGCAGCAGGCAAGAAGGTTATCGGTGTTGACGTTGACCAGTCTGCAGAGTCAGCTACAATCATTACTTCAGCTATGAAGGAACTTTCACAGTCAGTTCAGCTTGCACTTGCAGATCTTTACAAGAACGGCGGCACATGGCCTGCAGATCTTGGCGGAAAGACAGCAGTTCTCGGTGCAGCAGACGGTTGTGTAGGCCTTCCTACAGCAGCTGATTCTTGGAGACTTTCAAAGTACACTGTAGACGAGTACAAGACATTATTTGAGGCTGTAAAGAATGGCTCAGTTGCTATTTCTAACTCAACAGATGCTGCTCCTGCAGTTGCTATCGCAGTTGATTACCAGGAATAATCTGAACAATTTTTAAACTAAATTTCAGAGGATGTTGCAATGCTTGCTTTTGCAGCATCCTCTATTTTTTTTAAGTGAGGTAAGGGGTATGAGCGAATTTGTCATTGAAATGTTGAATATTACCAAAAAATTCCCCGGAATTATTGCAAATGACAACATTACATTACAGTTGAAAAAAGGCGAGGTTCACGCGCTGCTCGGAGAAAACGGTGCGGGTAAATCGACGCTCATGAGTGTATTATTCGGTTTATATCAGCCCGAAGAAGGCTGTATCAAAAAGAATGGGGAAGTCGTTAAAATCAACGACCCCAATGATGCCAATGCTTTACACATTGGTATGGTTCATCAGCACTTTAAGCTGGTAGAATGTTTTACCGTACTCGAGAATATTATTCTGGGTGTCGAACCCGGAAAGATGGGATTCCTTTCTACTGCGGAAGCAAGAGAAAAGGTAATCGGTTTAAGTGAAAAATATGGCCTCAAGGTTGATCCTGATGCTTTAATCGAAGATATATCCGTAGGTATGCAGCAGCGTGTAGAGATTCTGAAGATGCTCTACCGTGACAATGAGATTCTCATTTTTGACGAGCCTACCGCGGTTCTTACTCCTCAGGAAATTGATGAGCTCATGGAAATCATGCGTTACTTCAAAAAAGAGGGTAAGTCAATTCTGTTTATCACACATAAGTTAAACGAAATCAAGGCAGTTGCCGATCGTTGTACAATCCTTAGAAAAGGTAAGTACATGGGCACTGTAGATGTTGCGACTACCAGTAAGGAAGAACTTTCAAGACTGATGGTAGGACGTAACGTCAATTTCAAGGTTGACAAGGAGGACAGCAAGCCCGGAGAAGTTATTTTTGAAACAAACGGTCTTACGGTGCCTTCAAAGGTTCACAAGAAAAACGCTATCAGTGATGTTTCTCTCAAGGTTCGCGCAGGTGAGATTGTATGTCTTGCCGGAATCGAAGGAAACGGACAGACAGAGTTCGTTCAGGGTATTACGGGACTTACGAAGATTTCTGCCGGAACCGTAAAGCTCTGCGGAAAGGATATAAGTGCCAGTCCCATCCGAGAAAGAAGCAAGGAGGGAATGAGTCATATCCCCGAGGACAGACATAAGCACGGACTCGTTCTTGATTACTCCCTCGAAGAGAACCTGGTTCTTCAGGAGTACTGGATGCCTGAATATCAGAACAAGGGCTTTATCAAGAAGGGTGCAGTCAGAAAATATGCCGAGAAGCTTATCGGTGCATTTGACGTTCGAAGCGGACAGGGACCTGTGACAACTGCAAGAAGTATGTCGGGCGGTAATCAGCAGAAGGCCATTATCGCACGCGAGATCAGCAAGGACCACAAATTCCTTGTAGCCGTACAGCCGACACGTGGTCTTGATGTCGGAGCTATCGAATATATCCACAAACAGCTTGTTAAGGAACGTGATGCGGGCAAGGGTGTTCTTCTTGTATCACTCGAACTTGACGAGGTTATGAATGTCAGCGACAGAATTCTGGTTATGTATGAGGGTGAAATCGTAGGAGAGTTCGATCCTAAGACAGTTACAGTTCAGGAACTCGGACTTTACATGGCCGGAGCAAAGAAGCAGGGTTCTGCTGAAGGAATGAAGAAGGAGGAGGCTTAATATGAAGAAGAACATCTTTAAGAGCAAAGGCTTTATCAGTGTTCTTGCCTCTGTTATTGCCATTCTCGCGGGTATTATTTTTGGTTTCATCCTTCTTGTAGCGATTAAACCTTCGAGCGCAGCCGGCGGACTTGTTAATATGCTTACTGCCGGTGTTTCAAAGCTCGATAAGTTTGCAAAAGTTCTTTATCAGGCTGCGCCGCTTATCATGACCGGTCTTTCGGTTGGATTTGCGTTTAAGACAGGTCTGTTCAATATCGGTGCTTCGGGACAGTATACAGTCGGAGCCTTCTGTGCTCTGGTTTGCGGTATTCAGTTCCAGATGCCCTGGTATGTTTGTATGCTTGCAGCCATGATCGGCGGAGCAATCTGGGGCTTCTTCCCCGGAATCTGCAAGGCTTTGTTTAATGTAAACGAAGTTATTACGGCCATCATGTTCAACTGGATCGGTTTGTTTATGGTAAACTTAAGCCTCAACAACATGCCCAAGATGCTTGCAAATGCATGGAAAGAGGCAGTTAAGGACAGAACCGGAAAGCTTGCAACAGCGAATAAGACGGCTATTATTCCCAAGGCAGGTCTTGATAAACTTTTAAATTCGAATTACATGAATATTTCGATATTCCTTGTAATCATCATAGCAATCATTATTTTCATCGTTCTTGAAAAAACAACCTTCGGCTACGAGCTTAAGGCCTGCGGTTTTAACAAGGATGCAAGTATTTATGCCGGAATCAACGCAAAGAGAAACATTGTTCTTTCAATGGTTATCTCGGGCGCTCTGGCCGGTATCGGCGGCGGTATATATTACCTCAGTGGTACTGCACAGTTCAATATTGTGAAGTCGCTGCTTCCTATGGGCTTCAACGGTATTCCCGTTGCACTGCTCGGAGCATCGAATCCTATCGGTATTATTTTCAGTGCACTTTTTATTTCCTACATACAGGTTGGCGGCGAGGCTATGCAGCCCGACTACACAAAGGAAATTATCGATATTATTATTGCGGTTATTATCTACCTGAGTGCGTTCTCACTCCTTGTTAAGACCCTTCTCGCAAAGGTTATCAAGACAGATTCGGGTAATGTTAATGCAGATTCATCTGATGCCAAAGCGGAAGCTGCTTCCGCCGATGCAGATGAAGGCGGCGCGGAGACTGCCGGAGCCGATGCGGCCGAAGCGGAATGCCAAACCGAACCGAACAGTGAACCCGGACCGGACGACGAAGCTGCAGAGAATCAGGAAGGAGGCGAGCAGTAATGAATTGGGCTAATATTCTTGCTGATGTTATCGGAGCAACCATTCTGTTTGCTGTTCCGCTTTTGCTGGTAGCTCTTGGAGGAATGTTCTCTGAACGAAGCGGTATCATCAATATCGCTCTTGAAGGAATTATGATTGTCGGAGCTCTTTGCAGCTGTCTTATGCTTTCGACATTCAACAACATGGCATATAACGCCGAGCATCCGAATGCGGGAATTGCATCGCTGATTGAAAATCATCCTCAGCTGGTTGTATTTCTGGCAGTGCTTATTGCTGCTGTTGCAGGAGCGATTTATTCATTGCTTCTTGCATTTGCATCAATCAACCTTAAGGCTGATCAGACTATCGGCGGTACGGCGCTTAATATGTTTGCTCCTGCTTTTGCAATCGTTCTTTCATGGGCTGTTCAGGGACAGGGCCAGACAACTATCAATATTCCCAGCTGGGTAAGAATTACACAGGACAATTTCGGAATCGAAAAGGCTGATACTTTCTTCCAGAATTTGGTATTCAAGAGCTTCTATATCACTACCCCTCTTGCGGTTGTATTGTTTATAGTTACGTATGTTCTTCTTTACAAGACCAGATTCGGTCTCAGACTTCGTGCCTGCGGTGAGCATCCTCAGGCTGCGGATTCTGTAGGTATCAATGTTTACAGGATGCGTTACTTCGGAGTTGTTATTTCCGGTGTTCTCGGCGGTATCGGTGGATTTGCCTTTACTGTTGCAGCAGGATCGGGATTCCAGTCAAGCGTTGCCGGTTACGGTTTCCTTGCTTTGGCGGTTATGATCTTCGGTAACTGGAAGCCTTTCAGCATCCTCGGTGCATCCTTGTTCTTTGCTTTGTTCAAGATTATCGGATCGTACAGCGACAGCATTCCTTTCCTTCCGAGCTTCTCGAACGTAAAGTCAAAGGAATACATTTATCTGATGCTTCCTTACATCGTTACAATGATTGTTCTTATTCTTACATCTAAGAAGTCACGTGCTCCCAAGGCAGAGGGTATCCCCTACGACAAGGGACAGAGATAAAGTTTTTTCAGGCCTGCGGCGCTGCTGCAGGCCTGTTCTTTTGTCTGATGTGAGCAAGAAAGTGTATTGAGTTTAAGGGGATTCTATGATATAGTAAACCTAGCATTCCATAAGGGATGAAATATTTACCGTGGAGGGTTTTATGAAAAAGTTATTAGCTAAACTTTGTGCTATCGCTTTGGTACTCACCATGCTTGTTCCCGGAAGCCTTGCTTCTGCAAGCGTTAGTGTAAACGGCGATTACACAGGCAAGACAGTCATTCTTCACAGCAATGACGTTCATGGAGCAGTAGAAAAGTATGCTTACATGAAGGACCTTAAGGACCAGTACACCAAAGCAGGTGCTGAGGTTATCGTGGTTGACGCAGGTGACTTCTCACAGGGAAGCACATATGTAAGCAATTACAAGGGACTCAGCGCAGTTAAGATGATGAACGCAGTCGGATATACCTACTCAACAGTCGGTAACCACGAGTTCGATTACGGCTATGCTAATTTAGTAAGTGTTGCTAAGAAGGCAAAGTTTGATTTTCTTTGTGCAAACATCTTAGGTGAAGACGGAAAGCCTATATTCAAGGCTAACGATACCTATACAACAAAGTCAGGTGTTAAGGTTGGTTTCTTCGGTCTTAACTCACCCGAGTCTCAGACAAAGGCAAATCCCGCTCTTATCAAGGGCCTTACTTTCCTTGCTGAGAAGGACCTTTACAAGTGTGCACAGGCTCAGGTTGATGCTCTTGCAGATACAGATGTGGTTGTTTGTATCGCTCACCTTGGTGTAGATGCAGAGTCTGCTCCCAACACTTCTTTGGATGTTTACAACAATACAAAGGGTATTGATCTTATCATCGACGGACATTCACACACAGTTATGACCGAGGGTGCAAACGGCGAGCCCGTTCAGTCAACCGGTACAGCGTTTGAAAATATCGGTGTTGTTATCATTGATGACGAAACAAAGGCAATCGAGAGCCGTTTCCTTGTAGCTTGCAACGGAAAGCAGTATGCAAAGAAGGTTATCAAGAAGGCTAATGCTTATATCAACAAGGTTGAAACTTTATTCGGATCTACATTTGCTAAGTCAGAGGTAACTCTTGAAGGCAACAGAGCTCCCGGAAACAGAAACATGGAGACAAACAACGGTGACCTCATTACAGATGCTATGGTTTACCAGGTTATGAAGAATGCGGACGGTATTACAGTTGATGCTGATCATATCGTAGGTGTTACCAATGGTGGTGGTATCCGTGCAGCAATCAACGTTGGTGATATCACCATGAAGGATGTTCTTACAGTTCTTCCTTATACTAATACTGTTACTGTGGTTTATATTACAGGTGCTGAACTTCTTGAGGCTCTTGAGGCTTCAACATATATCACAAAGAAGGGTACCACTGATGCAGTTGGCGGATTCCCTCAGATTGCCAACATGAAGATTACTATCGATACAACAAAGGATTTCGATGCTAATGCTACAACATATCCCGGTTCAACATACTATGGACCTGCAAGCATCAACCGTGTTACTATCGATGAAGTAAACGGAAAGGCATTCAGCTTAACAGATACTTATGCGGTTATTACAAATGATTTCTGTGCAGAAGGCGGAGATACCTACTACGCTTTTGCTGCAGCAGAAGTTAAGTTTGATACAGGCGTTCTTCTTAGCACAGCAGTTGTTGAATACATCCAGGATTGTCTTGGCGGTGTTATCGGCGAGAAGTATGCAGGACCCGAAGGACGTATTACTATTAAGTAATTTGTTTTTTAAGAACCGAATAACAAAACATATGGCTGCTCATCCCTTGGGGTGAGCAGTTTTTTATTGCAGAAATATATCTTTTTGTGGTAGGAGTTCACCATATCTTCATGATTTACACAAAATTTACACACTCAATAGCATTAAAATACTTTTATACGAGAACCTGTTAGTATAAAATGAACGGAGTGAGTCTGAAGAAGACTTGTATGGTAACGGAGGATATATGGCGAGTCAGACGGTGTTTAAAAGGTACGAGAAAAAGTACTTTTTGACACAGGAACAGGAAGCTGAATTTCTGAAACGAATCGAAGGGAAGATGGCACTCGACAAATACGGTGAATGTACGATTTGCAATATTTATTTTGACAGTCCCGATTTTGATTTGATTCGCGCTTCTATAGAGAAACCTGTGTATAAAGAAAAACTTAGACTTAGGACTTATGGTGTTCCCAAAAAGCCGGAGCATAAGGCCTTTGTTGAAATTAAGAAGAAATTTGACGGTGTTGTCTACAAACGGCGGGCCGAGATGACTTTGGAAGAAGCTGAGAAGTATTTGTATGACGGAATTCATCCTGAAGCAGATACTCAGATAATCCGAGAACTCGACTGGTTTTTGAAGAATAATCCGGTTGTTCCTGCGGTTTATCTGGCATATGACAGACGAGCGTTTGCCGGAGTTCAGGAGCCGGAGTTCAGACTGACGCTCGACAGAAATATAAGGGCCAGATATGAAAGGCTGAGATTGTCGGAAGGTGCGGATGGAGAGAATGTTATTCCGGAAGGGATGACTCTCATGGAGATTAAGATTCCCGGAACCATGCCCTTGTGGATGGCGCAGCTTTTGTCGGATATGAAGATATTCCCGACAAGCTTTTCAAAGTACGGAACTTATTATACACAACACGAGGAATTGTATATGAGAGCCGCAAGGAATCATATTTTGCAATAATGTACGGTTTCGTCATATGCGACTTTAAAATAGCGGTTCGCTTATAAAGAACCGGAATGACCATAAAAACGGTTCACTGCAAAGAACCGGAATGACCAAAGCGAATTATTAGGAGGAAGTTTTTATGTTTAACAGTTATTTTGCTTCACCTGTTACGGTGACAAGCTCGGAGTTCATTATTTCATCGGCGATTGCGCTTGCAATGGGACTTATTATAGCACTGATTCATTGCTACAAGAATGTATATTCGAAGAATATGATAATAACACTTATTGTTCTGCCTATTATTATTCAGGCTGTATTTATGGTTGTAAACGGTCGTATCGGTATCGGTGAAGGTATCGCGGCAGGCGGTGCATTCTCGATTATTCGCTTCCGTTCGCAGCCTGCAAACTCAAGAGAACTTACCAGCATTCTCCTTTCGACCGTTATAGGAATTGCTCTTGCAAGAGGCTATTTCGGAGTTGCAGGTCTCTTGCTCGTAGTTGTAAGTCTTGTGATTGTTATTGCGGTTACTCTCGGCATCGGTGAAATCGGAGTCGGAAAACACCTTAGAATCACTATTCCCGAGAATATGGACTATGAAGGCGTTTTTGATGACATCTTTGAAAAATATGCTTCAAAGTATGAGCTTATGAAGGTAAAGACTGTAAATATGGGCAGCCTTTACGAACTTGATTTTAATCTTACCATGAAGAAGGAAGTAAGTGAGAAAGAGTTTATCGATCAGATCCGCTGCAGAAACGGAAATCTGAATGTTATTTTAAGCAAGATTACTTCGCCTAAGGATGAACTGTAATTCGCCCAACGGTAACGGATAAGAAGAACTGTAATTTGCTGACAGCGGCAATAAAGAACTGCAGATAAAGCAAAGCGGTTACTGATGCTCTCCCGGGGATAATAAAAGAAAAGGAAAATAAACGATGGATTTTCGTAAAGCACTGGCAGAAGGAAAATATATTCTGTTTGACGGCGGTATGGGCACTATGCTTCAGGCGGCCGGAATGCAGACGGGAACTTTGCCTGAAGACTGGAACCTTACTCATGCAGATGAGATATTAAAGGTTCATCGGGCATATGTCGAAGCAGGATCCGATGTAATTACAACCAATACATTTGGTGCTAATTCGGCGAAGTATGGCAAGCCTGTAAAAGAAATGATTACTGCAGCAATAAATATAGCACGCGGGTCCGGCGCTAAGTATGTTGCGCTTGATATCGGACCTACGGGAAAAATGCTGAAGCCTTTAGGTGAGTTTGAGTTTGACAGTGCGTATGAACTGTTTAAAGAGCAGGTGATCGCAGGAAAAGAGGCCGGCGCGGATTTGATAATCATTGAGACAATGACCGACCTCCTTGAAACAAAAGCTGCTGTGCTGGCTGCAAAAGAGAATTCAGAGCTTCCTGTTGTAGCTACATTATCGTATGAAAAGAATGCCAGAACCTTCCTGGGTGCATTGGCTTCTGCAGCAACGGTCACTCTCTGCGGCTTGGGAGTCGATGCGGTGGGTGTAAACTGCTCGCTTGGCCCCGAAGACTTATCGGATGTATTAAGCGAAATATGTAAATATGCAACGGTGCCTGTCATTATGCAGGCGAATGCGGGCCTTCCGACAACCGTGAACGGGCAGACGGTTTATACACTTACTCCGGAGCAGTATCTGAAGGATGTATGTAATATTATCGAAAGAGTAAGGGCAGAAGGCCATGATAAGATTCAGATTATCGGTGGCTGCTGCGGTACCAATCCTTCGTTTATTAAAGCCATAAAAGATTTTGTGACTGAGGATTCGGTGCACAGACCCGGCCCTGATTTTTGGAACAACGATCCTGAAGCAAAACTGAATGATCCTGCGGAAGCAACTTCTCATGCTATGGTTTGTTCGGCAAGAATGATCGTGGATTATAACAATAAAACAGCTGTTGTAGGTGAACGACTCAATCCAACCGGAAAGAAGAAAATATCGGCAGCATTAAGAGAAGAGAATTATGATTTGCTCGTTGCGGAAGGACTGCAGGAGTACGAATGCGGAGCGGAAATCCTGGATGTGAATGCAGGCCTGCCAGATATTAATGAATCAGAGATACTTGTTAAGCTTATAAATGAGCTTCAGGGAGCATGTCCGCTTCCGCTTCAGATTGATACAAGTGATACCGAGGCACTTGAAACCGCGGTAAGACACTATAACGGCAAGCCAATCATTAATTCCGTAAACGGTAAGGCTGAAAATATTGAAGCAGTTATGCCGATTGCAGCGAAATACGGTGCAGCACTCATATGTCTGACCCTGGATGAGAGCGGTATTCCTTCGAAAGCTGAGGACAGAATCGCGATTGCACGCCGCATTATGAAGAAGGCTGACGAATATGGTATTCCCCGTAAGAATCTGATTGTTGACGGACTTGTAATGACGGTCTCAACGAACCAGAAGGAAGCAAAAGAAACACTTGAGACTGTCAGACGCGCAAGGATGGAGCTTGGGCTCCACACTTGTCTGGGTGTCAGCAACATAAGCTTTGGTCTACCCAACCGTGAAGTGCTCAGCTCGGTATTTCTTGCGGAGGCATTTGCAAACGGACTTAATCTTCCGATTATTGATCCTACCAAGGCCAGATATATGCAGACGGTTTATTCTCACAGGGTATTGAGCGGTGAGGACGAGCAGTCGGTTAATTATATTGACTATTCCACCAGGAATCCTGTTACAGCGGCTGCAGGAAGCACTTTGACAACCGGAACAGGTGTGGCGGCAGGTACAACAGGCGGTGCTTTAGGAGGGCAGACATCTGCAGGCACAATATCGGGGGAACCTAAAACTGTTACTGACATTATTGTTGCAGGCAACAAGCTTGCAATAGAATCGAAGACCCATGAACTGCTTGAGACAATGTCTGCGTTTGATTTGATTAACAAGGAATTCATTCCGGCACTCGATAAAGTCGGAGAACTGTACGAAAAAGGAAAAATCTTTCTTCCGCAGCTTATGAGTTCGGCAGAGACTGCAAAACGCGGTTTTGATATTATTAAAGCTTCCTCGAGCTCAGAAGAATCCTCGACCAAGCATATGTCAATTATAGTTGCGACGGTATACGGCGACATTCACGATATCGGTAAGAATATAGTGAAGATGCTGTTGGAAAACTACGGATTTAATGTTATTGATCTCGGAAAAGATGTTCCCGCGCAGACGATTGTTGATGCGATTAAAGAAAACAATATTTATCTTGTCGGATTGTCAGCTCTTATGACTACCACTGTCCACAATATGGAGACAACTATTCAGATTATTAAAGAGCAGTGCCCTGAGTGCCGAATAATGGTCGGTGGAGCTGTACTTACTTACGACCTTGCAATGCAGATCGGAGCGGACTACTATTCAAAGGACGCCGCCGGCTCCGCTAAGATTGCCGGAGACGTTGAGGCAGAACTAAAGGAAAAAGGTTTGATATAAAGCATCTGAATTTTTATTTTTGTATATGATTTAGTATTTATTATATAATGCCTTGCCGGTATAAATCCGGCAAGGCATTATTGTTTTTGGCTGAGTTTTCATTTTCCGGTGTATGGGTTTTTTTGTGTGTGCTGAGGCTCGGTCTTGTTTTTCGGGATGAGGGTTTTGTGCTGAGGCGGGAATACAAAGAAGCTTGATAAGTTTGCCGGGATCTTTGCGATTTGTTCTGGGGAATTGCGCATCAATACAAAGAAACTTGATAGACTTGTTGGAATCTTTGTAGTCTGCCCGGGAGATAGGACGAGAATACAAAGAAGCTTGATAGATTTGCTTGAATCTTTGTGACTTGTCCTAGGGGTGGCGCAGAAATACAAAGAAGCTTGATGGATTTGCCGGAATCTTTGTAGTTTGCTCGGAAGTTAGCACCGAGATACAAAGATTTTTAATAAATATAATAGCTATCTTTGCGTTCTGGCCGATGGATGGCTCGGAAACACAAAGATAGCTATTGGGATTACTTCTTTTCTGTGGATTTTACTCTTTTCTATGTTTTTTTAATTATCTTTCTTGAAAAGCGCCACGATGCTTCCGGCAAGGGCAAGTGCACCGGCAGCAACACCGAGTTTCTTTGCTGTATCTTTCGACTTTTTTGCTGCCAGAGTGGTGTTGACATGCTTTCTGCCTGCAGGCGACAAAT
Organism: Lachnospiraceae bacterium; assembly: GCA_045616585.1. Classification (GTDB taxonomy): domain Bacteria; phylum Bacillota; class Clostridia; order Lachnospirales; family Lachnospiraceae; genus RUG11977. Next base: position 23,932 of record JAZLGZ010000026.1, read on the forward strand.
TTTTAAGTCCTGTAGGAAGATTTTTGGCGGTGCTATGGTTTGAGGATACTACGGTGATTCGGGGACCGGATTCATCCTTCTTACTATTACTGAGCGCTGCATGGTCGGATTTATCGAATTTATTCTCATCAGCTGTTGAGAGATCACATACGTTCACTTTACCGTCTTCAAGTGTGGATAAAGATAATTTTCTTTCAGTGCAATCTTCGGAATCATCCTCGAGTACGGGGATATTTATTTCGCCTTCTTCGGGGTTCTCAGGTACGGGGGAGTCAACACCCTCTTCGCTGCCTTCAAGCTTAGGTAAATCTGCCTCATTTTCTTCGCAGTCCTCAGGTGTAGGTAGAATTAACTCATCTTCTTTACAATCCTCAAGTGTAGGCAGAATTAGCTCACCTTCTTCACAATCCTCCAATGTCGGAAGATTAAGCTCGACATCGTCATCAAATTCATCTGCGAGTTCAGCAGGCTCAGGATAAATTTGAACATATCCGCTGTCTGATGCGATGGTGTCAATGGCACGAATGATAAGTGCGGTGAAATCTGCATTGCCGCCACGGATGATTAACTGCAGAAAACCGTTTGTAATACGCACGGGAATGCAGGAAGTTTCGGTGGTTGTTTCGGCAAATAAAACTCTTTCACGCTCAGGCACTGTACATGCTGCGAGCGATGAGCCGGGAGCTGAAAATGACGCAGATATTTCATAATTGCCGTTTTCGAGCTCGAAGAGGTATGTTGTTTCTGAATTGTCCTGTTTTCCCCATTTGTATCCGGTTATGGCATCGAAGCCGAGACGGGAAGCTTTATGTTTGCTTCCGTGAGTGGCGGATTCTGCAATCGAGGAGGCAGAATTTGAATTATCGAGTGTGCGACGAACTTCAGATAAAATATCGCGTGTATGGCCAATTTCAACTCGATTATCGAACGAATTGCTTGTCTTGGCTGAATTGTCAATAATATAGCAGGCTTCACCTGAAAAAGCACCTACAATAGGAGAATAAGCATTCGTCAGCGACACGGAAATATCATCTGATACAGCCTGCATAACGACAAAGTCAAATATTCGGTAAGTGTTTGCCCGAGTATTTACTATTTTGAAGGTCTCGCCAAGGAACTGCTCGCCTCGGAAGATGAAAGTGATGAGTCCGGTGTAAAGAGAATCATCACCGACGGCAACAGCATAGCCCTCTGAGAGGGAGAAGGTCACCGTGTCATCATAGGAATTGAGTCTGAGCAGATAACGTGATTTTTGGTCATTATATAAAATGCAGCAATCTTCGGAAGTTTCAATCTGAATTTGCAAGCTCTGGTCTTCGGTAAGGATGCTTTCTGAAGCGAAGTTTTCAACTGAATCGCCGGCAGGTACGGAGACCTCGGCAACCGGTACAGAATGTTCGCCGGCAGGTACGGAGTCCTCGACAGCCGGTACAGAATGTTCGTTGGCAGGTACGGAATCTTCGCCAACAGATACAGCGTCCTCGACAATAATCGGTTCATTCTCAGGAACACTGCATTCAAGGGAGTCTACATGAGTAAGCTTGGGCAAGTCAAGCCTGATTTTGCATCCCTTTTCGAAAGGACCTGCTATAAGTGCATATCGCGGCTCGTCACCTGTACCGGAAACAGCGTAGCAGTAAGCATCGCCGTTGATAAATGCATCGGGGACGAGGGTTTTGTCTTCGGGAAGACGCATTGCTAAAGTTCCGAAGTACTCTTTTTCGAAATATACTGCTATACCTCCGCCGGGAAGCTCATCCTGAGCAAGGCAGATTGACGCTGTTTCGAGACGCGAGGGAACATATTTATTAATTATCACAACATCGCAGTCGAGATAGGCGTAACAGCCTTCAGCTGTAGCGGCGTTGAAATCAAAATCTTTAGCCTTGCAAAAATCCATGGTGTCCTCCTTCGGTGATTCCGGCCTTGATGGCTCGGGGATATGCAGCAGTATAAATATCTGTATAGGAACCTTACTTTCTACAATACTTCAAAATGCCTGATTTTTCAAACAGTTATATCAGCGGCGATTCCCCATTATTTACTAATAATTCGTTGACTTCCGCAATGGCATATTTTTTGGTTAATGCAAACATGATGAATGCATCTTTTTTATTGCGGACATAGAGACTGTTATAGCCTCCGGCACGTAAAAGCAGATTGGTTTCTTCGACCGTAAGCGGGAAACCAAAAGCAAACTGTAATAGCTTGTCCCGCCCGGGGGCAGTGCGCTTTCCGTCAAAAATTTGATATGCATAAACAGGAACCAAGTCAGCCTGCTGGATTAGTTCTTTTTTTGTTTTTCCGTATCGCACCATCATTTCCGATAAGAGTTCGGGAATATTCTTAGGCTCGAGAGCTTCTTTATTATCCTGAACAAAACAGGAAATATCATTGGATTTAACAAGTTCATTTGCCAGTAAATCGGTATCTTTTTCGGTAGTTTGCATGATTACTCCATATCTTTTGCTATTTTAAATTTCAGGTATTTATTGTTTTCTAATAATATGTTGAAGTCCATTGGGCCTGCGGTCAGACAGTCCGAAAATAATTCTGCATTCATAACAAGTCTTCGACCGCTATCGTAAATCTTATAAAATGAAGGGTCAACGTCAATATCCGCATTCTTAAGACCTATAATTTTATCTTCGAAGTTGTGCGGCAAAGGGAATGTCAGCTGCTCAAGATCATTCTCTATATACATGAAATTGGAAAAGAAAAAGAAGGACTGATCCTCCGGGGCAGATTCGCCTTCGTATACATAGAGCGGAAATGCTCCATGGCCGTTAGTGGTTTCATTAGCGAAACCTATTCGAACCTGATACTTGCCCGCGGGAAGAGTGGCGAGATAATCCCTGCCTATATATAAAACCGAATTCTCAAAGCGGTAATGGTTATAATCGGTTAAATAATATGGCGCATCTCCTGAGTTAGGAGAGAAAGAAATATCCGTGATTTCGGTGGGAAATTTACTGCAAAGGAACTCAGTGCAAAAAACAAGGTCTCTCGTTTTAGTATCATGAGGATAATAGTCGGTGTGTGAGGAACTTTTGATTTCGATGAGTTCGGTAATACTTTTACCGGCCGAATTTACTGCATCTGAATCTTCTGATGCAATGTCTTCTTGTGCAGTGTCTTCTATGGTATCGCCTGTCGGACCTGCGTTTTCCTGTGCGATGTCTTCTGCAGTATCGCCTGACGGACCTGCGTTTTCCTGTGCGATGTCTTCTGTGGTATCAACTGATGAAACGTTGTCTTCGGGTATATCGTCAGCTGCGGCGCTGTCTATTGGCGTAATGTCATCGGGTACAATAACTTCAGATGTCAGGGGCGGAGCATCGTGACCGACAGGCGGCGAGGCAAGTTTCCAAACCGTGAAACAGATTGCCAAAATCGCAGCGAAAGAAACGGCTGCAAAAGAAAGTTTGCAGAGTTTGTTTGAACGCCGGAATATTTTTACCATTTTTTTACGAACAGATGCGATGTCAAAGTATCTCTCGTCAGGATCGAAACGAGTGCAGCGTGCAGCAATCTTGTGCAATCCTTTTGCAGTGTTTTTGTCGGAAATGAATTTTACCAACTGCGACAAAAGAACACCGAAAGAATAAATATCACTTCTGATATCGGTCTGTGAAAAACCGAACTGTTCGGGTGCGGCATGTCCTTTTGTACCCAGTAGAACGGTGTCGGATTCGCTGTCTTCTTTATAAATTCGAGAAGAATCAAAATCAATGAGCTTTAATGTTCCTTCGCTTGTAATGATGATGTTTGAGGCTTTGATGTCACGATGAATAATCGGTGGGGTAAGCGTATGCAGATGCCGGAGCACATTACATAATTGAAGCATGTAATCGTAAATTGCAAGATCCGAAAGATTACCGGCTGACATAAGAGTCTCCAAAGTTTCTCCGTCGACATATTCTTCAACGACTTCCAGATTCTCATCGTATTCATTTATCTCGTAGATTTGAGGGATATGGGAGTTCACAAATTGCTGAAGAGAATGATAAACATCGGCATTGGCAAGTTTATATTTCTTGACAATAACCGGTCCTTCGACTGAATCAATTAATGCAAGTGCAACAACGGATTTATCCGTTTCTTTAAGTATTTGCAAAACTTGAACAGAACTCTTAAATACATTGTCGGTCTTCATTGCGCCACTCCCCAAAATCTTTTAATAAATTATATATCAAACGGCTGTATTCATACAATATAAAGCCGAAATTATGCTGCCAGCATAACAAAGGCAGATGCCTCTGTACTACAATTTATGTGGATAATATTGCACAAATTCGCAAAAGGCGGTTATTACATGTGAAACAATGTATAAATCAATTGCATGCGATGAGAAGGAGAAGAAAATGGGAATTACAGAAGGTACAGAGAAGCGATTTAATTTGTTTGGGAAAGAACTTGTATTTGATGAACGTACGGTGGCTTATAACAATATCCGTAAAAAGTATGCAGCCTTGGCAAGAGAGAACGAACTGCTTGTCGAGGATTTCTATGACAAGGAAATAAAGTCTATAGAAGCGTACAGAAAAAAAGTACCGATTTTCTGTAACGCGCGCATGGATGACTATATAAATATAGGTGTCGTTGAACTTGTAGCGAATGGTATCTGCAATATAGATGATGTCATTCTGGCAGAGGAATTTGAGAAAGATTGGGACAGCTGCTGGAAGGCTGCCTTCGATAATTTTGATGAGAAGATTGGTGATGTAGAAATCAGACAGGCAGAGAGGAAACTGGAAAGCCAGAAGGCAATCGAAGCGGCGGGAAATACTGTTCGTACAACAGGATTTTTCGGCAACGGCAGCATTCTTCAAGAGATGGCTGCAATCGGAAGCGCGAAAGTACATGATGCCGTGATTAACGGTGCTGCGAAGGGAATAACCAAATTAGTTACTAATATGGCTGATAAACAGGCCGACAATCAGGACGAGAGGGAAAAGGAGAGAATTTTTAAGAGTCCGATTAATAAAATTGAATTGGTGAACGGACTTAAGCAGGATATTTTCATGCTTCATAAAACTGTCGCACGACTTATTAATGAAAACGTAAGTATTAAGTACTATTATGCTTCGACAGATATACTCGCAAAGAATGAGCCGATTGTAAGAAATGCATTAAGGGGTAATTTTGTTACGGAACAGCCTGATACTGCTTTGATGGAGACAAGGGTAAGAGAATTGCTTCAGGCTAATCCTTATGACCTTAGACTTTACGGATACATGGTTAAATTCAAGGGCGGAGTTACTGAGGAAATTCGAACCATGATGAATTTCTTTGAGGTATCAATAAGCGATCTGGCAGACGCCTTCCTCAGGTCTATGTACAATATTGCGGATTATCCGACCTACGAGGATTCGGAGCGTTTGGTTCATGAGATAGAGAGAGACCTGAAGGGATTTGGAGTAACTGAGTGCTATCTTCTCAAAGAAGCAAAAGATCACAGAGACAGACTGTATGAGATAAGAAGAACTTATCATAATCACATATTTAATACGATTGAAGAGCGCGATGCTGCTGAGGCTGAGTATAAAGCATTCTTCGCAGATAAGAATCTCATGGAAATGAATATTGATGAGATTGTCGATTTGTATGTTGAGACAATGAAAGCAGATTTGATGCCTGCAAATGCAGAGTATATCAGAATTGAGCTGACTGACTTTGCTGATCCGCTGATTTACAGGATGAAATCTATAGTTGATATTAATAAGGCTGTCGACACAATTGAGTTTTATGCTGAGAAACATGGAGATGACGTCAGCCCTATCATTGAGATTTTTGCTAAGAGAAGAAAGACGCTGGAGGCTAGAGCGAAAATCCTGGCAATTCTTGCAGCCATCAGGAGCTGGTTTGTCGGTATTTTCCTTAAAATCAAACTTAAAATAAAGAGCCTTCGCGAGCGCAAAACAGCTGCAAAGCAGATTAAAGCGGAAGCTGCACCTGCAGTTCAGCCCGAACCTGTTGCGGAAGTCAAGGCAGCACCTGCACCTGTAGTTCAGCCTGAACCCGCAGCAGAAGTTTATGCAGCACCTGCACCCGTAGTTCAGCCTGTTCCTGCAGCAGAAGTTCAGGCAACTCCCGCACCGGTTGTTCAGCCCGAGTCTGCAGCAGAAGCTCAGGCAACTCCTGCACCCGCAGAGACGAAGGATTGTCCGCAATGCGGAAAGAAGGTTAAGATTAACGGAAAATTCTGCGGTAAGTGCGGATACAGATTTTGATTTGGAATGATGAGGTGACCGATGAGGTTTTGTGTGGAATGCGGAGCAGAGCTTGAAGATGGTGCTCTGTTCTGTGAAGAATGCGGTGCAGCAGTCGAGCCGGATGAGGAGATTGAGGTAACGGAAGAAGCCGGTTTGACAGCAGA
>JAZLGZ010000027.1:0-62568 GCA_045616585.1 Lachnospiraceae bacterium
CATGCTTGTAAAGAAGCTTAATATGCTTCCTGTAGAGTGTATCGTTCGCGGATACATCACTGGTTCAGGCTGGAAGAGCTATAAGGAAAACGGTACCGTATGCGGAATCAAGCTTCCTGAGGGTCTTAAAGAGTCCGACAAGCTCCCTGAGCCTATCTTTACTCCTTCCACGAAGGAAGAAATCGGCGAGCATGACATTAACATCAGTTTCGAGGAGACTATCGAAGTTCTTGAGAAGAAGTATCCCGGCCACGGAGAAGAGTACGCTACCAAAATCAAGGATTACACTATCATGATTTATAAGAAGTGTGCCGAGTATGCTCTTTCAAAGGGTATTATCATTGCGGATACCAAGTTCGAGTACGGTCTCGATGAGAACGGCAATATCGTTATCGGTGATGAGATGCTCACACCCGATTCATCCAGATTCTGGCCTGCAGATGTTTATGAGCCCGGCCACGGACAGCCTTCTTTCGACAAACAGTTCGCAAGAGACTGGCTTCTTGCAAATCCTCATGACGATTGGACACTTCCCGAGGAAGTTGCTCAGAAGACCATTGATATTTACATGAAGGGCTACGAGATGATTACCGGAGCAAAGCTTAAATAATTAAAAGACGCAGAGGAGCATGCAGGACATGTTCCTCTGTTTTAAGTATCTGACAGATGAAGTAAGGATTTGTGAAGCGAATCCGGGAAAGGAATAGATGTATGAAAATAGCAGTTTATTGCGGCTCTTCGGCCGGCAACGACGACAAGTATATGCGCACTGCGGTTACCCTTGGCAAGTGGATTGCCGAGAACGGTCACGAGCTCGTATTCGGAGCTTCCAATGCAGGTCTTATGGGAGCGGTTGCCAACGCGGTTTTATATAACGGCGGAAAGGCAATCGGAGTGGTTCCCGATGTTCCCGTCATTCGCGCACAGGCACACAAGGGGCTTACCGAGACCATCTTTACAAAAGATATGTCCGAGCGAAAGAAGGTTATGCTTGAGCTTGCGGATGCCTACATCGCTTTACCGGGAGGTATAGGTACTCTCGACGAAATCACCGAGGTTATCTGCCTCTCTCAGCTTAGAATCCATACCAAGCCAATCGTCTTTTATGATGTTGACGGCTATTATGAGCCAATGATGAACATGTTTACCGTTGCCGAAAAGGAAGGCTTCGCCCATAAGGAGGGCAACGGACGAGTTTTGTTCTCTGACGAGATTGAGGAAATTGCCTCTTTCATAACCGGTGAATAATAGTCCCGAGAGGAAGAGGGTAGTATCCTCTTCGGATAAATGATAAAATGGACCTGTCGGCAGTAATATGCCGGCAGGTTCTTTTTTGGAGGGGATACTGTGGAGATAACAAAGAGCTTATATACAGATTTAGTATTTCATGTTTTTGCACATATGAAAGTAGATAATGCTTCGGATATATACGACGAGACATATATTGCAAATATTGAAAAAGAGTTGGGCCGTAAAACTGTCATACCGGAAGATGCTGCGGATTATTATCGTACTAATTTTGAAAGATTGGCCTTCGTAAATTTCCTGCCGTATTTTATGGTTAAGAATGTGGATGAACTCTGCTATATGATCAGCCATACCGGGATGACAACGGATGAGGACCTGAATAGGTTTATTAATCCTTTTTGCAGTGTGCTCAGGGAGATTTCGGAAGATTATATAAACTATAAGTGTCGAAGAGGGGATGAACATGCATCTGAGTTTAAGGAATTGCAGAACTATATCGAAAAACAATCATCGGGAATGAAGCGATTTTTTGAAAAACTGTATGAAATCACCGGCATGAAACTCAAAGTTATTATTTCCGAAGGGTTGAGGAAAAACGGCAGAGCAACAGGTATGGGGGATACGTTTGTTGTGATACTGCCGACTGTGAGTGATGACTATTCGAAGCAGGAGATTTTTATGCAGCTCGTTCATGAATGTACTCATGCGTTTACTGATCGGCTGCTGGATTCGATTCATATGGATGATGGCAGCCATGACATTGCTGAATACCAGGTACTGCTTTTTGACTTGTGGCTTTTTAGGAGAGATTGCAGCGAGTTGTACACAGAGTATGTAAATTGGTTCTCGAAGGATACGCTGGATGAATGCAATAACAATCTGACTGATGAACAAAAGACTGCGCTTAAGGCATGTTTCGAGTCAATATAAAAAAGACCGGGCGAACAACATATTGTGTAGTGATTAAATGGGGCTGAGTTTTTCTCAGCCCCATATTTTATGGTTTTTTCCAACCTGCGTTTTTGATGATTTTTTTGACAGTTTTGCTGTTCAGCAATTCGGTCTTTGTTTTACGGGTGACAACAGGAACGGCTGAACCTGAGAATCCGATACCGGTTCCTGCAATCGGATTGGCTTTGCTGTCGAGCATATAGCACTTTTTAATGGTTACTGCATCGACTGCCATTCCCACAATCTGGGCCGCACGTTCCCTGTACTTGCTGTAGTCGGAGGTCATTTGTCCGAGATTATAGCAGTAAGCTAAGTTTGTGCATTCAGCAAAGAAAACTATTCCATCAAAGCGGTCATCATTGAATGGCTCATAAATTGTGCCCGCATTTACACAGTACTTGATTGTATAGGAATTGCCTTTTGCACCTTTAGAAGTGGCTGCAATACCTCCTAAAACGGGACCGTAGAGGTCACCTGTGTTGTAACAGTAGGACAGCGATACAGAGGCGGGTTTTCTGTCTTGTATATCATAGGAGATTGTGGAGGCAATTCCGGCAACAGATGTCCATTGGGATGCATCATCAGCAGAAAGATTTCCTGAGTTCTTGCAGTATTTTATCTGAAGAGATTGTCCGCCGTCTGAGGGAAGGACAGCGGAAACGATGCCGGCCACATTAGCAGATACAAAGAAGACAGCTTTATCGGTCATTTGCTCATGAGATGAAATATTGCCGCGGTTCTCGCAGTGAATAATATTGCCATTGCTTTTTGAGACTATACCTGAAAGGCAGTAGTCGGAGTCACCTGTTATATTGCCTGTATTCAGGCAATTATTGATGTCACCCTTAATCTCTGCTGCAATTCCGGCAATGTAGTTTCCGAAAGCGGAACTAATATCGCCTTCATTAACACAATTTTTAATTGAGGCATGCTTGCCGGTAGTGCCGACTACTCCGCCAACATTATAGTATTGTCGGGTTAATTTATTTTCCTGTGCATACTTAAGTGTATATTTGGTTTTGATTGTTATGGCGCCTGTATTTTTACAGCCATCAGCAGAGACCGGATATGTATCGTATCCGCCTGATGAATTCGAGGTATCAATTACCCCCATTCCTGAAAGATAACCTGCAACGCCTCCGAAAGAACCTAAAACGGCATTCATCTTCGGGAGACTGATAACAATATCAGCATTGTTCGTACATTTTCTGATGTCATTGCACTGACCGAAAAGACCTCCGAGCCACGCTTGAGAGTTGTCTGTTTGAGTATAGCTTATTGATCCCGAAGCAGAACAGTTTTTTATATCGGTAGAATATGCTCTGCCGGCAATAAGTCCGATATCACCCGTCTGATTGATGGTCATTTTAGCGTCTATATTAATATTTTCCAGTGTCTGAGGATTATCGAGATAGTAATCGGCTTCTCCGAAAACACCGCCGTAGGCTCTGCGGTCCAGACTCTTGTCATATAAGATAATTCCGTCTGAAATCTTTATATTTCCTGCATAGGTCCCTGAGAATGCAAGTGCAAGAAGAGGAGCATTTTTACAGTAAAAGTGACTGAAATTAACATTTTTGATTTCTGCCTCAATCATGCCTGACGGGAGGAATGAAGCTCCATCAGTATATATACCGTATATGGTATGGCCTCTTCCGTCAAAAGAAGAGTTATTCAGATAACCATTAGCAGGTGACAGTTTATGTACAGGTGCGGTCTTTTTCCATTTTGTGTAGGATTTGTATTTGGAATTAATGAATATGTCATTGGTCAGAGCAAAGTAATTGGTATTTGTTCCGAAGGGACCGTAATAGTTTCTGTAAAGCTCAAGCTGATCTGCGTCGGAAATAAGATAGGGATCCTCTTTTGTACCTGTTCCGCCGGCAAACTCTGTGTTCACTTCAATGGGATGATACGGATATTCGGGACCGACTATCTGACCTGCCTGTACTTTTTTTGTCGGCAAAAGAATCACGACTAAAAGGAAGAGCATTGCCGGAATGATTATTGGATATCTAAACTTGTGCATATTTTGCACCTCCGATCGAATATTGCGTTCTCAGCGTCTGCCAAACAAACCGTGATAGCCCATGTAGAAGCCTACGGCAGAATTGCCTGCTGTGAGTGCCAGAGAGATGGAGGAAAGAACAATTCCCGCAATGGCTTTACTTTTTTCACCTTTTTTGAGAGCCGATACTCCGTATACAAGTCCGATAATAGAAATGGGGAAACCGACTATAGGAAGCATCCAACCGATGAGTCCCGCAATTCCCAAAACGAAAGAGGTAACGGCCGCGTTATGAGCGGCAGGATTGGGCTGCTGCATCTGAGGCTGATACATCTGAGGCTGATACATCATCTGATTAAGCGGCTGCTGCATTTGGGGCTGATACATCATTTGATTAACGGGAGGCTGAACCTGACCGGGATAGACTGTAGGGTTAACCGGTGGTTGAGCCTGACCCGGATAGATTTCATTATTTACCGGCTGCTGTGCCTGCTTTTGACCGCACTTGGGACAGAAAAGAGAATTGCCTGCTAATTCGTTTCCGCAATAATTACAAAACATATATGTTGCCTCCTATGATGATTCGATTAATGTAATAATACCACCGAACAGTGAAAAAATGAACAGGAATCTTAGGCGGAGAAGGACAAGCTGCAGGCGGATGTGCGAAAATATAATACCGTTCTTATACAAGAAGATACATTGTTATTATTTATGATTTGGGATATAACGTATTATACAGATGTAATATTGTGAAGCAAAGATGAGAATTTTTGCAAACGTGGAGGGGATATGAAATACGATATATATGTGAACCAGGCAGGATATCCTGCGTATGCCGATAAAAAAGCAATGATATCTTTTGCTGCAGACCGTTTTAATATAGTGAATTCTGATATGGAGATTCTTTATTCGGGAAACTTCAGTCATTTCGGACCGGATGAAGCTTCGAGGGATGATGTTTATGTTGCGGATTTCTCGGATTTTTGCCGCGAGGGAAGTTTTAAACTCGTTATTCCGGGATTAAGAGGCGTTGAATCTGCGACATTTACAATCGGAAGCGGAGTGGACGAGGCAGTACTCGATAAAATGTGCAAGGCATTTTATTATTTGCGCTGCGGCATGGAGCTTGAACCAAAGTATGCCGGTAAGTTTGTTCATAAAGCCTGCCACTGCAGTCCGGCCAAAATCTGGAAAAAACCGGAAGAACCGGAAGTTCTTGCTGTCGGAGGATGGCATGATGCGGGAGATTACGGAAGATATGTTACGCCGGGGGCTGTTGCAGCGGCACAACTTTTATATGCATATAAAATGTTTTCTTCTGCATTCGATAATCAAAACCTTAATATTCCTGAGAGCAAAGAAAAGCTGCCTGACATTCTGGCAGAAGCGAAGTACGAGCTTGAGTGGCTTATGAAAATGCAGCGCGCGGACGGCGGTGTTTATCATAAGCTTACAACGCAGTTTCATGCTGCAATTTGCATGCCTGAGGATGATGTGAAGCAGCTCTATATGCTCCCTGTTTCTTCAAATGCTACGGCGGATATGTCAGCGGTATGTGCTATGGCCTCGGCTGTTTACAGAGAATGGGATCCGGTTTTTGCCGACAGACTTGAAGCAGCTGCAATAAAGGGCGGCAAATGGCTTCTCGATAATCCTGAGCCTGTTTTGTTTGAGAGTCCGCAGGATTGTCGAACCGGTTCATACGTTGAGCATATGGACGATGATAACCGCTTTTGGGCCGCCTGCGAATTATATTTTCTGACAGGTGAAAATGTCTGGCATGAAAAAGTTATAGAATTTTTAGAAAAAGAGAGGTTTACAAAAACCTCCCTCGGGTATTATGATGTCAGCGGTCTTGGTGTTTTGTCTTACATTATTAACGGATGCAGAGAAAGAGATGAAGCACTGATCATTAAGTGCAAAGAAATGTTTATGGCTGATGCTGAGAAATTTGCTCGTATTGCGGATGAGTGCGGATACGGTGCGGCTATGCTCCCGACATTTTATCATTGGGGCAGCAATATGGGGCTGATGCTCAAGGCATGTACTTTTGCAATTGCGGACTATATCAGCGGGACACATAAGTATGAAGCATATGCAAGAGGACAGTACGATGTCCTTCTTGGTGCAAATGCACTCGGATTTTCATATGTTTCGGGTGTCGGCGGGGATTCCATGCAGCATCCTCACCTTCGCCCTGCCATGGCAGACGGAATCGATGAATGTATACCGGGTATGGTGAGCGGCGGACCGAACGCAGACCGCTCAGACCCTACAGCAAAGCTGCTTGTGCCTGAAGGAATGGCACCGATGAAATCGTATGCGGATGATGACAGATGCTATTCGCTCAATGAGATAACGATTTACTGGAATTCACCTGCGGTTTTTGCACTTGCTTATCTTATTGACAGCGGTAAAGGAAAATGAAGAGAAAAGAAGTCTTACGATGCTGTCAGACAAAGGCTGACATGCAGAAGGACTGACAAAATGAAAAAGAGGTAAAGAATACAGAAATGGGGAGAAAAGGAACTGATAAAAAGCCCCTCGTAATTGACGAGAAGACGCCCCTGCTTTTAATTGCAGGGCCTATGTTCATGGAGTTGTTTTTAAACATACTTCTGAATAATGTCGATACCGTAATGCTCAGTCATTATTCCGAGAATGCGGTAGGTGCGGTAGGAAATTCAAATACCGTAATGTTCATGATTATCATTCTGTTCAACGTTATTGCGACAGCAACTTCGGTCGTTGTTGCGCAGTACCTCGGTGCGAAGCGTTTCAGTGAGATGAACATGATATATACGCTGTCTTTCAGCGTAAACCTTATAGTAGGTATTGTGCTGAGTGCGGCTCTGGTTGCTGTACGCGAACCTATTATGAATATTTTGAACGTTCCCGACAAAATGAGAGCGGATGCAATGACCTACATAGCTATTGTAGGCGGAGGAATGTTCCTTCAGGCCTGTTACAACGTAATGCTTCAGATACTTCGCTGCAACGGTCATACAAAGGTTGGAATGTACATATCGATAATTATCAATCTGATTAATATCGGCGGTAATTATCTGTTCCTGTACGGACCTTTAAAGCATCTTGATCTCGGTGTTGCCGGAGTTGCGATCTCAACGGTTGCTGCAAGAGTTGTTGCTCTTATTACCGCGGTAATATTCTTCTATGCAAGCGGGGTCGGAAAGTTTTCACTGCGAACGCTATTCCCGTTCCCAGGCAAACTTTTGGTAAGAATGGTAACAATAGGTCTTCCTTCTGCGGGTGAGAATCTTTGTTACAACTTCTACCAGATGCTTTTGCTGTCCTTTATAAACCGAATGGGAGAGGACGCGGTAAATGCGAGAGTATACTGCAATTCACTGATATCCTTTGCTATGTGCTTCTCAAACGCATGCGCAATGGCGACACAGATAATCGTAGGCCACTTGGTAGGTGCGGGAAAGGAAGAGGCAGCATACAAGCGTGTTTTCTCGACACTTAAGGTTTCTCTTCCGATTACGGTTGCACTTTCAACCGCCAATATGCTGTTAAGTCCTTACAGCCTCAGGATATTTACGCAGAACGAGACTATCATCAGCCTTGCCTTTTACATCATGGCAGTAGATATCTTCATTGAAATCGGGCGCTGTCTCAATATGACCATGGTCAACAGCTTAAAGGCAGCCGGAGACTATGTATATCCGCTGCTGATAGGAATTCTGACAATGTGGGGACTGGGCGCTACGCTGGGCTGGACTTTCGGAGTGTTCCTTAATATCGGAGTTGCCGGTGTTTATATGGGCACGGCAACCGACGAATGTATGAGAGGACTTATTATTCTGGGACGCTGGAGGAGCAAAAAGTGGACAGGAAAGAGCATAGTTAAGGCCGATGCATAATAATAATAAGCTGTTTGTAATCAATCATTAATATTTTACAACACTTACTTCACCGCCGGAGAGAAGATCATTCTCTCCGGTTTCGTATCTTATCATAAGTCTGCATTTGTCATCTATGCCGGTGACATAGGCATATTTTTGAGGCTCTGTTGCTGAGTATGTATTTACTTTTACGTAGCTGCCGATAAGGCAGGAGGCGGCTCGGTATTTTTCTATAAATGCGGATTTATCCTCCGCGGTATAATACTTGTGAAAATACTTGATTACTGCTGCAAAAAGGCGGTTTCGAAGATTTTTCTCCACAGTACCGCTCGGGAAGAGAACTCCGGCGGTGCCCTTTAATTCTTTTGGAAAATCCTTGTGAGGAGGATAAAGATTTATACCGATTCCGACTATTACATGCGAGAGGCTGCCATCCTCGATGGAGGTAAAGGCTTCCGTAAGAATTCCCGCAACTTTCAGCCTGTTTAAATACAGATCATTTACCCACTTTATCGAAACATCGATTCCGGTGACTTCTTTAATGGCATCCATTACGGCTACTGCGGTCATGCCTGTCAGCAGCGTGGCACCGGTAAGTGTAAGATCCGGATGAATGAGCAGACTCATATACAGACCGGTATCGACGGGAGAATAGAAGCTTCTGCCGCGTCTGCCGCGTCCGTTTAGCTGCTTGTCCGCGGCAATGGCAAACTCGACAGACGTACCCGAATCCGCAATTCTTCGAAGTTCGTCATTTGTAGAGTCGATTTCCTTGTAGATCTTTATGGGCATATTAAGCCCCTCATGTTTAAGCATAGCCGTGACAGCGGCTGCCGAAAGCGAATCGTGCGGAGTATTGAGTCTGTATCCTTTGTTGGTAACTGCTTCTATATCATGTCCGTCGCCCTGAAGAGCTTTTATGGCTTTCCAGACGGCTGCACGGGTCAAATACAGTTTGTCGGCTATTTCCTGGCCGGAAATATAGCTGCAGCTGTTTTCTTCAAGAAGTGCCAGAACCTGTTCTCTCGTTGATGTCTTCTTCATAATGCCTCCGATTATTTATATCAATTGCAAATCTTTTTGAAAGCTGTTTCAAAATATAATATATGCAACATGATTAATTGTAAACTTAAACCTGCTGATTGTAAACCCGATGAAAGAGATATAGATATAAATAAAAATCACCTCTGACTGCGATATGTGTCCGTTACTCCCGGATACATATTGAGTCAGAGGTGATTTTTTATTTACATTTTTGTCAGTTCTGAATGCAAAACTTTACTGTCTGATAAAAGCAAGCATCAAACCGTCTTCAGCGATATAAAGCTTTCCGTCCTCTGAGGAGTAAAGAAGCTCAATATCTTCATCGGGGTAGTCATAGCTGTGAAGGATAACACCCCTGCTTGACGGGATGACATCAATCATCATGGTTTCGTCTTCAGCGGCGAGATATGCACCGGTTTCTGCAATGTAGAGAACCATGCTTCCGAACTCTTCTGAAATTTCATCGTACATATCACCTGATTCGGCAATAAGATCTTTAAGCTCTTCTTCGGAGAGATAGTTCTTGTATTCTTCAAGCATCGTTGTAAGGTACATATCAAACACTGCTTCAAAATCAATTGTCCATGTTCCCGCAACCTCAGCGATTGAGCCGACGGGTGAACCTGTAATTTCAGGCATTTCGGGAAGGTCGATATCAATGCCGAAATCGGGGTCGGTGTAGTCCGGAG
Organism: Lachnospiraceae bacterium; assembly: GCA_045616585.1. Lineage (GTDB taxonomy): Bacteria > Bacillota > Clostridia > Lachnospirales > Lachnospiraceae > RUG11977. The sequence goes on from JAZLGZ010000027.1 coordinate 9,813, forward strand.
CAACGATGAACTCCTCACCCTCCTTGTAGAACTCCATAACTACATCGTATGTGTCGATGTAAAGAGTAAGGTGAGCGTTGAAGGGATTGTAGGTTAAGTCGTATGATTCGCCGGTTTCGGGATCGTAGAGGGTGAGACCTTCATCGGTAATCATATAGTCGCATGATGCGCTCTCGTCGCGTCCGTTAAACAAAACACACTCATCGAAATAGAAGTCGAGAGTGACATTGTAGTCATCTGCAAGCTGCTCATCAAGCTCTTCCTTGTTTTCATAGCAGTAGTCACGAATCTCTTCTTCGGTGGCAGCACCGTCAGCCTCTATATAAGCAAGCTGGATTACATACTCGAATAATGCATCACGGTCAACAATCCAGTGACCCATAAGATAATCCGAAGTGAGATCAACATAAAAATAGTCCGAAGGTTCAACAGGCTCGCCTCCGATGTCTACGATTGTTACATCATCGATATCAGCAGTATCCTCAATTTTGACATCGGGAACCTCGGGTTCGGGAGCGGGAACTTCTGTAGGTTCGGGAGTGGGAACTTCCGTAGGAACAGGAGTGGGCTCCGGAGTTGCTGTAGTCTCGACTTCTTTGTCGTTTTTGCCGAGGAAACGTCCTGATGAAGTTCCTTCATCTTCGTCGGCCTTCTTTGAACATGCAATGAGTGCAACAGACATAAGGACAACAAAAAGAGTTAATAAAAACTTTTTCATATTATGCCATAACCTTTCTGAATGAATAATAAATGTATAATTGCTTTCACTTGCGAAAGCAATTATACATGTTACATTAACTGATGATTATTTTCAAGTTACTTGGCCAAAATCATACGGTCGTTATCAAGCTCACTGCCGCTTGCAATGGCAAACTTCTGAAGAAGCTTTTCGACTGTAAGCTGTTTTTTCTCTTCACCCTTGATATCGAGGATAACCTTACCTGCTTCAAGCATGATAAGACGATTGCCGTGAGCAATTGCATCTTTCATGTTGTGAGTGATCATAAGAGTCGTAAGCTTGTCGGTATTTACGATTTCGTCGGTTTTTTGAAGAACCTTGGCAGCCGTCTTGGGATCGAGAGCTGCGGTATGCTCGTCAAGAAGAAGGAGCTTCGGTTTCTGAAGAGAAGCCATAAGCAATGTCAGAGCCTGACGCTGTCCGCCTGAAAGAAGACCGACCTTGGAAGTAAGTCTGCTTTCAAGTCCAAGATCAAGTGTGGCAAGAAGCTCTTTGTAATTGGCTTTTTCCTTTTCGGTGATACCCGATACAAGGCTTCGTCTCTTTCCGCGTCTGAAGGCAAGAGCAAGATTCTCGTCAATCTGCATGTCGGCTGCGGTTCCCATCATGGGATCCTGGAATACTCTGCCGAGGAACTTTGCTCTGGTATATTCGGGCATTCTGGTAACATCCGTGCCGTCGATTGTAATTGTACCTTCATCAACGTACCAGCTTCCCGAAATTGCATTGAGCAGTGTGGATTTACCGGCACCGTTTCCGCCGATGACGGTAACGAAATCACCGGGATCGAGTGTAAGCGACAGACCATCAAGAGCAGTTTTTTGATTTATGGTTCCGACGTTGAAGGTTTTTGAAATCTTATCGATTTTAAGCATTATGCTTCACCTCCCTTAACGTTTTTAACATTTGTAAAGTACTTCTTCTTAATATAAGGTGCACCGAGGAAGGCAGCGATTACTATTGAAGAAAGAAGCTTTAAGAGGTCGGGGCTGAAACCTAACCACATTACGATTGAAAGAACAAGGTAGTAGATGATGGCACCGAATACTACCGCTACAAGTCTTAATGCGAAGTTGTGGAAAATCTTTCCGAAAACACCGAGACCGATAATAACCGATGCGAGACCGATAACGATAGCTCCTCGACCCACGTTGATTTCACAGTTGTTGTTGTACTGTGCGAAAAGGGCACTTGAAAAAGCGACGAGTCCGTTTGAAATCATAAGTCCGAGTACTTTGGTTACGTTTGTGTTGATTCCCTGAGCGCGGCTCATGTTTTCGTTGCAGCCGGTCGAACGAAGGGCACAGCCCAATTCGGTTCCGAAGAACCAGTAGAGCAGAGCTATCATAACGATAACAATAATTCCCACAATGAGAATTGGATTGTTTAAAAAGCTGCCCTCATAAATTCTTACACTTGCAATGAGAAGCTTGTCGGTATGTCCGGCAAGAGACTTGCTGGCAGCTCCCATAATTTTAAGGTTGATGGTGTAAAGACCCGACTGTGTAAGAATTCCGGCAAGAATTGCGGGAATTCCGAGGAAAGTGTGGAGTAGACCGGTGGCCATACCGGCAAGCATACCTGCTGCGGCTGCACAGATAAGTGAAAGCCATACGGGTTTTCCCGAAGCTATCATTACGGCACAAACGGCACCTCCGGTACACATGGTTCCGTCTACGGTAAGGTCGGCGATATCAAGAATCTTATATGTAATGTAGACTCCGACAGCCATTATTCCGTATATCAGACCCTGTGCGATATTGCCCGGAATAAGAGCAAATAAATCAAGAATGTTCACAAAAAAACCTCCCTTAAAAACAACTTTATGCCGGGCATGTATAATACACGCCCAGCATGAAATTTTACATTATATTTAACTCAGTCCCAAAGTACTGTTCGAATTACTGAATAGCCTCATATCCTTCGGGAGGAGTGATACCAAGATCAGCACAGATCTCGGTATTGTACTTCTTTGTAACGTTGGGAGCATACTGGATAGCCATGTCCTCAACCTTCTTGCCGTTTACAAGAATTTCGTATGCCATCTGACCTGTAGTGTATCCAAGATCATAGTAGCTGATTGAAAGAGTAGCAACACCACAGCCTGCGCAGATACCCTCTTCACCTGCGATTACCGGAATCTTTGCGGGACGGCAGATACCATCGATGATACCGGTATTTGAAGCTGCTGTATTATCGGTAGGAACGTAGATAACTTCTTCCTTCTGAGTTGCTCTGGTGGTGATTGTACCAAGGTCACTTGTATCAGTGAATGAATAGAAGGTAACGGTCTTGCCGAGCTTCTCAAGTTCAACCTTGATTACATCTGCCTGGTACTGTGAGTTGGGCTCTGATGAGCAGTAGAGTACACCGATGTTCTTTGAATCAGGGAATAACTCGTTAAGAAGAGCTGCCTGCTCCGAAAGGGGAGCAAGATCCGATGTTCCTGAAATGTTGCGTCCTGTAAGACCGTTCCAGTTTGAAATCTCAAGAGCTGTAGCATAGTCTGTAACAGAAGTTCCGAGAATCGGGATAGTGGTTGTAGCACCTGCTGCTGACTGAAGGGGGGGTGTAGCATTTGCAAGAATCAGGTCAACCTTCTTTGAAACGAAGGTGTTGTTGATGGTTGCACAAGTTGAAGACTCACCGTTTGCGTTCTGGAAATCGAAGTGAACCTTCTCACCGAGTTTCTCTGTAAGTGCAGCCTGGAAACCTTCTGTAGCTGCATCAAGAGCAGGATGCTGAACAATCTGACAAATACCGATGGTGTACTCACCATCCTTCTTTACTGAACAACCGGTAAGCGCACTGATTACCATTGTTGCAGCAAGTAAAACTGCTAATAATTTTTTCATAAAATATTCCTCCTTGATTTTGATGCTTTAGCGGTTAAAAGCGTCAAAGTGCTGAATAAAATATATAATAAGGAGGATTCTCTGTCAAGTATTTATACATAATATGGTAATAAAAATACCTATGACAGATGGTGCAATGTTGACAAATTGGCAATTTTTTACACATTAGAGTGCATATTTATTGATATTTTGTGAAAAAAACTGATTGACAAATATAAGTTCGTTACATAAAATAGCAACATGAAGCCAATGGAGACTCGTAACTGTGGAGTCTGTTTGGCTTTCTTTATTAACTTGAGTGGAATAAACCACTGCCTACACTCGGGTTTCTTACACAATTTGGCAATGGGAAAGATGAGGAAGAATATGAAAAAGAGAGTATTAGCAATGCTCATGGCCGCTGTAATGGTATTTTCACTTGCAGCATGCGGCAACAAGACAGACAACGCAGACAACGGCTCAACAGGATCAGGCAAGCTTACGGGAACACTTAAGCTCGGTATGATCGGACCCCTTACAGGTGGTGCAGCAATTTACGGAACAGCAGTTCAGTATGCAGGCCAGATTGCGATTGACGAAATTAACGCAAGTGATAGTGACTTTAAGTTCGAGTATAATCCTCAGGATGATGAGCATGATGCTGAGAAGTCGGTAAATGCTTACAATAAGCTCAAGGATTGGGGAGTACAGGCAATTCTCGGTACAGTAACAACAACTCCTTGTATCGCAGTCGGTGCAGAGGCATATGGCGACAGAATGTTCATGCTTACACCTTCAGCATCAGGTACTGACGTTACAAAGGATAAGGATAATGTTTTCCAGCTTTGTTTCTCAGACCCTAACCAGGGAACTGCTTCTGCACAGTACATTTTTGATAAAAAGCTTGCTACAAAGGTGGCTATCATTTATAAGAATGATGACGCTTATTCAACAGGTATCTACAAGACCTTCAAGGCAACAGCCGATAAGCTTGGCCTTGCAATCGTTTCGGAGACAACCTTTACAGATGACAGTGCAAACGATTTCTCAACACAGCTTGCAGCGGCTAAGGACGCAGGTGCAGACCTTCTGTTCTTACCTATGTATTATACACCTGCATCACTGATCCTTCTTCAGGCATCAAACATGGGATATGCACCCACATTCTTCGGTGTAGACGGTATGGATGGTATTCTTACTCTTGAAGGCTTTGATACAAAGCTTGCAGAGGGCGTACTTCTCCTTACTCCCTTCTCAGCAGATGCATCTGATGCAAAGACACAGAACTTCGTTAAGAAGTACACCGACAAGCACGGTGATATTCCCAACCAGTTCGGTGCAGATGCATATGACTGTGTTTACGCTTACTATGAGGCACTTAAGTTCTACGCAGCTAAGAACAACGGTTTCGATGTTTCAAAGGCTACAGCAGAAGAGCTTTGCTCGATCTTCATGTCAGTTTTTGCAGATCCTGCATTCTCGGTTGACGGTATCACAGGTGAGCACATGACTTGGACAGCAGCAGGTGAGGTTAACAAGGCTCCCAAGGCTGTTGTAATCAAGGATGGCGTTTACGTAGGATTCTAATTTGACTGAGGGGATTTAAAGATCCCGAAAAACTTTACAATTTAGCCGCCGGGAGATGTATAAAGTACAACCGCTTATTTGCCGGGGTGTACTATATCCACCCCCGGCGGCTTTTGTTACGATTGGAGAGAACAACTATGTTGAACAACATAATCAGCGGAATAAGCCTCGGAAGCGTTTATGCTATCATAGCGCTCGGCTATACGATGGTTTATGGTATTGCGAAAATGCTTAACTTTGCCCACGGCGATGTTATCATGATTGGTGGTTACATGTCTTTTTGTGCATCGAGCTATATGGGCTGGGGAATTCTTCCCTCAATTCTTTTCTCGGTAGTAATCTGTACAATCCTCGGAATTACAATCGAGTTCCTTGCATATAAGCCTCTTCGCAGTGCTACAAGCCTTGCTGTTCTTATTACAGCTATCGGAGTATCTTACCTGCTTCAGAACCTTGCACTTATCATCTGGTCCTCAAACCCTAAGGTATTCCCCAATCTTGTAAGTTTCGTACCCAACTTTACAATCGGTGATGCAACCGTAACCGGAACCGCAGTTGTGACAGTAGCTGCCTGCATCATTATTATGGTTTGTCTTACACTCTTTACAGGAAAGACAAAACTCGGAAAAGCAATGCGTGCCGTATCTGAGGATAAGGGAGCTGCAGAACTTATGGGTATCAATGTAAACAGAACTATTTCCATCACCTTTGCAATCGGTTCGGGTCTTGCCGCTATCGCGGGCGTTTTGTTCTGCTCGGCATACCCCACACTTACCCCTACAACAGGCTCCATGCCCGGTATCAAGGCGTTCACCGCTGCGGTATTCGGTGGTATCGGATCCATTCCCGGAGCTTTCCTGGGCGGTATTTTACTTGGTGTAATTGAAATTTTTGCAAAAGCATACATCTCGACTCAGCTTTCGGATGCTATCGTTTTTGCTGTACTTATAGTCGTGCTGATCGTAAAGCCCACAGGTCTTTTGGGCAAGAAGGTCACCGAAAAAGTCTGATAGGAGGGTGCGTATATGGAAAACAATAAAACAAATACCTCTGCATCGGGCTTATCGAAAAAGATGTCAAAGAGCTTCAGGCATATGAGCACAAGCAGCAGAAAGGCATTCTTAAACTACGGAATCGTTATCCTTTTCTATGTTGTGTTCCAGACTCTTTCTTCAACCGGAACTCTTTCGAATTCACTTAAGGGACAGCTTATTCCCATCGTTGCCTATATGATTATGGCGGTATCTCTTAACCTTGTTGTAGGTATCTCGGGAGAACTCAGCCTTGGTCATGCGGGATTCATGAGCGTCGGGGCTTTCTCGGCGGTTATTGTTTCCGCAGCACTCAAGAATGCAATCCCTTCGGGCGGTCTTCGCTTTATAATTGCGGTTCTCGTGGCTGCTTTGCTTGCAGCAGTTGCCGGACTTATTATCGGTATCCCGGTTCTTCGTCTTCGCGGCGACTATCTTGCAATCGTAACACTCGCGTTCGGCGAGATTATCAAGAACGTAATGAACCTTGTATACTGCGGCATCGACAGTAACGGAATCCATTTTTCACTTGAGGGTGAGGATGCACTCGGACTTCTCGACGACGGAAAGAACGTCATCAACGGACCAATGGGTGCGCTCGGAATCACAAAGATTTCGACCTTCACAGGCGGTATCATTCTTTTACTGGTGGTTCTTGTAATCCTTCAGAACCTTATCAACAGCCGTACGGGACGTGCGGTAATGGCTATCAGAGATAACCGAATTGCTGCGGAGTCATGCGGTATCAACGTTACAAAGTACAAGCTTATCGCCTTCGTTACATCAGCTGCTATGGCAGGTGCAGCAGGCTGTCTCTATGCGATGAACTATTCGACCATCGTACCCAAGAAATTCGATTTCAATACTTCCATTCTCGTCCTGGTATTCGTAGTACTCGGCGGAATCGGAAATATGACCGGATCCTTGATTGCAGCAGCAGTACTTACCGTACTTCCCGAGCTTCTTCGTGCTGTAGCGGATTATCGTATGCTTGTTTACGCAATCGTGCTTATTCTCGTAATGATTGCAACCAACAATGCAAAGGTAAAGAGCACAATCTCACGTATCAGCTCTTCGGTATTTAAGAAAAAGTCAGGAAAGGAGAGTGTTTGATAATGGCAAAGCATAATGTTGATGAAACACCCCTTTATCAGGTACCCAGTACCTCATATCTGACCGAAAGAGATATGGGAAAAACTCCCGTACTCGAGACCATTCATCTTGGAATCGATTTCGGAGGTCTTTCTGCGGTTGAGGAAGTAAACCTTACCGTCGGACCTACCGAGATCTGCGGACTTATCGGACCAAACGGAGCCGGTAAGACAACCGTATTCAACCTTCTTACAAAGGTATACCAGCCCACGAGAGGTACCATTATGCTGGACGGTGTGGATACCCATAACATGACTACCACTCAGGTTAATAAGGCCGGTATCGCAAGAACCTTCCAGAACATTCGTCTTTTCGACAAGCTCAGCGTTGAAGACAATGTCAAAATCGGTCTCCACAACTCGACCGACTACAATACAGGTTCCGGAATCTTAAGACTGCCTTCATACTGGAAGCAGGAAAAGGAAGCTCACAAGCGTGCACTTGAGCTGCTCGACATTTTCTGCATGGCAGATCTTGCAAATGTAAGCGCGTCATCGCTTCCTTATGGCGCTCAGAGACGTCTTGAAATTGTTCGTGCGCTTGCAACCAAGCCGAAGCTCCTGCTTCTAGATGAGCCTGCGGCAGGTATGAACCCTTCCGAGACGGAAGATCTGATGAAGACCATCGGTCAGATTCGTGATGATTTCGGTATTGCGGTTCTGCTTATCGAGCATGACATGAACCTCGTAATGGGAATTTGTGAAAGTATTGCGGTTCTTAACTTCGGCAAAATCATTGCCAAGGGAACACCCTCACAGATTCAGAGCAACCCTCAGGTTATTGAGGCATATCTGGGAAGCAAGAAGGAGTGATGAATCGTGGAAAACAATACTATTTTACAGGTTAATGATATTAATGTTTATTACGGCAGTATTCATGCCATTAAAGGCGTATCCTTCGATGTAAAGCCCGGTGAGATAGTTACTCTTATCGGTGCGAACGGTGCCGGTAAGTCTACACTTTTGAATACCGTATCAGGTCTTTTAAAACCCAAGACAGGAAGCATCGAGTTTATGGGCAAGTCAATTCTCGGAGTTCCGGCTCACAAGGTTGTAAAAGAGGGTATGGCTCTTTGTCCCGAAGGACGACGTATATTCCTTCAGATGACAGTAAAGGAAAATCTGGAGATGGGCGCATACTCACGTCCCGGTGCTGAGATTGCGGATTCAATCGAGGCAGTTTACGAGCAGTTCCCCAGACTTAAGGAACGTTACAAGCAGGTTGCCGGAACCCTTTCGGGCGGTGAGCAGCAGATGCTTGCAATGGGACGGGCTCTCATGTCAAAGCCCACACTGCTGATGCTTGATGAGCCATCCATGGGTCTTGCTCCCATACTTGTTGAGCAAATTTTCGAAATTATAGAGAATCTTAACAAGAACGGAACAACCATTCTTCTTGTAGAGCAGAACGCTCAGATGGCACTTTCGATTGCAGATCGTGCATACGTTCTTGAGACAGGAAAAATTGTTTCAACAGGTACAGGTGCTGAGCTTCTTAATGATGATTCCGTAAAGAAGGCTTATCTCGGCGGCTGATGATTAATAATTTCCGATAGGTAAAAATGCTGCGATGACAGCGAAGATGAGTGAGGGGAGCAGGTTTGCGACCCTCACTTTTTTACCCCATACAAGATTGAGTCCGACACAGAAAATGAGTATCGAGCCGATCATTGAGAGGTAGCTGACGGCGAGGTCTGTCATCAGCGGCTTGATAAGTGTGGCCAAAAGTGTGATGCTGCCCTGCAGAACGAAGATAGGGATTGCTGAAAAGATGCAGCCTTTGCCCATGGAACAGGTAAAGACCATGATAATGATAAGGTCAAGGATAGCCTTGGTGGCAAGTATGGACCAGTCGCCTGAAATGCCGTCCTGAATTGATCCTACTATAGCCATTGCACCGATACATACAGTGAGTGAAGCGGTAACGAAACCATTTACAAAATCTTTGTCTTTGGCGTTTCCTGTCTTGATTTTGAGCCATTCACCGAAGCGCTCAAAGCCTCTTTCGATATTGATAATCTCACCGATAAGTCCGCCCAGAGCCAGGCAGATGACAACCATCATTGAATGTATTCCTTTTACAGAACCGCCGTCTATCAGCAGCATGCCTTCGAGGGCACCTGTGATTCCGATAAATAATACGCTGATTCCGCAGACCATGTTAAGGGTTTCCTGGTGTCTGGTTTTGAGGAGCTTGCCCGAAAAAAGACCGAGAAGTCCGCCGACAATTACTCCTGCTGTATTGATTAATGTTCCGAGTCCGATCATATTCATATCTCCGTTATAGTTCTTATAATAATCGTATTTCCCCAAATGCTATATTCTGTAACAATTGCTAATGAAGATAATACTACCGCACATATCTGAGGTCAATATAACGTTGCTTTCGATTTGATATAAATCGGCAGACGGAAAGTGCCGGCAAAGGGCAGGAAAGAACTGCGAATCTGATTGTTTACCAGGAGAAAATCTGATAAAATATAAATTTAAGGGTGTTGTGCCGCGGAACAGAAGGTTTGCGGCACAAATATCTAAGGAGGTGTATTGACTGTAATGGTAAAAAAGGCTTTGATTGCGATGAGCGGCGGAGTGGATTCCAGTGTCTCTGCAAAGCTTATGCAGGATCAGGGATATGAGTGTGTAGGTTGTACCATGAAGTTGTATGACAAGACCGGTGAAGAGACTGCAGAAGGTATGAAGACCTGCTGCTCTGCCAATGATACCGAGGATGCCAGAAGCGTTGCCTACAAGCTTGGTATGCCATTTTACGTTTTTAACTTTAAGGATACCTTTAAAGAAAAGGTTATAGATAATTTTGTCGATTCATATTTAAGAGGGATTACTCCGAATCCCTGTATAGAGTGCAATCGCCATTTGAAATTTGACAAGCTGTTTGAACGTGCTGTTCAGCTCGGATGCGACTTTGTTGTGACCGGGCATTATGCAAGGATTGAACACAACGGGGAGCGGTATGTTCTTAAAAAAGGACCGGATGAGACTAAGGATCAGAGCTATGTGCTTTTCAGAATGAATCAGTATCAGCTGGAGCATACGATGTTTCCGCTCGGGAACATGTCAAAGCAGGAGGTTCGTAAAATTGCTGAAGCGAACGGCTTTGTTAATGCTTCAAAGCCCGACAGCCAGGATATCTGCTTTGTACCGGATGGTGATTATGCGTCGGTTATAAAAGAGTATTCGGGCGCAGAGGTTAAGGAAGGAGATTTTACGGACAAGAAGACCGGGAAGGTACTCGGTCGGCATAAGGGAATCATTCATTATACCGTAGGTCAAAGAAGAGGACTCGGAATTGCGGCAGAGGCTCCGTTATATGTCTGCGAAATTGATGTTGCAAACAACCGCGTAATACTCGGCTCTAACGATGATTTGTTTACAACGGACGTTTATATGGAGGATTTCAACTGGATTCCGGGAGGCGAGGTACCTGACGGATACCGCTGCAGTGCCAAAATAAGATATCATCACAAAGAGCAGCCCGGAACGCTGTATGCTGAGGGAGGACATTTCAAATTTGTATTTGATGAACCTCAGCGTGCCATCACAAAAGGTCAATCATTGGTTCTTTATCTTGAGGATGAGGTACTCGGCGGCGGAACTATCATATAGAAGGTGAGGATTTGAAAAACAAATCCTGATTCGGTCCTGAGGAACCAACATGACTGAATAAAGAAGGAGAAATTATGGACGAATATCTGATTAAAAATACAACCAAGCAGCAGCGAATAGAATTGATTCGTTCGTGGACACCCGATGATGAATCCATGGATGAGAACAGTATTGATTTGTGGGAGATGTACCGTGACTATATTGAAGGTACTAAGGAAATCGCTGAATGCAACGAAGCATTTAAGGCTGATTACTTTATGGCAGATCAGTAATACAGACAGGACAATCTGATTTTGGCGAAAGGATAGGCTTTTGCCTGAGGAGATATAAATGAAAAAAGATGCGGTGGTTATTAACAATGTTGCCGTAGCTGAATGCGGCACATATGATTCGGCTGAGGTGCGCGAAGCACTCGAAGCAATTGTTGAAGCGGCAGGAGGCCTTGAATGGGTTCAGCCCGGTATGAAGATAGGTATAAAACTCAATCTTTGTGCGGCACAGAAACCCGAGGCAGCGGCTACAACACATCCTGTGCTTGCGGCAGAGCTTACAAAGATGCTGATTGAAAAAGGAGCAAAGGTTATCCTCGGAGACAGTCCCGGAGGACCTTTTGTTAACAAGTATATCAATAAGATATACAACTCGACGGGATTACGACTCTGCGAGGAAGCCGGCGGAGAACTTAACATGAACCTCGAATCAATGGAGGCAGAGTTCCCCGAGGCAAAGAGTATAAAGACTTTTGCCTACTGTAAGTGGCTGGACGAATGTGATGCTGTCATCAACTTTTGCAAGTTAAAGTCTCACGGATTGATGGGAATCACTTCTGCTGTCAAGAATCTGTACGGTGTTATTCCGGGAACCTATAAGAGTGAGTACCATTTCATTCATACAGATCCGCTCGATTTTGCAAATATGCTTGTTGATCTGAATGAGTACGTTAAGCCTGTGATGTGCTTCTGTGATGCGGTTGAAATCATGGAAGGCAACGGTCCCACTCAGGGAACTCCAAGACCCATGGGACTTATGATGGCATCGAAGAGTCCTTACGAACTTGACCGAATTTGTGCTTATCTGCTGAAGGTTAAGGAGAGCGAGATTCCCTACATGGTTGCAGCCCTTGAACGAGGACTTATCGGAGAATACAATGTTCCTGCCGACAACGAGCTGCTGAACCGTTATTGTGTAAATGATTTTGTCCGCTCCGGCGCTACGGCAAGCTGGTTTATCAGAACGGACAAAGATAAGGGTGTAAAGAAATACTTAAAGCGTGGTCTATACGTACTTATGCGCTCAAAGCCTGCCTGTCTCGGAGATTGTACCGGCTGCGGGCACTGCGCAAAAGGATGTCCGGCTGATGCGATTGTTATCAAACGCGGAAGAGCACATATTATCAGAAAAAAGTGTGTCAGATGCTTCTGCTGTCAGGAATTTTGTCCTGTCGGAGCGATGAAGGTTAAGCGCTCACCTATTGCCCGTCTGCTGGGCAAGTAATCGGAGCAGCAGTTCTTAACGAATTGGGGAGAATAATCGTGAAATTTATTTACAGATATATCAGGCCGATAAAGGGGCGGATTATGCTTGTTCTTTTGCTGAAAATCCTTGCTGCCTTTTTCGAACTTCTGATACCTTATGTACTGGAACATATTCTTGATGATGTGGTACTGTCGGATTCTGCCGTACAGGTTGTTGTATGGGGCGGAATTATGATTGCTCTGGCAGTATGTGCACGTTTTACGAATGTATTTGCAAACAGAAATGCTGTTGAGAATGCAACGGGATGTATTCAGAATATAAGACGGGATTTATTCAATAAAACCATGAATTTGTCGGGAGAGGTGTTTGATGAATTCGGACTGCCTTCACTGACTTCAAGACTTACTTCGGATTCGTACAACATTCAGAACTTCGTACGAATGGTTCAGACCATGGGTATACGTTCTCCGATTCTGCTGGTCGGAGGAATTACCCTGACGCTTATGATGGATGCTTCCCTGGCTCTGATTCTGTGCTGTCTTGCACCGGTTATGATTGTTCTGGTAGTGTTTATTTCCAGAAAGGGTATACCCCTTTACGAGCGCGTACAGAAAAAGGTTGATGATATTGTCAGGGTAATGCGCGAGAATATTACAGGTGTGCGCGTGGTAAAAGCTCTTTCGAAGGAAGAATATGAAAGAGAACGCTTCAGACAGACCAATGATAATATGACACGTGCGGACATGAAGGCAAGTATTGTTATGTCACTGCCCGGTCCTGCAATGCAGCTTTGCCTTAACTCGGGACTTACTCTTGTAGTATTCATCGGAGCAAGACGTGTAAACGACGGACTTACGGATCCGGGTGTGATTCTGGCTTTCCTTACCTATTTCAACATGGTTTTAATGGGCGTACTGGGACTTAATCGTATTTTCATGATGATGTCAAAGGCAAACGCTTCGGCGAATCGTATTGCGGCAACTATCGATGCAAGGGATACTCTGCTTGTAAAATCAGAGGAAGAATGTCCCTCATATACAGGCAGTGACGATTTCATCGTTTTCGATCACGTAACCTTCGCTTATCACAAAATAAATGAGGGTGAGGAAATCATTGAGGGTGAAGAACGTCAGAATGCCATCAATGACATCGACTTCAGAATTAAAAAGGGAGGGTCACTCGGAATTATCGGAGCGACCGGATGCGGTAAATCGACCATATTCAATCTGCTTACCAGATTCTATGATTCTGACAAGGGCGAGGTATATGTCGGCGGTAAGAACGTCAAATGCTATGAGAAGGATGAACTTCATTCATTATTCGGAACGGTATTTCAAAATGATGTGCTTCTGACGGGAACTTTAAGAAATAACATTGTTTTCGGCCGAGAAGTAAGCGAAGAACGTCTCGAGACTGCAGCAAAGGCAGCAGGAGCGTATGAGTTTATCAGCCGCTTTGACGAAGGCTTCGACTACGAAGTTACAAAGCTCGGAACCAATCTTTCGGGCGGACAGAAACAGCGAGTGCTCATTGCGCGTGCGCTTGCCGCAGATCCCCAAATACTTATTCTTGACGATGCTTCTTCTGCACTTGACTACCGAACCGATGCAAATGTGCGAAAGTCAATTAAGGAGCTTTGTCCGGACGTAACTCTTCTGATTGTGGCTCAGCGAATCAGCTCGATTATGAACTGCGATGAGATACTTGTAATGGATGAGGGCCGCATTATAGGGCGCGGAACTCATGAGGAGCTGCTTGACAGCTGTAAAGTTTACAAAGAGATTTTTGATACACAGATGGGAGAGTAGGAACTATGGCTGGCTTTGCACCGATTAAAGAAAGGCCCAAAGATACCAGGGGAGCCATGAGGCGAATCCTTGCCTATTTGGGTAAATACAAATTACTGATTTCACTTATTCTGCTGTTGTGCGTAACCGGCAACATTTTGGCTCTTTTAGGTCCGATGATGGCCGGATCCGCGATTAATGAAGCAGCGGCCGGAGCGGGAAAGGTTAATTTCGATAAGGTATATTATTATGCCAAGTGGATGCTGATTACCTATATTTCCGCTTCGCTTATTACTATTTGCATAAACATTCTGATGACAATTGTCAGTCGCTTTGTGGCGAAGCGAATGCGAAATGATGTATTCGACAAACTGATGAAGCTTCCCGTAGGATATTTCGACAGGAATGCAACCGGAGATATTATCAGCCGTGTTTCATACGACATTGATGTTGTGACGACCTGTATCGCGACTGATCTGGTTTCGATTATGACAAGCGTCGTTACGGTTGTGGGATCATTTACCATGATGGTTTATTTCTCGCCCGTGCTTGCAATTGTCGAACTGCTCATGATACCTATATCTATCGTGTATACGGTTCATATGAGAAAGGTTACGACTCCGCTTTTCAGGCGCAGAAGTGCAGCCTACGGAAGTATGAACGGTTTTGTTGAGGAGATGTTTACCGGTCAGAAGACCATCCTTGCATATTCCTATGAGAATGATGTTGCCGAACAGTTCGTGGTTAAAAACCTTGAAGCTGGCTCAGGTTTCCATGATTCGGAGTATCAGTCCTGTACGATGGGACCTACGGTTAATCTGTTCAACAATGTCGGACTCGGACTTATCGGAATGGGCGGAGCTTTGATGTATATGTTCGGATATATAGGCATCGGAGCGGTATCATCGTTTGTTCTTTATTCAAGAAAGTTTTCAGGCCCCATTAATGAGGTAGCCAATGTGGTAAGCGAAATATATTCTGCACTTTCGGCATCAGAGAGAGTATTTAAGCTTCTTGACGAAACCGAGGAGGTAGAAGACCTTGAGGGGGCTGAGGAGCTTGAGAATGTTGAAGGACATGTGGAACTTACAAATGTTAAGTTCGGATATGATCCTTCAAGAACCATCATTCATGATTTAAGCCTCAATGTAGAAGGCGGACAGCTGGTTGCGATTGTCGGACCTACCGGTGCGGGTAAGACGACTATTATAAATCTTCTGATGCGTTTTTACGACGTGAATGAGGGAAGTGTGGCAGTAGACGGAAAAGATATTCGCGAATATACCAGAGAGTCGCTCAGGAAAGCCTATGCGATGGTTTTGCAGGATACCTGGGTGTTTGAAGGAACTATTTACGAAAACATTGCCTACGGCAAGAAAAACGCTTCTCGTGAGGAAGTAATTGCAGCAGCAAAGGCAGCACGAATTCATTCATTTATCATGCAGCTTCCGGAAGGCTACAATACTGTTATCAGTGAGGACGGAGGCAATATATCAAAGGGGCAGAAGCAGCTGTTGACCATAGCCAGAGCCATGCTTTATGATTCAAAGATGCTCATTCTTGATGAGGCAACTTCAAACGTAGATACCGGTACGGAAAAAGAAGTACAAAAAGCAATGCGCAATCTGATGAAGGGTAAAACATGCTTTGTAATTGCACATCGCCTTTCAACGATTCATAACGCCGATAAAATTATGGTGTTAAAGGACGGCGACGTAGTAGAAACCGGAACACACGATTCACTTATGAATGAAAGAGGCTTCTATTACTCCCTCTACAAAGCTCAGTTTGAATAACCATTTAGGGTAAATTAATACGGGAACTGTGGAAAACCACAGCTCCCGTTTAGCTTTTTATGTGATTTACAGAATGGTGAGGTATATTGCGAAGAAATGGAAAATGCTTCCTCCGAGAACGAAGAAGTGGAATATGGAGTGTGTATATTTAACTTTGTGACCGATTCCGTACAAGACAGCACCGATTGAATAGGTAATTCCGCCTGCAATAAGCAGCCGAGCACCAAGTCCGCCGATGGCGGCATAAAGCGGTTTGAAGGAGAATACTACAAGCCATCCCATCACAAGATTTACGGCAAGTGAGACTTTGCGATATTTTTCAAGATTTATGGCATTGAATACAATACCGATGATGGTCAGCCCCCAGATAATGCCGAACAGCGTCCAGCCTAATGCCCCCCGAAGACTTACAAGAGTAAAAGGAGTATAAGTACCGGCTATCAGCAGAAAAACGCTGCAATGGTCGATAACTCTGAACACACGCTTGGCATTGTTCTTAGGAAGAGCATGGTAAACGGATGACATAGTGTATAAAATAATCATGGTTGCAACATATATTGCGGCACTGACAATACCTGCAGCTCCTACATGATTTATATCGTGAGCACTTCTGATGATGCATAGAACGCAGGCTGAAACAGATAAAGCTGCACCGAGGGCATGTGATATTGAGCTGATAGCTTCTTCGGGTTTTGAGTAATTCGGCAGTTGAATTCTGTGTTCCATATAATACCTCCTGATATTTACGACTATGTGACGTAGTTTCTAAAACTATATTAAATAGAAATGAATAAAATGTCAAGCGGTTATTACGATTACAATGTCGGACGCTGAGCTTGCACTGCATTAATCAGCGCAAATAGTTGTCGATGTTTCCTCTGCAAAGTAGTATAATCGCTTTATAAGGGATAAAGTTTGGGACACGATGAAAGGAGACTGGTATGAAAAGAGTAGAATTAACTGACATATGCAAGTATAAGTTTTTGTCACAGCTGCAGTATGCACCCGACGGTAAGAGTGCGGCATTTGTGGTCAGCTATGCCAACGAGAATGCAAATACTTATGAAGGAAATATTTACCTTTATGAAAACGGGAAGGTAAGAAAACTTACCGGAATGAATAAAGAGAGAAGCTTTTTCTTCGAAGACGGAGAGAATATTCTCTTTGCGGCAGCGAGAACCGATGCGGAGAAGGAAGCTGCAAAGTCCGGCAAGAATATTACAACAAATTATTACAGAATCAATATTCACGGAGGCGAGGCGCAGAAGGCTTTTTCACTTCCGTATGCAGGAAGTATTGCAAAGAGAATCGATGCGACTCATCTCATTATTAACGGCAGCATCGATGCCAACAATCCCGATTACTACAAGCTTTCTCAAAAGGAACGTGCGAAGATTGATGCACAGAAGGAAGCTGATAAGGATTACGAGGTGTTTGATGAATGGCCCTTCTGGTCCAATGGCGGAGGAGTTACAAACAAGAACAGGAATGCACTATTTATCTATGATACCGCAGCAGACAAGTCTGTCAGAATTACCGATGCGTTTGTGAATGCTTCGGCCTGCTTTGTGCGTGACAATGCGATTTACTACATGGCGGCAGAGTACAAGCAGGTTGAGCCTCTCGCATACGAGCTTTTCAAATATGATATAAAGAGCGGCAAAACAAAGAAACTGTTCGGCGAGAAGAACTTTTCACTAAGCATGGCGCTTGATTACAGTGGGAAGACCATTGTTGTCGGCTCTGACGGCAAGCTTATGGGACTAAATCAGAACGGCAGAATGTATGTCCTTGACGAAAAGAAGGGCACACTTGAGCTTTTCTACGACCTTGATGACAGCATGTACAACAGCGTCGGAGGCGATTGTAGTCTCGGCGGAGGCTACTCTGTAAAATGTACTGACAAGATTTATTCCGTGCTTACAAGACGCAATATGTCGGGTATCTATTCTTTTGCAGACGATGCAAAGGATGTACCGGTTTATACCGAGGAAGGTGCCGTGGTATGTTTTGACGTTCATAAGGATAATGCGGAACTCTTATTTGTTGCTTTCAGAGCACAGAAACTTCAGGAACTGTACTCCTTAAAGAACGGCAAGGTTAAGCAGCTGACACATTTTAATGATGCAATCCTTAAAGGAAGATATGTTGCAAAGCCTGAGAAACTCGTGATTGAGTCGGAGGGCTGGGATATCGACGGATGGGTTCTTAAACCGATTGATTTTGACCCAAAGAAAAAATATCCTGCAATTTTTGAAATTCACGGAGGACCTAAAACCGTATACGGTGAGATTTTCCATCACGAGATGCAGTATTTCGCATCTGCAGGCTATTTTGTATTCTTCTGCAATCCTGTCGGAGGAGACGGAAGAGGGGATAAATTTGCCGACATCAGAGGACATTACGGCGAGACCGATTATAAGAATCTGATGGACTTCTGCGATGCCGTACTGAAGAAATATCCGCAGATTGATAAGAAGAGAGTCGGAGAAACAGGCGGTTCGTACGGCGGCTTTATGACAAACTGGATTGTCGGACATACCGATCGTTTTGCCTGTGCGGCAACACAGCGTTCAATTTCGAACTGGGTAAGCTTCTACGGAGTATCAGATATCGGACCTTATTTTGCAATGGATCAGACAGCGGGCAACCTTGAGGACAAGGTGGATGTTTTCTGGAAGCAGTCACCGCTTAAGTATGCCGGTAATGTCAAGACGCCGCTGCTGTTTATTCATTCCGATGAGGATTACCGTTGTCCGCTGGAGCAGGGAATTCAGTTCTATACAGCACTTAAATATCGCGGAGTAGAGACACGAATGTGCCTGTTCCACGGTGAAAATCACGACCTTTCAAGATCCGGTAAGCCTAAGCATCGAATCAGACGTCTTTCCGAAATCAGTAACTGGATGGATAAATATTTAAAGAAATAAAAATACACCACCTCAATTAATTTGTTTTCCTTTTTCGAATGATCCGATGAAGGTGACATTTAGAATGAGGTGGTGTTTTTTATTATTTATTCATTCGGCAAAACTGCTTTGTCATCAAACAGAATTCTGTTTAATGCCTGAACCGAAGCAAAAGGTCCGGGAATAACTTTAAGACCGCGCTTGGTTCCGAAGTAGTCTTCATCAAAGGTGATAGCCGTTCCGTCGGGATTTTCATATCTTTCTTCGGGCTCGAAGGCTTTGCCGAGAGTGTCCGAATCAATCATGTGAACGAAGAATTTTTTTACTAGGTCAACGGCGTTTGTATCCAATGTGTAGCTGCCGCTGTCTTCCCTGAGCTTTATGCTTACGGTGTTCTTTGAATCCATGAGCTTGTTGCTTTCCTTGGCAAAAGCACCTGCACCGTTGAAGTATGCATTACCGTCAATCCATACGGGAAGGTGTCCGAAGTGAGGCTCTGCAAGCTTGCCCATGTCAGGACGATGAACTTCCAGATCGAAGAGCTTAATCCAGTCCTCGTAAACGGGGTATTCGTTCCAGACATGTGTGCCGGCAACAAAGTTGACTGCTTCGCGATTCGGATCCCAACCCTCGAGATAATCCTCGGGAATCTTAAAGTTCTGAACGAAGATATTGTTGTAGAAACGGTCATCTCCGTGAAGGATAGTCATGAAACCGAGAACCTCTGTACGGTGAGGAATGTGGTAAGGAGTGTATCTGGGTTCGCGCTGTCCGTTTACTATACTGTCAACACCCGAGCCTACCATTGCGAAAGAACCGCAGATAAGGTTGTGAACCATTGCCACGCCTTCGGTTGCGATTCGAAGCGATACTGCCGAAAGCAGAATGTTGTTGTCGATTAGTGTGGGTCCGTGTCCTACCTCTACGAAAATATCCTGATTGAAATTGTCGGGTTTAACCCTGTGGCTTGCTGGCGGATTGTTGTCGTGAAGAAGGTTTGAAGTAATACGTGTGCCCTGTGCCTCCCAGTCTGTCCAGATACCCATCGAACAATGATGGATATGGTTTCTTCTGAAGATGACATCGATGGCGGCATGGAACTTGATACCGGCGATTTCGGCTCCGCCGAGCTGCTGCATGTTATTGATGTGGTGGATATGGTTGTCCTCGATAACTGAGAATACACAGCCCATTCTTCCGACGATACCGGTCTGCTCGCAATGATGGATATTGCATCGTCTGACGATATGTGAACCTACTGTTTCTTTTGTCCAGCCGTCGTACTGGGCGCGACAGACCGCATCACGCTCCATCTGTGTGGGAGATTTTACATGCTTGTGGAAGAAATAATTGTCGTTGTTGTCCTGAGAGTAGTTTCCGAAGGATATACCGCAGCACTTTGAGCCTGAAATGTCACAGTCCTCGATAATCCAGCCCTTTGACCAGTGAGCACCGATCATTCCGTCCTGATAAGCTGCGGGAGGTGCCCAGGTGGTAGCCGCTTTGTTTACATTGAAACCGGCAAGTGTGATGTAGCCGATGTATTTTTGATCGGGCATAAAGCAGTTTCTTCTGACGGTAATCTCTACCTTTGCGTTCTCAGGCTTGATATCTTGAAAATTAGCGTAAATAACGGTTTCGTTTGCGGCGGTGTCCTGCTCGCAGAACCATTTGTAGACGGAGTATTCGCGCTCCCAACTCGGTTCGAAGACCTTACCCTCGATACAAGCTTCAAGAGTGTCGGTCTCGTAGAACATTCTGTCGTTTACGAACACGTTTCCTGTGTGCATATGGTTGTTTGCGAAATACCAGTCGCCTTCAACCTCAACGATGTAAGGATTGTAGTTGCCGAATACGGTGTTGTCGATTCGTGTAACATAAGTACTTCCCGAATAAGGCTTCCAGTCGGTCACAAGTTCGGCACCTGTGATAACTGCACCGAGCGGAACTTCGGAACGATAGGTTATTCTGGCATCCTCACGGCCTGCATTGCGAGGGTTTACATACTCGCGGTAAATACCGGGAGCTACGATGACCTCGTCGCCCGCCACGGCAACCTTTGCCGCATCGTTGATATAGCGGAAGGGTGATTCCTTGGAACCGTTTCCCGCACGATTGGCATTAACATTAACATAATACTTCATATTGCTACCTCCCCAATATATTTTTTTGCCTCAGCCTTTTGCACGGAATAAATCAATGCATCGGGTTTAGGTCTTTTTTTACATAAATTCTGTCGGCAATCAGCCGGAAAATTTCGGCAACTGCGATACCACCCGCAATATCGACAATCACGTGCTGTTTAAGCACTACCGTCGATATACATATCATAACCATCAGTATGAAGGAGCCGATTTTAACAAGTCCTGGACAACCTTTAAGGCGCTTTAATGCGACGAAAGACATCCAGCTTTCAAGCACGTGTACCGACGGAAAAAGATTGTCCGGTGCATCCATGCCGTAAATAACATTTTTCAGTACGAAGGTCCCAAGTCCGCCGCCTGTTATTTCAGGACGCGGGAATGTAGTGGGAATCAGAACAAAAATGATACCGGTAAGCAGTTTGGCCCCGAGATTGGCAAAGAGGATTTTTTTGCAGTTCTCACCGCCGCTTCTTAAAACGGCGTAGTATGTCAGATACCAGAAGGGGTAAGCCAAAACATAAAACAGGACAAAATTCGGGATAAAGGGAATCTTGCTGTCGAATCCGACAGACAGATTGTAATATGTCCGGTTTGTCAGGTGATTTATTAAACGCGTACCGAAATACACAATAAGATTCGAAAATACCAGTGCCAAAAGCGGTAAAAGGATGTTTAGAGGCAGATATTTCTTAAAAAAGTTTTTCATTGCAGGAAGATCCTTTCCACAACCTGAATGAAAGTATACCACCTTCGGGGGGGATTCTCAATCACTTTGATAAATCTGAAATGATTTTTGAACAGAAATGTGTTATAATGACAGAACACGCAATCTTTGATACCACGAGGTGCGAGGTTGTGCCGAAAATGGGAGAACGAAGAAAATAATATGTATTATCTGATTAAAGAATTTTTGGAAGAAGCGACACCGGAAGAATGCTTAAAACACGAGCACCCGTATGTTGCAATCGTATCAGGCGAAGAATTTTCAAAAAGGAACGACCTTTTTGATATGGGTATAGATATGGACATTGATTACAATGGCCTCAACGTAACCAAGATTGAAGTCAATTTCGATTCGCTTACGGGATGCTTTTCAATCCCCGACAGACAGAATGTTTTCGGAAAGCAGCATACTTTTTCGTTTGCGCTCGACGAAAAGGGTATTGTTTTTATAGACGATGACGGTACTGCCCTTGGATATATCGAACGCATTATGCAGAAGAAGAGGTGGAGAAAACCTTCGCTCGAGCGCTTTATTTACGATTTCATCGAGGGAATAGTAATAGACGATCTGAAGCTTTTCGAACACTACGACAAAGTTCTTGACGATATGGAAGACGCGATTGTTAAGGGTGATGCGAAGTCTGTAATGGAGAGGCTTGTAGACTTAAGAGGTGAGGTCCTTGAAATTCATAATCATTATGAACAGCTACTTGATCTTTGCCAGGAACTTTGCGAGAACGAGAACAATTTTTTTAAGGCCGAGAATCTCAGATATTTTGATATGACATTCGGACGAATCGAGCGTCTGAACCATCTGACGGAGTCTCTTCGCGAACGAGTTATGCAGGTACGCGACCTTCACCAGACACAGCTTGATGTCCGACAGAACAAAATATCAACGGTGCTTACCATTGTCGCAACTGTATTCATGCCGCTGACTCTTATCGTCGGATGGTACGGCATGAACTTCAAATATATGCCTGAGCTCGAAAGTCCTTTGGCATATCCGATTGTTATCGGTATTTCACTGCTTATCGTTATCGGCAGCATTATATATTTCAAAAAGAAAAAGTGGCTTTGATTATCATTTATATGCTGCTTGGAGGGAGTTTTCATGTCGGTAAACAGACGTAAATTTGCTATTGTAATCAATTCGCCCGTTATTTTGGGCTTCGCGGGGCTGTGTCTTGCGGCACTTGTTATCAATAAACTGACTGCGGGAAGTGCGAACCATCTGGTATTCAGTGTGTACAGGTCTTCGCTTTCGAATCCGCTCACTTATTTCAGATTTTTCGGACATGTCCTCGGACACGCCGATATCAGTCATTTGCTGGGCAATATGATGTTTATCCTGGTGCTCGGACCTATGCTTGAAGAGAGGTACGGTTCGTCGGATATTCTCTGGACCATTGCTATCACAGCACTTGTTACGGGTATTCTGCATTTTATTCTGTTCCCCGGAGTCGCGCTTCTGGGTGCGAGCGGAGTTGTGTTTGCATTTATCCTGCTGGCTTCGCTTACGGGCTTTAAACAGAGGGAGATTCCGCTTACCTTTATTCTTGTTGCGGTTATGTACCTGGGCAACCAGGTTTACGAGGGATTGTTTGTTGCGGACAATGTATCTCAGCTTACGCATATCGTAGGTGGTATCGTGGGAGCCTTTATCGGTTTCAGAGTCGGCAGACGTTACTAGGATAATCGGTGTCTTGCTTACGCAACTGTCATGCAGGCGTAAAAAATGCGGGGCCGGGTCGCTGATTATAATATCGTGAGGAAAAAATATATGAAAAGACGATTGATGAAAAATATCAGATGCATGGTAAGCATGCTTGCGGTACTTATTATGCTCGGCGGATTTTTAAGTGAGCTTCCCGTCGGGGTGTTTGCTGCGGAGGGGCCGGTTATCAAACTGCATTATCACAGACCCGACGGAAGCTATGCGGACTGGGATGCCTGGATGTGGGAATACGGCAAGGACGGCGCAGCCTATGCGTTTGAGGATGAGGGCGGCGATAAGGTTGCCACCATGGAGGTATCTGCGGGAGTTACGAAGGTTGGATTTATCGTAAGAACCGCAGCCTGGACGAAGGATGTCGGAGAGGATCAGTTTATCGAGATTCCGGAGGTCGTTTCGGGTACCGTTCACATTTATGTCGAGTCCGGGGTAAAGGGATATTCGAAGACATACGGAGATGACGCAAAGGTCGGAATAAAGATTAAGTCGGCCGTATACGGCATGTCCGGTGTGCTGACTGTTGAGATGACTGCGCCTTTGGAGGGCGAAGCCGATTCGCTCTTTACTCTTTACGGAGCGGAGGGTGAGATTGCCGCGGAGATTACGGAGAACGGAGACGGTCTTCATTTTGATTTAAGGCCTGCCGAAGAACTTGATATTTACGGAGGAAATTATACGGTTATGTATGATTCAAACAGTTATGCGGTTACTATGCCGATAGTATTTTCGACCGATGAATTTGAATCTGCTTATACATATGCTGGAGACGATCTCGGTTCGGTATGGAGCACCGAAGAGACTGCTTTTAAGGTATGGGCACCTACCGCCTCGGAAGTGTATGTGAATCTTTACGAGAGCGGCAATGAAGAAGAGAACGACCTTATTAAGTCTGTTCAGATGACAAAGGATGTATGCGGTACATGGACCGCAAAGGTTAAGGGTGACCTGAGCGGAACATATTACACCTATGCGGTGAACGTCGGGGGAGAAGAAATCGAGGCTTGCGACCCTTACGCAAGAACCACCGGTGTGAACGGCGCGCGTGCAATGGTTATTGACTTAAAGTCCACGGATCCTGCGGGATGGGAGGCAGACAAGGACCCGAATGCGGGAGCAGCCATTACCGATGCGGTTATCTATGAAGGCCATATCAGAGACCTTACGGTCAATCCCGAAGGCAATATTTCAAAACGCGGTAAGTATCTCGGACTTACCGAGAAGGGAACCAAAACTTCCGGCGGAAAAGCAACCGGTGTCGATCACTTGAAGGAGTTGGGAATTACGCATCTTCATATTCTGCCGATGTACGATTTCGGATCGGTGGATGAAACTTCCCCGATCAACCGCTACAACTGGGGCTATGATCCCGTGAATTACAATGTTCCCGAAGGTTCCTACGCAACCGATCCTTACAACGGTGAGGTGCGTGTAAAAGAAGTGAAAGAGATGGTAAAGGCACTTCATGAGAGCGGAATAAGCGTTGTAATGGATGTCGTTTACAACCACGTATTCAGTGCAAAGGACTTCTGCTTCAACAGGATTGTGCCGGGTTATTTCTCGAGAATTACGGAAGGTGTTTACTCGAACGGTTCGGGCTGCGGAAACGACACCGCTTCGGAG
Organism: Lachnospiraceae bacterium; assembly: GCA_045616585.1. GTDB lineage: Bacteria > Bacillota > Clostridia > Lachnospirales > Lachnospiraceae > RUG11977. The sequence goes on from JAZLGZ010000027.1 coordinate 34,969, forward strand.
CGTTCGATGGTTCGCAAATATATTGTCGATTCCGTAAATTACTGGGCCGACGAGTACCATATCGACGGTTTCAGATTCGACCTTGTCGGACTCATCGACGTCGATACCATAAATGAGATAGTTGAAACCGTTCACGAGAAACATCCGAATGTGATTTTCTACGGCGAAGGCTGGACGATGACGACCGTTGCCACAAAGCCGGATGTGGTTATGGCAACTCAGGTTAACAGTGCACTTACACTCGGCTTTGCATATTTCAACGATACCGTAAGAGATGCTCTCAAGGGCAGCGTATTCAACAAGGCGGCAGGCTTTGTTTCGGGTGCGGCGGGCATGGAGAGCAAGCTTGACAGATGCTTTATCGGCCGGGACACCTGGTGTGCTTCACCCGCCCAGACAATCAATTACGCTTCCTGCCATGACAATAACACTTTGTACGACCGAATCAGAATTGCGGTTCCCGATGCAGACGAGGCAACCGCTGTCAGAATGAATAATCTTGCTGCGGCATACTACCTTACCGCAGAGGGAATTCCGTTTATGTCGGCGGGAGAGGAGCTCCTGAGGAGCAAGCCCAACAAAAACGGAAGCTACAACGACAACAGCTACAATGCCGGTGATACCATAAATACCATAAAATGGGCGACATTGGACGATCCGACATATGCAAAGGTTTACGATTATTACAAGGGTCTGATTGCTTTCAGAAAAGCACATCCTGTATTAAGACTTGCCGATGCGGCTGAAGTCGATAAGTATGTATCCGCCATCGACGGAATAAAGAATCATGCGACCGGCTACATGATTAAGGGCGGACCTTCAGAGGAAACGGCGGAAGAGATGGTTATCCTGTTCAATGCAGACAAGGAGCCTCTTACATATACACTTCCTGCCGGAGAGTGGAAGGTATTTGTCGATGCAGACAAGGCAGGGTGCGAAGTACTCAGAACCGTTTCGGGCGAAATTTCAATTGAGCCTTTATCTGCCATGGTTGCCGCAAAGATTTCGGCAGCTGCGCCTTCTGATACCGGTTCTTCGGGATCGGACGGTTCTTCAGCTGATAATTCGGCTGCGCCGGATCAGACAACCCCGAATTCAGGCACGGATGCCTCAAAACCCGAAAAATCAAGCCTTAAGAATAACCTCATTAAAGGCGGAATCGGAATAGCTATACTTATAGTTGTCATTCAGTTGGGACTTAGAAGCAAAAAGAAGAGAAAGAACAATTTGAAGCGATGAAAGCAGGGGGTGCAACCTATGAACGCTGATAATTTAGACGGACTTTCAAAGGCTATGGCCTGTCTGGCCCGAACCTACGATATAATTTATAACGTTGACCTTGATACCGAGGAATGCGAGGAACTTTATCTTGCTTCCGCATTCGAAAAGACCGTGACTGATATCGACCCGGTGTATTCCGAGAGAAATTACAGCGAGCGCATGTATATTCTGGCTTCGACGGCAATAGTCAGAGAAGACTTCAAGAATTTCGTTGACAGCACTTCGGTGGAGCGTGTGAAAAAAGAGCTCGGCACGAAGGAGGTTTATACGGTTAATTATCGTGTAAACTCAACTGTCGGAATCAAATATTATCAGACCAAATATGTCAGAAATTCTTTTTTGGGCGGCAATAATGTCATCGGAGGAATCCGTGACTGCACCGAAGAATTCAAGTCTGACTTATCCGCGACGATTATCCGAAAGGGAGATGAGGTTCGAATAAAAGACGATCTTAAGCGTAACCCTGCGGCAATATCGGCTGTAAAGCCCAATACTATCGATAAACTCGGGCTTGCGGATGAACCGCAGACACAGGATGAAGCAGATGAGAAGAAGCAGCTTAAGAAGGTACTTGAACCCTGGGTTTACGGTTTGTCTCACGGAATCAGAACGCCCCTTAATTCCTTGCTTGGGTATATTACCGTTATAGACAAGTACAGACTTGACCATACGAAGTTTGATGAGTGCATCGTGAAGCTGAAGGAATCGTGCAAGAGCATTCTTTCGCTGATTGATGAAATGGTTGTTTCATCGGGAATCGGAGCCGATTCTGTTCGCACAATCGATATTGAGAGTGAACAGACAGGAAAACGCGGACTTGACAGGGGACTTTTTACACTGGCCGGAAGAAGAGTTCTGATTGTAGAGGATAATGAGCTTAACCGTGAAATGGCGAGAGAGATTCTCGAACAATACCGCATGATTGTGGAAGAAGCTTCTGACGGAGCGGTTGCGGTTGACATGGTCTACAATTCGAATCCCGGCTATTACGATTTCATCCTTATGGATATTCAGATGCCTTATATGGACGGATACGAGGCGGCCCGCGAGATTCGAAAACTGGAGGACAAGCAGCTTGCACAGATCCCGATAGTTGCGTTGTCGGCCAACATCTTCGAGAGCGACGAAATGGCTAAGGCAGCGGGAATGAACGAACGGTTGACAAAGCCCGTGAACATAGAAAAACTACTGAAAGTATTGCAAAAATACAACAAGATTCAGGTAAGGAGCGACATATGATTAAGATTTTCTCGGACAGCACCTGTGATTTATCGAAGGAACTGACAGACAGATACGATATCACCATCATTCCTTTGTTCGTTGTTTTGGACGGCAAGGATTACCGCGACGGCAAAGAAATAACACCTTTGCAGATTTTTGAGTGGTCGGATGCACATAAAACCACACCCAAAACTGCAGCACCTTCAATTGAGGATACCATGGAGGCATTCAAAAAAGTTGTTGATGCAGGAGATGAGATTATTGCATTTACAATTTCGGAGAAGATGTCTACTTCCGCTAATGTATTCAGAATGGCAGCCGAGGAAATCGATGCAGCAGATAAGATTACGATTATCGATTCGGCAAACCTTTCGACCGGTATCGGTCTTTTGGTTGTGGAAGCTGCGATAAAAGCCAAAGAAGGAATGCAAAGAGCAGAGATTGCCGCATATATTGAGGCTTTGAAACCCCGCGTGCGTGCAAGCTTTGTGGTTGATACTCTTACATATCTTCACAGAGGAGGACGCTGCAGCAGTGTTGCTGCGATTGCCGGAAGCATGCTCGGACTGCATCCGCGTATTGATGTTATCAACGGCGAAATGCTTGCGGGAAAGAAGTACAGAGGCAATATCAATTCCGTTATAAAGCGTTACGGAAATGACTTAAAGGAAGACCTTTTAAAGGCAAAGCCCGACCGCGTGTTCATCACGCACTCCACTTGTCCTCAGGCTACGGAAGATGAGGTAAGAAGCTATCTTGAGTCACTCGGATATTTCACCGAAATCCATGCAACACTTGCCGGCGGCGTTATTTCTTCGCACTGCGGCCCGGGAACACTCGGCATCCTGTTCATCGCCGGAGAAGATTTTGCTTGACAAAAGATGTCCGACCTATAAAATGTTATTTGCGCACTTCTGTGCGTCAAACAAAAAGGAGACATGTTTCGCATACACTCATGTCTCCTTTTTGCTGTCTTAAAAAGCAGTTATAGGGAGTTTTAATATAGTGATATATTTGATTTTACAAAATCAGCAGAATATGATACGCTTTAAAAGTATGGGGTACTATATTCTATTTAAGGGTGGCGTATATGATTCTTAGAAATATACCGAATGCTACACCGGTTACATTGAAAGTTAAGCGAGAGGGTACGGTGGCAGTGTTTGAGACGACGGTTATCGAGCATTTGGACAATTGTCTTGTGTGCAATCCTATGTACCAGGATGATAAGATGATCAACTTCCAAATTCCGGGCCTCTCGGCTGAGCTCAACCTTTTCGACAGGGATGAGGGCAAAATGTATGCATGGCGCAATATCGAGATAAAGGCCGGCTATTTCAGAAAGACTACACTCAGCCACATTATATATTTGTATTCATTGCCTGTTGAGATTAACAGAAGAAACAATTACAGGCAGTATGTCGGAATAGATGCGAAAGCAACTCCCTTTCACAGGCCTACGGCATCCGTACACATCAGAGACGTTTCGAATAACGGAATAGGTTTTATAGTCCCCGACAGAGGACATTTCGATGTAGGAAAGCAGATAACCATCAAATTTACCGATGGCGGCGGAAGATTTGATTTTTCTCTTGTCTGTGAAATTGTACGTGAGCGTGAACTTGAAAACGGAAGCATTGAGTTTGGATGCGCTGTTCTGAACCCGCCTCAGAGTCTTGCTACCTACGTTGCTCATAAGCAGCTTGAAGAACGAAAGCGTATTCTCGGAATGATTTGACAGGAATTGATGATATGAGAAGTATTCGTGAGATTTTTGACTCGAATATCGAGCTGATGAAATATATAGACAAGGCAGTTATTCTGTTTAGACAGGGGCGCTATGATGAAGCCCTGGGAATGGTTGCCGAAAGTGCGGACAGGGTTACCGTTGTGAGTGAAGCAGTACTTGGCGACAGAGTTTATTTTGCCGATTTTCCCGAGGAAGAGACGGCGGTTCTGCTTCGCGGGATACTGAATGCAAAGAAAAACAAAGATTACATTCTGCTGGCGGATCTGTACGAAAAACAGCTTTCGGGCTTTGTGTCCGCAATTCAGGAATATATTCTTGAAAGAGAAGATTATTTTGAATTTGATATAGGCAGATACAACGTTCATATCGAACAACTGGAGCGTAAAATAAAAGACGGACTGACCTCGGCCTGTTCGCAGATTCTCGATGCCGATCAGGCTGAACTTATCCGCATTAATTCAAATGCGGCGCTTGAGTCACCCTTGGCTCCCGAGGAACTGCTTGACAAAGGCTACAGTGTGGAGTTCACTTCCTGCGGACTCATGACGCTTCGCGCGCCTCTCAATGAAGAAACATCCATTTACCTTCACACAAACGGAGATGTTTATTCGGAGAGCTTTCTGTGTGCCGACCGTTGGAGAAATTCGGGAACCGACACCTACATTGTATACGGACTCGGAATGGGATATCACATAAAAGAACTGCTTGAACTTGAAAAGTTTGCTAAGGCGGTTGTTTTTGAAAGCGACATAAATGTTATTAAGCTGTTTGCTGCGTTCGGAGAGGGTGCACTGTTTGACGAAAGACGCTTCAGCCTCGTTTACGATCCCGATAAAACTCTTATCGAGAAGAAGCTGGCCGGTCTTGCCGCAAACGAGAAAGCCTGTGTTCATTACCCGTCGCTTCGCAGATCGGCTGTGGGTGAGCGGCTGGGCGCACTTGCACCTTTCCTTGATATAGTCGAGAGATGCTAGAGAGTCAGAGGGGACGTAGGATGAAAGCTGTTACATCAATTATGATAGCGGGAACGGGCTTTGCTCTGGACCGGATCAGCAAAGATATTGTTGAATATAAACTGAAAAACAAAAAGCTCAGTCTGCTAAAAGGCAAGCTTAAGATTGAACGTGCATCGAATGAAGGTTTTGCGATGAATTCCTTTGATTCCAACCGCAGCCTGGTTGTTATCATTTCGGAGATTGTTTTCTTCTTTCTTATGTCATTTAACTGCATAGTTCTTGCGGTTCCGAGACTTAAGCCTTTGAGACTCGGATTCGCGATTTTGAGTGCGGGTGCTGCGGGCAATATTTATGACAGAGTAGTGAAAGAGTATGTGGTGGATTTCATAAATGCGGATGTTCCGATTTTACGACGGATTATTTTCAACCTTGCCGACATATATATTGTTGTAGGCGGTCTGATTGCAATCTTTTCGGAACTGACTATTAAATAAATCGTATTATTTTGGAGGCGTGTATATGTTAAAGGATAACAATTCTGTTGCACTCAAAGATCTTATCGAGAAGATGAAGCTCGAAAACCTTACTCCCGATGTTGATATCAGCAAAATAGAACTTACTATGCCCGACGTAAACAGACCGGCGCTTCAGCTTGCGGGATTTATGGAGGATTTCGATACCGATCGTATTCAGATTATCGGAAATGTTGAGCACTCATATCTTAAGTCTCAGCCTGATGGTATCGAGCGAATGAAGCATCTGCTTACTCTGGGAATTCCCTGCATCGTATATTGCCGTAATTTTGATGTCGATCCCGAAATAATAGAGGCAGCAACAAAAGAGGGCGTTGCACTTTTACGTACTTCGAAAACCACTTCGTCTTTCATGGCCGAAGCCATCAGATGGATGAACGTTCAGCTTGCTCCGAGTATGACTATCCACGGAGTATTGGTAGATGTTTACGGCGAGGGTATTCTTATTACCGGTGAGAGCGGAATCGGTAAATCCGAGGCTGCGCTCGAGCTTATCAAGAGAGGACACCGTCTCGTAAGCGACGATGTTGTCGAAGTAAGAAAAGTAAGTGACGACACACTTATCGGAACCAGCCCCGAAATGACAAGACATTTCATCGAACTTCGAGGCATAGGTATTATCGATGTAAAAACTTTGTTTGGTGTTGAAAGTGTAAAGAACACTCAGCAGATTGACCTTGTTATCAATCTCGAGGAATGGGATCGTGACAGAGAGTATGACAGAATGGGTCTTGAGGAACATTACGTAAACTATCTCGGAAATAATGTTGTATGCCATAATATTCCCATCAGACCCGGACGTAACCTTGCGATTATCTGTGAGTCCGCTGCGGTTAACTGCCGTCAGAAGAAGATGGGTTATAATGCGGCTCAGGCTCTTTACGATCGTGCCATGGCGAACATCAATAAGGGTGTTTGATATAATAAATATTAATTTGGAGGCAGTATGAAATATTGTTTTGGCGTTGATATAGGAGGAACTACAGTAAAGCTCGGTTTATTTACCGCAGAGGGCGAACTTCTTGAGAAGTGGGAGATTCCCTCACGCTGCGAGAATCACGGTGTTCAGGTTCCCGGCGATATTGCCGATGCAGTTCTTGGAAAGCTTGCTGAGAAGAATATTGATAAGGCGGATGTGGCCGGAGTCGGACTCGGAGTTCCCGGGCCCATCACTCCCGACGGAACGGTTATGGGATGCCCCAACCTTAAGTGGGAAGTATTCAATGTAAATGAGAAAATGTCACAGCTCACCGGACTGAAGTGTATTGCGGCTAACGATGCAAATGTTGCTGCTCTTGGAGAACTTTGGAAGGGCGGAGCCGAAGGATTCAAGAATATCGTATTTATCACACTCGGAACAGGTGTCGGAGGCGGTATCGCCATTGACGGCAAGATTGTTCACGGTGTACACGGCGGCGGAGGAGAAATCGGTCATATCGTTGTAAATCCTCTTGAAACCGATAAGTGCGGATGCGGCGGACACGGTCATCTCGAGCAGTATGCTTCCGCAACGGGCATTGTAAGAATCACAAAGAAGGCTCTTGCCGCAAGCGATCGCGCAAGTTCATTAAGAAGCATTGAGCCTCTTACAGCTAAGGATATTTTTGATGCGGCAAAGGCCGGTGACGAGCTTGCTCTTGAGATGGTTGATACAATGTGTGCTTATCTTGCTCAGGCACTTTCGGGTGTCGGGGCAACCGTGGACCCCGAGGTTTATGTTATCGGCGGCGGTGTTGCGCGCGCAGGAAGCATTATTACTGATACGGTTAAGAAGCATTTCGATTCAAATAACATCAACGTTCTTTGCGGAAGAGAATTCAAGCTTGCGCAGCTTGGCAACGATGCGGGAATGTACGGTGCGGCTTACCTTACACTTTAAGGAGAAAAGAAGGGTTTGAAGGAAAAGTTATTTAGTGAACTGAAGGGCATCGTCAAAAAAGGAACATTGCTGTGCGATGAGCCTATGAGTGGTTACACTTCGTTTAAAACCGGCGGACCTGCAGATTTTCTTGTAATATCTTCCGATAAAGAAGAAATTAAAAGCATTATCCTACTTGCAAAAGCCTCGGAAACTCCTTATTATATCATTGGCAATGGTAGCAATATGCTTGTCAGCGACGCAGGTTTCCGTGGAATCGTTGTCGTGCTAAAGGAAGCGAATTCTCCGATTGAGTTCAGTGCGTGCGGCGAAGATGTGTATGTCAGAGCCTTTGCAGGCTGCTCGCTCATAAGACTTGCCATGGAAGTTTCCAAAAAGGGACTTGCAGGCATGGAGTTTGCATCAGGTATTCCCGGATCTCTGGGTGGTGCCGTTTTTATGAATGCGGGGGCTTATGGCGGCGAGATAAAGGATGTCATTGTAAGCGCTGAGGTAATGGACGAGAACGGAGAAGTGTTTACTCTCTTGAAAGATGAGCTGGATTTGTCGTATCGTCACAGTGCCATAGAGGAGAAAAAACTCATTGTGCTCAGTGCTTTGTTCAAACTTACTTACGGTGACAAAAACGAGATTCTTGCCAAAGTCAGCGAGCTGAACGCCAAGAGAAAAGAAAAGCAGCCCCTCGAGTATCCGAGTGCGGGAAGTACATTCAAAAGACCCGAAGGATATTTCGCAGGAAAACTTATTGAGGATGCCGGGCTGAAGGGTTTTACTGTAGGCGGAGCGAGCATTTCCGTGAAGCATTGCGGTTTTGTTGTAAACACAGATCATGCAACCTCAAGTGATATTGCGTCCCTGATTGATGAGGTTATTGATAAAGTATATAAGGACTTCGCAGTTCGCCTTGAACCGGAAGTCAGAATGCTTGGTTTTTAGGTATAAGATATGTCTTTTTCGGTAAATGTAAAGAGTGAGCTGACTCAGGACGTGCCGCATGCCAGACATTGCAGGATGGCAGAACTTGCGGCGATTGTTACACTTGCTTCGGTCAGAAGAGGTGGGACGCTTACGGTCAAATCAGAGAACGAAACAGTCCTTGAAAGACTGACAACATTGTTTCGAAAGCTCAAAGGTGAAGGAACTGTAAATGAACCTGTATTTGAAAATCGGGGAATGAAGAAGTTCTGGAGTATAGAGCTTAAAGATAAAGAATTTGAAAATATATCCGAGATGTTAAAACTCGATGAGGAAATGTTTCCGGATACATCGATATATCGGCAGCCCTGCTGCAAGAGAGCGTTCTTAAGATGTGCTTTCCTTGTGTGCGGATCTGTCAGTGATCCTGAAAAGGATTATCATCTGGAGTTTGTAGCGGACAATGACCGGCAGGCAGAACTGATAAGGTTTATGCTTTCCGAATTCGGCGTTGATGCGAAGATGATCCACAGGAAAAAATACAGTGTGGTATATTTAAAAGATGGAGAAAGTATTATTGATGTTCTCAACATTATGGAGGCACACGTCTCCCTGATGGATTTCGAGAATGTCAGAATTGTTAAGGAAGTACGCAATTCCGTCAACAGACGGGTTAATTGTGAATCGGCCAACATCGATAAGACCGTAAAGGCTTCGAACCGGCAGATTGATGACATTAACTATCTGGTTGAGACAATTGGCTTGGATTCCTTGGGGAAGGATCTGAAGGCTACGGCGATTTTGCGATTGCAGTATCCGGAGTCAACTTTGGCGGAGCTCGGTGCGCTTCATGACAAACCGGTGGGGAAGTCCGGCGTCAATCACAGATTGCAGAAGATGTCGGAGATGGCAGAGCAACTGCGCAACGGTAAACCCGTAAACGAGAAAATGGAGGATTAGAAAATGATTCAGAAGAAGATGGCAATTGATATTACCGCTGATCTTGACAGAAGACCGATTGCTAAGCTGGTTCAGGAAGCGAGCAAGTTTGACAGTACCGTGTACTTCGAATACAAGGACAAAAAAGTCAATGCCAAGAGCATTATGGGTATGATGACCTTCATCAGCATCATGAACAGAGCGACTGCCGCAAACGATCTCATCGATGTTATCATTGATGGCAAGGACGAGAATGAGGCCATGAGCAGTATTGAGGCATTTTTTGCATAAATGACTTATTAAGGAACGGATACTCAGGGAACGGGCGACCGTTCCTTTTCTAAACAGGGAGGGTGTTTTATGAAGAAAAAGACCATGATAATCATTGCGGTTGAGCTGATTATTATCGGAGTACTGTTTGTAATCATCGGCTGCAACGAGCTCATGAAGGACAAAAAGTCCCCTGTGGATGCGGACAGCACTGTTATTGCGGATGCTTCGGGAATTGTACTTGATTCCGGTTCTGATGGTTCATCGGGACAAAAGGATATTACGGAGCAGGATATCATACCCGCGGAACCTACCATAAGCCCCGAGGAGCAGGCGGAACTCGACAGAATCGCAGCGGAAGAGGAAGAACAAAGACTTCGTGCGCAAAAGGATGCCGAAATTGATGAGCTTCTTGCCGTTACGGACGTGAAGGCTAAGATGTACGACTACGATGCCGCAATCGAGATGATCCGGGGCGTTGAAGGTTATGAGGAAGAGGAGCGTCTTACTGAGGCTGTTGCTGCTTATGAAGAACAGAAATCACAGTGTGTGGTTTGGGCAGACAATACACAGATCAGCCATCTGTTTGTACATTCGCTCATTGCGGATACATCAAGAGCTTTCGGACCCGGCAGCAGCCAGCCTGTAGGTTACAACAGATACATGACAACCGTCAGCGAATTCAACGCAATTCTTGAGCAGATGTATGAGAGAGGATATGTCCTCATAAGCGTACACGATATGGCAAAAAGAGTTGTTGGAGACGACGGAGTTGAAAAACTCGTCAAGCAGGAGATTCTGCTGCCTCCCGGAAAAACTCCCTTTGTCCTTTCACAGGACGATGTAAATTATTACTTATACATGGACGGCGATGGTTTTGCAGAGCGTCTGGTTGTCGGAGAAGACGGAATTCCGACATGTGAATATATTGAAAAGGACGGAACCGTGGTATACGGAGAGTATGATGTGGTTCCGATTGTTGACAGATTCGTAAAGGAACATCCCGATTTTTCTTACAGGGGAAGAAAGGGTATTCTGGCTGTTACCGGATATGAAGGTGCTTTAGGCTATGATACCGGACTCAGCATGAAAAAGTATGACAGTATGACTGAGGCTGAGAAGCTTGCTGCTATAGAGGAAGAGAAGGCTAAGGCAATCGAAGTTGCCGAGGCTCTTAAGGCTGACGGCTGGGAGTTTGCAAGTCACAGCTATACTCATACAAGCATGACAACAAACTCCGGTTCAAAGGTTCTTTACGATTGCAAGCGCTGGAAGGAAGAGGTTGAGTGTATCCTCGGCGATACCGACATATATATTTATCCTTTCGGTGCCGATATCTGTGACTGGAGAGGTTACAGCGGTGAGAAGTATGATACGATGAAAGAATACGGTTTCTGGTATTTCTGCAATGTTGATTCGGCAAGATACTGGGTACAGATCAGAGATCAGTACCTGCGTCAGGGACGAATCAATGCTGACGGTGAGCGTATGGTAAAGACTCCCGACAAGCTTTCGTACTTCTATGATGTTGATACTGTATTTGATAAGTCAAGACCTGCTTTATAAGACGGTATTCGGGGTAAGGCCGGGTCTTGAATGATTAAGACAGAAGGGGCGCGGGCAATATGGCATTTACTCATTTGCATGTACATACCGAATTCAGTCTTCTTGACGGATCGAGCAAAATAAAAGAAATAGCTGCCAGGGCAAAAGAACTTGGAATGGATTCGCTTGCCATTACGGACCATGGTGTTATGTATGGCTGCATAGACTTTTATCGTGCATGCAATAAAGAAGGAATAAAGCCCATTATAGGCTGTGAGGTATATGTTGCTCCGGGCTCACGCTTTGAGAAGGAAAACTCTGTTTCGGACGAGCGCTACAGACATATGGTACTGCTCGCCGAGAACGACACGGGTTATTCGAATTTGATGAAAATAGTATCGAAGGGCTTCACGGAGGGCTTCTATTACAAGCCCCGAGTTGATGATGAGGTACTTGAAAAATATCATGAGGGAATTATTGCTCTATCGGCGTGTCTGGCCGGAGAAATTCCCGGATTGCTTTTGAAAAATCGTTATGACGAGGCTGTAAAATCTGCACTAAAATATGAGCGGATTTTCGGCCGCGGCAATTTCTTTTTGGAACTGCAGGACCATGGAATCGCAGATCAGCAGAAGGTGAACGCACTGCTTTTGAAAATGCACGAGGAAACGGGAATCGACCTTGTTGCGACAAACGATGTGCATTATACCTATGCGGAGGATGCGGAGGCGCACGACATTCTTTTGTGTATTCAGACGCAGAAGAAGGTTACCGATACCGACCGTATGAGATACGAGGGCGGACAGTTCTATCTTAAGTCTGAAGAGGAGATGCTCAGACTGTTCGGATATTATCCCGAGGCTGTTGAGAATACTCATAAGATAGCGGAACGATGTAATGTCACCATTGAATTCGGACATTACAAGCTTCCGCATTTTGACGTGCCCGAAGGATTTACTTCAGAAAGTTATCTTGAAAAGCTTTGCCGCGAAGGACTTGAAAGGCGCTACGCGGATAAGAGTGAAGAAGAGTATGAAGAACTGGGTAAAAGACTTGAGTATGAGCTCGAGACTATTAGAAACATGGGCTTTGTCGACTACTTCCTTATTGTTTGGGATTTTATTCACTATGCCAAAACTCACGACATACCGGTAGGACCGGGGCGAGGAAGTGCTGCGGGAAGTATCGTATCGTATGCACTTGAGATTACCGAGATAGATCCGATGCCGTACAGTCTTGTGTTTGAGCGCTTCTTAAATCCCGAGCGTGTAACCATGCCCGATATTGATATCGATTTTTGCTATGAGCGACGCCAGGAAGTAATTGAATACGTTACGCGAAAATACGGAAAAGACCACGTGGTTCAGATTGTTACCTTCGGTACTCTGCAGGCTCGAGGAGTTTTAAGAGATGTTGGCCGTGTCCTTGACATGAGTTATGCGGATACCGACAGAATTGCCAAGATGATCCCTATGGAACTTGGCATGACACTTGACAAGGCGCTTGAGAGCAATCCTGATTTCAGAACCGCATATGAAGAAGAGCCGGATGTCAGAAAACTTGTTGACATGTCGAAGCGACTTGAGGGTCTTCCCAGACACACCTCCATGCATGCTGCAGGTGTTGTTATTGCGCCGGCTCCCGCAGATGAGTTTGTGCCGCTGTCTCGTTCTGCCGACAACAGCATTACCACACAGTACACCATGACCACTCTTGAAGAGCTTGGTCTTCTTAAGATGGACTTTTTGGGGCTTAGAACACTTACGGTTATCGACGATGCGGTGAAGGCTGTTCGAAACTCCGGAAAGGATCCGAACTTCAGCATAGAAGATATAGACTACAATGACAAGCGTGTGTATGATTTGATTTCTTCGGGTCACACCGAGGGAATATTCCAGCTTGAATCAACCGGAATGAGAAATTTCATGAAGGAGCTCAAACCCGAGAACATGGAAGATATCATAGCGGGAATCGCGCTTTACCGCCCGGGTCCCATGGACTTTATTCCGAAGTACATAAAGGGAAAGCAGGAGAAGGATTCCATAACCTACGACTGCGAGGAACTGCGTCCGATTCTTGAACCTACTCACGGCTGTATCGTATATCAGGAGCAGGTAATGCAGATTGTTCGAGATCTGGCGGGATACAGCTTCGGACGAAGCGATCTTGTGCGCCGTGCAATGTCAAAGAAAAAGGCGGATGTAATGGCGCGTGAGCGTCAGAATTTCGTCTACGGCAATTCGGATGAAAATGTAGCCGGATGTATCGGACACAATATTTCCGAGAATGTCGGCAACAAGATATTCGATGAGATGACCGAATTCGCAAAGTACGCGTTTAATAAGGCGCATGCAACCTGTTATGCGGTTGTTGCTTATCAGACTGCATATTTGAAATATCACTATCCCGTAGAGTTTATGGCAGCGCTTATGACTTCGATACTCGACCAGTCAGGCAAGGTAGCACAGTATATTTATGCCTGCAAGCAGATGGGCATAGAGCTTATTGCTCCGGACATCAATGAAGGAGATGTTGCCTTCACTGCGGTTACGACAACCGAGGGAAAGGGTGCCATCCGTTATGCTCTTTCTGCCATCAAAGGTGTGGGAAGCGCTGTTGTAGAAGGAATCGTTGCGGACAGAAACGAGGGCGGACGCTTTAAAGACCTGAAGGATTTCATCATACGAATGACTTCGAAAGAAGCGAATAAACGTGTTATCGAAAATATGATAAAAGCGGGTGCCTTTGACTCGATGCCCGGCAGCAGACGTCAGAAAATGATGGTCTATGCCGGACTGATTGACGGTACCGCACAGGAGAGAAAAAAGTCGTTTACCGGGCAGATGAGTTTGTTTGACCTTGCCGGTGATGACGATGATTTTAAGGATGAGGTGATATATCCGGACATTTCGGACTATACTCCCGAAGAGATTCTGAATTTTGAAAAAGAAGTTCTTGGAATCTATATCAGCGGTCATCCTCTCAACGCATACAGCTATGCACTTGAAAAGAATGTCACGGCATCTTCACTTGATTTTATTGTTGATGAAGAAACCGGCATGCCGAAGGTTGAGGATGAAAGTACAGCCGTAATAGGCGGTATTATTACTGCAAAAACTCTTAAAACCACCCGCTCGAATACCGTAATGGCTTTTCTTACTTTAGAGGATATGTACGGAACCGTCGAAGTTCTGGTGTTCCCGAAGGACTACGAGAAGCACCGTATAGAGTTCGTCGAAGATTCAAAGGTGCTGGTAAGGGGGCGTGTTGCGGTGGAAGAAGAACGTGGCGCAAAGCTGATATTCCAAAATATGGTAAGCCTCAGCAACTTGCCCAGAAAACTTTGGATAAAGTTTCCCGATAAGGAAACGTTCTCCAAATGTGAGGCTGATCTTTTGGATACTCTGGCCGGGTACGACGGCAAGGATTCGGTCATTATTTACTGCGAGGCTGAGCGAAGCAAGAAGGAACTTCCGCCTTCCATGTCTACGCTCGCGTGCGATGATCTGCTTGCGGCACTAAGGAAGAATTACGGGGATGATGCGGTAAAGGTTACTCAGGCGGCAGTCGAGTGGAAGAGTATGAGAGGCTGAGTATGGCGACAAGAAAGAGTCTGCCGGGTGTTTATCCGGCGGTTAAAAAAGACGGGACACCGTATTTCAGGGCTTCGCTGACCTATAAATCAAAGCATATCAGTCTCGGAAGCTTCGATACCGAGCAGTCGGCACATGAGGCTTATCTGGAAGGCACACGCATATTAAAAGGCGAGGAACGGCCGGAGATTATTGATTATTCCGGCTCGGTTCTGGGGTTTTCGAAATGGGTTGCTTTGATCAATCTGAGGGACAACGGTATTTACTGCAACGGGCCGATTTATCTGCGTCACAAGTATTTTGAATATTATCTTGACCTTGATACGATTCTCAGATTCGATGCCTCGGAACTGTTTTACTATACGAATCATTCGATTCAGCGCCGCGGCGAGCATCTTTTTGTGGCCGATTACGGTGCGCAGATGAGGATTAATTCGCGTTACGGTATCAGAAACTATGCGGTGCCCGGTAAGGATTATTATTTCAAAAACTCCGACCGGTACGATTTTCGATCGGGAAATATAGTTATAGTAAACCCTTACTACGGAGTGAGATATGAGACCTATCGCGGCAAAAATGTGTATACCGCACGTGTACATATTAACGGAGATATAGTTCTCGGACATTTCGAAGAAATCGAGGATGCCGCAATCGCCTACAACAAGGCGGCGGATGCACTCGAACGCGGAGGCGTGAGAGGCAATTTCAATCGCAATTATCTCGAAAATCTTTCACAGGCGGAATACATGATTCGATATAAAAGCATCCGTTTTGCGGGAAGCTTCAAGAAACTGCTTGCCGATATAGGAATCCGGGGATAAATTCCGAACGGATTTCTGAGGAGGAAGGAATATCCGGACTCGTATTCCGGTAAGTCTTTGAACTGAAAAACAGGATAAAGGATCTTGGCTGAATAATGTTAGGCCAAAGTCCTTTTTATATAAAGTTGTGCTTGAAAATGATATGTGGTACAATGATTCTGAGTGAGAAATAGCAACAATATTACTCCTAGGAGGATATATATATGGCTAAGACTGCAAAGAAAAACGAAGAAGAGATTGTAAAGACAGAAGTGAAGCCTGCCGTACAGGCGAATACAAAAACAAGCGGAAAGACGAATGCGAAGACGGCTGCTGTTTCCGACAAAGTAGGTAAGGTTAAGAAAATAGGTGTTCTTACTTCCGGCGGCGATGCTCCCGGAATGAATGCCGCTATTCGTGCGGTTGTTCGTACAGCGATTGCATACGGCATGGAAGTTGTCGGAATCAGACGAGGATACTCCGGACTTATTGACGAGGACTTTGTAAATCTCGACGCTCAGAGTGTTGCGGATACCATTCAGAAAGGCGGTACCTTCCTTTTTACCGCGAGATGTCCCGAAATGATGACCAAAGAAGGACAGGATATCGCTGCGGAGAACTGCCGTAAGAACGGAATCGAGGCGATTGTTGTTATCGGAGGCGACGGCTCGTACAGAGGAGCTCAGACACTTGCCGCACGCGGCATCAATGTTATCGGAGTTCCCGGAACCATCGACCTTGACATTGCATGTACGGAGTATACCATCGGTTTTGATACAACGGTCAATACCGCTATGGAAGCTATAGATAAAATACGAGACACTTCAACGTCTCAGGAACGCTGTTCCATTATCGAAGTTATGGGACGTTCTGCCGGCTATATTGCACTCTGGTGCGGTATAGCGAACGGTGCGGAGGCTGTTCTTACAAGGGAGCTTTACAACTATGAGGAGCAGAAGCTTATCGGCGATATTCAGACCAAGCGTAAGTCAGGCCGTAAGCATTACATTATCGTAAACGCCGAAGGCATCGGCGATTCAGAAGATATGGCAAAGCGTATTGAATATGCGACCGGAATGCCTACATCCGCGACTGTCCTCGGATATCTTCAGCGAGGCGGAAGCCCGACCTGTAAGGACAGAGTATTTGCCTCGGCGATGGGTGCGAAGGCTGTAGATATTATTTACAACGGTGGTTTCCAGCGTGTGGTTGCATACAAGCACGGTGAATTCATTGATTACGATATGGAAGAAGCTCTCAGCATGAAGAAGTCACTCGATCCGCTTCTTGTCGAGATGCTTTCACGACTTACGAGAAAAGGTGAGGGCCGACTTTTACAGAAGGAAGGCATGCTGCCCAAGACCGGGGAATCGAACGGAAGAAAGACTATCGGTATTTTGACTTCCGGTACCGATGCTCCCGGAATGAATGCTGCCATCCGTGCGGTTGTTCGTTCCGCTATCGGCTACAACATGAAGGTTATCGGCTTCTACAGAGGCTTCAACGGTCTTATCGAGAAGGACTACATCGAGATGACAAACAGCACCATGTCAGAGACCGTTCAGAAGGGCGGAACACTTCTGCTTGCCGCTGATTGCGAAGAATTCAGAACCGATGAGGGAATCGGCAAGGCTGTTGAGTCCTTAAAAGAGCTTAATATCGACGCTCTTGTGGTTGTCGGTGCCAACGGAACAATGCGCGGAGGACTTGAACTTTCAAAACGCGGAATCAATGTTATCGGAATTCCGGCTACCATCGACGGGGACGTTGCATGCACCGAATATACCGTCGGATTTGATACTGCGGTTAATACGGCTATGTCGGCTATTGATAAGGTTCGTGATACCTCACAGTCGCATGAGCGCTGCGCAGTCATCGAAGTTGCCGGCCATAAATCCGGTTATAACGCTCTGTGGTGCGGTATTGCAAACGGAGCGGAAGAAATTATCACTCCCGAGTATTACGATCACAACGAAGCAAGAATCATCAGCGAAATCATCAGCAAGAAGAGACTCGGAAAGAGACTTCACCTGATTATCAATTCGGCGAGTGTAGGCCGTTCGGCTAAGCTTGCCAAGAACATTGATTTTGCAACCGGACTTGAAACCAGAGCAACGGTTCTCGGACAGCTTCAGTGCGGCGGTCGCCCTTCATGCCAGGACCGTGTTTATGCATCGGCAATGGGCGGAATGGCAGTCGAACTGATTAATTCGGGCTCGAAGAACCGAATCGTTGCATTCTCGAACGGAAAGTTCGTTGATTTCGATCTCGAAGAGGCTCTTAATATGGAGCGAAAACCCGACGCATACCTTTATGAGATGTCAAAGAAACTTGCAAGAAGCTGATTAAAAAAGACTATATGATTGTAATAATGCCCGATTTTCGATGGGCTTTATAATTAAGATGTGATATATGATTATTATTTGGAGGTTTTGGTTATGAAGAAAGGGAAAAAAGGTATATCATTATTTGGGATTCTTTCAATGATGGGATTGTTTCCTATGCTTGTGGCAGTTATTATTCTTTCGGTGCTTGCTTCAATCAACGTTTCAAATGAGATGAAGACTGAGACATTTAATAAGCTGAAAGTCGGTGCAAGAAGTGTAAACGAGTATTTTGCATATGATGTTATAGCCAACGGTGAAGTTGATTACGAAGAGTACGCTGATCACGAGTTTATGGAGAGTGTTCAGGGCCAGAAGGTTGAACTGACACTTTTCAAGGATGATACCCGTTTTCTTACTTCTTTAAGGAACAGCGACGGAAGCTATAATGAAGGAACGCAGGCCAGTCCTGAAGTTTATGCGGAAGTGAAGAAAGGAAATACTTATACATCGGAAGACGTTAAAATCGGCGGTGTAGATTATTATGTATATTATGAGCCTGTATTCGGAGCCGACGGCGAGTTTTGGGGTATGTCTTTTGCGGGAACTCCTGCAGAAGGAGTAAAATCCGCTATTTCTGGTATTATTCTTAAGTTCGCGATGGTTGCAGTTGTTCTTGCTCTTGTTTTTGCGGGAGGAATCGCCTATGTTGCTGTTCAGATCAAAAAAAGTATTGCATCTGTGGGCGATGGACTGGCTGATCTTTCCGACGGTAATCTTGATGTTCATGTTTCGGCGGGTATTTCGATTGCAGAGATTAACGATATGGTGGATGCGACCAATCATCTTCAGAATAAACTCTCGGGAACCATAGGAACTGTTAAAGATCAGACCAATGAACTTGTCAAAGCGGTATCTGTTGTCAGCAATTCGGCAGGCGATGCTTCCGATGGTGCAAATTCAATTTCGCTTGCGATGGAAGAGATGGCTAAAGCAACGATGTCACTTAATGAGAATATTCAGAATGTTGACGGCCAGGCTAAATCGATGGGCGAATGCATACAGGGAATCACCGAGAGCATCGGAGCATTGTCGTCAGCATCCGATGAGATTAAGGCTTCTACCGAATCTGCGCAGACTTATATGACGAAGGTTTATGACTCATCAAATCAGTCCGGCAATGCAGTAAATGAAATTACAGAGAGTATTGAACTTACTAATGCTTCAATCGAACAGATTACCGAGGCAGTTAATCTTATTTCAGATATTGCAGCGCAGACGAACCTTCTTTCACTCAATGCGTCTATCGAGGCTGCAAGAGCAGGAGAGGCCGGCCGTGGATTTGCGGTAGTAGCCGATGAAATCGGAAAGCTTTCACAGGAATCTGCGCAGAGTGCGGATATTATCAAGAAACTTGCCAATGACATGCGTGGTAAATCAGCCAATACGGTTTTGCTTGCTACAAGGATTGGTGATATCATTGATGAAGAGCGTAAGAGTGTAACGGCTACTCAGGAGGCATTTAATTCACTTGGTGCTTCCATTGAAGAGAGCCTTGCTATGATTGAGAGTATCGATTCGATGACCGGCGAGCTGACTGCTCTTAAAGATGGTATTTTGGGTCATATGTCCGATCTTGCAAGTGTATCGGAAGAGAATGCCGCAACCAATCAGGAAGTAACCAGTTCGGTATCAAACATTGCTCAGCTTATCATGGACATGTCGGTACAAAGCGATTCGATGAATATCATGTCTGACAATCTCGAGAAATCAGTTTCTTTCTTTAAATAACCGTGCGCCGAAAGGTTGCATGACTAATATAGTGTGAAGTGCATTTTTGAGGGTTGTGACGAAACACAGCCCTCTTTTTCACATCATCGTTTGTACGTTTTGACACTTGAAAACATTATATGTTTTAAGTAAAATTATTCGTAGTGCGATGCACAGAATGTTAAGGTGCTTCACTTTTTGAGGAGCACGGAATGGAGAACTATGAACATTAACGAACAGCTTGCGAAAGAACTTGATATTAAGCTTACCCAGGTTGATGCTGCGGTAAAATTGATTGATGAGGGAAATACCATCCCTTTTATCGCACGATACAGAAAGGAAGTTACAGGCTCATTAAACGATGAGGTACTTCGTAATCTTTTTGAGCGTCTTACTTATCTGCGCAACCTTGAAGACCGTAAGGCTGCTGTTATTTCAAGCATTGAGGAACAGGGAAAACTGACCGAGGAACTTAAGGCTTCAATTCTTGCTGCTACTACACTGGTTGTTGTTGAGGATTTATATCGTCCTTACAAGCAGAAGAAGAGAACACGTGCCACGGTTGCGAAGGAGAAGGGACTTGAACCCCTTGCCGACATTATCTGGGCACAGGAAGCAGACAAACCCATCGAAGAGTATGCGGAAGAGTATGTTTCCGAAGAGAAGGAAGTTAAAAATGCAAAAGAAGCCGTGTATGGAGCCTGCGATATTATTGCGGAGCGTATTTCCGATGAGGCTGACTATAGAATTTATATTCGTAAGCTTACAACCGACGAAGGTGTCGTAACAAGTGAAGCAAAGGATAAAGATGCTCAGTCGGTGTACGAGATGTACTACGCATTCTCGGAAAAGGTCAGCACAATTCTCGGACACAGAGTTCTTGCGCTTAACCGAGGCGAAGAGGAAAAGGTACTTACCGTTAAGATTGAAGCTCCCGTAGACAGCATACTGAATTACCTTGAGAAGCTTATCATTCGCAAAGACAATCCTTATACAAACGAGCTGCTGAAAGCAACCATCGAAGATGCTTACGAGCGTCTTATTGCACCTGCCATCGAGCGTGAAATCAGAAGCGACCTTACCGAAAAAGCGGAGGACGGCGCAATTAAGGTGTTCGGCAAAAACCTTACCCAGCTTCTTATGGCACCTCCGATTGCAGGCCATTATGTGCTCGGTTGGGATCCTGCGTTCAGAACAGGCTGTAAGCTTGCTGTCGTAGATCCTACGGGAAAGGTTATCGATACCGTAGTTATTTATCCTACCGACGGTCCCAAGAAGAATATTCCCGAGGCCAAGAGAATTTTAAAGAATCTTATCGCAAAATATAATATTACGCTTATTTCTGTCGGAAACGGAACAGCTTCACGTGAGTCGGAGCAGGTTATTGTCGAACTCTTAAAGGAAATCAACAAGCCTGATTTGAGCTACGTAATCGTAAGTGAGGCAGGTGCTTCGGTATATTCCGCAAGTAAGCTTGCAACCGAAGAATTCCCTGAGTTTGACGTAGGACAGCGTTCTGCCGCATCCATCGCCAGACGAATTCAGGATCCTCTTGCTGAGCTTGTTAAGATCGATCCCAAGTCAATCGGTGTCGGTCAGTATCAGCATGATATGAACCAGAAGAAGCTCGGCGAGGCTCTCGGCGGAGTCGTTGAAGACTGTGTAAACCGAGTAGGTGTCGATCTCAATACCGCATCCGCATCTTTGCTTGAATATGTATCGGGTATTTCAAAGCCCATCGCGAAGAATATCGTTGCTTACCGTGAGGAGAACGGCAAGTTTATTTCCCGTGCACAGCTTCTTAAGGTTCCGAAGCTCGGACCGAAGGCCTACGAGCAATGTGCAGGTTTCTTAAGAATTGTCGACGGACGCAATCCCCTCGATGCTACCAGCGTGCATCCCGAGTCATATGAGGCAGCTTCAAAGCTCCTTGAAAAGCTCGGATTTACTCCCGCCGATATCAAGAAGGTTCAGGCTGAGCAGGCTAAGGCCGTAAAGGATGCCGAAAGCAAGGCTAAGGCTGCGGCAGATGAGGCTGACAAGGCTAAACGCCGCGGAAACGACAAAAAGAACAACCGTGAAGTAACCATAAAGAATACAAATTCCGCAATGGGCCAGCTTCTTATGAAAGCCTATGCAAACTCAGGAGTGAAGATTGCGGCTGCCGAAGATACTTCCAAGAAGAATAATGCGCCCAAGTCCAATGACAATTCGTTTACCGATGTGAGCGGAGCCGGAAAGGGCCTTTCACATCTTGGAAGCATGGTCAGGGATAAGAAAAAACTTGCGGAAGAGCTCGGAATCGGCGAGATTACTCTGACCGACATTATCAAGGAACTTGAAAAGCCCGGACGCGATCCGCGTGAGGATATGCCCAAGCCTATTCTCCGCACCGACGTTATGGAGATGAAAGATCTTAAGGAAGGTATGATTCTTAAGGGCACTGTTCGAAATGTAATCGATTTCGGCTGCTTTGTCGATATAGGAGTTCATCAGGACGGACTCGTTCATGTTTCTCAGATTACCAACAAGAAGTTTATCAAGCATCCTCTCGATGCGGTAAGTGTAGGCGATATCGTCGATGTTAAGGTTTTGAGTGTCGACCTTAAAAAGCAGCGTATTCAGCTGACCATGATTATGTAATTTTCGGTTTTTATTGCGGGGAGAAAGGATTAATAAAGATGAGAGATTATCAGGATTCGAATCAGAACAAGAGAGGCATCAGTGATCTGGCGCATATCAGTACTCTGAGCGAAGATGAACTTGATGAAATCAACGGTTCTTCGGAAGAAGAATATGAAGGTGATGACGAAGTGCTCGAGGGTGAGGAAGCCGAAGATGCTTCCGAAGAAATTACGGGCATGGAATATGTACCGGTAAAAAAAGAGAAAAAGAAACTTGAACATACAGAGCCAACATTCGAAATCGTGGCAAAGCCCGATCCTGCTACGATGTATGAATTCATAATGTATCATTCCTACAAGAATGTCATCGGCATCATTTCGATTTTGCTCGGTGTTTTCTCTCTGGGCATGCTCATTTATTCACTCTGCACTCAGGCACCTCTGATTCAGACTGTATTGTTCGCAATTGTTACATTTATGTTTGCCTCGAACAGTCCTTTTACCTTAAAATCAAGGGCAAAGAAGCAGTCTGAACTTGTTTGCGATGAGAAGAACACCATTACTTATACCCTCAGCGATGCCGGCTTCGATCTCTCAAGAGGTGACGATGAATATGCTCCATATGATTGGGATCATATGTTTAAGGTTGTTGAAGGAAAACTCGGATACTTTATGTATCTTGAAAAGAACAGAGCCTTTGTAGTACCTAAGGTCGATATTCCCATCAGTGAAGAAGCGTTCAGAGATTTGCTGAAAAAGAACATGGATGAGAAGCGAATCTTTTTTGCAAAGGAGAAATAAGCGGCATGATTTATGAAAGCCGATCGGCAGAAGAAACCTTCGGACTCGGAAAAAGCATAGGCGAGAGGGTGAAGCCCGGAACCATTATCTGTCTCGACGGAGATCTGGGAACGGGAAAAACGGTTTTTACGAAAGGACTGGCTGCGGGGCTTGGGATTACGGAGCCTGTTGTAAGCCCTACTTTTACGGTAGTACAGATTTATGAAGAGGGACGTATGCCCCTGTATCATTTTGATGTGTACCGTATAGACGATCCTTATGAAATGGAAGAAATCGGGTATCGTGACTATTTCTACGGAAACGGAGTTACCATGATAGAATGGTCGGATCTTATTAAGGAGCTGATTCCCGAAGAGGCCGTAAGGATTACAATCACAAAAAATACCGATATTGATTTTGATTATCGTAAAATCGAAATCTCGGAGGAATTATGACAATTATCGGAGTGGAAAGTTCGGCGCTGGTAGCTTCCGTGGCGATTATGTCGGATGACAGACTTGTTGCGGAATATACCATGAACAATAAAAAAACTCATTCGCAAACTTTGCTGCCTATGCTGGATGAAATTGTAAGGGCAGCGGAACTTAATCTTAATGAGGTTGATGCGATTGCGATTTCAAAAGGCCCGGGATCCTTTACGGGACTGAGAATCGGTTCTGCTACGGCAAAAGGACTGGGACTCGCACTTGAGAAGCCCCTTGTGGAGGTTTCGACACTGGAATCTATGGCTTACGGCTTATACGGAGTGACAGATGCACTCATATGTCCGATTATGGATGCAAGGCGCGCAGAAGTATATTCGGGAGTTTACAGATTCATCGAGGCTGATACAGCGGAGCGTAATGAAACTGCAGACTGCATGAAGGCGAATTGCACTCCCGTAAATTTGGTTTCTGTATGTGAAGAGAATGCAGGGCCGCTTATCGAACTTATCGAGAAACTTAATGCCATGGCACTTCCCGTTATTTTTCTCGGAGATGGTGTTCCTGTTTATGCAGACCTTATTGCGGATAAGATGAAGGTTAAATATTCCTTTGCTCCGGAGCATCTTTCAAGACAACGCGCAGCTTCGGTTGCCGCACTCGGAATGAAGATGTTTACGGAAGGCAAAACTGTTGACGCATCGGAGCATGCGCCTACTTACCTTAGAGTATCGCAGGCTGAACGCGAGAAAAACGGAGGCGAGAATTGATGGAACTTCGTCCGATGAGGTCCGACGATCTGTTTAAGGTCGCCGAGATAGAAAGACGTGTGTTTTCCGACCCCTGGAGTGCCGAGGCATTCAAGGCAGGGCTTTCGGCCGGGAACCAGCTTTATCTGGTTTTGGATGACGAGGGAAATATTGCAGGTTATTGCGGTGCGATGTTTGTTCTTGATGAATGTGAAATCCTGAATATCGCCGTAGATGATGTCTATCGCAGAAACGGACTTGCGACTTTGATGCTGGAAGCGGTTATCGGGCTTGCAATCGAAAACGGAATAAAGAAATTTACACTTGAGGTCAGAGACAGCAACACTCCTGCCAGAAGTCTGTACGAAAAATGCGGGTTTGTAAAGGTAGGCGTGAGAAGGGGCTATTATACTTCACCCAAAGAGGATGCTATTCTTATGGACCTTGATGCTGAGGATCCTGAAGTGATTAAACGCTTCAAGGATTCCGAGGAGGAATAAAATGCTTGATGTTTGTTTGCTCGGTACGGGCGGAATGATGCCGCTTCCGAGAAGAAGGCTCACAGCTTTGATGGTCAGGCTCAACGGGCACGGTCTTTTGATTGACTGCGGCGAAGGAACCCAGGTTTCGATTCGTGAACAGGGCTGGAGCTTTCATGATATAGATGTTATATGTTTTACTCATTACCATGCCGACCATATCGGCGGTTTGCCCGGTTTGCTTCTTTCCATCGGTAATGCGGAAAGAACAGCTCCCCTCACTCTCGTTGGTCCGAAGGGGCTTGTAAGAACTGTGGAAGCGCTCAGAACAATAGCGCCTGAGCTCCCCTTTGAAATCAACTATATTGAACTTGAAGGCTCGAAACAGGAACTGAACCTGTTTGGCTACCGTATCGAGGCATTTAAATGCAACCACAATGTAATCTGCTACGGTTATACTTTGAATGTTGACCGACAAGGCAAATTTGATCCTGAGAAGGCGAAGTCAAATGATGTTCCCATGTGTCTTTGGAGCAGACTTCAAAAAGGTATGGAGCTCGACTACGAAGGCAGACATTTTACTCAGGATATGATTCTGGGACCTCAGCGAAAGGGACTTAAAGTTACATACTGTACGGATACCAGACCTGTTGCGGTTATTGCCGAATCCGCAAAGGATGCGGACTTATTTATCTGCGAAGGCATGTACGGGGAACCCGGAACAGAGGCGAAGGCAAAAGAGCATAAGCATATGAATTTTACCGAGGCGGCGAAGCTTGCCGCGCAGGCGAAACCTGCGCAGATGTGGCTGACACATTACAGTCCGTCGCTTATTCGCCCGGAAGAATATATTGATCATGTCAGAGCAATCTTCCCGCAGGCTTATGCGGCGAAGGATTTAAGGAGCACGGTTCTTTATTTCGAAGAAGACTGACAAAGGTCGGGTGATTTTTTGGAAAGGAGCGTTTGAGAATATGGCTGCGGAGAAGAAGAAATCCGGAATCGGCGGAACCATAGTTCTGGTACTGCTTATTGCGGCGGTCATCATCGGAATATATATGTCGGTTACAAGAAAGAAGAATACACTTCCGATTGAAGCCGAGGGTGATACTTCCGAGGTTGCGACGCTTATTTCACGCGATATTGATAAAAACTACCCTTCTACGGTCAGAGAGGTAATGAAGCTTTACTGCCGAATCACTCAGACTCTTTACAGTGAAGATTTGTCGGATGACCAGATTGACAAGTTGATTGATCAAATCAGGGAACTTTATTCCGATGACCTTTTAAAGGCCGAAGGTAATGATAAAGTTACCATGCTTGGTCTGGCGCGCGGTGAGATCAAACATTACCGAAGCAACAAAATGTCTATACAAAGCTACAATATCGAAGAAGCCGGTGAGGTTAAGTATTACAGGAACGAGACTCCTCAGCGTGCGGTTATAAATCTGTATTTTACAATCAAACAGGACAAGGAATTTGTCAGAGCCTATGAGGAATTTGTTCTTGTTCAGGACAAGGATTCAAGATGGAAAATTCTTGGATGGAGACTGGCGGAGGAGTAATGGAAAAAGATATATTGATTCTTGCAATAGAATCATCTTGTGACGAGACTGCTGCATCCGTTGTTAAAAACGGCAGAGAGCCTCTTTCAAATGTTATATATTCGCAGATAGCGCTTCATACACTTTACGGTGGAGTTGTACCGGAGATTGCCTCTCGAAAGCACATAGAGAAGATTAATCAGGTAATCGAGGCCGCACTTGCGGAGGCGAACGTAGGCCTCAAAGACCTCGATGCAATCGCGGTTACTTACGGACCGGGTCTTGTGGGAGCTTTACTTGTCGGTGTTGCTGAGGCTAAAGCAATCAGTTATGCAGCAGGACTTCCGCTTGTCGGAGTTCACCATATTGAAGGACACATAGCCGCAAATTATGTTGAGAACAAGGATTTGGAACCTCCGTTTATGTGTCTTGTGGTTTCGGGCGGTCATTCTCATCTTGTAATAGTCAGAGATTACGATAAATTTGAAATTGTCGGAAGAACTCATGATGATGCGGCGGGCGAAGCTTTTGACAAGATTGCGAGAGCTGTGGGACTTGGATATCCCGGAGGACCGAAGGTTGATAAGTGCGCAAAGGAAGGTCGTCCGGATGCGGTAAACTTCCCCAGAGGACATATTGCCGGAAGTGAATTTGATTTCAGCTTCAGCGGGCTTAAGTCTGCCGTTCTGAATTATCTGAACTCCTGCAGAATGAAGCAGGGACTTGACGGCAGTGTTGTTTATTCTTCAAAGACCGACAGACCCGATTTTGATCCGCATGAGCTTGTGGATCCCGAGAACGGAATTACGGTTGCCGATGTGGTGGCATCCTTCCAGGCTGCGGTAGTGGATGTACTGGTCGAACATACTGTGGCAGCTGCAAAAAAATACGGTTTTGACAAGGTAGCAATGGCAGGCGGTGTTGCTTCAAACTCTGCGCTTCGAGCCGGCATGAAGGCAGCATGTGAAAAAAACGGTATGAAGCTTTATTATCCGTCACCTGTTTTATGCACTGACAATGCGGTAATGATCGGCAGTGCGGCTTATTATGAGTATAAGGCGGGCGTAAGGCACGGACTTGATCTGAATGCGATGCCGAACCTTAAACTTGGAGAAAGACTAAACTGATATGTGGTCAAATAAAAGAGTATCCGCGGTGGTTGTTGCGGCAGGCAAAGGTCTGAGGATGGGAGGAGACATTCCAAA
>JAZLGZ010000028.1:0-32904 GCA_045616585.1 Lachnospiraceae bacterium
CCAATGATGTTCAGCACGGAAGAGTAGAGTTTACTAAGAAAACCATTACCACTAACCTTCCTTTCGACCCCAGAGTAGCACTTGCTTTCGATCATCATGACAGCGAACTTACTCGACTTGATGATGAAGAACTTAAGGCTCAGGAGTCAGGTCAGCTTATTATAGACAGCCATGCACACAGTGCGGCAAGAGTTGTTTACAACTGGTTAAAAGAAAACGGCTTCCCTGTGAATGTACCCGAGGAACTTATTGCAGCTGCCGATAAATGTGACAGTGCGGATCTTACACTTGATGAAATTCTTCATCCTACAGGATGGGTTCTTGTTCATTATGTAATGGATGCAAGAAGCGGATTCGGACGTTTCAGGGATTTCAGAATCAGTAACTATGCACTCATGCTTGAACTTATAAAGTTCTGCATTGATCATAATATTGATGAGATTCTTGAACTCCCCGATGTAAAAGAGCGTATCGATATGTATTTTGAACATGAGAAACTTGCCGAGGAGCAGCTCAGACGAGTTACACGTGTCGAAAACGGTGTTGCGATTATCGATTTACGTAATGAAGATATTATCTATACAGCCAACAGATTTAAGGTGTATGCTATGTTTCCTGAAGCAAAGTTCAGTGTTCATGTTATCTGGGGTAAAGATAAGAAGAATACTGCACTTCAGGTCGGAAAGAGTATTGTAAACAAGACCGGAAGTACTCATATTGGTAATCTTTGTCTTGAATATGAGGGCGGCGGACATGCAAAGGCAGGTTCATGTCAGGTTGACAACGATAAGGCTGACGAGATTCTAAAGGTTATTGTTTCCAAACTTGCATAATCTGTTTCAGCTTGGGTTACGCTTGCTGATGACGATTAATCGGATATTTATATGTTTTTTTTATAGGACATTTCCAAACAAGAAATGTCCTATTTTTTTATTGTATAAATTTTATAAAAATGTTATAATCTCAATCGAGGCATTTTTTCGGTGTCTCAAAGGAGATCGTATGATTTATAAGATATTTATGGCAATTATTTTTGCCGCACTGGCTATTGTCGGGATTATGTTTGCATTTTATTTTTTCACACTTGCAAATATATTCGCAAAGGAATTCTTTATCATGATCGGCATTCTTGCAGTGATTGTTCTGATAAAGTACCTGACAAGAAAAAAACGTTCCGAATATTTGGACTGAATCCGGTGTCGTCTATAAATTACGGTAAATAGGCGAATTTTTTCGCCGTTTATAATTATATGAAAGAGGTAAAAAAATGAAAAAATTAGTTTCACTTTTACTTGCAGCCGTTTTGGTTGTGGGTATGGCAGCAACCCCTGCTAAGGCAGATGACACCGTAACAGTAAATGTTACAATTATTGACGAGAACGGCAGTGTCGCTATTGCCCAGGTTCCCGTAGAAGTTAGTGATGCCGATGCCGATGGCGCATTAACAATCAACGACGCACTTTTCTGTGCACACGAGCTTTGCTTTGAAGGCGGAGCAGAAGCAGGATACGCTTCATATACCGGAGATTACGGACTCAGTCTTTCCAAGCTCTGGGGCGTAGACAATGGCGGTTCTTACGGATATTATGTAAACAATGCATCAGCATGGAGTCTCGCAGATCCCGTTGCAGACGGTGATTATGTTAATGCATTTATCTATACCGACCTTGTAACATGGTCGGACGCTTACAGCTATTTTGATGTTGAATGTGTAGACGGAGAAGAGGGTGAGGAGGTTACACTTACTCTTTTCGCGAACGGATATGATGAGAGTTGGAATGTCGTATCAAGCCCTGTAGAAGGTGCTGTTATTTATTTTGATGGTGAAGCAACAGATGTTGTAACCGATGCAGAAGGAAAGGCTGTAGTTGAACTTCCCGAAGGCAAGATTGTTATTTCCGCAAAGTCAGATACAATGATTCTTGTTGCTCCCGTATGTGTAGCATTCGGTGAGGCGGTTCCTGAAGCTGCCGAAGAGGCGGAGGATGTTCTTGCAGCAGTACCTACACTTCCCCAGACCGGACTTACTTCGTCATGGGTATTCTTTGCAGGAGCTGCAGTCCTTGTATTGGCAGGTGCGGCACTTGTTAAGTATTCAAGAAGAGAGAATAATTGATTTAATACTTAAAAAACTATTTATTATTCAGTAATTTAAAAGAGCACGCAGTTTATGTCTGTGTGCTCTTTTTGATTGATCTGAAAAGCGTATTTTACGTCAATTGAGTATTTTGGACTTCGAAAACTTGACGGCTGCCACAAAACGTTTGTCAAGATCGGTCATTTTATAGTTTTTGTCATATATGAGCATATCACGATAAATCTTGTTGTTGTCGGGACATTCGAACTGCTCGAGATTGAATGTATCGAGCATGTGCTGAGGCACGGGAGAAACCCACATATATGTTTCGGGGTTGCTTGAAAGCAGCTCGAACTGAATGCTTCGTTCGAATACGGATATTCTGCGAGGAACATCGTCGGGAAGCTCTTCCTTACGAATCTGTGCAATAGGCAGGAACGGAACGAAAGGATCGCCGTGAATAATCTCAATGAAAGGTTTTAAATCTTCGTAATGAACCACTTTGTCTTTGAGCAGAGGACTTTTTTTTGAAGCAATAAGTTTGTATTTGAATTCCGCAATGGGTTCGTATGCTATATTCTTTTCATCGAGCATTTCTTTGAAGAAACGCTCGTAGTTTGAGGCATATCTTATGATTCCGAGCTTATATTCGGAATTTTGAATATTTTTAATGGTTCTTGCGGAGTTTGTCTCCTTATACAGAATGTCGATGGAATCTCTGCTTAATGTTTGAGTGAAGGATATGAAGGCCTCTGCAATGTATGAAGCTCTCGGAACAGATACCGAAAAACGTTGTTTTATCGGAAGCCCTGTCTTATAAAGATTTTCTATGCTGTCAATCTGTGTAAGTATAGCTTTGGCGTAGCCGATAAAGGTCTCACCGTCGGGGGTGAGAGTCATTCCTTTGGTAGTTCGATCGAATATTGTGATACCAAGGTCTGCTTCGAGTTCTTTTATTGAACGGCTTAAATTAGGCTGCGCAATAAGAAGTGCTTCGGATGCTTTATTTACCGAACCTGACTTAGCGACTTCCACGGCATATTTCATGTGAAGTATATTCATAGGACCTCCTAAAAAATAACTTCAAAAATTATAATACATTTTTATCGGAATTGAAACCGTAAAATATATCAAATTGCATGTAAGGCTTTTTTACGATATAATTGATATGTATATTTGTTTGTATTTCAAAAGGAGATTTCAATGGCAGACAATAATATAGATGATCTTAAGCAGGCATATGAAGCCGATAAAGAAAGAAAACTCGTCAGGGAAGAAGAACTCCAGGCCGCACGCGATTATCTCGGTGTTATTTTAAAAGAGGCCGAAGGCACGAGCCGAGAACTCGAAGGGAAAAGGAAAGAGGCTGATTTGCTTGCGGAGCGCCTTTCAAAGACTGAGTCTGAAATCAGTGAACTTAAAAAGGAAAACGAAAAGCACAGTAAACAGAACAAATGGGTAACGGTATGGATGGTTGTATCGCTGCTTGAACTTCTGATTATCGGCGGACTTATTTTTACTGTTTTTCTCAAAGGCAATAAAGAGAATGATGTTCCGGATGACACTGCATCGAATGTTTCCGTGGCGGTAGGAGACAGTCAGGGCTCCGACAATTCCGACGCTAAGGATACCATGGAGTTAAGCAAGGCGACTTCCAAATATAATGAAAATCTTGACGATTTTGTAAAATACGTAAGTTTTGAATCCATAGCACCTTTTACTGTGTTTACCGACAAAATAGGTGGACTCGAATATCTTGTTTTCGAAGCGGAAGGGCTCAGAGTATGCTATAAAAATGAATATTTCGAGAATGACCTGAACTATCGGAAGGAAATAATAATAGATAACGGAGATGTCAGATATTCCTTCTCGAGAAATTATGATATTACTAAGGATGTTGTTGAACTTCGTCCCGGCTTTACTACGATTGCCGGAGTTAAATATTTGGTATTTACAGATTACAGCGGCAATGATGTAAGCGGTATACCGGGTTCGTTAAGACTTGTTTCGTGCAAGGATTTCAGAATGTACGAATGCAATGATTTAAAGGCGAAGGTCAATGCACTTATGAAGGTTGAAGCTCTCTCGGAGGTTTCCGGATTTGAAGACGCTTCATGTGTTATTTCGCTTTCAACCAGTAAGTCGGCGTATAAGTATGCCATTTCCGAGGCTGATTACACAGACATTCAGTACTATGAGTATGAAATGCCTGAAATAGAGTCGGACTTTAAATTTGAAGCAACCGAGGACGGAATCAGCTGGCAGACTTATGTAAAGCTGGGTACGGATTATTATCTTGGTATGCTTTCGGGAGACATAAGTGTGAAGGATTCAGGCCTTGCTGTGTCGGGGGTCAAATACGGCGCGTTTGTTTTGCCCAACCAGGAGGACCCGGAACTTAACGGTTATATCAGACCGTTTAAGGCTGTTCCCGAACGATTCGTAACTGTTATGGGCAACGGAGGAGAACGCTTCTTCATTCCCGTAAGTACGAATGTTGATTCTTGCAGTTACGCTTGGGAGAATCTGAACACTGAAGATCCGAATAACTGGGTTTATCTTGATTCAGACGGCAATAAAGCGTCATGGCGAGGTATTGATGTATCAAAATATCAGGCAGATATCGATTGGAAGAAGGTTGCCGACGCAGGTGTAGAGTTTGCAATCGTTCGACTGGGCTTCAGGGGCATGAATGAAGGTACCCTTGAACTTGATGCCTTTTTTGAAAAGAATATGAAGGGTGCTGCTCAAAACGGAATAAAGCTCGGTGTTTATTTCTTCTCTCAGGCTGTAAATGATGAAGAAGCAGTAGAAGAAGCAAATTATGTTCTTGAAGCTTTGAAGCCCTATTCGGTTGAGTATCCGGTTATCATCGATACCGAGAGAGTTCCCAATTATAATGCTCGAGCCAATGTTCTCAGTATGGGACAGAGAACTGATATTTGCCGCATCTTCTGCGATATGATGGCTGAGAACGGATATAAGCCGATGATTTATGCAAATACAAAGTATATGCTTATGGGAATCGATCAGGAGAAACTGAATGATTATGATAAATGGTTTGCGGTTTATTCGGACAAGATTACATATCCCTACGATTTTGAAATCCTTCAGTATACCGATAAGGGCAGCATACCCGGAATTGTCGGAAACGTAGACCTTGATATCTCTTTTGTCGATTACTCAAAGAAAGACTGATTATGGAACTGTATATTCATATCCCGTTCTGCATTAAAAAGTGTAATTACTGCGACTTCTTGTCTTTTCCGTGTGAAAGCAGCAGAGCCGGCTTCACAGACTATATTGAAGCGCTTTGCAAAGAACTTGATTTTTATAAAGAGATTTTTGCCGTAAAAGGCCTTTCTACTGTATTTATCGGTGGAGGAACACCTTCTGTTGTTGATGTTGAAAATATGGAACTGCTCTTGAAAAAAATTGACGATATTATTCCGTGCAAAGAAAAGCTGGATGAATATACAATCGAATGCAATCCGGGGACACTGACAAAAGAGAAGCTGGAATTATATAAGGGGCACGGTATTAACAGACTCAGCATAGGACTGCAGTCCACAATTGATTCGGACCTGAAAATACTTGGCAGAATACATACCTTTGAAGCCTTTAAGGAGAATTATTTTCTTGCCAGAGAGATGGGTTTCAATAATATCAATATCGATCTGATAAGCTCTATACCCGGTCAGCATTCGGCACAGTGGGAAAGTGTGCTCAGGACTGCAGCAGAGCTTAATCCGGAACATATTTCTGCTTACAGCCTTATTATCGAAGACGGAACTCCTTTTGCCAAAATGAATTTTGATAACCTTCCCGATGAAGATGAGGAAAGACTGATATATCATGAGACAAAAAGGATTCTTAAGGAATATGGGCTCGAAAGATACGAAATATCGAATTATTCGCGTGCAGGATATGAATCACGCCACAATATGGGATACTGGACCGGTGAAGAGTATATCGGAGCAGGGCTCGGAGCTTCGTCTTATTATACGGATAATGACGGCGAAGTTCACAGATCGAAAAATGAAACCGATTTTTCAAAATATATAGAAATCTTCTCGGCAGAAAATACCGGCGATGATATATTGATTAATCTCAGAGCCGAAGATGAGGTCGTTGGTGAAGATGATTTGATTTCGGAGTATGCTTTCCTGCATCTGAGACTGACGGACGGTATCTGCAAACTTGATTTTAAAGAACGATTCGGAAAAGATTTTGATGATGTATTTAAAGAGGTAATTGATAAATATGTCAGACTCAAAATGCTGTTTGATTCGGGTGAGCGAATTTATCTGACTGAAGCCGGATTCGATGTAAGCAACGTTGTCATGGCGGACTTCTTATTGTGAAGGAGGGACAAGTATGCAGTGGATTATCGATAATATTGCAAACATTGTAGTTATAGCGATACTTATTACGTCATTTTTCTTTGCGCTTCGTTCCGTAATCAGAACTCAAAAACGCGGCGGCTGCTCGTGCGGCGGCGGATGCAGCGGAAACTGTGCTTCGTGTTCGGCGAATTGTAAAAAAAACAGTCAAAAATCAGAATAGAATATGGATTATATATAAAGCACTTGCGTTGTTATCCGTATAAACCGGTTACGGATACAGCGAGAGTGCTTTTAAATTTACCGGCTTGTTTTATGGAAATGTGTGCAAGTTTTTTATTTTTTTATAAATTGTATGTTGACATAAAAAGTGAGTAGCGGTATATTATTTACAAATGTTAGCACTCTATAGTGTCGAGTGCTAACAAGAAAGAACCAGGAGGCACCGATGGAACAGTTGGATGAGCGAAAGCTTAAAATATTGCAGGCAATCATCAAGAACTACCTTGAAACCGGTGAGCCTGTAGGATCGAGAACTATTTCAAAGTTTACCGATTTGAATCTCAGTTCGGCAACTATCAGAAATGAGATGGCGGACTTGGAGGAACTCGGATATATAGTTCAGCCTCATACCTCGGCAGGTCGTATTCCTTCGGACAAAGGCTACAGACTTTATGTCGATACTCTTATGGAAGACAAGGTTGCCGAAGTCAATACCATGAGGGAGCAGCTTGAGGAGAAAGCCGGAAAAGTCGATTCGCTTTTAAAACATGCGGCCAAACTTCTTGCTGTTAATACCAATTATGCGACTATGATTTCGACTCCGAAGTATCGCAGCCGCAAGGTTAAATTCATTCAGCTGACAAAGGTCGATGATTGTTCGATTCTTGCGGTTGTTTTGCTCGAAGGAAATATTCCGAAGAATAATATGCTTCCGATTGATGAGGACATCGACGGTGAATCGATTTTAAAGCTCAATTTGGTTCTGAATACTTTTCTTGTCGGTTTGGATCTTGAAGAAATCAATATCGGTATAATTCAGAAGATGAAAGAGCAGGCAGGAGTTTATCCTACGCTTATTGATGATGTGCTCGGAGCTGTTGCGAAAGCGATGGAGGAAGAAGGACAGATTCAGGTATTTACGAGCGGTGCCACAAACCTTTTCAAGTATCCCGAACTCAGCGATACCGAAAAGGCACGCAATCTTATGTTTATGCTTGAAGATAAGCAGGAAATTGCGGATTTGATGGATGGAAAGCTTATTGATGCTTCAGACGAAGAAAATCGAAAGGGTATTCAGGTCTATATCGGCGATGAGGCTCCCATAGATTCGATGAAAGACTGTGCGGTTGTCACAGCTACCTACGAAATGGAGGAAGGCGTGTACGGCAAGGTCGGTATTATCGGACCGAAAAGAATGGATTATGAGAGAGTTGTGAGTACTTTGAAAAATCTCATGAACGATCTTGATGATATATTCAAAAACAAGTAGCAGAGAGGAATGTGTGATGTCGAAAGATAATGAAGAGCTTTTAAAAGAAGCAATTAAAAAAGCCGCGGATGAAGCAGCTGCGAAGGCCAAGGAAGCCGGAGAAACCCCGGATGAGACCGTTTCAAGCGAAGCGGAAGTTAAGGAAGATGCCCAAGCGGAAGCACAGGCTTCGGAACCGACCGAGGAGGAAAAACTGGAAGCTCTTGTAAGTGAAAGAGTCAAGGATTTGAACGATAAGCTCTTGAGAAATCTTGCCGAGTTCGAGAATTTCAGAAAGCGAAACGAGAAGGAAAAGTCGCAGATGTTTGAAATAGGTGCGAAGTCAATCGTAGAAAAGATTCTTCCGACCATTGACAATTTCGAACGCGGGCTTGCTACCGTACCCGAGGACAGGAAGGATGATCCTTTTGTTCAGGGAATGGACAAAATATACAAGCAGCTGATTGCTTCACTCGAGGATGCGGGTGTCAAGACAATCGAGGCCGTAGGTAAGGAATTCGATCCGAATCTTCATAATGCCGTTATGCATGAAGAGAACGAAGCATTCGGTGAAAATACAGTGAGTGAGGAACTGCAGAAGGGTTATATGTACCGTGATACAGTCATCAGACACTCAATGGTAAAAGTTGCCAACTAATTTTTTAAAATACAGGAGGAAAAGAAAATGAGTAAAATTATTGGTATCGATTTAGGAACCACAAATTCATGTGTAGCAGTTATGGAAGGTGGAAAGCCCACCGTTATTACAAATACCGAAGGTTCAAGAACAACTCCCTCGGTTGTGGCTTTCGCAAAGAACGGCGAGCGTCTAATCGGTGACACCGCAAAGCGTCAGGCAGTTACAAATTCAGACAAGACAATTTCATCAATCAAGCGTCACATGGGTACTGACTTCAAGGTTGGTATTGACGACAAAAAGTATACTCCTCAGGAGATTTCAGCCATGATTCTTCAGAAGCTTAAGGCTGATGCGGAAAACTATCTCGGTGAGAAGGTTTCGGAAGCGGTTATTACAGTTCCCGCTTACTTCAACGATGCTCAGCGTCAGGCAACAAAGGATGCGGGTAAGATTGCGGGTCTTGATGTAAAGCGTATCATCAACGAGCCTACAGCTGCAGCTCTTGCATACGGTCTTGACAATGGTGAAGACCAGAAGATTATGGTATATGACCTTGGCGGCGGTACATTCGATGTTTCTGTTATTGAAATCGGTGACGGTGTTATCGAGGTTCTTGCTACAGCAGGAAACAACAGACTCGGCGGAGACGATTTTGACGATCGTGTTACCAGATATATGATTGACGAGTTCAAGAAGCAGGAGGGTATCGATCTTTCTACAGACAAGATGGCTCTTCAGAGACTTAAGGAAGCAGCAGAGAAGGCTAAGAAGGAATTATCTTCTTCAACAACTACCAACATCAACCTTCCTTTCATTACAGCTAACCAGGACGGACCTAAGCACTTTGACATGAACCTTACACGTGCTAAGTTCGAGGAACTCATTCATGACCTTATCGAGAGCACCGCAGTACCCGTACAGAACGCACTTCGCGATGCAGGTATCAGTGCTTCCGAACTCAGCAAGGTATTGCTTGTAGGCGGATCCACACGTGTTCCCGCAGTTCAGGAGAAGGTTCGTCAGCTTACCGGACATGAGCCCAGCAAGACTCTTAACCCCGATGAGTGTGTAGCACTCGGTGCTTCTATTCAGGGCGGTAAGCTCCAGGGTGATGCAGGTGCAGGCGACATTCAGCTTCTTGATGTTACACCTCTTACACTTGCTATCGAGACCCTTGGAGGTATCGCAACACCTATCATCAAGAGAAATACAACTATTCCTACACGCGGCAGTCAGGTATTCTCAACCGCAGAGGACAATCAGAGTGCCGTTGATATCCGCGTAACTCAGGGTGAGCGTCAGTTCTCAAAGGACAACAAGCTTCTCGGACAGTTCAGACTTGACGGAATTCTTCCCGCAAGACGTGGCGTTCCTCAGATTGAGGTTATTTTCGATATTGATGCAAACGGTATCGTTAATGTATCTGCAAAGGACAAGGGTACAGGAAACGAGCAGCACATAACCATCACTTCCGGAACAACCATGACTGACGCAGATATCGAGCGTGCGGTTAAGGAAGCAGCTGAGTATGAGGCTCAGGACAAGAAGCGTAAGGAAGCCGTTGATACACGCAACGAGGCTGATTCAATCGTATTCCAGACAGAAAAGGCACTTTCTGATGTAGGAGATAAGCTTTCCGATTCAGACAAGGCTGCAGTTGAAGCTGATATCGCAAGAATCAAGGAACTTCTTGAGAAGACAAATCCCGAGGCAATGACCGACGGTGAGGTTGAGGATATCAAGGCAGCAAAGGAGAAGCTTATGACAGATTCTCAGAGTCTTTTCCAGAAGGTATATGAGCAGGCTCAGGCAGCAGGCGGTGCAGCAGGCGCAGGTTTTGATGCAGGAGCACAGAACTGTGATAACAATTGCAACAATTGCGGTGATGACGGTGTTGTTGATGCTGATTACAGAGAGGTTTAATCCAACAGATTTTAATTGCGAGGATTTTATAAATGGCAGACAAGAGAGATTACTATGAGGTGCTCGGAGTATCCAAAGACGCATCTCAGGATGAAATCAAAAAAGCCTACAGAAAACTTGGAAAGCAGTATCATCCCGATGTAAATCCCGGTAATAAAGAGGCTGAGGAAAAGTTCAAGGAGCTCGGTGAAGCATATGCCGTACTGAGTGATCCCGACAAGCGCCGTCAGTATGACCAGTTTGGTCATCAGGCCTTTGAACAAGGCGGAATGGGCGGCGGAGGCTTTGACTTCGGCAGCATGGACTTTGGTGATATATTCGGCGATCTTTTCGGAGGTATTTTCGGCGGCGGAATGGGCGGCGGCTCCAGAAGGAGCAACGGTCCTCAAAAGGGAGCAAATCTTCGTGCGCAGGTCAGAATTACCTTTGAAGAAGCAATGAAGGGCGTCGAAAAGGAACTTGATATTACCTTAAAGGACGAATGTGAAACCTGTAAGGGTTCGGGGGCAAAACCCGGAACCGCACCCGAAACATGTTCAAAGTGCGGAGGAAAGGGTCAGGTTTCATATACTACACAGACACTTTTCGGAATGTCACGTAATATTCAGGCATGTCCGGATTGCCGCGGAACAGGTAAGATTATCAAGGATAAATGTCCGGATTGCCGCGGAACAGGTTATATTTCGAGAAGAAAGACTATTTCGGTTTCGATTCCTGCAGGTATAGATGACGGACAGAGTATCAGAATTGCCGGAAAAGGCGAGCCCGGAGTCAACGGAGGACCCAGAGGAGACTTACTTGTTCTCGTAAGTGTTTCGGAGCATCCGATTTTCCAGCGTGAGGATATGAATATATTCTCGACCGCTCCCATGTCTTTTGCGACGGCAACACTCGGAGGCGACGTAAGAATCTCTACCATTGACGGAGATGTTATGTATGAGGTCAAGCCCGGTACTCAGACCGATACCCGTATCAGACTCAGAGGAAAGGGTGTACCTTCCATCAGAGATAAGTCTGTGAGAGGTGACCACTATGTAACACTTGTTGTTCAGGTTCCCACAGGTCTCAACAAAGAGCAGAAAGAACTTCTTAAAAAGTTTGATGATGCCTGTACCGGAAATGCTCCGGATGACGGAAAGAAAAAGAAATTTTTCAGATAATTAAAGAATATGCTATAATAAAGGGTGTGCATGTTGTTTGATATGTCACCCTTTATTTGTATTTTTCGGAGAGGAGGTAGTTTAATCTTGAACAGACTTGTTATCGGTATTCTTGCTCATGTTGATGCGGGAAAAACCACGTTGTCGGAAGCAATTCTGTATAACTGTGAAAAGCTTCGAAAGATGGGACGCGTCGATAAAAAAGACGCATTTCTCGATAACAATATTATGGAGCGTGAAAGAGGAATTACCATATTCTCGAAACAGGCTGTATTTGAAAGGAACGGAGTTTCCTTCACACTTATAGATACCCCCGGACATGCCGATTTTTCAGCTGAAATGGAGAGAGCATTATCGGTTCTGGACGTGGCTATACTGGTCATCAGCGGTACAGACGGAATTCAGGCACATACCAGAACTCTCTGGAAGCTTCTGCGCACCTATGATATTCCGACGTTTATCTTTGTAAACAAAATGGACCGTGACGGCTGTGACCGTGCAAAATTACAGGAGGAACTGGCTTCGCACTTATCGGAGGAGTGCATAGATTTTTCGTCGGAAGACGGAGAACTGAGCGAAGAAACACTTGAGAGGATTGCACTCTGCGATGAGGAACTTATGGAGTCTTATCTTGAAAGCGGTGAGGTCAGTGACGAGTCGGTAAAGGAACTGATTGCCGAAAGAAAGCTATTCCCGTGCTACTATGGTTCTGCATTATTGTCGCAGGGAGTATCTGAGTTTCTTGACGGTCTTTCCCGATACTGTCCGCCGGTTATCGAAGAATCGGAATTCGCGGCACGAGTATATAAAATAGGACGCGATACGGAAGGCAACAGACTGACTTATCTGAAGGTCACCGGAGGTACTCTGAAGAATCGTGACGCAGTAAAATATATCGGTGCGGTCCATAAGGAAATTCTTGTCGGAAGAAATGCCGAAGAAGATAAAGAACCCGAAGAAAACAATTCCCTCTGTGAGAAAGTAACTCAAATCAGAGTATATGACGGAGAACGCTATATAACCTGTGATACCGCTGAACAGGGTATGGTTGTTGCTGCTCTTGGGTTGACCTCCACATATCCGGGGCAGGCTCTCGGCAGTGAAATGCTTCTGGACAGTCCCGAACTGGTTCCTGTTATGACATATAAGGCCGTGGCAAGAGACAAGTCTGCTATTATGCAGCTTATACCCAAGTTCAGAATACTCGAGGAAGAAGACCCTTCGCTTAATGTTATCTGGAATCCCGAAGTCCGTGAACTGCAGATTCAGGTGATGGGCGAAATTCAGCTTGAAATTCTTAAACGCGAACTTCTGGATCGTTTCGGTGAGGATGTTGATTTTGACAGAGGAAGTGTGCTGTATAAAGAGACGGTATCTGAACCTGTGCTCGGAGTAGGTCATTTCGAACCGCTTCGTCATTATGCGGAAGCACAGCTGATGCTTGAACCGGCTGCAATAGGAAACGGAATTACCGCAGAGTCAAGAGTATCCACTAACGATCTTGACCTGAACTGGCAGAGACTTATACTGACCCACGTCCTTGAAAGAAATCATAAAGGAGTTCTTACGGGTTCTGTTCTGACCGATGTAAATGTCGTGCTGGTAGCAGGCAGAGCTCACATTAAACATACGGAAGGCGGAGACTTCAGACAGGCTACATACAGGG
The DNA here is from genome assembly GCA_045616585.1 of Lachnospiraceae bacterium. Classification (GTDB taxonomy): domain Bacteria; phylum Bacillota; class Clostridia; order Lachnospirales; family Lachnospiraceae; genus RUG11977. The sequence goes on from JAZLGZ010000028.1 coordinate 13,281, forward strand.
CAATAAGGCAGGGACTTATGCGTGCAAGAGCAGAAGGAAAGTGTGTGCTTCTTGAGCCCTGGTACGAGATGAGTATTGAACTTCCGCGAAATGCATGTGGAAGAGCTATGACTGATATTGAGACAAGATGCGGTAAGATTACTTCTCAATATGAAACCGGCATTGACGATATGGTGGGTCTCACTGCACTTGCACCTGTTTCCCGAATGCAGGGATATGTTAAAGAAGTATCTGCATATACAAAAGGACTGGGCAGTGTATATTGCACATTCTTCGGATATCTTCCTTGCCATAACAGCGAAGAAATCATATACAACAGTGCATATGTTCCGGAAGCGGATTTGAGGAATCCTGCTTCTTCGGTTTTCTGTGCTCACGGAGCAGGCTTTGCGGTTGAATGGAATGATGTGGACAGCTATAAGCACCTTGATTGGAATCCAAAAACAGGAATGCTTCGCAAAGATAATGAGAACGATCAGCAGGGAGCAGTAAACTTTGTCGCTCACGCTAAAGAGGAACGCTGGATAGGCTATGAAGAGGTCGATGCCATTATTGACAGAATGGCCAATTCAAACAGGCGCGAGAAAACATATCGTAATCCTTTCAGGAAACATAAAAATGAGCTTAAGCGACTTGGCGGAGCTAAATCCGGTTCTGACTATAATAATGGCGGAAACAATGCAGGCAGAGTTGGCAAAACATCGATACAGGACGCTAAGAATCGTAACGATAAAGATAAATATCTTTTGGTGGATGGATACAATATTATTTTTTCGTGGCCCGAGCTTAACGCACTTGCCGCAGAGAATATTGACGGCGCACGTGAAAGACTGAATGAGATTCTTTGCGATTTTCAGGCACTTCATGATTATACGCTTATAGTGGTGTATGACGCTTACAGAGTTGCCGGACATCCGACCGAGTATTTTAAGCATCATAATATTTACATAGTGTATACAAAGGAGGCCGAGACTGCGGACCGCTTCATCGAAAGATTCACCCATGAAAATTCGGCTAAGTTTGACATTACCGTGGCAACTTCGGACGGATTGGAGCAGATTATTATCCGAGGAGCGGGATGCAAGCTCCTGACTGCTCTCGATTTGCTTGAGGAGGTCAAGCGAACCAAAAATGAAACGCACGACAGGTTCTTAAACAACCCTTCTTCATCAATAGGAACAAGAATCGGGACGGTTATGCCTGACTAATGTCGGCACGGTTATGTTTGATAGTGTTTTTGACATAAAATAGTTTATATGCTATTCTATAAATTTGGAATAATGTTTAATATTCGGAGAAATCAGCATGAAGAAAAACTATAATAAATATATAAGGTATTGTTTGGCAACGTTTGCGGTGGTGCTTTCTTTGGTTTTTGCGGCCGGATGCAAAAAGAACAATGACAATTATGACCCCAACGGCAAACCGGTGACGGATAATGTTTCGCAAGATGGTTCAGCACCGGGACTTACGGATATTCCGGCACCTACGGCTACACCCAAACCTACACCGATTGTGGATGTTCCCGCAGACAGATTTGATGCACTGGCAACACCTCGAAGCGAAGAAGATGAGGTTCCGGTTGTTTATGAGAGAGAAAATCTTGTTTCGGCAGTTAATCCTTTCTTTGGAAATTCTGAGACCGGAAAAGAAATAAACGATCTGGTAAATGTCACTTTGCTTAATTCCGGTGCCGAAAAAAGCATGCTTGCGGGTATCAATTATCCTTGTATTGCATATGAGGTTGAGAAAATTGATAACACAAGTGAATTTTCCGGAAATATCGAATCTGTTCCCGACGGATATTCACTGTACAGAATTGCTTTGAAAGAAGGTATCAGCTTTACGAACGGGGAGCCGATTACCTCCGCGGATGTTTTATTCTGTGCGCATATTCTTTCTACCCGTTTGTATGATGGTCCTTATTCACTGAGTGATGTTGATATTCCGGGAATGCAGGAGTATCATACACAGATTCCGGGCGGAGTCAAAGAGAAAGCCGAAAAAATGGCAGCGGCAGGAATCAATTCGGACGGAACATGCCCTGCAAATGTGGATGAAGCGGAATGGAAGGATGTTTGGCAGTATTACGATGAAGCGGGAACTGCTTTCTGTGAGGATGCGATTGAGGCTGTTATCAACCAATACTGCGAAGATCCTTATGTATGGACCTTCCTTTCGACAAGTCTTACCGCAGAACAGATTAAGTTAAGCGAGTCCTTAAGAACTCTGTTTGCGATGCGAATGATTGGTGTGGCATACGATTTCAGCTATAAGAACAATACTTTTAAAGACAGCAACGATGTTATCCGTGATTTAAATGAAGAAGAACTCACGGCAGCATCTTTATGGGAACTTCTCGATCAGCTTTACAAGTATGATTTCTCCGAGAATTTCGGACTCAATTATGAGCACTTCATGGATGATAAACTGTTTGAGGATTATCTTGTTGAGGCATATTGCAACAATAATATGGGAGTATCGAATATCAGCGGACTTGCAGCCGGAGTGAAAATATATCCCGATGGCGGCAAGCGCTCATATATTGATGTTTTGCTCGGTTCTCAGAGCGATATTTCCGATTTTAATTTCTATGTAGTGCCGTCAAGCGTTTACAGGGGCGATGCGCACAGCGACCTTGCGGTCGGAGCCGGACAGTATATGGTGGTTTCGGTTACGGAGGATGAGATTAAACTTGAAGCGAATGACGGATTTATGCTCGGATCACCTGTGAAGAAGTTTGTTACATTTACCCGACCTGAAGAAGGTACAGAACCGGAAGGCGAAGAAAACGAAGAGAACAACTGATAGGAGAAAACCTGATGAAGTGGACAAAACTTACGCTTGAGACTACTACCGAAGCACTTGATTATCTTGGCGCAATTTCTATAGATTTGGGACTGGAAGGTTTCGAAATCGAAGACAATGTACCCCTGACCGAAGAAGAAAAGAAGAGTATGTTTATTGATATTCTTCCTGAACTTCCGCCCGATGAAGGCAAGGCAAAAGTCAATTTTTACGTTGATACCGACGTTGATGTAGAGGATTTGGAACTCAGACTAAAGGCTGAGGCAGCCGAATATGCAGAGCTTTGTGATTTCGGCAGCATGAAGCTTACAGTTTCCGAAACGGACGATCAGGACTGGATCAACAATTGGAAACGGTATTTCAAGCCCTTCAGAGTTGATGAAAATATTATTATTAAGCCTACCTGGGAAGAACTTACCGATGCGAAAGAGGATGACCTTGTAATTGAAATTGATCCGGGAACTGCTTTCGGAACAGGATCGCATGAGACTACCAGACTCTGTATAGGCAATTTAAAGAAGTATCTTAAAAAGGGTGATAACCTTCTCGATGTAGGAGCAGGAAGCGGAATTCTTTCCATCATCGGAATGAAGCTCGGAGCTTTTGCCACTGTTGCGATTGATGTCGATGACAACGCCACCAGAACAGGTGTTGAGAATTCCGATGTAAACGATATTACCGCATTTTATGCTTCCGAAGACATTATAGAATTGCTCGAGGACCAGATATGCTTCACAACCGGCAATGTAATTGACGACCGTAAGCTTCGCGAAGCTATAGGCCTTGAGACCTATGACGTTGTGGTTGCGAATATTCTCGCCGATATTATTATTCCCTTGAGCGGTGTGGCAGGTGAGTTTATGAAACCGGGAGCGCTTTTTATTTCATCCGGTATTATAAATACTGCCGAAGAAGCCGTGAAAGAAGCTGTACTTGCAAACGGTTTTGAGATTGTTGAGATTACCCATATGAAAGACTGGGTAAGTATTGTTGCACGTAAAAACTGAGGAGAATCTGATGTACCATTTTTATACCGATAAATCCAACATATCAGATACACAGATCACTTTGAAGGGCGAAGACGTAAACCATATTAAAAACGTGCTTCGTATGAAACCGGGTGAGGAGATTATTATCTGTGATAAAGAAGGTACCGATCATTACTGCAGAATAGCTGCCCTCGAAAAGGACAGCGTAATCGCAGATATCCTTGAATCGGGAGATACAAAAGCAGAGCTTCAGACCAGGATTTATCTTTTCCAGGGGTTGCCCAAAAAGGACAAGATGGAAATGATTATTCAAAAGGCGGTTGAGCTGGGCGTATATGAGATTATTCCGGTTATGACCCGCAGAGTGATTGTGAAACTGGATGATGAGAAGAAGGAAGCAAAAAAACTCGAACGCTGGCAGGCTATTGCCGAAAGTGCAGCAAAACAGAGCGGACGGGGAATAATACCTTCGATCCATAAGGTCATGAGCTTTAAAGAGGCGATAAGCTACAGTAATGAGATGGAAGTAAATCTCATCCCTTACGAGAATGCCGACAGTTCAGACGGAGGAATGAATCGTTCCAGGGAACTGATTAAATCGCTTCACGGCAAGAAGAGTATAGGCGTGTTCATCGGACCCGAGGGCGGGTTTGAAGAGGCAGAGGTTAATGCCGCTATCGAGGCAGGATACAACTGTATAAGCCTCGGCAAAAGGATTCTGCGCACGGAAACAGCGGGGCTTACCGCGCTTTCCGTTATTATGTTCGAACTTGATTGATTTTATTTGAAAGAGAAAAATGATGGAAAACAATATAAAGACCGTAACCGAGGCATATCTTGACAATGCTGCAACGACGAGAACCGCAGACAGCGTTGTCAGCATAATGAACAGAATGATGACCGAGGATTTCGGAAATCCTTCATCAAAGCATAATAAGGGTTTTGATGCCGTTAAAGAAATAAAAGATGCCACTGCGGCTATTGCAGATTCTTTGAAATGTCAGCCCAAAGAGATAGTTTTTACCTCGGGCGGAACAGAATCGAACAATATGGCTTTGATCGGGGCTGCGCTTGCACACAAAAGGTCGGGAAATCATATTATATCAACCGGCTTTGAACATGCTTCGGTATATAATCCTTTGCTCAGTCTTGAGGATTTTGGATTCCGAATTGATTTTGCTCCAGTTGACGGACTTGGTCATGTGAAACTTAAGGAACTGCTTGATATGATCACTGATGAAACCATTATGGTTTCTGTCATGTATGTGAACAATGAAGTCGGTTCTGTACAGGATATAGCCGGAATATCAAAGGCTGTTAAAGAAAAGAAGAAAGATATTATTTTTCACGTCGATGCAATTCAGGCTTACGGAAAATATAAAATTAATCCCGCAAAAGAGGGTATTGATCTTTTGAGCGTAAGCGGTCATAAGATTCACGGGCCGAAGGGAAGCGGATTTCTTTATATCAAAGACGGAGTAAGAGTCAGACCTCTGATTTTCGGCGGAGGTCAGCAGAAAGACCGGCGTTCAGGCACCGAAAATGTTCCTGCTATTGTCGGACTCGGTGAGGCGGTAAAAACAATTTATACGGATCATGCTTCAAAGATGAATCATATTTATGAACTCAAGAAGCATTTTGTTGAGCGAATTGCCGAGGTTGAAGGAACACATGTCAATGCCGTTTTCGAAGACGATACCGTAAAGGTGTCGGATTTGCCGGAAGAAGAATTCGATAAACTTATTAAAAGAACTGCACCGCATGTCGTAAGCGTAAGCTTTGACGGAATCAAGTCGGAAGTACTGCTTCATGCACTGGAGGCAGAACACGTATATGTAAGTTCGGGTTCGGCATGTTCTTCGAATCATCCGGGAATCAGCGGAACATTAAAGGCTATCGGAGTTTCGCAGAAGCTTCTTGATTCCACACTTCGCTTCAGCTTTTCATATACATCGACCATCGAAGAAGTCGATTACGCTATCGAGAAACTGAAGGTGCTTGTTCCAAAATACAATCGTTTTCAAAGAAGATAAATTCTTTATTTATGGAGGAAATATGTTATACAGAGCATTATTGATTAAATATGCTGAAATCGGTATTAAAGGTCAGAACAGATATGTCTTTGAGGACGCTCTGTGTGACAGAATCCGTGAGAAGCTTAATAACGTTGCAGAAGGTTTTGTCTGCAAACGTGAACAAGGACGTATTTTCGTGTCATGTCCCGAGGAGTACGATTTTGATGAAGCTATAGCTCAGATTAAGACTGTTTTCGGCGTTTGGGCTATCTGCCCCGCAGCTGTTATTACTGATGCATCATGGGAGAATCTGACTGTTAAGGTAGGCGACTTTATTGAGGAAGTATATCCCGACAGAACCTTTACATTTAAGGTTGAAGCACGCCGTTCGGACAAGAAGTATCCTATTCAGACACCTCAGATTTGTGCCGATATGGGTGAGTACCTTTTGGGAAGATTCCCTGAGCTTAGGGTTAATGTTCATGATCCAAAGGTAATGGTTCACGTTGAGATCAGAACAAATGCATATGTATTTACCGAGATCATTCCGGGTCCCGGTGGAATGCCCGTAGGAGCCAACGGTAAGGCCATGCTTTTGCTCTCGGGAGGCATTGACAGTCCGGTAGCCGGATACATGATTGCAAAGCGCGGAGTTACACTTGACGCAACATATTTCCATGCGCCTCCGTATACCAGTGAACAGGCAAAGCAGAAGGTTATTGATCTTGCCAAGCTCATCAGCGTTTATACAGGACCCATTAAACTCCATGTTGTAAACTTTACGGATGTTCAGCTTGCTATTATTGACAAGTGCCCTAGAGAAGAGCTGACCATCATTATGAGAAGATACATGATGCGCATCGCAGAGCATTTTGCAAAGCAGAATAAGGATCTTGGACTTGTAACGGGAGAGAGTATCGGTCAGGTTGCCAGCCAGACGATGCACAGCCTTGCAGCTACAAATGCTGTGTGTGAGCTGCCTGTTTACAGACCGCTTATTGCTTTTGATAAGCAGGATATCGTTGATATCGCACTTAAAATAAATACTTACGAAACTTCGATTGAGCCTTATGAGGATTGCTGCACTATATTTGTTGCAAAGCATCCCGTAACAAGACCTCTGCTCAATATTATCGAGCGTTCGGAGAGGAAGCTTGAAGGCACTATAGAGGCTTTGGTGGAAGAGGCTATAAACACGGTAGAGATTATTAATGTGGGATAACATCAGAAAGCGTAAGTTCGAAGCTTACCTTTTTTCCGAACAAAAAGAAAAGGCCATCAGTACTGATGGCCTTGAATGTTTAAATTCAATTAGATGATGTAAGCCTTAAGAGCTTCAACGATTGAATCTACGTTATCCTCAGCATGGATGTTGAGGTCGATAGGCTTTGAAAGATCAAGTGAGAAGATACCCATAATTGACTTTGCGTCGATAACGTATCTGCCTGAAACAAGATCGAAATCTGTATCATACTTTGTTACAGTGTTAACAAATGACTTAACTGCATCAATAGAATTTAAGCTGATTTTTACTGACTTCATATTACTACCACTCCTTTTTTTATTTTCTGATTCAATTATACATTTTGTGAAAAAATAGTCAATAGTTCTATATTGATTAAGAGAGGTTTTAAATGAGTGATATTTCAATTATGCGCTTTAATGATATAAAAGTTGCGCTTTTGTCTCTCGGATGTAAGGTAAATTCTTATGAAACCGACGCGATTAGAAAGCAGTTTGAAGAACTCGGGGCATTAATTGTTGATTTTGATGATGCGTGTAAGGGCAGAAATGATGTTCATGCCGATGTATTTGTAGTCAACACTTGTTCCGTTACCAATATTGCCGACCGTAAATCGAGGCAGATGCTTCACAGAGCCCGCCAGAACAATCCCGATGCCGTTGTAGCCGCAACCGGATGCTATGCTCAGATAGGTGCTGATGAACTGATTCTAAACGGAGATGCAGACATTGTGGTCGGAAACAGCCATAAAACAGAGCTTATTGACAGTGTTTATAAACTGCTTGAATCAAAAGGAATGACTCAGGGAGATGCAGAGGGTAAAGAATTTGTTGACTGTCTTGTTACTTCCATGAAAGATGAACGTTCGTATGAAGATATGATTATCGAAAGCTGTGAGGAAAGAACACGTGCTTTTGTAAAAATAGAAGACGGATGCAATCAGTTCTGCTCTTATTGCATTATACCGTATGCAAGAGGAAGAGTTCGCTCGAGGAGTACGGAAAGTATAATAAATGAAATTAAAGGGCTGGCAGACAGAGGTTTTCGGGAGGTAGTACTTACCGGAATACATGTGTCATCGTTCGGTATAGATAATTATGAGAAGAATGAAGGCTTTGATTACAGACCTTTATACAATCTGATTCATGAGGTTGCATTGATTGATGGTATAGAAAGAATCAGGTTAGGATCTTTGGAACCCAGAATTATTACCGAAGAGTTTGCACAAAAGCTTGCATCGGAGCCCAAATTCTGTCCGTACTTTCATCTTTCACTTCAGAGCGGCAGCGACAGTGTTTTAAAGCGTATGAACAGACATTATACCGCAGAAGAGTTTTTCGGCGTTACGCAGATTCTTCGCAAGTTCTTTGACAGACCGTCGCTTAATACCGATGTCATTGTCGGATTCCCGGGAGAAACCGAAGGGGAATTTGAAGAGTGCCGAATCTTTCTTGAAAAAGTAAATTTTGCAAAAATGCATATATTCAAGTATTCAAGGCGAAAGGGCACAGTGGCCGATAAAATGCCGGGACAGCTGACCGACGCGGTAAAGCATTCACGCAGTGAAAAGCTTTCCGAAACGGATAATGCCAATCATTCTTCGTATATGGAACAGTTTATCGGAGAGAACGAACAGATTCTGGTTGAGGCTTTGGCGACTATCGAAGGAAAAGATTATTTTGTGGGACTTACTACGAGATATGTTCAGGTTGCTGTACCTAAAGAAGCATTCGGGTCGGATATGGTGAATGCTATTTTGGATGTCAGAATCAGAGGCTTTTTAAACTGCAATTATCTTCTCGGAGAGGTTTAATCAGCATTGATAAATCGTTTTTGTTATTATATAATGAATTGATAAGGTTTTTTGTATTAAGGGCTTTAGCGGAAAAGAGGACTATATTATGCAGAACAGCGGAAATACTCAATATTTTAAGGTGCAGAAGGATGCCGATATGGTTATCAGAGATACCATTGACAGCGTTTATGAAGCATTAACCGAGAAGGGATACAATCCCGTAAGCCAGATTGTAGGATATATTATGTCGGGCGATCCTACATATATTACCAGCCATAACAGTGCAAGAAGCCAGATTATGCGAGTTGAGAGAGATGAGATTATAGAAGAGCTTCTTAAGGATTACATCAGACATCATTTCGGAGATGAATGCTGATTTAGGATTGGAGGTAGCTGCTTTAAAACGGGTTTCGAAGATTAGAGCAGAAATTGTATGAGTAGAATTATGGCACTTGATTTCGGAGCAATGACATGCGGAGTTGCTATAAGCGATGCGTTGCTTCTTACTGCCCAGCCGGTGGAAACTATAAGAAGAAAACACGAGACCAAGCTCAGGCAGACTTATCAGCGTATCGAAGAACTTATACTTCAGAACGAGGTAAATAAAATCATAGTCGGACTTCCGCTTTTACTTGACGGCAGCGAGGGTGAGAGAGCGGCGGCGTGCAGAGAATTTGCGGCCAACGTTGAGAGAAGAACCGGCCTTGAAGTCGTAATGTGGGACGAGAGACTTACAACGGTTGAGGCGCACCGTGTTCTTGATGAGGCTGAACTTGATTACGATGAAAAAGCCAGGGTAGTGGATAAGCTTGCGGCTGCTATCATTTTGCAGAATCATCTCGATTATCTTGCAATACATAAATAAAGCATATCAGATTGGAGTTATAAATGGATAAGATACTGTTTTCAAGCGAAGAAGGCGATAAGATTGAATTTTTCGTAATAGAAGAAGCTAAATTTAACGGAACAAATTATCTTCTCGTCAGCGAAAGCGAAGACGAAGATGAGGCGATGGCTTACATCATGAAGCAGGTTGTCAAAAGCGGTGATGAGATAACCTACGAATTTGTTGAAGACGATAAAGAGATTGATGCCGTGGCAGGACTTCTTGAGGAACTGCTTGACGGCGAAATAGATATTGTGCCTGATGAGGGCAATGATTAATAGGAGATTATGAATAAGAATATTGAAAATGCAGCATCTTTGACGGATGCACCGAAGGTCAAGGTCATACCCCTTGGCGGACTTGAACAGATTGGTATGAATATAACTGCCTTCGAATACGAAGACTCGATTATCGTAGTCGATTGCGGTATAGCATTCCCTGAAGATGACATGCTCGGAATTGATCTGGTTGTTCCGGATGTTACATACCTTAAGGATAATATTAACAAAGTAAAGGGTTTCATCATCACTCACGGCCATGAGGACCATATAGGTGCTCTGCCTTACGTGCTTAATGAAATTCCGGTTAATGTTTATTCGACCAGACTTACGATTGCGCTTATTGAGAACAAGCTCAAAGAGAAACCGGTCCCCAAAAAGGTTAAGTTAAAGACCGTGGTTTACGGCCAGAATATTAATCTGGGTTCCTTCAGGGTTGAGTTTATACGAACAAATCACAGTATTGCCGATGCGTGTGCACTGGCAATACATTCACCTGCCGGAACGATTATCCATACAGGCGATTTTAAGATTGATTATACTCCCGTTTACGGAGAGCCTGCGGATCTTGCAAGATTCGCGGAATTCGGAAAGAAGGGCGTTCTTGCGCTGATGTGCGATTCCACAAACGCGATGCGTCCGGGATATACGATGTCGGAGCGTACGGTCGGCAAGACTTTTGATGCTATCTTTTCGGATTGTACTCAAAACAGAATTATTGTAGCAACTTTCTCTTCGAATGTAGATCGCGTACAGCAGATTATAAACTCTGCACAGAAATACGGACGTAAGGTGGTTATCGAAGGCCGCAGCATGGTAAATGTAATTACCACAGCTATCGAGCTCGGTTACATTACCGTGAATGAAGGTACTATGATTCCCATCGAGACCATGAAGAATTATCCCGATGAGAAGCTTGTGCTTATTACAACCGGCAGCCAGGGGGAGACTATGGCAGCCCTTTCGAGAATTGCATCGAATATTCACAAGAAGGTTTCGATCAAACCCGGAGATGTGGTTGTATTCAGCTCATCGGCTATCCCCGGCAATGAAAAGAATATTTCGAAGGTTATCAATGAACTCTCGATGAAGGGAGCAAGAGTTATCTATCAGGATGCTCATGTTTCGGGACATGCCAGCCAGGAAGAAATAAAGCTTATTTATGCGCTTACCAAGCCCAAGTATGCGATTCCCGTTCACGGCGAATTCAGACACCTGGTTGCGAACCGAGACATTGCCGTGGCGATGGGTGTAAAAAAAGAAAATGTTTTCATTATCAACTCCGGTGATGTTGTTGAACTCGGACAGGACAGTGCGGGACTTGTCGGACATGTTCCCGTGGGAGGTCTGATGGTAGACGGTCTTGGTGTCGGTGATGTAGGAAACATTGTTTTGCGCGATCGACAGATGCTTTCAGAGAACGGTCTTATTATGGTTGTTATGGCCATCGAGCAGGAGACGAAGGAAGTTGTTTCCGGACCGGATATCATTTCGCGAGGCTTCGTATACATGCGTGAGTCGGAAGAACTTATCGGAGAGCTTACGGATGTTGTGAACGCAGCTCTGGATGATTGCTTCTATCGCAATATCACTGATTACAACAAGATTAAATCAAAAGTAAGGGATGCATTGGGTGACTTCCTCTGGAAGAGAATGAGAAGAAGTCCCGTTATCCTTCCTGTTATCATGGAAGTATGATTGGCAGCAGCTTTGCTTATTAATGATCGGAGAATAAAACATGGCTAATTCTATGTCAAAATCCAAAAGCGGTCAGACGAAGAAGGGTCAGACCAAAGCAATACGAATTCTGATGAATATTTCAATAGGGATTCTTACTATCGGAATCGCACTGGTTTTTTACAGTGTGGTTGTTTACGGACTGAAGAAGGTTTCGAACTACAGCTACGATTTTTCTTATCAGATTTTCGGAAATGTAAGCATTGAGGCTGCTCCCGGACGAGATGTTAAAGTTACGGTTCTTAAAGGCGAGAGTACCATGAATATTGCAAAGAAACTCGAAGATGCGAAGCTGATTGTCGATAAGAATTCGTTTTACCTGAAGGCTCAGCTCAAAAAATCCGAGATTATGCCGGGAACCTTTGTACTCAATACTTCGATGACTTACGATGAAATTCTTAATGTTATTTGCGATTACGATAACTCGATCGAAGCAGAAACGACAGTGGAGGATGTGGAGTCTACGCCATGATTGTTAACGAACATATTCAAGGTTATATAGAATCGCTGGATAAAGATGATACTGATGAGCTTATGATGCTTGAAAAATGGGCTATTGAGAATTATGTGCCCATTATCAGGCATGATACGCAGCAGTATTTGAAATTCCTGCTAAAAAAAGAAAAGCCGAAAGCAATCCTGGAGATAGGAGCAGCTGTCGGCTTCTCGACGTTATATATGCATCATTATGCTCCTGAAGACTGCAATATCACGACTATAGAAAAAGTTGAAATGCGTCTGGTTCATCTGCGTGAGAATCTTGAGGGGGTCGACAGAATAAAGCTTATTGAGGGCGATGCTTCAAAGGTGCTGAAGGAGCTTGGCGAAGAAGGCGGAAAATTTGATTTCATTTTTCTTGATGCTGCGAAGGCCCAGTACGGAAACTGGCTTCAGGATATTTTGAAACTGCTTGTTCCGGGAGGACTTTTGCTGACCGATAATGTGCTTCTTGAAGGCACGATTTCGGAATCGAAATTTACAATCGAACGCCGGGACAGAACCATTCATATGAGAATGCGTGATTACCTGTATGAGATTAAGCACAATGAAATGTTGGAAACCGTTATATTGCCTATAGGAGACGGTCTTGCTGTTTCATACATGAAAGGATGATATTATGAACAAACCTGAATTATTAATGCCGGCAGGCAGCCTCGACGTGCTTAAGACTGCTGTTAATTTCGGTGCGGACGCTGTATATATAGGCGGAGATATGTACGGTCTGCGTGCAAAGGCCAAGAATTTTTCGTACGATGATATGAAGGCAGGCATAGAATATGCTCACAGCCGCGGCCGCAAGGTATATATAACGGTAAACGTTACCGCACACAATGAAGACTTTGATGGCTTGGAGGCTTATTTGAAGGAAATAGAGACGCTTAAACCCGATGGAATGATTATTTCAGACCCCGGTGTTTTTGAGATGGCGGGAGAATTTGCACCGAGCGTTGAAAGGCATATCAGTACTCAGGCAAACAACGTTAATTATAAAACCTTTAATTTCTGGAAGAAACTCGGTGCAACAAGAGTTGTTACCGCCAGAGAACTTAGTCTCAAAGAAATTAAGGAGATAAGGGCCAACATTCCCGATGACCTTGAAATCGAAAGCTTCATTCACGGTGCCATGTGTATTTCGTATTCGGGCAGATGCCTTTTAAGCAATTATATGACCGGGCGCGATGCCAATAAAGGAGAGTGCACACACCCCTGCAGATGGCGATATTATGTGGTTGAGGAAACTCGTCCCGGTGAGTATATGCCCATAGAACAGACTGACAGAGGAACTTACATTTTTAACTCCAGAGATCTTTGCATGGTTGATCATATTCCTGAAATCGTCGATGCGGGAATCAACTCTCTGAAGGTAGAAGGAAGAATGAAAACCGCATTATATGTTGCTACGGTTACACGCGCATACCGTAATGCAATCGATGATTATTTCGAAAACCCCGAGGTATATCAGGCAAATTTGCCTTTGTATTTCAAGGAAATCAAAAAGTGTACCAACCGTCGATTTACTACCGGTTTCTATTTCGGAAAGCCGGGCGAAGACAGTATGGTATACGACAACAATACTTACAACAAGGATTCGATATATTTCGGAACAATTATGCAGGCTGAGAAGACGGAGAACGGATATGTCTGTGTTCTTGAGCAGAAAAATAAATTCTGTGTCGGTGATACTCTTGAGGTGCTTGCACCCGGAAAGCTTGTTAATACAGAGGTAAAGGTTCTTCGTATTCAGAATCCCGAGGGTGAGGATATGGAAAGCTGTCCTCATGCTTCAATGATGATTACGGTTACCGTAGACGGTGAAGTTAATGTCGGAGATCTTTTCAGAAGTAAAGGAGTCTGATTAATGCAGCTACTAAGCAGAATTAATATTAAGGCAATTGCATCAAGTACGCAGGTGTATACAAGAGGTATACAGCTTTACAGATCGGGAGCGGTAAAGAATATTCAGGTACAGCGCTCGTCCGGCCAGATAAAGTGCAGCGTAATGGATGTATTTGAATATACGGTTCTTCTCGGTGAGGATTCGGACGGCGGCCTTACATGTTCATGTAACTGCGCCTCCGCGACGAAGGAAAAAGGTGCCTGCAAGCATGCCATCGCCGGTTTTTTTGCGGTGCTGAAGCATCAGGAGAAGGAAAAACTTATGAAGCTTCCTTCACCCGATGACAGGAGAGCATGTGCCTGTCTTGATTTCTTCCAGGGACAGGAAGATCTGGTATGCCCCATGGAGGTATTTCATATCGAGCCTGTTATCACCGTACCGTCGATTCTCGGCAGCAGTGAAGGCAATGCATTCCTTTCACTTAAGTGCGGTCATGACAGACTTTACAAGATTCAGAACATAAAGAAGTTTGTTACTGACTACCTCAACCGACAAAATATTATTCTCGGAAAAGAATTTAAGTTTATATATTATGAGAGTGAGTTTGACAAGTCTTCTCAGGAGATTTTGGATTTCATCATCGAGGCCATGGAAATTCTCGGAATGGACGATGATTCGAACTCTCAGAAGGTCTTTGACCGTTCGAAGATGACGCTCACCCAGGCCTTACTGATAAAACTTTTAAAGATTATCGGTAAATATTCGTTTACTTTGAACTTATATGACAATACTTACGAAAATGTCAGAGTATTCCGTCAGAACCCCAATATCAAGTACGATCTTGATGTTGTGGAGGATGCGATAGTTCTTGATTACCGCAACAAAGAGGCTGTTTTGTCTTTGTCGAAGACGGGAGAGCTGATTTACTATAACGGTGCAGTATTTATGCCCGATTCGAGATTTAAGCGCAATTATGCACCTTTCTTCAACAATCTCGGACTTGATAAACCTGCACTTATTTTCCGCGGAGAGAATAAACGCCGCTTCCTTGAGGAAGTTCTTCCCAAAATCGGCGACAGTATGGATATTGACATTCCCGAAGAACTTCAGGACAGATATATATCACCCGAACTTAAGTGTAAGATCTATTTTGACAAGTATGTGAACGCTATCAAAGCGGAAGTCAGATTTGTATACGGGGACTTTGAATTTAACTCTTTTGAGAATCCCCAGAGTGATTATTACATTATTCTGCGCGACAAAAATGCTGAAGCCGATATTCTTGATGTTCTTGAAACACGAGGCTTTGAGGCACGCTCGGGTTTCTATCTTTTAAAGAGTGAATCCGGAATTTATGAGTTCCTGACAGGAGACCGTGCGGAATTGTCGGAACTTGCCGAACTTTATTACTCGGATGACTTCAGAAAGATGAGGGTCGTTTCCGGAGGCAACTTTAATATAGGACTCCGTGTGAGCTCTGATATGGATCTGCTTGAGATGGACTTCAACTATTCCGATATGAATGCGGAAGAGCTTCAGAGTCTGTTCAGGTCCTTAAGGGTTCGCAAAAAGTATTACAGAATGCAGGACGGCAGCTTTATCGATCTTCAGGATGAAGGCTTCGAACGTCTGATGGATATTTTCGATAATCTCGGAGTATCCTCGAAGAATATTGCCGATAACGGTATTAAACTCAGCAAAAGCAATGCCTTTTATCTTGAGGATGCTCTTGATAAATGCGGTTTTAATGTTCAGAAGAACGAAGACTTCGTAAAACTCATAGAGAATATAAAGAATGCGGAGAATGAGGTATTTGATATTCCTGAGGGTATTAATGCTACACTTCGAGGTTATCAGGAAGTCGGATACAGATGGCTCATGACACTTTCGAAGAACTGTCTCGGAGGCATTCTGGCGGATGATATGGGTCTTGGCAAGACGCTTCAGACCATTGTATATATACAGGCAACAAAGCTTAGGGCCGTTGAAAAGGGAAAGACACCTCATTTCCTGATTGTTTGTCCGTCGTCCATTATCTACAACTGGATGGATGAGATAAACAATTTCTGTCCTGATTTGAAGACATGTGTTGTGGTCGGATTCCCGCCCGACAGAAAAGCTCTTATCGAAGCTTACGAGGATTATGATATTATCATTACTTCTTATCCTTTGATGAGAAGAGATGTAGCCATATATCGTAAAATCGTATTCGATACGATTTTTCTTGATGAAGCGCAGTTTATTAAAAATGCGGCCTCGCTTAATGCTCAGTCGGTGAAACTGCTTAATGCAGAGCACCGTTTTGCATTGACAGGTACACCTATAGAGAACTCTCTTTCGGAGCTTTGGTCCATATTCGATTTTATTATGCCGAATTTCCTTATGGCCCACTCAAGATTCGCTGCACGCTATGAGAAGCCTATATTGAACGGTGACACGGACGTGCTTGAAGGGCTCAATACCAGAATACGGCCCTTTATCATGCGCCGAATGAAGAATGATGTGCTAAAGGAACTTCCCGGTAAGCTTGAAGACAAGATGATTACGCCTCTTACAGACGAGCAGAAGAAGGTTTACATGTCATATATGAGCAGTATCAGATCTGATCTGTTCGGAGAAATCAATCAGAACGGAATTGAGAAGAGTCAGATTAAGATTTTGGCTGCACTTACCAGGCTTCGCCAGATTTGCTGTCATCCCGGCACCTTCATCGACAATTATACCGGCGGAAGCGGAAAGCTTGACCTGCTTTTGCAGACGCTTGACAATGTGATTGCGAACAAGCATCGTACTCTGGTGTTTTCACAGTTTACGGGAATGCTTGAGATTGTTAAAAAAGAGCTGGATTTAAGAGGACTCGGCTATTTTTATCTGGATGGCCAGACAAAACCCGAGGAGCGTCTTGAAATGGCAAAACGCTTCAACAATGGCGAGAATGATATTTTCCTTATTTCGCTTAAGGCCGGCGGCACAGGATTAAACCTTATCGGAGCAGATACGGTTATTCATTACGATCCCTGGTGGAATCCTGCGGTGGAAGACCAGGCGACCGACCGTGCATACCGTATCGGTCAGACCAACAGCGTATATGTTCTCAAGCTTCTTACAAAGGGTACGATAGAAGAGAAGATATATAAGCTCCAGCAGAAAAAGAAGGAGCTTTCGGATTCGGTCATTAAAACGAAGGAAGTATTTATCAACTCGCTTACAAGAGAAGAGCTGGAAGATATTTTTTCATTTGATGTCTGACAGAATCGGAACGATTGATGTTTATAAAAAGAAAGGGCACATGATAATCAATGTCATGTGCCCTTTTGTATTGGAAGTCTGAAAATAGTTTATTCTGCGGTATTGTCTGAGTCTGCAACGTCGTGTTCTCCGATACGGTTGAATACCATATCATAACCGTCATTGCCGTAATTTAATGAACGGTTTACTCGGCTGATGGTAGCAGTAGAAGCACCGGTTTTTTTTGCAATATCAAGATATGTTTTGCCTGTTCTTAACATCGAAGCAACCTCAAAACGCTGTGCAAGAGAGAGAAGCTCGTTGATGGTGCAGATATCTTCGAAGAAGGTATAGCATTCGTTCTCATCCTTGAGGCTTAAAACAGCTTCGAATAAATAGCTGACCGCATCTGTATGTATTTTCTGATTCATAATAACCCTCCATCAAACTAGCGTATAAAATTTTAATTCTTCACAAATTTAATCTTTTATAATTTTAACTCTTTGCAGAACTAAAGTAAAGAAGTTTTTTTATGATGCGCATTATCGATAATTAATAGTTAATGCAAATCTGATAAAAAAATGATAAAATAAGAAGTAACTGTGAAATTATTCTTGTTTCAGGATACGAATTCGGATAGGAGCATAAAATATGTCAGAGATAAAAAAAGGTTTGGAATATACAGGTGTCGTAGAAAGAACGGATTTCCCCAATAAGGGTATTGTCTATGTCGGTGATGAAAAAGTTGCGGTAAAGAATGCTCTTCCCGGTCAGAAGATAAAGTTCACTATCGGTAAAATCCGCAGCAAAAAAGCCGAAGGTAATTTAAAGGAAATTCTCGAGCCTTCGCCTATAGAAAGTTTAGAGCCTATGTGTCCGCATTTTGGAGCCTGCGGCGGATGTACATATCAAAAGATTAAGTATCAGGATCAGCTGGAGTTGAAAGCAGCCCAGGTAAAGAGGCTGATGGATAATGCAATTAATACCGATTATGAATTCCTGGGAATCGTGGGAAGTCCCGATGAATGGGCATACCGCAACAAGATGGAGTTCAGCTTCGGTGATTCCTGCAAATTCGGAGAACTTACGTTAGGACTTCATAAAAAGGGCAGTTTCTATGATATTCTGCAGATTACCGACTGCAAGATAACAAACCAGGATTACAATGAGATTGTGAAACTTGTGATTAATATGGCCAAAGAGTATGGTCTTACTTATACACACAAGCTTACTCACTGCGGTTATTTAAGACACCTCCTTATCAGGCGTGCCTCTATGACCGGAGAGATTCTTGTCAATCTTGTGACTACTTCACAATGGAAAGACGGAATCATTACCGAAACAGAGTTTCTCGGAAAGCTTCGCGACCGGTTGCTTGAATTAAATCTCAACGGAAGTATTGTAGGTATCCTTCACTCGATAAATGACGATCCCGCCGATGCAGTAAAGTCAGAGCGAACCGATATCCTTCATGGAAAAGAGTTTTTCTTTGAGCAGCTTCTCGGACTCATTTTCAGAATTTCAACTTTCTCTTTCTTCCAGACGAATTCGAGAGGAGCGGAGGTTCTTTACAAAACCGCCCGCGACTTCATCGGAAGCACCAACGATAAGGTTATTTTCGACCTCTACAGCGGAACAGGAACCATTGCCCAGGTACTTGCACCTGTAGCCAAGAAAGTTATTGGCGTGGAGATTATTGCGGAAGCGGTTGATGCTGCCCGTGAAAATGCAAGCTTGAACGACCTGGACAACTGCGAATTTATCTGCGGTGATGTTCTAAAAAAACTTGATGAAATCGAGGACAAGCCGGACTTGATTGTTCTTGATCCTCCGCGCGAAGGCATCCACCCCAAGGCACTTGAGAAAATTATCGCTTACGGTGTCGATCGTATGGTATATATTTCCTGCAAGCCCACCAGTCTCGCAAACGATTTGGCTGCTCTTCAGGCAGGCGGATATAAGGTTGAGAAAGTAAAATGCGTTGATATGTTCCCGCAGACCGTGCATGTGGAGACGGTATGTCTTTTGTCCAAACTTCGCGAGGCAAAACATCATGTGAGCGTGAAGCTGGATATGGATGAGATGGATATTACATCAGCAGAGAGCAAGGCTACATATGAGGAAATTAAGAAGTATGTGGCTGAGCATAATGATGGGATGAAGGTGAGTAGTCTTAATATAGCGCAGGTGAAGAGAAAGTGCGGTATTGAATTAGCGGAGAATTATAATTTGCCTAAATCAGAAGATTCAAAGCAACCACTGTGTCCGAAAGAGAAAGAGGATGCGATTGTGGAGGCTTTAAAGGCT
>JAZLGZ010000029.1:0-43562 GCA_045616585.1 Lachnospiraceae bacterium
CAGAGAAGATCTTTCAAAGTATGATTTGAGCTCGATTAAGTACGCAACCGTTGCCGGAGAAGCACTTAACCCTGAAGTATACAACAAATTCTACGAAGCAACAGGACTCAGCCTTATGGAAGGTTTCGGACAGACAGAGACAACCCTCAGTATTGCTAACCTTGTCGGAAGTAAGGTTAAGCCCGGATCAATGGGTAAGCCTTCACCTCTTTATGATGTTGATATTCAGCTTCCCGATGGTTCGAGTGCAGGTGTCGGCGAAGTTGGTGAAATCGTTATCAGAACCGACAAGAAAGTTCCTTGCGGACTCTTCAGAGGTTACTATCGTAACGATGAAAAGACTTATGAAGCATGGCATGACGGATACTATCACACAGGAGATACCGCTTGGCGTGATGAGGACGGATACTTCTGGTATGTCGGACGTACTGATGATCTTATCAAGTCTTCAGGATACCGTATCGGACCCTTCGAGATTGAAAGTGTTATTATGGAGCTTCCTTATGTACTTGAATGTGCTGTTATCGGTGTTCCCGATGAAATCCGCGGACAGGTGGTAAAGGCTATTATCATTCTTACCAAGGGTACAGAGCCTTCCGAAGAGCTCAAAAAAGAAATTCAGGAATATGTTAAGGATCATACCGCTCCTTACAAATATCCCAGAGTTGTTGAGTTCGTTCCCGATCTTCCCAAAACCATCAGCGGAAAGATCATTCGTGCGGCACTTAGATAATTAATTAAATAAAGTCTATCTGTTAATGTAATTTATTTAACAGATAGACTTTTTATATTGTATGTACAAATGCAACAATAATTTTTGGAAAACTTACCGTAATGTGTAAGATTTTTGCAAAAAATTATTGTAAATCGACCAAACATTTAGTACAATTATACATAGAGTTGAGCGGAAGGGGATTGGTTTTCGGTAAATCTGTTCAATTCAAATGAATATTGGAGGAATTAAGGTATGAACATTTACAAAAGTGAAGACATCCGTAACGTAGCAATTTTAGGTCATGGTGGCTGTGGTAAGACAACACTTATCGAAGCTATTGCATATACAAACGGAATTCTTAACCGTATGGGCCGTGTAGAAGACGGAACCACTATCAGTGATTATGATAAAGAGGAAATCAAGAGAGGCTTCTCTATCGGAGCATCTATGGTTCCTATTGAATATAACGGAATCAAGTACAATTTCATCGACACTCCCGGTTATTTTGATTTTATAGGCGAAGTTGAGGAAGCTATCGACGCTGCCGGTGCGGCTATTATCGTAGTAAACGCTAAAGCAGGTATCGAAGTAGGTACCATTAAGGCTTGGGAGGCATGTGAGAAAAAGCATCTTCCCCGTATGTTCTTCGTTACCGCCATGGACGATCCCAATGCTGACTTTACTAACGTTATTGAGCAGCTCAAAGAAACATTCGGTGCAAAGGTTGCTCCTTTCCATACACCTTTCTATGAAGATGATAAGTTCGTAGGATTCGTAAACATCGTCAAGATGGGCGGACGTAAGTTCACCAGAGGCAGCGAATATACAGATTGCGATATTCCTGCAGAAATTATGGAAGAGGCAAATGATTGCCGCCGCGGTCTTCTTGAGGCTATTGCTGAGTCAAGTGAAGAACTTATGGACAAGTATTTTGCTGAAGAAGAATTTACTCAGGAAGAGATTGATACAGCACTCCACGGTACAGTATTTACAGGTGATACCGTTCCTGTACTTGTAGGTACCGGTGTAAACCGTCAGGGAACCAAGATGCTTCTTGACACTATCAAACTTTTCTTCCCTTCACCTTTAAGCTACAAGGTAGTAGGTACCAATTTGAAGGATGAAAGTATTTTCGTGGCAAGTTATGACCCCAACATTCCTCTTACAGCAAAGGTATTCAAGACTATTATCGATCCTTTCATCGGTAAGTTCTCATTTGTTAAGGTTTGTTCAGGTAAGCTCACCAGTGACAGTACCATTTACAATGCACGTACAGAAACAGAAGAGAAGATTTCCAGACTTTATGTTCTTCGCGGTAAGGAAGCAATCGAAGTTCGAGAACTTAACCCCGGTGATATCGGTGCAATCGGAAAGCTTTCGAATACTATGACAGGAGATACTCTTTCTACCAAGGCCGTTCCGGTAGAGTTTGAACGTCCTGTATATTCTACTCCTTATGCTTATCAGCGAATTGAGGTAAAGAATAAGGGAGATGAAGATAAGTTTGCTCAGGCAATGGCAAAGCTTCTCGAAGAAGATAAGACACTTCGTCTTGTTCTTGATAAAGAAAATCATCAGACACTTATTTACGGAATCGGAGATCAGCAGATTGATGTAGCTGTAAGTAAGCTTGCTTCAAGATATAAGGTTGAATGTGAGACTATGAAGCCTCGTGTTCCTTATCGTGAGACTATCAGAAAGATGGTTGAGAAGCAGGGTAAGCATAAGAAGCAGTCCGGTGGACACGGACAGTACGGAGATGTTCATATTCGTTTCCAGCCTTCGGGCGATATGGAAAAAGCATATGTCTTTGATGAGGAAGTAGTAGGCGGAGCAGTTCCGAAAAACTTCTTCCCTGCGGTTGAGAAGGGTATTGCCGAGTGTGTTCTTGCCGGACCTTTGGCCGGATATCCCGTTGTGGGACTTAGAACTACATTATTCTTTGGTTCATATCATCCCGTAGACTCTTCTGAACAGGCATTCAAGATGGCTGCCAAGCTTGCATTTAAGGCAGCATTTAACGATCCGAAAGAGAATTGTTCACCTTGCCTCCTTGAGCCAATTACTTCGATGAAAGTAGTAGTTCCCGATAAGTTTACAGGTGATATTATGGGTGATCTTAATAAGCGCCGCGGACGTGTTCTTGGTATGAATCCCATTGATGGCGGCAAGCAGGAAATTATTGCCGATGTTCCGCTTTCGGAGCTCTACGGATATTCAACCGATCTTCGTTCTATGACCGGCGGTATCGGAGATTATTCTTATACCATCGACCGTTATGAGCAGGCTCCTTCGGACGTTCAGGCTAAGGTTATCGAAGAAGCAGCTAAGAATCGTGTAGAGGACGAAGAAGAATAATTTTAATTTGATTGATTTATTCCGACTGCAAATCAAATACATTTAAAATAAGACAGTTATGAATCTGTTTGAACTGATAATTTCAAATTATAGATTCATAACTGTCTCTTTATTAAAAATTTATTGTATTTTTTTACTACTTGCACTAATATCGTATAGAAGCGTTTAGAAAGGAGTATTTAGAACATGACGGACATTTTTAAAAATTTTTATCCGAATGAATGGATTGATTCTACTTATTCCATCAATTTTGAAGAATACTACGAAAAAGGTTACAGAGGCATAATATTCGATATCGACAACACTTTGGTTCCTCATGGTGCGGATGCGGATAAAAGAGCAATCGAACTTTTTGCCAGGCTGAAAAAAATCGGCTACAGTATATGTCTTTTGTCAAATAACAAAAAAGCACGAGTTGAAAAATTCAATAAAGATGTTAACGTTCAGTATATTTTCTCTGCACAGAAGCCTTATCACAGAAACTACTATGTTGCCGCTATGATGATGAGATTATCGGTAAGTTCGGTTATTTGTATCGGAGATCAGCTGTTCACCGATATCTGGGGCGGCAATAAATCGGATATACATACTATTCTTGTCAATCCGATAAATCCCAAAGAAGAAATTCAGATTGTATTAAAAAGAAAACTTGAAGCAATAGTTCTTCATTTTTACAAAAAGAAGTTGGCAAAACTGAAGATTCCTTGTCCCTCAAGACGAAGAAAATCTAAAAAATAAAAAAGGGTTGAAATTTGAATTAAACTAAAGTAAAATTATTTAGAAGTTTGTTTTCTAATATTAGGAGGAATTATTAATGATTTCAGCAGGCGATTTCAGAAATGGTATGACACTTGAAATTGATGGTAAAGTTTGTCAGGTAGTAGAGTTCCAGCATGTAAAGCCCGGTAAAGGTGCAGCTTTCGTTAGAACAAAGTTAAGAGATATTATCAACGGTGGTGTTACAGAAACAACTTTCCGTCCTACAGATAGATATCCTCAGGCACATATTGAGAAGTTCGAAGTTCAGTACTTATATGCTGATGGTGATATGTTCAATTTCATGAACACAGAGACATATGATCAGTTTGCTCTTAATCAGGAGCAGATTGGTGATGCTCTTAAGTTTGTTAAAGAGAACGATATGGTTAAGATGCTTTCTTACCAGGGAAATGTATTCTCTGTAGAGCCTCCCATGTTCGCAGAGCTTGAAGTTACCGAGACAGAGCCCGGATTCAAGGGAGATACTGCAACAGGTGCTCAGAAGCCCGCTACAGTTGAGACAGGTGCTATGGTTATGGTACCTCTTTTCGTTGATCGCGGAGACAAGATCCAGATTGATACAAGATCAGGTGAATACCTTAAGAGAGTTTGATTTTTCAACAATCGCAGAAAAAGACAAGCCGCAGATGTAATAGAATCTGCGGCTTTTATTATTGATATTTAAATTTTGTAATATAAAAAATTCAACGAATAAAAGGTTTAATCATTTCGGCTGCCCCGGAATAATCATATGAATTTAATAATTCAAGACACCTTAAGCTTAATTCCATAACATAAATTTCATCATTTTCAATATTAAAAGATGATTTATTGATTTCTTTAAGTTTATCGGTTGCATTATCAATATCGTATTCATCCAGAGATGAAAGAACCGATAAGAACAATTCGTTGTTGTAATCATCAAAGACAATATTTTCGGATTTGAGGATGTCGATAAATTCGTTATCGGAAATACCATTTGATACCGAAACGGAATCACTATCCGATGAAGTACCAACATCAAAAGCATTTGACAGTTTTGAAAGCAAAAGATTAAATTCTTCAAGAAAATCATAAATGTTGTTTGCAATCAAAAGCTTTGCGGATTCAACCTTTGAATTGTCTTCATCGGCTTCAACCGCTTTGCATGCGTATTCAAGCTTTTTGGCATAATTACCCAAATGTTCGGCTCCGACGACATATGAAGTTCCTTTGACCCCATGAACTTCTATTCTTAAGTTTGTATAATCTCTGTTTTCGTAATATTGCTTAATAACGGAAATTTTCTTGAGGCCTTCTATCAAATATGTTCGCAGTATTGATATGTATACTTCTTTTTCTCCGCCGGCATTCTCAAGAGCGGCGGCAACATTTAATTCTTTAAAGCTTTCTAAAGCAACCTCAGACAAAGATGAGAGTTCACTATTGTTTTTTTCGGCAGTACTTATGGCATCAATATATGATCGATTCTTGGAATTAATTATCCATTCCGAAATAAGGTATTCTTCATTTTCAAAAACAATTCTTTTAAATGCAACCGAAGCAAAGGCACATAATGCATCATCTGAGACTTTACATGCAGCGGTGCAATCTCTGTTCATGGGACAACCTTTGCATGGAATACGACGTCCGCAAAGCTTTTCAAGAAAAAAGTTTCCGGATTCGACATTGGCGGTATATTCTTTTGCGGAAGGATTAAGATAAACAATCTGTCCCTCGGACGATATCAAATAAATTGGATTTTCAATGTTATCAATTGTATTTTTTAATTCCGGTGATAACATAATAAAGTCCTCCTTATTCTCAAAATTCAGAAATAAAATATATAATAATTATAGCTTAAAAATGATTCTTTTCAAATACCATTTTTAGTGGTAAAATAAATCCAGTTATGAGTTTTACGGAGGATAGATCATGAGTAAAGAATTGAATGTAAATACGAACGGAGACATCAAGATTTCAGATGACGTAATTGCCAGCATTGCAGGGCTTGCAGCTTCTGAAATTGAAGGAATTACTTCTATTGCAGGCCATATTACAAGTGATATTGTCGGCAAAAGAGGAGTAAAGAATCTTTCCAAAGGAATCAAGCTTGCATTTAAGGATGGACAGGTTTCTATCGATCTTTTCGTAAATATTGCTTACGGATACAGAATTCCAAAGATTACAGCACAGCTCCAGGAGCGTGTTAAAAATGCCATCGAAAATATGACCGGACTTACAGCATCAAGCATTACCGTTCATATTGTTGGTATCGAAATCAAATAATATCCTTTTAGGAGAAGTTATGAGTACATTGACAAGACGAGAGATAAGAGAAGTTCTTATTAAATTATTGTATATTCGCGATTTCCATGATGCAGAGGAAATCGAAGAACAGAATTTATTATTTTTTGAGGTATTCAGCCCTGAAACAAGTGATGTTGACAAGGCATATGTTTTGTCCAGATACTGTGAAATCATCAACAAACTAGGCGAGATCGACCATGTGATTGCAGAAGCTATGAGCGGGTGGTCTATGTCTCGAGTAAGCAAAGTTGAATTGGATATTCTTCGTGTTGCAGTATATGAAATTCGCTTTGATGAGGAAGTTCCCGATAAAGTAGCTATCGATGAAGCGGTTGAGATTGCTAAGCAATATGGTTCAAAGGACTCTTCTTATAGTTTTGTCAATGGTGTTTTAGCTAAAATCATTTGATGTATGAAAATCTATTCGGTTACAGAAATTAATAATTACATTAAGCTTTTGCTTATGAAAGACAGTGTCCTGAATAATGTGAAAATCAGCGGTGAGGTTTCAAACTGCAAATATCACACTTCAGGACATATTTACTTTACACTGAAAGATTCGGACGGACAGATTGCATGTGTTATGTTTGCAGGAAAAAGGACTGCCGGCTTAAATTTCAGACTTGAAGAAGGTCAAAATATCATAGTAACCGGCTCTGTTGCTGTGTATGAACGAGACGGTAAATATCAGATATATGCAAACAGAATTGAAAAGCAGGGTGTAGGTAAACAATTTGAAGAGATTGAAAAACTTAAGATAAAGTTGGCAAGTGAGGGTCTCTTTGATGTATCTCATAAGAAGCCTATTCCGACATATATTAAAACACTCGGTGTAATTACGGCATCGACGGGGGCTGCAATACACGATATCGTTACTGTTACCAATCGAAGAAACCCCTATGTTAAAATTGTTTTATATCCTGCGAAGGTACAGGGTGAAGGCGCTGCTCAAACATTGATTAAAGGTCTGCATGCCATGGAAAGAATCAGACCGGATGTAATTATCCTCGGACGAGGAGGAGGTTCTGCAGAAGATCTTTTCGAATTTAACAATGAAGACCTCGCCAGAGCGATTTATAATTGTACAATACCTGTTATCTCGGCTGTTGGTCATGAAGTGGATTTCAGCATCAGTGACTTCGTTGCCGATTTAAGAGCAGCAACTCCTTCGGCTGCTGCAGAACTTGCTGTATATATGTTCAGTGAATTCGAATCGAGACTGGTAGACTATCATTCCGAAATGCTCGGTGCATTTATAAACAAGCTTGAAAATTATAAAAACAAAACAGAAAAATTCAAACTTCGTCTGAATGCATTAAGTCCCGAAAACAGAATCAACAACTATAGATTCAGACTAGATAAGCTATCGGATTACCTTTCAAAAAACATAAATGAACGGGTTATAAATGCCAGACATCGCTTGGAACTTGATGCCAGACGACTTGATGATGTTTCACCTTTAAAAAGCCTTTCCAGAGGGTATTCATATTCAACCGACAACGAATCAAAAAACATTACATCCGTTTTTCAAACAGATATAAATGATATCATAAATATTGATGTTATCGACGGCCGAATAAAAGCCTCTGTAACAGAAATAATTCCCAAGGAGAATCTGTAGAATGAGTACTGATAAAATGACAATAGAAGATGCGTTTATTAAGCTTGAAGCTGCAATTAAAGATATCGAAGACCCTGAACTATCTCTTGAAGAGTCTTTTGCAAGGTACAATGAAGGACTTCAGCTTGTAAAATATTGCAACGATTCTATCGATAAAATAGAACAGCAGCTGACGGTTTTGGAGGAAGATAATGACTGACTTTAAACTTCTTGCAAAAGACATTAATAACATTTTGGAACAGCATCTTCCGAGCGATACTTCCACTTCGATAGTTAACGCGATGAATTACAGCGTCTTAAACGGAGGTAAAAGACTTCGCGGAATGATGCTTCTTGAAAGCTTTAAACTTTTTACGATTGACAATTATCTTGAAGAATTGTTGGCATTTCCTTTTGTAACAGCCATAGAGTGTATTCATGCTTATTCTCTTGTACATGATGATTTACCCGAAATGGACAATGATACTTACAGAAGGGGAATATTGACTACTCATGCCAAATTCGGGCATGCGATGGGAACTCTTACCGGTGATGCTTTACTGAATTTTGCATTTGAAATCATGTCCTCAACAGGTAGAAATGTGGCACAAATTCGTGGGGAGATGTCTTCTGATTTGTGTAAGCGTCTTGTAATTGCCGAAAGTATTATAGGAGAAAAAGCCGGTTACAGAGGTATGATTGCCGGACAGGTACTTGATATTTACAGTGATAATTCATCCGGGTTTAATAAAGAAGCTTTATTTTCTCATTTGCTGAAAATATATGAATTAAAAACATCCTGCTTGTTTGAAGCTGCTTTATGCTCCGGCGCCGCTTTGGGAGGTGCCTCGACCGAGGATATTAAAATGCTTGAAGAATACGGATATCATCTTGGTCTTGCATTCCAGATAAAGGATGATATACTCGATGAAACTTCTACATTCGAAGAGCTCGGAAAAGATATCGGAAGCGATGCAAAAAACGGTAAAGTTACCATAGCAACTTTATTCGGACTTGATAAAGCACAGGAGCTCCTTGAAAGTGAATTGAACAAAGCACTTTCATCAATTGAAAGAATTAATGGTAATAAAACATTTTTCTGTGATTTAATCGAATATTTAAAACACAGAACCAAATAGAACAGGGTGATTGATTTGATTAGATATGAATTACTTGAGACAATTAATGAGCCAAACGATATAAAAAAAATTGACCCTAAAGATTACAGAAAACTTGCAAAAGAAATCAGATATTTCCTGGTTAATAAAGTCAGCAAAACGGGTGGACATTTGGCCTCCAATCTTGGAGTTGTGGAGCTTACTATGGCTCTTCATCTTTTCCTGGAATTGCCTGAAGATAAATTGGTTTGGGATGTCGGACATCAGGCCTATACACACAAAATCCTGACCGGCAGAAGAGCGGATTTCGATTCACTTCGTCAGTACGAAGGTATGAGCGGCTTCCCGAAAACAAACGAAAGCAGCTGTGATTCTTTCAATACGGGTCATAGTTCGACTTCTATCTCCGTCGCGGACGGTATTGTAAAAGCAAGAGATTTACTGAAAGAAAACTATAAAGTTGTTGCTGTTATCGGAGACGGTGCGTTGTCCGGCGGTATGGCTTATGAGGCTTTAAACAATGCAGGACGTTTAAAATCAAATATGATTATCGTTTTGAACGATAACAACATGTCGATTTCGGAAAATGTTGGCGGAGTCGCGACATACCTCGGAAAACTCAGAACAAGTTCCAAATATACAGGACTTAAAATGAAAGTTGAGGATTCACTCGGAAAGATTCCTTTGGCAGGAGATACCATTATAAAAAGTATCAGAACCTCAAAAGATTCTATAAAAAGTCTTATGGTTCCCGGAATGTTCTTCGAAAACATGGGAATTACTTATATAGGACCGATCGACGGCCACAACATACCTCTGATGTTAAAGGCTTTCAATGCCGCTGCACAGGCTAAAGGTCCAGCACTTGTTCATGTAATTACTCAAAAAGGAAAAGGTTATAAATACGCCGAAACGGATCCTTCGAAGTTCCACGGCATCGGACCGTTTGATACTGCAACCGGACTAACAACTTCCGAAAAAAGCGGAAGATCATATACCGAAGTATTCTCAAATAAAATTGTGGAATTAGCTGATAAGAACTCGAAGATCGTTGCAATTACAGCTGCAATGGCTGATGGTACGGGACTAAAGCAGTTCAGCAAATTATATCCTAAAAGGTTCTTTGATGTCGGAATCGCAGAACAGCATGCTGTTACTTTTGCCGCAGGAATGGCATCAAGGGGATTGCATCCTGTCGTAGCAATTTATTCAACTTTTTTACAGCGTGCATACGACCAGATTATTCATGATGTAGCGTTAAGCAAACTTCCTGTTACTTTTGCCATTGACAGAGCAGGAATAGTAGGAAATGACGGTGAAACTCATCAGGGCATATTTGATTTATCATATTTATCCCATGTCCCGGGACTCGTTGTTGCCGCTCCCAAAAATGCTATGGAACTTGAAGATATGCTTGAATTTGCCTGTTCATATAACGGTCCTTTCGCAATCAGATATCCACGTGGAAAAGCAACAGAAAAACTTTCCGATCTCAGAGCACCGATTGAAATAGGCCGAAGTGAAATTATAAGAGAAGGTAAAAGTGCCGCTGTTTTTGCCGTAGGCAGAATGGTAAAAGTAATAAACGAAATATGTGAAGAACTCGAAAATGAAACAGACTATTCGTTTACTGTCGTCAATGCCAGGTTTATCAATCCGATCGACTATGATATCATAGAAGCAATCTCTGCGGAAACCGATATCATTATTACCTGTGAAGAGAATGTTGACAGAGGTGGTTACGGAGAAGCAGTAGCCGCTCACTTGATGGAAATAGGGTATAAGGGTAAGTTCTTAAATCTTGCTTTACCCGACGAATATATCGTCCAAGGTACTCCCAATCAGCTTCGAGATTCACTGGAATTTGATCCTATGAGTTTGAAAAAACGAATTAAAAAAACTGTTGACGTAATCTAAAAATATGATATAATTCATTTTGTGCTTAAAGGCATTAAATTACCATGATTCGGCACAATTCACAACTGGAGGGAGGTTTGGTGTGAGGCTATGTCGAACGTTATTGTAAAAGAGAACGAAACTTTAGACAGCGCTCTTCGCAGATTCAAGAGAAACTGTGCAAAAGCCGGTATCCAGCAGGAAATCCGCAAGAGAGAGCATTATGAGAAGCCCAGCGTAAGACGCAAGAAGAAGTCTGAGGCAGCTCGTAAGAGAAAGTATTGATTTTTTCAATGATAATAAAAGCCCTATTGTTGTAGGGCTTTTTTATTTTGCTTTTTTATATTATTTATTTGCATTTATAAATTATATGGTATAATTAAAGTCTAGAATTATGCATTACGGAGAAGTGTAAATATGGCATTAAATGAAATTTCAATTTCAATTCCAAGAGACTATTTAACGAACATCTTTGGTCAATTTGACCGCAATATTAAACAGATTGAAAAGACTCTCGGAATTTCTGTAATTTCACGTGACGGTGAACTTAAAATCATTGGCGAAGCGTCTAACGCCGAGAAAGCTGCACGTGTGGTTCATCAGCTTGTAAATCTTGCTGCGAACGGCAATGAAATTTCCGATCAGAATGTCAATTACGCTCTTTCTTTATGCATGGAGAATAAAGAATCCGCCATCAGTGAAATAGATAAGGATTTGGTATGCTTTACTTTAGCGGGAAAGCCTATACGTCCTAAAACGATCGGTCAGAAAAATTATATTGATCTGATTCGCAAAAATATGATTGTTTTCGGTTTGGGTCCTGCAGGTACAGGTAAAACATACCTTGCGATGGCTATGGCAATCAGTGCTTTCAAGAACAATGAAGTAAATCGCATTATACTTACAAGACCTGCAATTGAAGCAGGAGAAAAACTCGGTTTCCTTCCCGGAGATTTACAAAGTAAAATCGATCCATACTTAAGACCGTTATATGATGCTTTATATCAAATTATGGGTGCGGAAAGTTTCCAGAAGAATACCGAGAAAGGGTTGATAGAAGTCGCACCTCTTGCTTATATGAGAGGTCGTACTTTAGAAAATGCATTTATCATACTTGATGAGGCGCAGAATACAACTCCCGCTCAGATGAAAATGTTCCTTACTCGAATCGGCTTCGGATCAAAGGCGATTATCACCGGCGATCCCACTCAGAAGGACCTTCCTGCAGGAACCGTATCGGGTCTTGATATAGCTATGAAAGTTTTAAAAGATATCGACGAAATAGGTTTTGCAAACCTGACGAGTAAAGATGTTGTGCGTCACCCTCTTGTTCAGAAGATAGTCGATGCATACGAAAAATTCGAAAAGAAGCAGAATAATTTACGGAGCGCAAACCATCATGACAGAAGAAATAAATAAATCCGAAAGCCGAATTTTCGGAATTTTTTCGATTATTATCCCGATTGTTAATATACTTGCTGTTTATTGTTTGCAGTCATTTTCCGGAAAGGACAGCTATATTAATCTTATTTCAGCCGGCGTCTATATTGTTTGCTTCGACTTTATTTACACATTTTTTCTCAGAAAATCCGATTTAAATATTTTTGATATTAAGAGAAATATAATACTGACAGTTTGTTTATCGGCAGCATATTCTCTGTTTTATATCGACAACGAAATATTAACATCCGTTCTTGTTCTGCTGATCGTTGTTGCGGCAGGTCTTTGCTACAATAGGGCAGCCGGATTGATTATACTTTCAGGGATGATCTGCTATTCGTTTATCTTTGCTTCAAGCATTGTTATTGTAAGACCTACCGCTTTCATTGTTGCTCTTTTTTCTGTTATCGTATTAGGATATTTAAAAGAAATAGCTTCAATGATACAGGCTGTTGTTTGTCTTTTGGCTTTTTATTTAATTCTGAATATAGTTTTAAACGGCTTTGCAATAGAACCTGTTATTAATATTGAAAATATAAGTATATGTTTGTTTTACATAACCATAATCGTCGGAGCGTTTTTAATTAAAACAAATTATATTTCAGATTCCGTATATACCGATAACACTTCTAACAAAAAATCGTCTGATGCGGATGAAAGCAAAACAATTATCGTAAAAGAAGAGTATGCTGACGAAAATACAGAACCGGAGAAAATTATCGAAATCAAAGAAGTAATAAAAAAAGAAGAAAAAATCATATATAAGATCCCGGATTTCTGTGCCGATGATTTTTCTTATATCTGTAAGCTGAAGAAAGACTCACCGAAATTATATAAGCATTGTATTCAAATAGCTGCGTTGTCAACAGATGCCGCATCACTGATTGGAGCAGACTGCGAATTGACAAATATTCTTGCGATGTATCATGAGGCTTCGCGAATATTGGGTGAGAATTACGAAACTATTCTCGAAGAAAAATACAATCTGCCCGGATACCTTACAAGACTTATCGGTCTTATAAAACAAAAAGACAGTTCTTATCCAATAAACAGAGAAACAGGTATCATAATTTTAAGTGAAGACATTATTGCAACTATTAATTATCTTGTAAGTAAAAACGAAACCGTATCAATGGACAGAGTTGTTACGAATGCTATTAAAGTGCGTAAAGAAAAGGGAGTTCTGCGTCAGGCCGGTTTCTCGAATGAAGAAATTCAGCTGTTAAAATTATTTTACGTCGATGCGGGAGGAAACTATGACACTTCAAACTGAAGTAGAAACAGAAATTGATCTTAAACTTAATATAGAAACCGAGGCATCCGATATTATTAATTTCACAATCGATTATCTTGAATGTCCTTGGGAATGCGAAGTAAACTTAACCATCACGGACAACCAAGGTATCCGGGAACTTAATAAAGAATTCAGAAACCTGGACAAGCCAACAGATGTTTTGTCATTTCCTTTGGTAGATTACGAAGAACCTTTAAATTTCAGTATAGCTGAGAATAATGAAGAAGACTATTTCAACCCCGATACCGGTGAACTTATGCTTGGAGATATTGTTATTTCGGCAGAAAAAGTGATTGAGCAGGCCCGGGAATACGGACACTCCGTTAAAAGAGAATTCTGCTTCCTGATAGTTCACAGTATGCTTCATCTGTTCGGACACGATCATATGGAGGATGATGAAAGACTGGTTATGGAAAATCTCCAAAAACAAATACTTGAAAAAGCAGGAATTACAAGATGAAAGCTTTTATAAACGAATTAAAGAACAAATTATTAACCAATCCCAAATTCAGATATATCTTTATCGGTATATCTTCAGCCATAATTTTACTGCTTGTCGTTTTAATCATTTTTTTGAGTTCGGGCAGCAAAAAGTCCGACATAACCGATTCTTCAGAAAATTTAAGCGACAACAATGTTTCTGCCGAGCTTTCACCTACAGTATCCGAAACAAAACCTGAAAATGATAAAAACACAACCGAATCCGAAGAAGAAACCGAAGAAATCGCTGAAATCACACCTGAAATCACACCTGAGCTTCATATCGGAGAAGTTCAGTCCAGAATCGACGGAGCCTGGATAAAAGAGGAGGACGCATCAGTTCGTCCTTATGCTTTTATGATAAATAACATAAAAGTTGCAGCACCACAGGCAGGAGTCGGTGAAGCAAAAATCCTTTATGAAGCCTTAACCGAAGGCGGAATCACACGTTTTATGGGTATATACGATGGCATAGATGAAACATACGCGTGCTACGAGCGTTTGGGTTCCATAAGAAGTTCACGTCATTACTATGCAAGCTTTGCCACGGAGTATGATGCAATATATTTGCATTTCGGTGCTACTAAATATGCAAACGCGAAGTTCGAAGAACTCAATATGGTTGACCAGGTTGAGGGTATGAATATCGGAGGCAATGTTTTTTATCGTGATAAATCCATAAAAGCTCCTCACAATGTATTTTGCTCAATTCCTGAGCTGCGTTCATTTCTTGAACGAAAAAATACCAGACTGACTCACGATGAGTCACATTATCATGATGATAATCATTTTTACTTCAATGAGAAGGCTCTTTATCCCAAGAACAATACAAACGTATTTAATGCCGACGGCTCGTTCGAGGAATATACGGATATTCTCGAATTCAATGCAAAACATATTGTATTAAGTTACGACAGGTGGAATGCGCCTTATCTTGAATATGATTTCGAGAACGGTATATACACTCGCTATCAATACGATGATGTGCATACTGATGCCAATACTGGACTTCCTCTTACTTTTACGAATATTATTATACAGGTTGTAAAGGAGTGGGATAAGGACCGAAATCATTATCAGGAAATGGATATTACCGATACGGAAGGTCATGGATTTTATATCTCATACGGTCAGTGTATTCCTATTACCTGGGATAAGAACGAGAAAAAGGCTACTATGCATTATTATGGACCTGACGGCAATCTGTTAACCATCAATCCCGGAAAAACGCTGATATCCGTTTATCCTGATTTCAGAGAAGATTATCTCGTCATAGAATAAATTAAGTAACATCAAAAAGGAGCAGTCTTTAAAGACAACGGTAACAATGGCATCAAAGAAAAAAAACGATTTTCTTCTGCAAGGCGGAATCCTTGCAATTACAGGTCTGATTACTCGTCTGATAGGAATGATATATCGCATTCCTCTTACCAGAATTGTAGAATCGGACGGAATGACTTATTACAATACAGCATACGAAATATATAATCTTGCTCTTTTGGTTTCTACATACAGTATACCGGTAGCGGTTTCAAAACTGGTTGCTGACAGAGATTCACAGGGACAGTATGTAAATTCGTACAGAATTTTTAAAGTCGGATTGTATGTTTCGGGCGGAATAGGATTTGTTGTATCGGTTCTGTTATTTGTGTTTGCGGCTCCGCTTGCAAGCTTTATGAAATATCCGAATGCAGCAATACCTCTTCGTGTTCTTGCACCCACCATTTTTATTTTCTCCGTTATGGGAATCATCAGAGGTTTCTTCCAGGGAAAGAAAACAATGGTGCCAACTGCATTTTCACAGGTTATAGAACAGATTTTCAATGCTGTATTCAGTATTGTTGCGGCTCTTTTGCTTGTAAATGCCTATAAAGATACTGCGGAAGCTCATGCATACGGAGCTGCTGGCGGAACAACAGGAACACTTGTCGGTGCAGTATTCGGACTGTTGTTTCTGATTTTTGTTTATAAGATTAATTCCGAATATTTCACTCGTAAATGCCTTAAAGACCATACAGGTATTGTCGACTCAAAAACAGAAATCGCTAAAGCTATTCTTCTTACAATGCTGCCAATTATTTTAAGTCAGACTATTTATCAGCTCAGCGGTATTATCGACAATTATATGTTCGGAACCATAATGGACTCAAAAGGTTTCAATCAGACCGAAAGGGCTATTATTTACGAAGCATTCTCGAATAAGTATAAATGGCTATACAATCTTCCCGTTGCAATAGCTTCAGCCTTCGGAGTCTCCATAGTACCTACTTTGTCATCTCAATATAAAGAAGGTAAGTCCAAAGATATCAAAGATAAGATCGCATCTTCGATTAAGCTAAACATGATAATTGCTATTCCTTCGGCTGTAGGCCTTTCGGTACTTGCAAAACCGATACTTACTCTTTTATTCGGACATAAAGGCAATATAGATTTGTCTGCAAGACTTATGACATTAGGTGGAATAGCAGTTGTGTTCTTCGCACTTTCAACATTAACAAACGGAATCCTTCAGGGAATCAATCATCTTAAGCTTCCCATGATTCATTCCGCAATATCACTAGGTGTTCATATTGTGCTTGTACTTATATTGATCGGACCGCTCAATTTCGGAGTGTACGGAATGGTAATCGGTAATGTTACTTACGGACTTCTCGTATGCATATTAAACTGGATATCGATAGCAGATATTCTTGACTACAAGCAGGAGATAAAACGAACATTTCTTCTGCCTTTCGCTGCTTCCGCGATAATGGGTGCTGCAGCCTTTGGTGTATATCAGCTTTTAAAGCTTATAATCAAGATGAATTCATTTTCTACGATATTTGCAATAGCCGTTGCTGTTCCGGTATACTTTGCTTCACTTATACTTCTTAAAGCTGTCAGTGAAGAAGAATTGAGAGCCTTCCCTAAAGGAAATCTTCTTGTAAGAGCAGCCCATAAATTACATTTACTCAGATAAAAAAGGAGAGCAGTCAATGCAGGATAAAAACTATCATAAACTGATAATTATCGGTTGCGGTGCATCCGGTATGGCTGCTGCGATATCAGCTTCCAAATACGAGAAAGATATTCTTATTCTTGAAAGAAATGATGTTCCCGGAAAGAAAATTACTGCAACAGGCAACGGTAAATGCAATTTCACAAATTTAAATATCAGAGAGGAGCATTTCAGAAGCAGTACCGGAAATCCATTTTCAAGTTATACACTTTTTGACAACAATGATGCAATTTCGTTTTTCAAATCTATCGGCATTCCGGTATTTATAAAAAATGGTTATTGTTATCCTCACAGCTGTCAGGCGTTATCGGTAAGGGATGCACTTGCTGCCGAACTGAAACAAGCAAATATTAAAACTGTTTTTAATTGCAGAATAATCGCAATCGAGCGAAAAACAGAATTATTCATTCTCAAGTCGAAAGAAGCGGTTTACAGTTGTTCCAAACTGATAGTTGCCGCCGGAGGAGAAGCTCAGCCCTGCTTCGGCACCGACGGATCGTTTTACTATATTCTCGGAAAACTGGGTCATACATCGATTAAATCACTTCCGGCGCTTGCGGGACTTATTTCCAACGACGATAATCTCAAGGAATTGGCAGGAGTAAGACAAGAAGCTGAAATAGCTTTATTTATAGATAACTGCTCATCAAACGAACTTCCGATAATTGAGAACCAATCCGCAGCATACTCAGAATACGGTGAAATTATTTTTAATAAAAATTCTGTTTCAGGTATACCTGTCATGAATTCATCTTCAGTTGCGGTCAGGGCATTAAATGAAGGTAAGTCTGCAATATTATCTCTAGATTTCTTCCCGGATTATTCACTGAAGGAACTGCGTGATTTTATTAGCAACAGATACTCAAAATTTCACGGTACACTTAAGGATTCAATGACCGGATTTTTAAATGATAAACTTATAAGTGTTATATTAAAAAAAGCGGATGTTTCAAACGAATATCGCATACATGACAACAATACCGAGGGGGTTATCGGTACTGTTGCAACGTTATCCAAGAATTTTTCATTTGAAATCATCAGGACGAACGGCTTTGACAGCGCACAGGTAACTTCGGGCGGAATTAACCTGAAAGAAATAGATTTAAATACGTTTGAGTCTAAAATCATAAAAGATTTATATATCACCGGTGAGCTGCTGGATGTTGACGCAATTTGCGGAGGATATAATTTACAATGGGCATGGACTTCCGGAATAATAGCCGGTGCATATGCCGGCGGAGGTCATTTTGATAAGAATAAACTCATTAAAGCTTAATATTGAATATACTGACGATGATATTCAAAAAGCCATATTAAAGCATTTAAATATAAGTAAAAATGACTTAATTTCATTCACTCCGATTAAGCGTTCTCTCGATGCCCGAAAAAAAGAAGATATACATTATGTATTCAGTATTGATGCAAATATAAAAAACGAAGATAAGATTTTAAAGAACAAAAGAATCAAGAATATCTCTGCCTCCGGAGAAGTTATTTATCCCGATCCTATTGATTCGGAAAATATAAAAAATGCTGTTAAAAACATCGAAAATATAAAACGACCTGTTATTATCGGTCTGGGTCCTGCAGGACTTTTTTGTGCATATATGCTAGCGAAAGCAGGATTGAAACCGATTGTTTTCGAAAGAGGGAAAAATGTTGACGAAAGAACTGCCGATGTCAATCACTTTTGGACAAGCAGTGAGCTCAACCCCGAATCGAATGTTCAATTTGGAGAAGGCGGAGCCGGTACTTTTTCTGACGGCAAACTCAATACCATGATTCATGACAATTACGGACGAATCAAAAAGGTATTTGATATTTTAGTAAGTTTCGGAGCAGATGAAAGTATAAAATATATTGCTAAACCCCATATTGGAACCGATAAACTTAAAGAAATAATAAAAAACATTCGAAATGAAATAATAAGCTGCGGAGGCGAAGTGCATTTTGGCAGTAAGTTGACCGACATTCGCTTTGAGAACCATTATGTTAAATCAATATTAATCAATAATACCCGTGAAGTCGAATGCAATACCCTTGTACTGGCCATTGGTCACAGTGCAAGAGACACTTTCAAACTCATCCATGAATTAAACATTCCTATGGAACGAAAGGCATTTGCAATCGGAGTCAGAGTTCAGCACCCTCAAAGCCTTATAGGATACAGCCAATACGGTGAAATCTATAAAAAGCTGCCTGCTGCTGATTACAAATTAACCTATAATACCTCCGGTGGAAGAGGTGTTTATTCTTTTTGTATGTGTCCGGGCGGTTTTGTGGTTAACGCTTCATCTGAACCCGGCAGACTGGCAGTAAACGGAATGAGTAATTCCGATCGTTCCGAAATCACTGCCAATTCTGCTTTGGTTGTCAGTGTAAACGAGAACGATTTCAAAGGTAACTCCGTACTGGCAGGGATGGAATTTCAAAGGGAGCTCGAAGAAAAATGCTTCAAAGAAGGAAACGGTCGGATTCCCGTACAATATTACAAGGATTTTGTTGAAAATAAAGTATCTGAAGATCTTGATGAAAATTTACCGAACACAAAGGGTTCTTATGCAACAGGAAATTTAAGGAATATCTTGCCCGATTTTATAACCGATGGTATTATTGAAGCCATGCCGTCATTTGGCAAAACTATAAAAGACTACGACAATGATTATGCACTTTTTCTTGGATTGGAAAGCCGTACATCTTCACCGGTCAGAATTTTGCGAAATGAAGAATTTGAATCCGTCGATTTAAAAGGTTTGTATCCTTGCGGAGAAGGTGCTGGTTACGCCGGTGGTATTACATCTGCAGCCGTGGACGGAATAAAAGTCTATGAAGCAATAATAAATAAAATTTTGAAGGAAATATAATGGATAATACTAAAATTCAAAGAATCAATGAGCTTTATCACAAGTCCAAAAATGAAGGACTTACGGAAGCAGAAAAGGCTGAACAGCAAAAACTTCGAAAAGAATATGTTGAAGCAATACGCGCAAGTATGAGAGGAACTTTGGACAATGTTTCTATTGTCAATGAAGATGGTTCCGTAACACCTTTGCGTAAAGCATAAATAACAGCAGTGGAGAAATAAAATGTTCAATTTAGATTTAAACTATATAGATATTACCGGTGAAGCTCCGTTAAAGGATCCCGAAAGACAGTATTATTTCATGGCAAAATGCCGTAAATATATTGCTGATTTCGAAAAAAACAACGGACGAAAACCTACTTATCACACCGAGACATTCGGTTGCCAGATGAATTTTAAGGATTCCGAAAAATTAAACGGTGTACTAGAAACAATCGGTTTTATATCTGAAGAAAGCGAAAATGCGGATTTCGTAATTTACAATACCTGTACTGTCAGGGAGAATGCCAACACTAAAGTTTACGGCAGAATCGGATATCTTGGTAAATTAAAGAAAAAGAACCCGGATATGATAATAGCGATGTGCGGATGCATGATGCAGGAGCCTACCGCAATCGAAAAAATTAAAGAGAGCTATCATTTTGTCGACCTTATATTCGGTACTCACAATATCTTTAAATTGGCCGAACTTATATGGTCAGTATTTGAAGAAAGAGAAGGCAGACGCTTAAAGCCAAGACAGAAGCGCAGAATGATAATTGATGTCTGGAAAGATACAGACCAGATTGTCGAAGAACTTCCGAGTGACCTGAAATACAGTTTTAAAGCCGGAGTAAATATTATGTTCGGCTGCAACAATTTCTGCACTTATTGCATTGTGCCTTATGTAAGAGGCCGTGAAAGATCCAGAAAGCCCGATGATATCATAAATGAGATCAGGGATATGGTTGCACATGGTGTAATTGAAATCATGCTTCTTGGACAAAATGTAAATTCATACGGAAAGAATCTCGAAAATCCGATTTCTTTTGCCGAACTGCTCCACCGTATTGAGCAAATAGAAGGTCTCAAGAGAATTCGTTTTATGACCTCTCATCCAAAAGATTTATCAGATGAACTTATTGAGGTTATGAAGAATTCAAAGGTTATTTGCGATCATATACATCTTCCGATGCAGTCCGGAAGCAGCAATCTTCTAAGGAAGATGAATCGTCATTATTCCAAGGAAGATTATCTCAGATTGATAGATAAACTTCGTGCGGCCATGCCTGATATCGCTATTACAACGGATATTATTGTCGGATTCCCCGGTGAAACCGAAGATGATTTTGAAGAGACACTCGATGTTTGCCGAAAAGTCGAGTTTGACAGCGCATTTACATTTATTTATTCGAAACGAACCGGTACGCCCGCAGCTGCAATGGAAAATCAGGTTCCCGAAGATATCACAAAAGAAAGATTTAACCGACTTCTTGCGTTAATTAACGAAGGTTCAACCAATAAAGCAAAACGTCTGACAGGCAAAACCGTACAGGTTCTTGTAGAAGAAGAGAATCGCGAGCAGGATCTCCTTACAGGACGACTTACCAATAACCTGCTGGTACATTTCAAGGGCCCTAAATCATTAATTGGAGAACTGGTAAATATTAGATTAAACGAATGTAAAGGATTCTATTTCCTTGGTGAAATAGCAGAATAATTTTTATATCGGAGGTACATTAATATGAGAATGTACGACTTAATTGACAAAAAACGTCTGGGTAATAAACTTACCAAAGAAGAAATTGAATTTATCGTAACCGGTTTTACCGATGGTTCTATCCCCGACTATCAGATGTCTGCTTTCCTTATGGCTGTATGCTGTAAAGGAATGGATACGGAAGAGACAACTCAGCTTACTCTTGCAATGGCTCATAGCGGTGATATGTTGGATTTATCACCAATTCACGGCATTAAAGTCGATAAGCACAGCACCGGCGGCGTAGGAGATAAAACATCACTTGTTATCGGACCCATGGTAGCAGCTCTAGGTATTCCCGTTGCCAAGATGTCCGGAAGAGGTCTCGGCCATACAGGCGGAACAATTGATAAACTTGAAAGTATTAAAGGTTTTTCAACCGCTATGACTCCCGAAAAATTCTTTGAAAACGTAAATACTCATAAAATCGCTATAGGTGGTCAAACCGCTAATCTGGCACCGGCAGATAAAAAGATATATGCTCTCCGTGATGTAACCGCAACAATCGGAAACATTTCTCTGATTTCAAGCAGTATTATGAGTAAGAAGCTTGCCAGCGGATCG
The DNA here is from genome assembly GCA_045616585.1 of Lachnospiraceae bacterium. Taxonomy (GTDB): domain Bacteria; phylum Bacillota; class Clostridia; order Lachnospirales; family Lachnospiraceae; genus RUG11977. The sequence goes on from JAZLGZ010000029.1 coordinate 22,113, forward strand.
GATGTTATCGTCCTTGATGTTAAAACCGGTTCGGGTGCATTTATGAAAACAGTCGAAGATGCAGTTTCACTTGCAGAAGCTATGGTAAACATCGGAAACGGAGCCGGCCGAAAAACTTACGGTGTAATTACCGACATGAATCAGCCGCTTGGCCGTGCCGTCGGAAATTCTCTGGAAGTAATAGAAGCCATCAATGCTTTAAAGGGACAAGGCCCTGAAGATTTAATGGCAGATGCGTTGGCTTTGGGTTCGTATATGGTACTCGGCGCAGGTGTTGCTCCGACTGTGGAAGAGGCACGTGAAATGCTTCTCGGAACTATAAAAGACCGGAGCGCATTAAAGAAGATGGCAGAATTTATCGAAGCACAGGGCGGTGATTCATCATATGTATATGATACAGATAAATTCGAAAAAGCATCTATCATTGAGCCTGTAATAAGTGATCGTGAGGGATATGTTTCATCAATCAGAACAGACGAAGTCGGAATGACATCACTTATTCTCGGAGGCGGAAGAGAAACCAAAGAGAGTATTATAGATTTAAGTGTTGGTATCATCATCGGCAAAAAGATCGGAGATCATGTAAATAAAGGTGAAGCACTTGCAACATTGTACGCAAACGATCGCGAAAAACTCGAAGCCGCAAAGGCGAGGTTCCTTGGTGCATACTCGATAGGAGAAATGCCTGAAGTTTTGCCCAAACATGTATACGGAATCGTAACCGAAGATGGAATTACAATGTTCTGATAAGTGTTAATGTTTAATTAAGCAGATAATAGTATAAAAGCAGTACGGAATATGTAAATTTTCTTTCTGTACTGCTTTTTTGATTTTTGTGAATTTTTCATAAAATTTGCTTGCATTTTTTCTTTTTTTAGCGTATTATACAATTGTATCAAAAAAGAAGAGTATTTGGTGAATAATTTGTGCAAATACTACAAGGAGTTTATGCATGGCTACGATTAAACCTTTCAAAAGTACAAGACCCCGTCCGGATCTTGCCGAAAGGGTGGCAGCATTACCGTATGATGTATACAATCGTCGTGAAGCAGCCGAAAAAGTAAAGGGTGATAATTTCACTTTCTTACGTATCGATCGAGCTGAGACACAGTTCAGTGACGAAGTTGACACTTATGATACAAGGGTTTACGAAAAAGCAAAGGAATTACTTGAAGCAGATATCTTAAACGGTATTTATGTTACCGATGAATCTCCCTGTTATTATATTTATGAGCTTATTATGGCAGGAAGACATCAGACAGGCATTGTCGCCTGTGCTTCAATTGATGATTATTTAAACAATGTCATCAAAAAACACGAGAATACACGTGAGGAGAAGGAACTTGACCGTATTCGTCATGTAGATACCTGTTCGGCTCAGACCGGTCCTATTTTTCTGGCGTACAGAACAAATGATACTATTTGCAATCTTGTATGCGATATAAAGAAAAATGTTCCGCTGTACTCGTTTACATCGGATGATTCGATTACACACAACGTTTGGTGCATTTCGGATACTGAGCAGATTTCAGTAATTCAAAAAGAATTTAATAATATTGACAGTATATATATAGCTGACGGCCATCATAGAGCTGCTTCGGCTGTAAAAGTAGGGTTAAAAAGAAGAGAACAGAATCCAGATTTTACCGGAACAGAAGAGTTCAATTATTTTCTTTCGGTTCTGTTTCCTGAAAATGAACTAATGATTATGCCCTACAACAGAGTTGTAAAGGATCTTTCGGATTATTCTGTAAAGTCTTTTTTGGAGAAGCTTGGTGACAGTTTTTCTGTTACCTCCGTCGAAGGTGCGGTATCGCCTTCAAAACACGGTTCATTCGGTATGTTTCTTGATGGAAAATGGTATCTTTTGGAAGCAAAAGAGTCTGTTATTTCATCTGATGATCCGGTTGAATCACTGGACGTTTCAATTCTTCAGGATTATTTACTCGGACCTATTCTTGGGATAGGGGATCCCAGAACAGATAAACGTGTAGATTTCATTGGGGGAATCAGAGGTCTTGAAGAATTAGAGCGTCGTTGTAATACGGATATGAGGATAGCTTTTTCTATGTATCCCACGTCCGTACAGGAGTTGTTCGCAGTATCTGATGCAGGGAAGCTTATGCCTCCTAAGTCAACCTGGTTCGAACCAAAGCTCCGCAGCGGATTGTTTATTCACCATTTTTAGTATAATCTTTACTTTCCTTTTTCGGGAAAAGGCGGCACGAAAGTGTCGCTTTTTCTCTTTTTTATTATTTGCCAATATAATGTAAAAGTGGTATAATTTATATATATGTATATTAGGAGGATTATGTATTATGGCTAAGAAATGTGATAATGAAAAAAACAGTTGTAAGGTCGGAAAAATTATTGCCAGGATACTTCTCATATACGCAGCTTGTGTCGCAATAGCTGTTACAGTATTAAAAATCATCGAAAAACTGAGAACAAAAAAAGCAGAGGCAGAGAATCCCGGAAGAGACTGCAAGGTTTTCTACAATTATCTCGGTGCAAAAGCCATTAAGCTTGATGATGTATCGATCGACGGAGTTATAAGCAAAAACATTTTCGGAGCAACAACTCTTGATTTATCCGGTGTGAATTTTAATGAAGATTCATTTATTTCGATTTCTTCAAAATTCAGCGCATTGAGCATAATTGTTCCTTCCGATGTAAACGTTAAAGTTGACGGTCTTATTAAGTCCAGTGTTGTAAACAATGCTTCTGAAAATGATGAAGAGCTTCCTACACTTTATGTTGCTTCTGACATCAGTTTCTCAGCCGTAAAAATCACAAAGGCAGAATAATCGGATAAAAGCATGTTGAATTCTTATTTTATAAATATACAAAACGGAATCGACGTAAAAGACAATCTTTTAAAACTAAAGCAGGAATTAAAAGATAAAGATTTTTCCGTTATTCCCGAACTTATTAAAAAGAATACTTTTGTATTCACAGAATTGCTGTCCGACAAAGACCCTAAGATCAGAAAAAATGCAGTGTTGATTTTAGGTATATTAAAGGCTGATGAGTACATAGAACAAATCTTTGATGCATATATTTCGGATGAAACCAATTACAACAAAGCAGCATATTTAAAGACTGTTTCGCAGCTGGACTCCAGCAGCATATCAGATAAATTATTAAAACGACGCCGGAATCTTTTAACCATAGAGATTTCCGAAGACAATAAAAAGCATATTATCGAAGAATTGCACGAGCTGAACTGCCTGCTACAGCCTTCATTCAATAAACATATATTTACCGGGTTTGATCTTGTAAATGAATTTGTTCTTTTAACAAATCGTAATTTTAAATATATCACTGCAGACCGGCTTGAAGGAATTCCTCATAAAGAATTCACAGCCGGTGTAATGGTAAAAACAAAGCAGCTTGATGCTGTCGGTAAAAAAATCAGGACCTATTCCGAATTGCTTTTCGTTCCTGACAATATAAAGATATGCAGCAACGATCCAGCAGAAGCTGTAAGAGCTTTAATAGACGCTAAGGTTCCTGAATATATCATATCAAGAATCGATAACAATGATTCGCCGGTTTTCTTCAGAACTGAATATAAAAATAAAGATATCAAAAAAGCATCTTTATTCGAGCATAAATTCTCGGAAGAATTCGAGTATGCAACTAAGTGGAACTTTGTTAATTCCACTTCCGATTACGAAATCGAAATACGATTTATCGATACTTCGGGAGATCGTCTTGTTGTACTGATTAAGTTTTGTATGTTAGAGGATAAACGCTTCACATACAGGAAGAAAAGTCTGTCCGTAAGTATTAAGCCTTCAACGGCAGCTCTTTTGGCAGAACTTTCAAAGACTTATATGACAGACAACGCTGCGGTTCTTGATCCTTTCTGCGGATGTGCAACCATGCTTGTCGAAAGAGAGAAATGCAAGCCCGCAAGACTTTACTACGGAATCGACATTTTCGCAGAAGCCGTTGCCGCAGCTCATACAAATATCTCCGAAGCTGGTCTTGCCGGAAAAACCGAACTTATTACCAAAGATTTTTTTGAATTTAAGCATAATTACAAATTCAATGAAATCTTTACAGATATGCCTGTTCAGAGCGGAACAAAAAGTGCTTTAGATATTGAAGAAATATATAAAAAGTTTTTCAAAAAAATACCTTCTTTACTCGAAAAGAATGCGAAACTTTTTATATATACACGTAACAGGGATTTTCTCAGGAAATATGTTTCAGCATCAAAGATGCACATTATTTCCGAATTTGAAATATCCAAAATGGAAAAAAGTTATTTTTATATTATCTCAGTAGACGGATAATATCCGGAGTAAAACAATGAAGAAAAGAATTAAACCCGTAAAGATAATATTAATAATGTCGGTTCTTGCTTTTGTTATTCTCTTAGGTATGTATTTCTACCAGAAGAAATCTTCCAAACCGCCCGTTGTTTCTAAGCGTGAACAGTTTCAGCAGGAATATGATAAACGTTAGGAGAAATTAAATGAAAAGAAAACTTGCTTTTATATTCGGTATATTGATAATGGTTGCAGGTGTTGCGATATTTCTTACACCTGTCATTACTCAGGCAATAACAGCAAGAAAACAGAAACAAATGATGGAGCAGGTCAAGGAGCAGATACTTCTTTCAATTGCTGAAGCTAACGCAGAAGGTTTACCCGGTCAGGTAATTGCCGATAATGAACTTTCGGAAAATCCGGAAATCAGAAGCGAAGATCGTCCCGTTGTTCCTGTTATCATAGATCCCGAAGGAAATGAAATTGAATCCGCAAGTTCTTCAGATTTTTCCGATGATTTGCTGGGAGGTGCTCTTGAAGCTACGGAAGTAACAGAAGAAACTGTTGCCGATAAATCCAAGCTTTCAGGTCAGAAGTGTATTGGTATCATAACCATCGACAAAATCAATCTTGTTTATGCCATTGTTGAAGGTGTTGAGAATTACAATATCAGTAATGCTATCGGACATTTCCCTAAGTCTGTAGGAATCGGCAAAGAAGGTAATTGTGCCCTCGCAGGACACCGAGGCGGATACAGAGGAAAGTTCTTTAAGGAGCTTTATAAACTTGTGGAAGGCGATGAAGTCGTTATTACCGATCTGAACGGACTGGAGTATAAGTACAAAGTATATGAGTCCTTTATTGTTGAACCCACCGAAACCTATGTTGTAAAAGATCTGGGCATTTCAGGAAAAATACTTACGATGATTACATGTACCGAAGGTGGCAAACAGCGTCTTGTAGTAAGAGCCAGATGTACTTCGGATCCGACTTCAATGAGATAAATAATTACAATATGCCTGTTTTATTTCTATTTATATTATTATTAATTTTAATAATGCTGTATTCAGTGACCGAATCTTTAAGATTTAAGGTCACTGATTATTTGATTGAAGATACTTGTATTCCAAAGGAATTAAACGGAAAAAAGGTGCTTCAATTATCCGATTTGCACTGCATCTCTTACGGAAAACACAATTATAAACTTCTTACTGCCGTTTCCAAATTAAAACCGGATATTATTTTTATTACCGGAGATGTAATAAACGGAGAGAGCGAGAAAGAGTTTATTTACGCCGAAAATCTTTTTCGAGGTCTTGCTACGATAAATGTTCCCATTTATTATGTTTTCGGTAATCACGAGCTTAAACTGCAGAAAATAAGCGGCAAATTATTTTCCAAGTACAAAAATCTGGTCGGCAAATATTGTACTGTATTAAATAATACCTGTATTACCATATCTGATTACAATATTTACGGTATGGTTGCGGATAAAGAGTTTTATAAGCACAAAATCAAACATCACGGTGAAATTCCTTCATTAAAAAAGCTTGAACTTCGATATCCCTACAATAAATACAATATTTTGCTTACACATGATCCCGGATTCGCAGATCAATATTTTAAATATAATTTCAATCTTACGATGGCAGGGCATTTGCACGGAGGTATAATCCGATTACCGATTATCGGTGGTCTTATGTCTCCGCGCTTTGAACTTTTTCCTAAGTATTCCAGGGGTATTTTTACAAAGAACAATAAGAAGATAATTGTTTCCGGAGGTCTTGGTTGGCATGGTTATATTCCTTTCAGATTTTTAAACATTCCCGAGATTGTTCGTATAGAATTTAAGTCACATCAGTTATAATGAGGTTATTATGAGTATTCAGGTTAAACTTGAAGCATTTGAGGGTCCTCTTGATCTGCTTCTGCATCTGATAGAAAAGAATAAAGTCAATATTTACGATATTCCTATAGTTGAAATTACTGAACAGTACATGGAATATGTAAATGCAATGGAGAATCGAAACATGGATGTCATGAGCGATTTTCTTGTTATGGCAGCAACTCTTTTAAGAATCAAATCTCAGATGCTGCTTCCCGCGCCTCCTGCTGAAGAAGGTGAGGAACCTGTCGATCCAAGAGCAGAGCTTGTCGAAAAGCTCCTTGAATACAAGATGTATAAATATATATCTTACGAGCTCAAAGATAAGCAGATGGATGCCTCAAGGGTCATGTTTAAAGAATCGACAGTTCCCGATGAAGTAAAGGCATATAAGCCCGAAATTGACGTAAGTGAAATTCTTACAGACGTCACACTTAACAAGCTTCAGGGAATATTCAACGAACTTGTAAAGAAAAAAGAAGATCGAATCGATCCTATCAGAAGTAAATTCGGAAGAATAGAAAAAGAAGATACCAATCTTTATCAGATTATTCTTGATTTTCAGACATATGGTGTTGCCAACAAACATTTTTCCTTCAGAAAATATATGGAAAAGCAGCATACCAAGATGGAGATGATAGTAAGCTTTCTTGCAATCCTTGAACTTATTAAAATGGGGCGTGTTCAGATTTCGCAGGAAGAGCTTTTCGATGATATTACAATAGATTATCTTGCAAACGACATTGCTCCCGTCGAGGAATTTATGCAGGAATAATAAGGAGATCCAATGGAAGACATTACCAAACTTGATGATGAAATAAAATTATTGCTGGCTCATGTGGAAGCAATTCTTTTTACCATGGGCGAAGCGGTTGAAATCAGCCGAATAGCCGAAGCAGTAGGTCATGATGAGGATACGGTTCGTAAAGTAATCCGAAATCTCATGGACAGATACGAAGATGACAGCTACGGTGTACAGATAATTGAATTGGACGGTTCTTTCCAGATGTGTACAAAAGCCTCCATGTATGAGACAATTATCAAAATCACTAATGTCCCTAAAAAATATACGTTAACGGATGTTCTTCTCGAGACATTATCTATTGTTGCATATAAGCAGCCCATAACAAAAGCGGAAGTTGAAGCCATCAGAGGCGTAAACTCGGATCATTCGATCAATAAGCTTCTTGAATATAATCTTATATGCGAAGTAGGACGAAAGAATGCGCCCGGACGTCCCTGTCTATTCGGTACAACTGAAGATTTCCTTAGGAACTTCGGTATATCATCACTTGAAGACCTTCCTGAGATTAATCAGGAGAAAATTGCCGAATTCAAGTCAGAAGCAGAAGATGAAATGCAGCTTAAACTTGATATATAAATTTTTATTGACTTCAATTAATCAATATGATATATTATTTGAGTGTGCGTAGTTATTACGCGCTTTTCGGCCGCACAGCGAGGGCTTAAGCACCTGAAAAGGTCCCCATAGTTGGCGAGATTTAATATAGGAGGAATTCACTCATGTACGCAGTTATTGCAACAGGTGGCAAGCAGTACAAGGTAGCCGAAGGCGATATCATCAAGGTTGAGAAGCTTGGTGTAGCAGCTGGTGAGACAGTTACATTTGATCAGGTACTCGTTGTTAACAACGGTTCCATGGTAATTGGTAACCCTACTGTTAGCGGTGCAAGCGTTTCAGCTTCAGTTGTAGAAGAAGGCAAGAATCGTAAGGTAATCGTTTACAGATACAAGAGAAAGTCCGGATACCACAAGAAGAATGGTCACAGACAGGCTTACACAAAGGTTAAGATTGAGAAGATCAACGCTTAATTGAAGGTAGTTATATGATTCGTATTTCATTTAAGTATGATTCCGAAGGTTCGCCTATAGGAATCAGGTGTAAAGGACATGCAGGCTTTGCCCAGTTCGGCAAAGATATTGTATGTGCTGCTGTATCGGCTTTGGTTATCAATACCGTAAACTCTATCGACGAATTTACGAACGATGATTTCAAAGGTGAAAGCAATGAAAAGGACGGATACATATTATTTGTTTTGACCGAACCTTGTTCCTCAGAATCCAAACTTCTTATGAAGAGCCTGGAACTAGGAATCAAGGATATTTACAATGACAACAAGAAGTTTATTTCATTAATTGATTGGGAGGTAAAGTCATGTTAAGAATGACATTACAGTTTTTCGCTCACAAGAAGGGCGTTGGCTCAACCAAGAACGGCCGTGACTCTGAGTCCAAGCGTTTAGGACCCAAGCGTGCTGATGGTCAGTTCGTTAAAGCCGGCAACGTTCTCTACACACAGCGTGGTACAAAGATCCATCCCGGTCTCAATGTTGGTCGTGGTAGCGATGATACTCTTTATGCACTCGCTGACGGCACTCTGAGATTCGAGAGATTGGGAAGAGACAAGAAGCAGGCTTCTGTTTATCCCGTTGCTGAATAATTTTTGATGCAACAATCGGGGCTTTGATATCATATCGAAGCCCCGTATTTTTTATTATTTATGATAATATTCAAAGGTATTATATAATAACTATAACTGTATTAATATGCCTTTATATTATTGAAAGAAAGGACAGGTAATATATGTTCCAGGATACAGCTAAAATATTAATTCGCTCCGGTAAAGGCGGTAACGGACATGTAAGCTTCAGACGTGAAAAATTCGTTCCTGACGGCGGTCCCGACGGCGGAGACGGCGGAAAGGGCGGAGATGTAATATTTGAAGTAGATACCGGTTTAAATACACTTACCGATTTCAGATATAAGCATAAGTTCTGTGCCGAAGACGGTCAGGAAGGCGGAGGAAAACGCTGCACCGGAAGCAACGGAGCCGATCTCATTATAAAAGTTCCCGAGGGCACTGTTATCCGTGATCTCGAATCCGGTAAAGTAATCGCCGACATGAGCCATGACAATAAGCGTCAGACTATTCTGCGAGGTGGTCGAGGCGGAAAAGGCAACATGAACTATGCTACATCCACCATGCAGGCTCCCAAATATGCTCAGCCGGGTCAGAACTGTCAGGAACTCAATGTAATTCTGGAGTTAAAATGTATTGCCGATGTCGGTCTGGTAGGTTTTCCCAATGTTGGAAAGTCTACACTTCTTTCAAGAGTTACCAATGCTCAGCCCAAGATTGCCAATTATCATTTTACTACTTTAAATCCAAATCTCGGAGTAGTTGATCTCGATGAAAATCAGGGTTTCATTATTGCAGATATTCCCGGTCTTATCGAGGGTGCATCCGAAGGTATAGGTCTTGGCCACGAGTTTCTTAAACACATTGAGAGAACCAAAGTAATCATTCATATGGTTGACGGAGCTTCGGTGGAAGGCAGAGATCCTATCGATGATATAAATAAAATCAATGCTGAACTTAAATTATACAATCCGGATCTTATGAAGAAACCTCAGGTAATTGCTGCCAATAAGATGGATGCTTATTACCTTGAAGAGGGTGAAGAAAACATTATCGACAGGCTTAAAGCAGAGTTTGAACCCAAAGGAATAAAAGTTTTTTCTGTTTCCGCAGTAAGCGGACAAGGACTAAAAGAACTCCTTTACTATGTTAATGATATGCTCAAGAATCTTGATTCGGCTCCTATTGTATATGAGCCCGAATTTGTCTATGAGAATGATTCATATCAAAACCTTCCGTTTACTGTTGAATACGATGCTGATGAGAAGGTTTACAGAGTTGAAGGTCCCAGAATCGAGCGAATGCTTGGTTATACCAATCTCGAATCAGAACGTGGCTTTGAATTTTTCCAGAACTTCCTTAAAGACAACGGAATTCTTACTCAGCTTGAAGAACTCGGTATTAAAGACGGCGATACCGTCAGTCTTTACGGTTGGGATTTTGATTACTATAAATAATCGGAGGAAGACAATATGACAACCAAGCAGCGTGCATTTTTAAAGAGTCTTGCCATGAATATCGATCCTGTTTATACGGTAGGAAAGGCAAGTATTACACCGGAATTCACCAAAGGAATTGCTGAGGTTCTTGAAACAAGAGAGTTGATTAAGGTAGCTGTTTTCAAAAATTGTGCGGACGATCCGCATGAACTTGCTCAGATTCTTGCAGAAAGAACTAATTCCGAAGTTATTCAGGTAATAGGTAAAAAGATAGTTCTTTACAAAGAATCAAAAAACAAGAAAAATAAAATAGAACTTCCTAAAGCTAAAAAATCAGTTTTATAAATTAAAATAAAAATGTACAGGAGGAAAAATGAAGAAAATCGGTATATTGGGCGGCACCTTTAATCCTATTCATACGGCGCATATTATGCTTGCCGAAAGAGCATATGATGAATTGCAGCTTGATAAAGTACTTATTATGCCTTCAAACAATCCTCCTCACAAAAATGTATCGGATAATATAAGTGACGAAGATCGACTGGAAATGATAAAACTGGCCATCGAGGGACATGAGCACCTCGAATTATCCGATTTTGAGATGCAAAGAGAAGGTCTGACTTTCACCTCCGATACACTTACCGCTTTAAATAATATCAATAGGCAGAACAATGAGGATATCAGATATTATTTTATTGTTGGAGGAGATTCATTGTTCAGCTTTGCTTCCTGGCACCTGCCTGATGTAATTTTAAAAAATTGTGCATTGGTTGCTGCCGGAAGAAACGACATAAATTCGGTAAAAACCAGGGAGCAAATAGAAAAAATAAGAACTATATTCAGTAAAGATAACTTTATTCCAGAAATTTATTATTTATCTGTTCCTTCAATGGACATCTCTTCAACACAATTAAAGCAACTGTTATCATTTAATATGTCTGTGAAAGGCATATTGGACGATAACGTTATCAAATATATAAATAGTCATAAGTTATATCAAAACGCCCAATATGAGGCTATTAAGGCCGATTTACAAGGTTTGTTAAAGCCGTCGCGCTATAATCATGATATTTCCGTTGCTCAGACAGCGGTAAAAATTGCAAAAAATATCGATTATCCGCTTGACCGTGCATACTTAGCCGGACTGCTTCATGATTGTGCCAAATATTTAAACGATGAAGAAATTCTTAAATGTGCTGAAGATAATGAAATCGAACTGACTGATACAGAAAAGCATTCAGTTCAGCTTGTGCATGCCAAAGTCGGTGCCTATTTTGCTGAAACCAAATACGGTATAAAAGACAGCGATATCATTGATGCGGTAAAATATCACACAACCGGAAAACCTGATATGACCGAATTGCAAAAAATTATATACATCGCAGACTCGGTTGAGCCTTTACGAACATGGGGTGAGGATGATACTGAACTGAATCTGCTTCGTTCCGTCGCTACATCAGATATAGACAAAACAATGTTTTTGCTGTTAAAACATACATATGATTATCTTTTAAAAACATATAAAGATAATATCAGTCAGGACACTTACGAAACATATATCTTTTATAAAAATTTGTATGAAAAAAGGGAGGATATAAAATGACAACCGAAAAGTCAAGAGGAATGGCAAAACTGGCATACAAAGCAATGGATGATAAAAAAGGAGAAGCTATCAAAGTACTCGACATAAGTGATATAACTCCTCTTGCTGACTATTTCGTAATCTGCAGCGGTTCAAATTCATCACAGATTGATGCTATCATCGACAGTGTAAGTGAAGCACTCACAAGAGCAGGATATGAAGCAAAGCGTACGGAAGGCGGAAGAAACAGCGGATGGATTCTTATGGATTATACAGACATAGTGGTACATGTATTTACCAGAGATGACAGATTGTTCTATGACCTTGAAAGAATATGGAGAGACGGAAGAGAAATATCCGTCGATGCATTATAATAAAAATAAAAAAATTTAAAGGGACTTCAGGCCAAATAACAGCCAAAGTCCCTTTATTACAATCAAAACATTCTGAAAAGACCGATAACTTTTCCGAGTATCTGCAAATTCTGAACAATGATGGGATCCATAGTATCGTTCTCAGGCTGAAGACGATAATAACCGTCTTCCTTAAAATATGTCTTAACCGTAACACTGTCATCAATCAGAGCAACAACCTTATCACCGTTCCTGGCGGTATTTTGCTGCTGAACTAAAATTTGATCTCCGTTAAAAATACCGGCATTAATCATACTGTCACCTTTTACGTGAAGCATGAACGTCTGTGCATTGGGCATACATTCCGCAGGCATAGGGAAATATCCTTCGATATTCTCTACTGCGAGCATAGGCTGACCGGCGGTAACCGTACCGATAATAGGTACATTAACAAGCTCACGACGTACAAGATTAAATGAATCGTCAACAATTTCTATTGCACGGGGCTTTGCAGGATCGCGCCTGATATATCCGTTCTTTTCAAGAGATTCAAGATGAGAATGAACTGAAGATGTAGACTTTAGATTCACTGCATCGCAAATATCACGAACTGCCGGAGGAAATCCTCGATTGATAATCTGAGTTTTAATATATTCCAAAATTTCTTCCTGCTTTTTTGTGATTTTACCGTATCCCATAAACATACTCCTTACATAAGAAATTAAGCGACAAAGAGAGATATATATATACATATATTTTAATCTAATATGATATATATTTAATTAAATATTAGTCGAACTCATCTCAAAAGTCAAACAAATGTTTGCAAAAATATGTTCGATTTTAATCAAATTTACTATATAACCGTTATATTCAGCTCACTGGCTCCCATTCTTTCAGCAAACCGTTTGATACTGCCGCGAACATTCGCTCTTTAAAGCCAGGATTATCTTTTTCAAGCTTCTTTACAAGTTGTTTAACATATTCTCTTTTGGTCGTACCGTCAGCCGGGCAAGGATTCACCGCAACAGGAAGAGAATATTTGTTTCTAAACCCAACAACATCACATTCTTCAACGTATATAAGCGGTCTTATTAATGTTAATTTTGTCTTGTCAAGTAATGTAACGGGAGGGAAACAATAAAAATGTCCCTCAAATATCAATGACATCATTGCAGTCTCGATTACATCATCTTTATGATGTGCATACGCAATTTTATTGCAGCCGAGCTTAATTGCCATATCATTAAAAGCACCTTTTCTTAGTTTGGCACATAAAGAACAGGGATTTGATTCCTTACGAATATCAAATACTATTTTGGCTATTTCGGTATCAACAACGGTATAATTTACATCAAGTTCTTCGCAAAGCTTTCTGACACCCGATAAATCAAATCCTTCATATCCCGCATTAACAGTAATCGCTTCAAGCTCAAAATGTTTGGGATAAAAACGTTTAAGCCCTGCCAAAGCATAAAGAAGAGTAAGTGAATCCTTTCCGCCCGAAATACCGACAGCGATTTTATCCCCGTTTTCAATCATTTTGTAATCGTCTATTGCCTTTCTTGTAAGGCTGTATAATCTTTGAATCTGCATAATTTGCTCCGTAATATTTTCTAAATTAATTATATGCATATTATATAAAATCCTGCAACGAACTTAATTCTATATTGCCGTATATATTTTCGGCAGTGGATATCAGACGAAATAAAAATAATTCCCAAGGATATATTTTTTGTCAGCAATAAGTTATAATAATAAATATATGTTTTAATGAGGTTACTGCAAATGAAGCGATACAGTCAATTTATATATACCGCATTGCTGTTGATATTAATGGTGCTGATTTTCAACGGTTCGAAGGCCTATGCGGCAAGCGGCAAGTTTAAGTATACAAATAAAATTACCAAAGAAACTCTGACATACGAAGGAACAGTTCCGGTATATTATCTTGATAAGAATTTATATACCGGTACTCAGGCAAAGGCAATCATTTCAGAAGGATATGCTTTTGCACCGGTTGAAGTTTTTGCAGACGGTCTCGGAATAGAATATGCTTATGATACCGATACAATGCAGATGCGATTTTATTCAAATGATACGGAACTGATTATGTATGTAAATTCTGATTTATGTTACATAAACGGTGAAGAATCTAAGGCTCCCAAAATTCCTTTCAGATTCAAATATTCAAAGAGTAAAATAACTACTAACCTTGTACCTTCAAGATTTGTCGCAGAGACACTGCATTATGGTTATGAATGGATACAGGCAACCGGAAGTGTTGAAATTACATCGCCGGAAAAGCTTGAGTACAAAAACGATATTCACTATTATCTTGGTACACTCGGCAAATTAAACGTTAACGGGAACAATGAAAGCCTCGGAAAATATCCTTCCGTTATCATAAACGATAATGCGATGATAAATATTACCAAGCTGAAAAACTGTGTTAACGGGTTGACATATGATTTTGATAAGTCGAAAGAAGAACTCAGCATAAAATATAAAGATATTACCATTCGAATGTTTCTGAATTCGACAATGACCTATGTAAACGGCTTTCTGGACTTTTGTCCCGAAGCGCCGCTCAGAATTATTAACCACAGCAAAAGCAGCAATGGTGTATACATTCCGGGAAGATATGTTTTTGAGACTTTGGGATTTTGTTATGAATGGAAAACCGATACAACATATATCACAGCTCTCCCCGAAACCGGACAATACACCATACCATACGAAAACTATTTGATATTTGATTCGGATTTATATATACATGATAATTTGCCCACAGATAATATCAATTATAGACAGGAGCTAATATTCCCCATTCTGGAAGGAATCAAACCCGAGCTGATCAATATGCATGATTATTTCTACGATAATCTTGTTTCATTTGATTTACCCGGCAATTATCTGGATTATTACAGAGACAATCCTATAAAAAATACCGGTGAAGCAGTAATTCAGTTACAAATTATCTATTTTGAACCGGAAGATATAACAAGAATCAACATCTACACACGAACAGATGAAAATAACATAATCTTAGGCCACACAGAAACCTCATCAGTTGATAGTATTACATTTACATTCGACAGAAACAGAAATCTTTTCGATAAGATTATTATTCTCGACGCGGGACATGGAGGTACGGATTCGGGAGCCACCAGCGGTAAAACACTAGAAAAAGATTTAAATTTTGATATTGTATACAATTACTGCAAAAAGCTGTTTGATAAATCGGATATTAAGGTATATTATTCCCGATACAGCGATTATCTGGTTCCGCTGCATGACAGACCGGCTCTTTCCGCAAGAGTTGACGCAGACTTCTTTATCAGTGTCCACCAGAATTCTTTTACATCTTACAAGCATGGCACCGAGGTTTATTATTCCGTTAAAAATACCGGAAACTTTAACGGTATGAACAGTCTGGCCTTAGCAAATCTGATGTTTAAGAATTTAACGGAAGGACTTAATTCTTTCCCCAGCAGGGTAGGAGGAGATAGAAACTACGTAGTGGTCAGCGAAGAAAACGCAGTACCTTCCGTAATACTTGAAATCGGATATATTTCCAATCCCGAAGACCTTGAAAAAATCCTAAAAGCCAAGTACAGAAAAAAAGTTGCGCAGATTATATACGATTCCGTCGTGCAGATTTATAATACCTATAAATAAACGCAGAAAAAAATCAGTAAGAATATCCTTAGTCTCAGCAAAGACTAAATATAAAGGGATATTAAAGACTACAGGACAAAATGAGAAAAATAAACAAAGCATTTCAGTTACTGCTAATTATCGCTGCGGTATTATGTTTCACAGTTGCCAAAGATACTTTTGCAGCAGAAAAAAAGCAGGATAAGATTGCACTTACACACAAAAATTTCCCCGACATCCGCTTCAGAAATTATATCGCATCTAATTTTGATACGGATTCGGACGGATATTTGTCTTTAAAAGAAATTCACAGCATCCGAAAAGTAGATGTTTCGGGTTTAAAAATCAAATCACTCACCGGAGTTGAAAAGCTTGTATCGTTAAGAAATCTTGATTGCAGCAATAATAAGCTTACAAAACTTAATATAAGCAACAATCTTCATCTTAAGAAACTCAACTGCAGCATCAACTTTCTTACTGAGCTAGATGTTACTGCCAATTCGGAGCTTGAAAGTCTTGATTGTTTTGCCAATCAGATTGAAAAACTGAATATCAAGAACAATGCAGCGCTTAAAACTTTATACTGCAGCGGAAACCGACTGGTAAAGCTGAACACGAGCATGAATTCTGATTTAACCGAGCTGTATTGCGACAACAACTATATTTCAAAACTCGATTTAAGCCGGAACACAGGGCTCAAAAAACTTGATTTTAAGTTTAATGCCGTAAAAGCAATAGATTTATCAAAACTGTCAAAATTAGAAACATTAATTTGCAACAGTAATTTATTAAGTGAACTGAATACTGAAAATTTGAATAATCTCACAATGCTTATCTGCTCCGATAACCGTCTCGGCACTATCAGCATAAAGAACAATTCAGCACTTTTACTTCTTGATTGTTGTGATAACAGATTGACCTCATTGGATATTCGTAGTAATCTTTCTTTATGGCGTTTGGAATGCTCCGGAAACAATATCTCATCAATCAATGCCTCTTTGAATAAGAAGCTTGTAAGTATTGTTAAGGATAAAAAAACCAAAGTCACAAAATAATGAATCAGGAGAATAAAAATGACTCGTAAATTTACCAAAGTTGTTATTTCATTAGTTTTAACACTTGCCATTGTTCTTTCGTTTTCGAAACCTGCAGTTACCGAAGCAGCATCAATAGCTGCCCCCAAGAATTTGAAAATTACAACTACCGGTGACAACAAGGCCCAGCTTAAATGGTCCGCTGTTAAAGATGCTGTAGGATATAAAATATACAGAAAAAATTCATCAAGTAAGAACTATGTGGAAGTAAAATCCACTAAGAGTACAAAATATATAGATGCAAACAACCGTGCTAAAGAAGGAACTACCGTTTCATATTATGTAGTTGCCTACAAGAAGTCAGGAAATAAAACAATTACAAGCAAAAAGTCATCCGTCAAAAAATGGACAGTTCCTGCGGATAAGTTAGCATCTGTTCCGATTAATGATAAATCATTCCCTGACAGCAAGTTCAGAAACTATATCAAAGTAACTTTTGACACAAACAGTGACGGAGAATTAAATGACAAGGAACTTAGAAATGCAACAGTTATCAATGTTTCCGACAGCAGAATAGAATCTGTACAGGGCATCGAATATCTGCCTTTCCTTGAAGAATTGTATTGCAGTAAGAATTTCCTTACATCAATCGATGTCTATGACAATAAAAATCTCAAAGTTCTCGACTGCAGTATGAACAATATCTCCAAACTTGAGGTTTATACAAATGCAGAACTCGTCACACTGAAATGTTACGAGAACGATATCAGTACATTTACTGTTTCAGAACTTCCCAAGCTTGAAACGCTCTGGTGCTACGACAACAAAATCGGAAGACTCGATGTAACAAACAACAGGGAATTAAGAAGTTTACGTTGTCAGGCAAATTCATTTACAAGAATCGATCTTTCAGCTAATCTTTCACTCGAAGATCTCAAAGTAGATCCTTCAACATATGTGACAAGAGCAAAATAATCTGTTATTCATAATTAAGCAAAAAGGGCCTGTGAAATGCAGTCCCTTTTTGTTTAATTATGTAAAATGTCTTTATTTTCTTAATCTTCAGAACGAAGTTTAACAGCATTACGAGCTTGTCTGCGTCTGTCGTCTTCAAGATCGGCATAATGTTTTCTTGTCGTATTTACATCTTTATGGCCGAGAACATCAGCAACCAGATAAATATCACCTGTTTCTTTGTAGAGTGCAGTACCATATGTACTGCGAAGTTTATGAGGTGTAATCTTTTTCATTGTAGTTACCTGTAAAGAATATTTCTTTACAAGCAATTCCACATTCCTGACTGAAATACGTTTTTTCTGCGTTGAAAGAAATAATGCATCTTCATGACCTTCGTACACATCGGTAATATTCAAGCGCTCATCCAAATAATCGCAAAGTGCTTTCTCAACCTCTTCACCATAATATATATATGCTTCATATCCACCTTTACGAGTAACTTTAACACGAGAGTTCTGCAAATCAATATGTTTAATATCAATACCAACACATTCTGTAACACGCATTCCGGTACCGAGCAGAAGAGTCATCAGTGCAAGATCACGTGTACGAGTCTGTTCATGTGCTTTCTGCTGACGTTCGGTCATATTCTCAGCACCACCGTCAACAGCATCCAGGAATTTCACAATCTCATCAGTATCCAGCCTTACAATCGCTTTTTTATGAAGCCTGGGCATCTCAACTTTAACCGAAGGATTCGAAGTAATCATTTCATTCTTATACAGATAATTATATAAGCCTCTGAGAGCCGACATTTTCCTTTTAATCGCAGCTTCGGAATTTGTAATCTCTATTCCGGTTTCGGTATCCCTTAATTTTAAATATTCCATGTATTCTTCTAAATCAAAGGTTTGCAAACCGCTTAATACATCAAGCGAAATACTCTTTATATCCTTGTCCTTAAGCATCGGATTCGCACCTTTAAGCCACTCAAAAAATACTTTTAAATCTATGGCGTATGCAAGCCTGGTGTGTGGGAGAGTACGAGGTTCTATACCTCTGAAAAAGGTCGTAACATAAGAAGGCATGTCTGCCAAATATGCTCGCAATTCTTTTGTATATTCAATAGTTTTAAGATCGTGATAAGATTTATTTTCCATAGTAATATTCCTTAAAGCAGCTTTTACTTATACCACCAATAATTATAATTATTACCTTCAATAATGTATACAACATTTCGCTAAATTTTATATCCCTAATAAGATCTTAAATCATGTAA
Organism: Lachnospiraceae bacterium; assembly: GCA_045616585.1. Lineage (GTDB taxonomy): Bacteria > Bacillota > Clostridia > Lachnospirales > Lachnospiraceae > RUG11977. The sequence goes on from JAZLGZ010000029.1 coordinate 41,022, forward strand.
CATTTTGTGATATAATTAATATCGGAAAGGCAATAAAATATTATAGGGGAAATAAAATGCAATTTAAAAACAGAACAGTTGTTATAACGGGTGCTTCTCACGGAATAGGAAAGGCGACAAAAGAAGCCTTCGAAGCAGAAGGGGCAATAGTAGAAAACATTGATATCAGCGCCGGAAATCACTTTATAGGAGATATCGGTATAAAAGATGATTTATATAGATATGCTGATTATGTAATCAAAAAGCACGGTCATATAGATTATCTTATAAACAATGCACCTCCCATAATGCGCGGTATTAACGAATGCACATATGAAGATTTCGAATATGCTTTATCAGTTGGCGTTACAGCGCCTTTTTATTTGTCAAAGCTGTTTTCAAACTATTTTAACGAAGGCGGATCAATAATCAATTTATCTTCGTCGCGAGACAGGATGAGCCAGCCTCAAACAGAAAGCTATACGGCTGCAAAAGGTGGAATTGCTGCATTAACGCATGCATTGGCAATAAGTTTTGCCGGTAAAATAAGAGTCAATTCCATATCACCCGGGTGGATTGAAACAGGTGATACGGTATACGAAGGTCCAGATGCACTTCAACAGCCCGTCGGTCATGTCGGTGATCCCAAAGATGTTGCAAATCTGATTCTTTTCTTATGCTCGGATAAATCATCATTTATAAACGGTGAAAACATTTGTATAGACGGCGGCATGACCAAACAGATGATTTATCATGGTGAACACGGTTGGACTTATCAATAAAGATTATTATTGGCTGGAAATTAAGAATATTTGCCATACAACATTTCGTTAAACCTAGATTTAGCGAAATGTTGTATGGCTGAATAATGCACTAACCTACAATTCAGTACATAATCAAAAAACCATTTTTGTTACGTGCTTTATTTATTAAGTTATCAAGTATTCCGTTATTCTTAATATCTTCACAGCAAAGATTTGTCCAGCATTTATCGGCAATTTCATCAGCATTCATAATAATATAAAAATCATTCGGCAAATCAATTATATTTTCACCGCCACCGTTTGGATCGCTGATATTTTGGTGAAGATATGCATTACCGGCACTATTGAAACGCAAAGTTACGATATTAAAGCCGTATGTCTCGTAATCACCGTTTCGAGCAAGTTCGGTATCCGAATGTAAAAATCTAAGGTTTAAATCTTGTGCAAGCTTCTCTGCGTTACTGTCAAATTTTCCTCTGATCAACACATTATTTTTTTTAAACAGGTTCATAGTTTCATCAGATAAAACAAAATTACAGTCCGGGTTTGAGATTATCAGTTCATTAACCGTCGGAAACAAAGTAAAAAAACCATCCTCAACTTCTTCGATAATATTTCCGAGTTCAAGGCTGATGCCATTAGGATCCACACGCTGAGGTAAATCCATCCAGTTAATCATATGTTCGACTTTTAACACTTTTTCTCCGTTTGCAACAATTCCGTTATTTCGATAATCACTTACTATAGTCATCTTTACTCCGTAAACCAATATACATATTCCGAACCCTCGACAAAGCCCAGTTTTTTTCTGTAGACGCAGCCGTTATCGTCCTTCTCCAAAATCTCTGCGGTTCCTCGGCTCAACACCTTTTGCAGTCCCAGGTTTTCAATTTTCATTAAGTCCAAACTCATATTATTAATTATGCTCTCCTATAGTTTACTAATTATAAATCATACTCTTCTTCGAGCTCTTCAACAATATGTACCAAATCTTTTATCGATTCACCGGAAGATAGCTTTTCTTTAAGCTTCTTCTCAACCTTTAAATAAGAAATCCGCTCGGGAATCAATCCGTCTGCAACTCCCGGATATTTGTTTTTTAGATTCTCGATTAATATTTTGACTGTATGTTTATTAAGAACCTTATCATAATGATTTCGACAATAATCTTCTGCCAAACCCATTAATTCGGCAAAGAAAGGTACATCTGATTTTATATATTTACCGCGCAATACTTCAGCATCATATATCAATATTCTATATTCATCGTCTTTTAATAACAAGTTATCTCTAAAGCGAATGATCGGCAATAATATACCTGTTTCACGTGCCAATTTTATTCTGCATTTGCTGACCATATCCGAACTTATACCTTCACTTACAAAAGGAATGAGTGTATCGGAAAACTCAATAACCATAGGTTCCGCAATCAAATTTTTCTTTACTTCATTATCATCAAGAGGATTATCACCTTCAACTACACTCTCGGAAACTCCGAAAAGCGTATCCGTTGTAATTCCCAATACCTTACAAATCCCTAAAATCAAAGATACATCGGGTAATCCATTACCTCTTTCCCATTTGCTGACAGCTTGGGATGTCACACCGAGTCTTGAAGCAAACTCCTCCTGTGTCATCTTCTTCATTACTCTGTAATCATATATAGTTGAACCGATATCTCTCATTGCATTTGTCCTTTCATAGAAGTTTTGAGACTAATTAATCAATAACTAAATCAATTAATTAAAGCTTATATCAATAATTTTACTATATACCCGCAAAAATAAAAACAACGTAT
>JAZLGZ010000030.1:0-9893 GCA_045616585.1 Lachnospiraceae bacterium
TCCTTCCCGATAACTCCTGCTGAGTAAAGACAAGCACCTGCAGCAATTCCGTCAAGGTCGGTACGAGTTACAAGCTCCATATTTTTCAAATCTTCCAAACGCATAAAAAATACCTCCGATTATTAATGTAAACCTTAATTAAATAATATATCCAAACCCAACATTAAGCAAACTAAATAATGCTATGGGTATATCATAATTATTCCAAAACAAAAAAAGACATCCAAAAGGATGTCAAAAGAAAAGAGCGCGAGACGGGGATCGAACCCGCGATCTTCGCCTTGGCAAGGCGACGTACTACCACTGTACCACTCGCGCATTACGTACTCGTTTGTCGAGCACATATATATTTATACACCCTGCTTATTTATTTGTCAACAACATTTTTAAAAAATTATCAAAAAATATTCAAACAATATAAAAAATATATACAATTAAGTCTTTTATTGTTTAATCCATTTATTCTATGGGCAGATAGAGATACTGAATAAACTCGACTTCATTATTAAAAATGATTTTCTGTGTAACATTATGAACCTTCAGAGGCTCTCCATGTGCATCCATAATACTTACGTTAAACTCGGCTTTTCCTCCGTCCGGTCCTTCAATTACTTTCATAACTTCCCTGTGTATTTCTTCGACGGTTTCATCGCATTCAGCCACTTCAAATCGGAAGTTCTTTTCATTAAGAGTATTCACAAAGTGCTCTTTACTATCATATTTAAGAAGCTTCCAGGCGTTCGTATTGCAGGAATTGAATTCATAGTTATCAAACAGACGTATAACCTGCACAATTCCGTAGGGGCTGTGCTCAAAAAGAGCATCTAAAAGTTTCTGTTTCTTTTCCGCCTCGTGAGTAACCAGTGCAGCCTTCTGCTCTGCTTTAATTCTCTCATCGATATCGGTAATGGTTGCACTTACACAAACAAGATTCTCGCGTCTTCTGGTCTTTCCGATCATAAGTTCAACCCATTTCCAGGATCCGTCCGAGCAGATATGTCTGACTCTGATTACGGTTGAATTTGTAAGTCCTCTGCAAATAGAAGCAACCGCAATCTGTACATTTTCCAAGTCATCGGGGTAAACGCCTTTAAGGGGAGCATCATGGTACTCAAAAGCAAATTCTTCCCGTGAATAACCGAACAGCTGTGCAAGTCTGTCATTGAAATATACAAGTCTGATTTCATCTGCACTTGCAATTTCATAATCGGCAATACCACCCGGAACATTATTAATGATTGTTGTAAGCTGTTCAGTGAGTCTCATGTTGTTGATCAGAAGATTCATACGCTGAGAAATATTCTCGATAGTAAGATAGAACAAATATTTATCAACATTTGATACCAACAATCTGACACGGGCTCTTGTCCATACTTCCTGTCCCTCACAGACCGTTTTGCTGCACATCTCACAGGCCGTCTCATTCTGTGTTTCAACAGCCTTACGAAGAGTCTTTATAAACTTGTCCTGATACATCTTCTCAAAACCATCCAGAAGATTAGAACATCTCGACATATAATCTTCTCTTGAAGAATCGATAATTTCAAAAAACTTGTCATTGATACGAACCGCTTCAACAACTTCGCCGTCGAACTCAATAATCGCCGCTCCTCCGACAAAACTGTTAAAAAGCAAGGTTGCCTGGTTTGAGGAACTTAAAAACTGAAGTGCAAAATCCGACTTCTCATTATAGAAGCTTTCGCAAACCAGTTCTTTACTGTTCTCTATAATAAGCTTCTCATATTCCTCCGCCGGCATAGGCTTTGCAAAGAAATATCCCTGCATGTATACACAACCGATGCTCTTTAAATATTCGGCCTGAGCAACAGTCTCAACACCCTCGGCAAGAACAGGGAGTTTAAGCCAGCTACTCATTCTTACAACAGAGCTTAAAATACTGCCTCCGCGCGAATTGTCTCCCTCATCCTCGATAAACTTCATATCGAGCTTAAGAAGATCCACATGTACATCTTTCAAGGTATTAAGTGAGGAATAACCGCTTCCGAAATCGTCCATTTCCACACTGAATCCGCGCTCACGCAGCTTATTGACAGATGCAATAAGCAGTCCCGGATTATCAATATATGCTGACTCCGTAATCTCTATTCTTATGGCCGATGTGGGAAGACTGTATTTCGCTACAAGCTTACTGAAGTATTCCGCAAGACGTAAGCTGCAAATATCCGTCCTTGAGACATTAACCGACACCGGAACTATCTCATATCCTTCATCCAGCCATTTACGTTGATACTTGCATACTTCTTCCCATACGAACTGATCGAGGTGTGTGATAAATCCATTCTCCTCGAAAACAGGAATAAATTTGAAGGGTGGAATAATGCCTTTTTCGGGATGTTTCCAGCGGACCAGTGCCTCCGCACCATGAAGGGTTTTACTTGCATAGTTATACTGTGGCTGAAAATAAACAACAAATTGTCCGCCATCCAGTGCTCCGCGCATTTCATTGATAATCTGCTGCTTTTCGATAAGATCCTTGCGCATCGAATCATCAAAAAATGCAATATGTCTCTGATAGGAGTTCTTGACCGACTTAAGCGCAAGATACGCTCTGTCACACATAAGCGAAACATCGATGGAAGGATCTTCAATAACATAAATACCCATTCTGATGGTTGTATCTATATCGAAAAAGCCCTCGATTCTGTCGGTTACACGTTCTGCGACCTTATGATGATGGAATGACTCAATGTCCATGCAAATGACAAAATGATCCGCTTCCCAGCGACCGTAAACATGATTGTCTCCGACAGGAAGGATTCTCCGGAACTGATCTCCTATAGCCTTGAGAAGTCTGTCACACTCGGACACACCGTAAACATCATTAAGTACTTTAAATCCATCAATATCAAAACGTATAATAACAAACTTCTTGTTCGGATTATCGTTTAACAGATCGCGGGTTTTTCTGCAGAACGTACGCTTATTGTAAATACCTGTTTTTTCGTCGATTTCTATATTCGAATTGAGCTTTCTGGTAAGTTCATTGTCAATTAACTGATTATTTTTCCTGGTTCTTTCAAGAAGACTGCCAACCTTATGCCTAAGAAGCGGCATATTTACAGGTTTGGCCATGACATCAAATGCACCCCGGTCAAGTGCATCGATAAGATCGTCGTTTCGGTCCGAACCGGTTATAGCAATGATAGGAATTCGGCTGAATTTTTCGTTCTTACTCATCTTGTTAAGAACAGTGAACCCGTCGGATTTGGGCATAAGAAGATCGAGTATCACAATTGCAGCATCCGGATTCTTTTCCAGAAGTTCGTAACACTCGTCACCGTTGTTAGCGCTAAGCACCTCATATTCAGGATTAAACTCTTCATACATTATAAGACGACTAGTCTGAGAATCATCAGCTATTATCATCTTGGCTTTCTGAACCATAGTCCCCGCCTCGCCCTAAATAAAATATAATCATCTTTCAGTAATTCTTTGTGATTATATAATACCAACTTTTACACTTCTTTGCAAGATTATACATATATTTTCATTCATATATGTTTCATTATCACAATTGGCAATTTTATATAAAGGAATTTGTTATTTCATGAGTATTTATATCATACATTACTGAGTTTTTTCTTGTATTCTCTATCCTTATTCTATATATTTAATCATGTGATTTTAAAATTAATTTTGGAGATAAAATATGAAAAAAGGAATTGCAAACATTTTGCTGATTTTAGCCGCATTTATTTGGGGTGTTGCTTTTACCGCACAAAGTGTGGGAATGGATTATCTCGGTCCTATGAGTTTTAACGGAATCCGTTTTATACTCGGCGGCTTAGTCCTCATCCCTGTAATCGTAATTTTACGAAACAGCAAAGTCAAAAAAGCGGAAGGAAACAAAAATGTTCTTATACCCGTGAAAAATCATTTAAAAGCCGGATATATCTGTGGAGTTCTGCTCGCTGTAGCATCAGCGCTTCAGCAAATCGGTATTATTTATACATCCCCCGGAAAAGCAGGATTCATTACCGCTTTATATGTAATTATTGTACCCATAATCGGTTTATTCATAGGCAAAAAAGCAAACAGAGTTCTGTGGGTCAGCGCCTGTATTGCAGTCGTGGGAATGTATTTCCTCTGCCTTTCCGAAGAATTTTCTCTGAGTAAAGGCGACTTCTTTGTTCTGTGCTGCGCGCTTTGCTTTTCCTTTCATATTCTGGTGGTCGATAAATATGCCCCCGAGCTGGATGGTGTCCTGCTCAGCAGCATACAGTTTTTCGTTGCCGGACTGATTTGTCTGGCCGCATCATTTATCGCAAAAGAGACTATTACAATCGAAGCCGTAAAAGGTGCCGCCGTACCGATTCTTTACACCGGAATTCTTTCAAGCGGAGTTGCTTACACATTACAGATTGTCGGACAGCAGCACACAAGCCCTGTTCTGGCTTCTCTCCTGCTTTCGCTCGAATCCGTATTTGCGGCTGTAATGGCCTGGGTTCTTATCGGAGAAGCAATGTCTTTCAGAGAAATAATAGGCGGTCTGCTTTGCTTTACAGCCATCATTCTTGCCCAAATACCGGTCAAAAATCTAAAGAAAAAATCTCAGGCCGAATAATTCTGTTGCTTAAGAATTATTGCCTGCCGGGTGCTTGTGCCCCGATCTGTGTCTGTGCCTGCCCGGTTTATGTGCTTTTGCGGGACGAAGCTGCTTCATTTTTTCAAAATCGCCCTGAGTGACACGGTAAAGAGCTTCTCCTTCATCTTCTCCGTACTTATTTCGGAAAAACTCATGCAATTCATCCTTATTTTTGCACTTTCCTATAGCCTCATCAATCGACTCAGCATAAAGAGAAATCGTCTTATCGCTTAACAGTTCTGCGAGTGTCTTGTAAATATAATCATAATCAGGTGCTGACTGTTTTGCTTCTTCCGTGGATGCCGGCATTGTCTTTGCAGTATCTTCGGAATCGGAGTGACCCTCCGATTCCGCTTCTTTAGTCAGGTTCTCCGATTCATTGCTATCTGCCGCTACAATCTTATTTTTTGACGATTTACGCCTTCTTCTCTTTTTTTTCGCAACCGTCTGTTCACTGTTTTCTTCCTCAGAAGCTACCGGTGCGACTTTCGGTTCAATCCTCTCTGCAGAATTGTCTTCCTTATTCTCAGCTGCAGTTTCTTTATTATCATTTGATTTTGTGATATTATTATCTTTTTTCTTTTTTCCTTTTTTTCCTTCCATTGCAGCCTTTTTACCGGAATCGGTGTTCTTTACCGAGCGTTTCATTTCATCGGTAATCGCAACTATAATGGTAGGATAAACTCCTGACATTATATCGTATTCGGTGAAATAGCTTTCACAGAAGCTTACAGCGGAACGAAATCCGTTGTCCTTACTGATAATATAATATCCACCCTTTTTATTTCTCTCGATCATGGCGCCCAAAAGTGACACGATCTGGAAATCCATGGCATTCTTGCCGATATAATTTGTCTTGATGTATTTTTTAACCGCTTTACTGTTATTAATGCTTTCCAGTGTAGGAATCGAAATATTCATGGCATTCTCACTGTAAAAGATAATCACCGTATCATCTTCTCTGAGCGAGAGAACGCCCTCAAGACCTTCACTTCTTACATTTTCAAGATCAATGAAAAAGTATCTCATAAAATCTCCGTTCTATTCAGTTGTTTTCAGAACTCCCTCACCGTTAAAAATCGGAATGAAGCTCTCGGATGCTGTCTGACCTTCCTGTACGAAACCGTTCTCTATGCCTATTCGTTCAGCAAAATCAATAACTTTTTTGTACTCCTCTTCGGTTAGCTTTCTGTTGATTTCGGGATAAGCACTCAAATCCGTAACAGGAGTAAACTGATTCATAATACTGATGTAAATCCCGCTGCCGTAAGTATCGTGAAGAAACCTCAGAATCTTCTTCGAATCAGCCGTCTGTCCGGGAATCACCAGATGTCTGACGATTATTCCTTTTGTCATGATGCCGTTCTCATCAAATACGATTTCTCCGCCCGTCTGCCTGAACATCTCTGCAAGTCCCTCACAGGCACGTTCAAAATAATCGCCGACTCTTGAATAACGCATGGCTGCTTCCCCGGATTTATATTTAAAATCCGGAAGCCAAACATCGATCAAGCCCTCCAGGGTTTTTAATGATTCCGCCGACTCATATCCACCGCAGTTGTATACAACAGGTATACTCAAGCCTTTTTCCTTGGCGAGTATCAAAGCCCTTCGAATTTCAGGGATAAAGTGTGTCGGTGTAACCAGATTGATATTATTTGCTTTCTTTTTCTGTAATTCAAGAAAAATATCCGCCAGTCTATCTTCCGTAATCGCAATACCGGCTTTGCTTGACGAAAGATCATGATTCTGACAAAAAACGCAACGTAAATTGCACCCTGAAAAGAACACGGTTCCGGAGCCCTGTTTTCCCGAAACACACGGTTCTTCCCACATATGAAGCGCAGCTCTCGCAACTACAACCTCAGATGTCTGTCCGCAAAAGCCTTTTTGACCAAACAATCGATTTACCCCACATTCCCTGGGGCATATTCTGCAATTATCGATTTCCATAAATACAATCAATCCTGCTCATCTTTGGCCCAGGCAAAAGAATACTTAACAGCCTTATTCCATCCGTTAATCTTCTTGTCCCTTTCAGCCTCAGCAATCTTTGGCCAGAAAGATTTGTTTATCTTTCTGTAATGCACTACTTCTTCCTTTGAATTCCAAAATCCGACTGCAAGTCCGGCAAGATAGGATGCTCCCATCGCAGTTGTCTCGACGCAGTAAGGCCTGTCCACCGGTGCATTGATAATATCTGCCTGAATTTCCATAAGAAAGTCGTTTGAGCTTGCTCCTCCATCCACTCGCAAAGATGAAAGATCTACATTTGCGTCGGCTTTCATTGCACCTATTACATCATTAACCAAAAACGCTATGGACTCAAGTGTTGCACGAATAATATGATATTTGTTTACGCCTCTCGTAAGTCCTACAATAGTTCCTCTTGCATACTGATCCCAATAAGGTGCTCCAAGACCGGTAAATGCAGGTACAACATAACATCCGTTGGTATCCTTGACCTTTCTGGCCATATACTCGGAATCCTCAGAAGAGTCAATAAGATGCATTTCATCGCGAAGCCACTGTATCGCAGCTCCTGCCACAAAAATAGATCCTTCGAGTGCATAATTCACTTTTCCGTCAAGCCCCCAGGCAATGGTCGTAACCAGTCCGTTTTTTGAAAAGACAGGCTTCTCACCGGTATTCATTAATAAGAAACCGCCTGTTCCGTACGTACATTTAGCTTCGCCGGGATTAAAACAGGTCTGTCCGAAAAGTGCCGCCTGCTGGTCTCCTGCGGCTCCCGCAATGGGAATCCTGCCTCCGAAGAAGGAAGGATCCGTATACCCATATACCGCACTTGAAGGCTTCGGATCAGGAAGCATGGATCTCGGAATATCAAATTCGGCCAAAATTTCATCATCCCAGTCGAGAGTATTGATGTTAAAGAGCATGGTTCTTGAAGCATTCGAATAATCAGTCACATGAACCGCTCCTTTGGTCATTCGCCATATAAGCCAGGTCTCAACCGTTCCGAAAAGCAGTTCGCCGTTTTGTGCACGTTCTCTGGCGCCGGGAATATTATCCAGAATCCACTTTACTTTAGTTCCCGAGAAATATGCATCGATTACCAAACCTGTTTTGTCTCTGAAGAATCTGGTCAAGCCCTTAGCCTTCAGCGAATCACAATATTCAGCAGTTCGTCTGCACTGCCAGACGATAGCATTACATACGGGTTCGCCGGTCTTCTTGTCCCATACGATTGCCGTCTCACGCTGATTGGTAATTCCGATTGCTGCGACTTCTTCGGCACTTGCTCCGATTTTCTGCATTGCTTCAACCGCTACTCCAAGCTGAGAAGACCAAATCTCATTCGCATCATGCTCTACCCACCCGGGCTTCGGAAAATATTGAGTAAATTCTTTCTGTGCCATTGAGCATATCTCGCCGGCCTCATTAAAAAGTATGCATCGGTTGCTGGTAGTTCCCGCATCGAGTGCCATAACATACTTAGCCATAAACCTTCTCCGTTACATTTTCTTTCCTGTATCAACCATATCGTTGAATGATGCAATATCAACAGGTTTTGAGAACAGATATCCCTGAATCTCATCGCATAAAGAGTCACAAAGGAACTCATATTGTTCCATATACTCAACACCCTCGCAAAGCACCTTAATGTTCATGCGCTTACACATGTCGATAATCGTACCGATAATGATTTTGTCACCGATTTTATGTTCCTTCTTCATGAATACCTTATCGAGCTTAAGTACCGAAATCGGAATTTCGGTAATAATATCAAGTGACGAATATCCTGTTCCGAAATCGTCTATCGATACACTGATATTGTTTTTCTTAAGATATTCACTTGTATACTTGAGTGTCGGGAGCTCATCGGAATATATACTCTCCGTAATTTCAAACTCGATATACTGAGAGGGTATTTGATATTTGTTCAGCAGACCGCTGATATATTCGACAAAGTTCTTATTAAACAGATGAACTCTTGATACATTCATGGAAATCTTTACGCACTCAAGTCCCGCATCGATTCTCTCACGTATATATTTGAAAACCTTGTCATACACAAAGTAATCAACTTTAACTATACAGCCGTCTCTTTCAAAAGCAGGAATAAACGAATCCGGATATATCATCTTTCCGTCATCTTTTATCCAGCGTACCAAAGCCTCCGCACCGACAATTCTGCCGGTAGCACAGCTTACTTTCGGCTGTAAAAATACCTTAAACTCTTCTTTTTCGATTGCAGAGTCAAGATTCGCAATCAACTGAATCTCGGTATTGCGCCTCTCAAGCATTTCAGAAGAGAATACCTCGACCTTGCAAATGTCCGAAGATACATTTCTTGCATGTTTACGCGAAAGGTTTGCGTTCGCTATCGCACTGTCGAGATCATTGTCATTCGGCTCCAGAATACATGCACCCATATTAACGATAATGTTGCTGTCCGCTATGAGGGTTCTGCATCGATTTCGGAAATAAAGAGCAAAATCTTCCAAGCGGCTCTTGGCAATAATTTCATCCGCTTCCGAACTGATTTTCACCGCAACAAGAAAATGGTCCGAATACTCTCTGCAGCACGATATGGTTCTGTCAAAGAATCCGTAAACCGCCCTTGCGAACTGTCTGAGAATCTCGTTTCCCGATTCGTAACCGTATTTGTCATTAATATATTTAAAATTAATTAGGTCTGCACAGCCTACCAGCATCTTCATGTGAACATTGCCGTCAATGCTCTTGTTAACTATATCAACAAAGGAGTCGTAGTCGGGAAGATTGGTTACCTTATCGATATTACTGACGATTCCGGTGTCGTTTACAACCTCTCTTTTATCATGAAGATAATTGAAATAGTTCGCAAAAATATTGCAGCAGCTGTGCGCGATATTGAAATCACTTTCATTCCATATTCTCTTTCGATTAAGATCGATAAAATCCACATAACCGAACAGAATACCGTTCCTGGTAAGAGAAATTTGAAAAGCCGCCTTAATATGTCGCCCCGGAACTTCTGTCGTAATACCGGGTTCACGATTGTTTTCATTATAAACCTTCAGCGTAGCCTTCGAAGTCTTTGAAGATACGAAAGAGTTGTCAGCCGCACTGTGCTCATACGGACTCTGCGAACCGAGAAGTGTCTGCTCACCGTTCTTATCCCACTCAAAGGTACATTTTAAAGTCTTGCCATCCTCAACAAGCTCTCGAATAATAATTTTATCAAGTTCGAGAACCTTGCCGGTATTAAACAGCATGGTATCAATAAACATATTCTGCTAATCTCCCATAGATTTATTTTATTACCATTTTTTCCCCGGGC
>JAZLGZ010000031.1:0-20407 GCA_045616585.1 Lachnospiraceae bacterium
AACCTTTCCATCCTTAAGTTCCTCAAAGGGAGGGAAATCAGGGCTTGAAGCAATAACGAGCTTGTTGCTCTTTGCAGCATCCGAACCTGCATCTGTGCCATTATCCGATTTACCCGAACATCCTGCCAAGCATCCCATAACAAGAACTGCAGCAAGAACAAGTGCAATAATCTTTTTCATATTCTCTCCATTCTGCCGATGCCTGATTTTCGCATCGTGCGTGTAATAATCTTTTACTTTCCTTTTCGTTTCGATCGATAGTCGGTCGATTAATATTTATCTCCGATCAATTAAAGTCTGCCCTGCTCGCGGTAAGCCTGAACAACTGTGGGAAGTCCCCAAAGGTTGATGAAGCCCGAAGCCTGGTTCTGGTCGTAGTCACTCTCACCGAATGTTACGAGGTTCTCTGAGTAGAGTGAGTAAGGTGAAGTCATACCTGCGGGAATGATGTTGCCCTTGTAGAGCTTAAGCTTAACGGAACCTGTGACGTACTTGTTTGCCTCGTTTGCAAATGCTGTAAGGCACTCCTGAAGAGGTGTATACCACTTTCCGTTGTAGATAAGATCAGCATAATCAACGCTGAGCTTCTGCTTAAGGTGAAGTGTCTCTTTATCAACGGTAATCATTTCAAGCTGCTCATGAGCCTTGTAAAGAATTGTTCCGCCGGGTGTCTCGTATACGCCACGGTCCTTCATACCTACAAGACGGTTCTCTACGATATCAATAATACCGATACCGTTCTTTCCGCCGAGCTCGTTAAGCTTCTCGATAATCTTTGAAGCCTTCATCTTCTCTCCGTCAAGTCCTACGGGTGCGCCTGCTTCGAAATCGATAGTAACATATGTAGGCTCATCGGGTGCCATAGCGGGTGAAATACCCATCTCAAGGAATCCGGGCTTGTCATACTGAGGCTCGTTTGCGGGATCCTCAAGATCAAGACCCTCATGGCTTAAGTGCCAAAGGTTCTTATCTTTTGAATAGTTTGTCTCACGGTTAATCTTGAGCGGTACATTGTGTGCCTCTGCATAGTCGATCTCTTCGTCACGTGACTTAATGTTCCACTCTCTCCAGGGAGCGATAATCTTAAGGTCGGGAGCGAATCTCTTGATAGCAAGCTCGAAACGAACCTGATCGTTACCCTTACCTGTACATCCGTGGCAAACAGCGTCAGCGCCCTCAGCAAGTGCAATCTCTGCAAGTCTCTTGCCGATAACGGGGCGGGCAAATGCTGTACCGAGTAAGTATGTCTCATACTTTGCATCCATCTTAAGAGCAGGGATGATAACGTCATCAACCATCTCATCAACAAGGTCTGCAACAATAAGCTTTGAAGCGCCTGTCTTGATAGCCTTCTCCTCAAGTCCTTCAAGCTCGTCTGCCTGACCCACGTTTCCTGCTACCGCAATAATCTCGGGATTATTGTAGTTCTCCTTTAACCACGGAATGATAATAGATGTATCAAGTCCGCCCGAATAAGCAAGTACTACTTTTTTAATGTCCTTCTTCTCCATGTTCTCTCCTCCATAAAGATAATTCTTTGTTTTTGTTCTTGTTTGTATTTTTATGCATTTGTTTTGTAAATATATGCATATTATAACCGTGTTTATTCATTTGTCAACCCCTCTTTGAAAATAAAAAACTCCTGTTCTCATTTGTCAGAGGAATAAAAACAGGGCTGTCGCACTTTCCCGGTACTACAGCCCTGTATGCAAGTTTTATAAAATGCAGACTCGAACTTATGCTCTTACAACAGAAACCTCTGTGGCATTGTCAGCCTTAGCCTCAACGCTGAATACAAGTTTGCCTCCGAGATTTGTCTGCATACGTCCGAGTTTGAAGCCATCAACCACAACATCATACTCCTTCTCAGCTTCGAGTTCGAGAGTAATCTGAATATCACCTGATCCGGTCACTTCAAATTTGGTTTCACGCTCATCCGACTTAAAATTGAATACCGACGATCCGGGAACCGACTCATATACAAAACCTTCGTTCTTCTCGAGCTTTGTAATCTCATTGAAGGTTTTAACCTTATAGATGTCGCCGCCGTGATTGAAATCAGATACCTTTGTTTTTTCGGCTAGTGTAAAATCACCGAAGCTTAAGCTTCCGTCATTCTCTTTTTTAATAACAGCTTCTACCGTCTTCATAAATGTCTCCGTATTCCGACGAACCCCTACCGATTCGTCTTGGTTTAATGTAACAGTATAATATCATAAATAATGCAATTCTTCAATCACAAAATCTGATTTGTATAAATTTCTTCGCGTTTTATTTAGTTATTGTTCTTTCTGGCTGCGCGACGCTTAAACTGTACTTCCTTTTTATCTTTATCGTAAACCACAGTTATTGTATCACCGGCTACTGCACGGCCTTCAAGAATCTCTTCTGCAAGTTTATCTTCCAAATCCGTCTGGATTGCGCGGCGAAGAGGTCTTGCTCCGTATTTCTCGTCAAAGCCCTTTTCGGCAATGTATTCAACGAAAGATTCGTCGATTTTCAGCTTAAGACTCATCTCAGCAGCCGCACGTTTTACGATTCGTCCGGTCATGATGGAAACGATCTCGCGAATGTTTTCCTTTGTAAGTGAATGGAACACGATCATATCGTCGATACGGTTGAGGAACTCGGGTTTAAAGAGTCTGCGAACCTCATCCATGACTCCGCCCTTCATTCTCTCATAATCGGCTTTGGCATCGCTTGCCGTAGCAAATCCGAGAGTCTTCGGAGCAACAATGCTCTGAGCTCCGGCATTTGAAGTCATGATAATAATAGCATTCTTAAAGCTTACCTTACGACCCTGGGCGTCGGTTACATGTCCGTCGTCGAGAATCTGAAGCAGAACATTAAACACATCGGGATGAGCCTTCTCTATTTCATCGAACAAAACGATGGAATAGGGATGACGTCTGATCTTCTCTGAAAGCTGTCCGCCCTCTTCAAAGCCGACATATCCGGGAGGCGAACCGATCATCTTCGATACGCTGTGCTTCTCCATGTATTCCGACATATCAACGCGGATAATGGAATCTTCTGTACCGAATACCGCTTCGGAAAGTGCCTTTGAAAGTTCGGTTTTTCCGACACCGGTAGGTCCCAGGAAAAGGAAGGAACCTGTGGGACGATTGGGATCCTTAAGGCCTACACGACCTCTTCTTATTGCCTTCGAAATCGCAACAACGGCTTCCTCCTGACCTACAACACGCTTGTGAAGAGTTTCTTCGAGCTTAAGCAAGCGTTCGGTTTCTCCTTCGGCAAGCTTCTTTACGGGAATCTTTGTCCAGCCCGCAACAACATCCGCAATCTCGTCCGCGGTAACCCTTAATGCCGACTGTTCCTTTAAGTTTCTATTCTCTTCTTCAATTTTTTCGATTTCTCTTCTTATTCTCTGCTGCTTTTTCTTGATACTGCCGGCTTCTTCATAGGCTTCAGTTTTTATAGCCTCTTCCTTCTCGGCATCGAGCTGTACAAGTCTTTCTTCGAGCTTTTTTCTTCTGGGTGAAACCACATATACGCTCAACGCAACCTTTGATGCAGCCTCATCCATCAAGTCTATGGCCTTATCCGGAAGGAAACGGTCGTTTATATATCTGTTCGCAAGCTTTGCCGCAGCCTCGAGAGCATCATCGGTAATGGTAACCTTGTGATGCTGCTCATAACCGGGGCGAAGTCCCTTAAGAATACTGATGGTTTCTTCAACTGAAGGCTCCTCAACGGTTACCGGCTGGAAACGTCTCTCAAGTGCTGGATCCTTCTCGATATGCTTGCGGTATTCATCAAGAGTTGTGGCTCCGATAAGCTGAAGCTCACCTCTTGTAAGTGATGGCTTTAAAATATTCGATGCGTCGATAGGATCCCCTGCGCTCGCGGCACCGATAATCGTGTGCACCTCATCCAAGAAGAGCATAACATTGCCTGCGGCAGTAACCTCAGCCACCACCTTCTTGATGCGCTCCTCAAATTCTCCTCGGTACTTCGATCCCGCAACCATACCCGAAAGATCGAGAGTCACAACTCTCTTGTCGCGGATGGTATCGGGAACATCTCCGCTCACTATTTTAAGGGCAAGTCCTTCAACGATTGCGGTCTTGCCTACACCGGGTTCTCCGACGAGACATGGATTGTTCTTTGTTCTTCTGCTGAGTATCTGAATAACTCTCTCGATCTCACCGATTCGTCCTACGACCGGATCGAGCTTTCCTTCCTTTGCATATGCGGTAAGATCACGGCTGTACTGATCGAGAGTAGGAGTAGCGGTCTTTTCTCTTACGCTTCCGCCCGAGGCTTTCAGGTCACTCTTGAGCTGATTCACATCAACTCCGACCGCAGCCATAATATCATAATAAAGTTTCTGAATATTTACACCGATGGTGTTGAGCAATCTGATGGCAATACAGTCACTTTCGCGAATGATAGCAATAAGAATATGCTCGGTTCCGACCTTGCTCGACTTTAGCCTTGCGGCTTCTCTGAAGCTTCGGTCAAGAATTCTCTTAGCGCGTGGAGTGAGGCTTTCGACTTCCGCAAACCCTACTCCGGTTCCCGGCGAAATCAGCTGATTGACAAGCTCAAGAAGCTTTTCCTCGTCAACGAGATTCTCACTCAGAACACGTGCAGCAACTCCTCCTGCCCTTGTGAGGCCGATAAGCAGATGCTCTGTTCCGATATAGTTGTGTGCGAGTCTTGAAGCAACTTCGCTTGCCTGGTTCAGTGCCTCTCTCGCATGCTCGGTAAATCTGTCTTCCATATATTATCTCCGTTCATTTATTACTTGATTAATCCCCATCCTGCCCGGTGGCTGCAGAACTTTCATCGTCCAGTTCCGGCAGGTGTTCCCCCAAATATTTTGCTCTGGCCTTGTCGGCTCCGCGAGCATCGGTGCTGCCGAATCTTTTGACAATTTCCGAAGGCTGAATCGCAGTCATCAGTTTATAGATATCGACGCCACGGCACTTAAGCCTGATAATTCCGCAGTCCAGGCCGAGCTTGAGCTGTGTAAGCAGCATCATGGCATCCTTGCAGGAAATCATTTTAGCATATTTGAGAACTCCGTAGGAACGATATACCTTATCTTTTGTTTCGTCGGGCTCACTCTCGATTTTGGTTGTCCTGGCTCTTCGCTCCATTTCAACGACCTGCCCGACTATCTGCTCGAGGGTTTCCAAAATCTCCTGTTCGGAACAGGCAAGACTCTTTCGGTTGGTAATCGAATACAGGAATCCGGAATTCTTACCTCCGTCCTCGAACGCATCCTTAAGAACCGCCCCTACTTTTCCGACCTCATCTTTTATGGCTCCGATTTTACCCGACATTCCAAGTCCGGGAAGCGACAGAATATAATTTACCCTCAGGCCCGTTCCGACATCGGTCATACAGGTTGTAAGATATCCGTAAGTCTCATTAAACGCATAATGAAGCTCACGGTCAAAGAAATCATCAATCATATCGGCCTGCATATACGCCTTGCGGATATTGTTGCCTGCCGTTCTGACATTTATATGAATGTGATCGTCCTCGTTTATGTAAATCGAAACTCCGTCATTTGCGGACAGCATAAGACCTGTTGGCTGCTTTTTCGTCGAAAGAGCTCTGCTCATAATCCCCTGCTCGACAAAGGCTGCCTTTTCAATATCCGGCATCGTATTGACCTGATAAAAAGAGAATTTCGAACTGATACACTCAGACAGCTTCGTTGTAAGTTCACCGACTTCCTGCACCAGCGCGTATGCATCCTCACCGCCTATTTTATCTTTAAAATCATAGGAATCAAGGTTCCTGCAGAGCGTAACGCTGCTCGATAAAACGACATCGTCATACTCCTTTGGATTGTCGTACCATTTACGCTCATTTTTCATCCGCACAGCCTCCCTTTGAAGGTTTCTTGGCCTGACTCTTTGCCTCGAGCTCCTTTATAAGGTCACGTAATCTTGCCGCTTCGGCATAATCCTCCACCCTGACGGCTTCTTCGATTCCCTTGCGATATTCGGCTATTGTTTCTTCCTTCTTCTTTCCCTTCGCAGCAGACGGTTTGCGGTTGTTCTTTCTCGCGATGGCTTCCGCAGTCTCATTCATGATATCCGAAGCGCTCTTAAGCTTCGGAGTAAGCGCATCCGCATCACTCTTTGCCGCATTGTGCGGTACCTTCCCATGGTGACCCAAAGCGCCCTGTGCGGTTTTAAGATTCTTATCGAGTATCATTGAAAAAGCGCTGTAGCATCCTGGACATCCCACACGCCCGTTTTTCACCAGTTCCGAAGCGGTGGTTCCGCAGCGCATGCATACCGGTTCATTGGCAGACTTGGCCGCAATCCCCTTGGCATACTTCTGTAAAATCCCGGATAAAATGGATTCGATCGACATATCGGCACCGAGCCTTCCCGTAAGTGCCAGCGTCTGTTTTCCGGCACAGCTTTCGCAAAGGTGCTGCTCTTTCTTCTGCCCGTTAATAATCTCCGTATAAGTCACCAGAGCCTCTCTGGTATTGCAAATTTCACAAAGCATTCTGTTCTCCGTTCTTTACTTATCCCCATCAGCGGTTATGCTGATAAATCCTTCACATTCCCTTTTCCCCGAGTATCTCTTTCAGGGCTTCGTCAACCATATTGTGTATATCCTCAACCGACAGACCGCTGCAAAGCGCTTCGGCAAGATTTACCTTAAGTGCCGCTTTGAACTCTTCAAGGCGATGCTGCCTGTCCGAATTCACTGATACTACCGCGCCGCGCCTTCTGTCCAGGCGCAGATATCCTTCCTGCTTAAGCATTGCATAGGTTTTGTTGACCGTGTGCATATTGATTCCGATGGCTTCCGCCATATCCCTCACGGACGGGAGACTCTCCCCATCCTGCAGGCTGGCAGTCGCTATTCCCATAATAATCTGGTTGCGCAGCTGCATATAAAAAGCTTCGTCACTGCTGAAATCTATGTAATATATCATCACGCAACCCTCCGTTTCTTATAATAGTACTTCGCTGTTATACGTATAATATAACAGCTGTCCCTCGTTGCGTCAAGTCATATTCAAATATGCCGCTGCACCGAAATAAGAAACGGGTGGGACCTGCCTCATAAGTGTCCGTTAAAAACAGACACAATTATCAGCAAATATCCCACCCATAATCATTTTTACATTTATACGTCCGTCTACCGCCTGCTGCCGCTGCTTCTTCCCGAAGTCGAACTGCGTCGTCCCGCAGATGTCGATGAACGTGTTCCTGAGCTTCTTGTGCCTCCGGAACGTCTCGGACGGTAATCATTATCCGAACCGTCGCGTCTCTTAAGTGCCATGCTTATGGTCAAAATCAAAAGCAGCATGCTTACACCGCTTAGGATTGCAATAACCAAAGACATATTCGACATACTCTTTTTATAGCCGTCTACAAGCTCCTGCTCTTCAATTGTCGAATATCCCGAGCCGGTTGTCGATGCAGACCCTGTGCGCACCGAGTAAAAGCGCTGAATTGTCTTTTCAGCTCTGTCGAAGCTGTATAATTCAGGTTCGGCTCCGTCACGTGAAAGAACAAGCAGAAGAAAATCACTTGCGGCATCATCCGAGGGAACATAAGCGGTTATTTTGTGACCGCTGATTTTAATACTGGTTTTGTTGTAGCCGGAAGGAATCTTAACATCCGAAGCATCACTGCATATTATGTATCGTGAACCGATATTCAATATGGCTTTCTCCTCTTCATCCGATACATAAAAATAAGTGTCTCCCGAAACGTTTGCGGGCTTTTGACCCTGCGAATCACCGATTTCAGCCGATGGGTCATCCGACTTTCCCGAATCGGGTGCTGAAGTTGAATCACCGTTTCCGCCGGCATCGCCCTGCGTTCCGGAATTGCCGTCGGGAGCTGAAGTATCCTTTGCCGCTTCACGTACTACATATATAACATACTTTCCGTTGCTGCCGTCTTCTGCGGTAACCAGAATAAGAACTCTGTTCTGTCCGACGTTTAGTGAAGCGTTTCCTTCAATCTTCACGGTTGCGCCGGTATGATTCTCTTTCGCACTTACAATCAGTGAAGTCGTTTCGTTCGGAACAGTCAGATGGTATTCATGAGTCTCCGGATCAAACTCGGGGTCAAGCTTACCCGGATTGACCTTGAGTACCGCAAGTCTGGAATCGGAAGAAGCTCTGTAGGCAGCTTCCGCATTTATCTCCAACGGACTCATCGAAACCGACATAAGATAGCCTGTATCCGACTCGTAAATTTCCGGTGAGCCTCGCATCGCAATCGAACTCGAACCGATTCCGAGCACCTTAAAGTACATCGTATACTTTCGTACCGAAAGGTTCTCATCGAAATCATCCTCGTCGATTCTTAATATTCCTTCGCCTCCGACTATACATCCGGGACCTGTCACATACTCCAGCATGTTGCTGTTGTATGATATAAATCCATGCAGTTCACCGGTATGAACGGCCGAATCAACCGAAAGAACAACCGTTATAACATCTCCGACTCTTACGGTCTCTTCAACCTTCGAAAAGCCGAACGCTGCACTCTCCGCTTTGACTGCAGCCGCAGGCTGTGATATCATCACCAGTCCGAACAGAAGTACCGCAAGAATAAGCTTATATTTTGCAAATCTTTTCATCTGTTAATTCTCCGACTTATATACATGCCTTACGCATCGGGGTCTGTCCAAACAGCCTCATCGATTATGTCGCTTCCGCTCTCGGGTTCGGCGGACTGACCGCCGTTCTCCTCGCCCGTTTCTTCCGGAGCAGTTATAGGCTGTTCGCCGATTTCTTCCTCGTCTTCGTCAGGCACTTCTATATTCGGATCATCCTCTCTCATTACTTTAATCAGATACGTTCTCACATCACCGTTCTCGGCCTGAACCTTCACTTTTACCTTATTGATTCCGGGCTTGAGACTGAACTTGCTCTTGCTTGTGATAGTCGCAAGCTTGCTGACGGCTGCCGCATCAATCTTTATCGTATCAACCGAATTATCTACGATAAGTGTATAATCCTGCTTCACCGTATAATCGAAAGTGGGAGTAAGTGAATATTCGTTTCCGTTCGCATCACTGACTTTTAGAGTTTTAAGCCAGTTGTTGGGATTGTATGCCTTTTCGGGTGCGGCACACGGAACATCCGGCATGCTCGAGTACACCGGAATCAGGAATACCAGCGGCATCTTATCCGCATCGATATAACCTCTGGAGGTTGAAAGCCCCTCGGTTGCCGCTGCCTCGACATTGGTCATATACTGATGTGTGTAATTCGGGTAATAACCGTTTACCACATTGAAACGCTCAAAATACAACGTATTCTGACCCTTATTTACATAATTGTAGCCCAGGAAATACGCGCCTCCCATGATTGCCCTGAAAGGGTTGTTCCATGAAATCATTAAAAGCTTGTTCATGGTCTCTCCGCCGCGGCCGTTTCTTGCAAACTCAAGTCCGTTTTTAATATTCTGTCCGGAAATTTTACTGTCGTTCGCTCCGATATTATAGAAATTGTAAAGGCCTTCATAACCGGGTACCGTACCGCTGACGCTGTTGCTGGGATTGTTTCCGATCTCATTTTTCGATCTCGAAACAAGATGATACAAGCTTACGCCCGAATACTCCGCAGCCATATAGAAGGTATCGAGATACGAAACCGTTCTTTTCTTTCCGAAATCATCCGTATAAGTATATTTCGCATTATTGCCGAAAGCCGAGGTTTTCATTATTGCAGCCGCACCGTCAAGCGTCTGATATTTCGGATTGTAAGATAAGAGTTCGAACTGAAAAATTCCCGAATATGTCAGAAAGTTTCTGGGGTCCATAAAATATCTTACCGCATCTTCGGAAGCTGCTACCCATGCAGGTGCATCGAATACGGTAAAGGTATCCGTTTTCCAGCTGTAGGCTCCGGGTTCAAAAGACAGCCACTCAAGGCTCCTTGTATTTGGGAGGAGACTCTTGCCGACCTGTGCCTCATTCTGCACCGCTTCATTCCAGTCCAAACCGGTATGAAACGCCTTGAATTCCCACAAAGGATAAAGCTCATGAAGTTCTCTTAAGCCCTGCTTGTAGCTCTCCGGAAACCCCTCTTTGTCAAGGCGGGTTTCAAAATCAACCTCATCCTCAGTCCCTGCGTCGTTAATGCCCATAAGCGTCATCAGCGCATCTTCATCAACGTGAGTCGATCTTATATATCCTTTATACTCTTTGTCATTGAAGTAAAATCTTACATAGCACCATACAAAATCACCTTCGGTGCTTACATCGACAATTTCTACGGAATCGCCGGTATAAAGCATTACGGCTTTTCCGTTCGAAGTGTAAATCATCTCCGAAGAATTGCTCGGAGCAACACGTACGGTAAGTCCCGCCGCTTCCTTGATTTTGGCGTTAGCACCGATAAACGAGTACTTTCCGTCATCCTTTTCATCGGGCTCCGTCTCGGTATTTGAATTATTATCAGAATCGTCGCCGCTTTCACTCTTTTTCACCAGATAATCGGCGTTATACTTCGACTGTGTCTGGCAGAGTGCGAGCTTCATAGCGGGAATAAAGCCGGTAAAGGTCTTCTTTTTGTAAACCGCTTCAACCTTAAAGAACTTGGTTCCATCCTTTGCGGTTGCATCACCGATAATCTTCACCTCCAGGGACTTTGCAAGCTTTACGGTCTTTCCCGAGGAGGTTGTCACATGAGTCTTTTTATTGAGGCTCTTTCGCATGACCTGATTCGAGGCACTGGTTTTGGCCGTAACCCCCTCAAATTCGGTAATGGTCAGATAATCCGTTACAACATATCCGGCCCTGTATTCGCCACCGATATCGGCGACAACCTTATACCATTTGGTTTTTACGGACTTGCCGTTCTCATCCTCGGCAGTAACCGAAGTCGTGTTGATAATCGTAACTTCCGTATCCTTTTGAAGCACCGAAATAACGTCTTCGCCGCTTCCTGCTTTTACGCGAAGATTAAGCCCGTTTGCCGCATTGACTTTAGCCTTGATCGCATACTTTGCGCTGAAGCTCATGGTTGCAAGCTCATAGCCTTCGGGCACTCCGTGTGAAAGATCCGTAGGAGATAAAGGCACATAAGGACCATCCTCCGGAGTCTGCGCTTCGCCGCTTCCGGGATTGTCGTTCCCGGTTTCGCCGCTCTCGTTCTCCGTAGCGCCGGGCTGATCGGTTTTATCCTCTTTATCGGTCTGACCCGCATCACCGGGAATCGGTGAGTTGTCATCGAGTGAAATATATGTTCCGAGGCAATATCCTTCAAAAGACTTGCCGCTAAAAGTTCCGGAAACATGATACCAGCCATCGACAGCGTCAAGAATCGTAAGCTTATAACCTAAGGTAAGAACAACCTTCTCCCCCGAAACTTTCACTATATCATAATCGGTCGACGGTCCTTTGCGGACATTAAGCTTTGTGGCATTTACCGTTCCGAATGCATACTCTGTCTCAACAAAAGCTTCTCCCGATACTTCTATATATTCACCGAGACAATAACCTTCCACGTTATTGCCGTTGAAATTCACGAAAATATGATACCAGCCGTCCATCTCTTCCACTACGGCAACGGTATCCTTCACTCCGAGTACAACTTTCTCACCGCCGCTTTCAACGATGGCATGGCCGGTCGACGGTCCCTTGCGGACATTAAGCTTTGTGGCTTTAACAGCACCCTTGCGGTACATATCGGGAATATCGGCTCCCTTGGCAGGCTCAATGTATACAGAGCCCGAAGCCTTGCTTAAGCAATACCCCTTTACGGTATCCGTGCCTGTGTTCGCCTTAACATAATACCAGTCATTAACGCGTGCAAGTATAGTCAGCTCCTGTCCCGCTTTAAGCACAACAGGACTGCCGCCCGAAGTAACCTTGTCAAAGCCGGTACCCGGACCTTTTCGCATATTCAGAGTAGTCGCTTTTACAGTGCCCTTCGCGGTTGACGCCGCATTGGCGCGTGAAACCGGCCGCATCGGTATAACGAGTGCAAGCACCAGCAGAAATATCAGTATTCTGTTGTACCTTTTATTCTTAATCATCCGCTTCCTCCATAAAGAGTTAATGCTTATGTAAATAACGTCCATGCTACAATGGTAGAACATTTCTGTGGCAATCCTATGACATTTTTGTAAAAATAATCTGCCGTTCGAATCTGCAATTCAGACTGCTCCCATTATATAAACAATGACATACATTAAAAATCCAAATCCGTTGACAACCATTCCGGCTATCGGAACCGACATATAAATATCTCTTTCTTTTGTCGTCATAACGGATACAATTATGCCCGACAAATCAGCAATTGCGCTGATAACGCCTATCGTACCGAAATAAGGTGCCGCTGCGTTGTGCACCGCCGAAAGAACAACCATCACAATAAAAGCTATTATGCTCAGACTTCCCGTAACAAGCACCAGCAGTGCTTTCCACGAATTGTGTCTTCCACGAAACTTTACCGATCTGATTCCCATCTTGACGATACTCCTTGTTCTTTCCGTATTAATATCCAATTTAAAGTATAATACTCTGCGCAATTCGGTGCAAGTATCGTCCTTCAGGTCCCGTTTTATTCAAAAAAGCAGCAGCCGTCATGGCTGCCGCGCAAATACCGAAATATATCTCCCTGTCAACCAAGCCGGGAGCCGATTCGGAAAATATTTACAATTCATACATAAGAAGAGCTGCAGCAATCGCAGCATTTAACGACTCTGCCTCGCCTTCCATCGGAATAAAGACATTCATACGTGCGCGGGCCACCGCTTCGTTCGACAGACCGTTGCCTTCGTTGCCTATCATTACCGCAGCACGCTTTGAATATTTTACATCCCTGTACAGGGTACCGTTCCTTAAATAAGCCGCATAAACATCTACCCCGTCGTCCTTGAGCCTGTCGAGCGTACCGGGGAGGTCATCCGTATAAACAAAGGGCACTCTGAAAATGGCACCCATAGTCGAGCGGGTAACCTTTGGACTGAAAATATCGACAGTTCCCTTACTCATAATGATACCGTTTACTCCTGCTGCCTCAGCGGTTCTTATCATAGTTCCGAGGTTTCCGGGGTCCTGTATATCTTCAAGAATCAGCAGTTTGATTCTTTCCTGAGCAGTCATAGACTCATAAGTATAAACAGGCTGCCTGACCACACACATAATCCCCTGTGGAGTAACGGTTTCGCTCATAGAGGCAAATACGCTGTCGGTCACCGCCATGACGGGATAATTCTCGGGAAAACCGCTTCCGTCAAACTCGCGGTACTCCTCCCAGGCGCGGCTTTTTAAAAAGCTTTCGCTTACAACTATTTTTTCAATCAGCTTCGAAGCGGATTTCACCGTATCTGCGGCAATTCTCAGGCCTTCAACGGTAAACAGTCCCGTTTCGGTTCTGTTCTTTCTGTGTTTCGACAGTGCAACAATACTTTTTACTTTTTCATTCTTACTGCTCGAAATAATCTCCATTTCAAATCCGCCTCAAATTCATTGTGCCTCACTCATCTTAATAAGCTTCGCAGCCTGATCTGCCGCTGTAAGTGAATCAATAAGTTCGGTAAGGCTTCCGTTCATTACATCATCCAAAGTGTAAAGAGTAAGCTTTATTCTGTGATCGGTGCATCTGCTCTGCGGGAAGTTATAGGTTCTGATTTTCTCCGAACGGTCACCTGTTCCGACCTGGCTTCTTCTAAGGTCGGCCTCAGCATCGTGCGCCTTTTCCTGCTCAAGCTCATAGAGTTTCGCACGAAGAACTTTCAGTGCTTTATCGCGGTTCTTGAGCTGCGATTTCTCATCCTGACAGGAGATGACGATTCCCGTCGGAATATGGGTCAGTCTGACAGCCGAGTCCGTAGTATTGACACACTGTCCGCCGTTTCCCGATGCACGGAACACATCGAACTTGCAGTCATTCATATCAATCTGAACATCCACTTCCTCAGCCTCGGGCATGATTGCAACCGTTGCTGTGGAGGTATGAATTCGTCCGCCGGATTCGGTAACCGGAATACGCTGTACTCTGTGTACTCCCGACTCATACTTGAGTTTCGAGTATGCACCCTGGCCATTGACCATAAATACACATTCTTTAAAACCGCCGATTCCGCTCTCGTTCAAAGAAACGAGCTCGATTTTCCATCGCATAGTATCGGCGTATTTGCTGTACATACGATAAAGCTCCGAAGCAAAAAGCGCAGCCTCATCTCCGCCCGCACCCGCACGTATTTCCACGAATACGTTTTTGTCATCATTCGGATCCTTGGGCAGAAGCAGAATTTTTAAGTCTCTTTCACAGTCATCCACAGACTGTCTTGCATCCGCAAGCTCTGCCTTGAGCATTTCGCGCATCTCTTCGTCGGACTCGGTTTCAAGCATTTCAAGGCTTTCGTCAATAGTCTGCTTTGCCTGCTTATATTCGGTATATTTATCCACCAAAGGAGTCAAATCGTTCTGCTCCTTCATGAGCTTTCTGAATCTGGTCTGATCGTTTACCACATCAGGTTCGCTCAATTCATTCTGTATTTCTTCAAAACGTCTCAAAAGATCTTCAAGCTTATCAAACATACAGTCTTCCTTCCACAACTCTGTCAAGACCCGCCAGGTCCTTATGGACACTTACGCCGCTGAATCCGTTCTCAAGCATAAGTCCGGCAACCGCCTCGCCCTGAGTATCTCCAATCTCAAAAAGCAGATATCCGCCGTTCTTCAGATACTTCGGCGCATCACCTGCTATTTTTCTGTAAAAAATCAATCCATCCTCGCCGCCATCAAGTGCAATACGGGGTTCATACTGCCAAATTTCGGGGATAAGTCCCTGAATCAGTCCGGTATCGATATACGGAGGATTCGACGTAATAATATCAAACTTTCCTTCAACTTTTTCGAACAAATCCGACTCAAAAAAAGCTACCTCCGCAGCGTTGAGTTTTGCATTCCTGCCCGCAACTTTCAGTGCGCCCTCGGATATATCCGTTCCCGAAGCATCCTTAATGCCGCAGAGCTTCGCAAGCGATATCGGTATGCATCCGCTTCCGGTGCAGATATCGATATAGCGTATATCCGACCCATCCTTTTTCTGCTTTTCGCTTCGAAGCACAGCGACGGCCTTCATTGCTCTTTCCACAAGAATCTCGGTGTCCTGCCTGGGAATCAGACAGTCCTTATTACATATAAAAGGCAGTCCCATAAATTCCTGACTGCCTAAAATATACTGAATAGGTTCGCGCTCACAGCGCCTCTTGACAAGTGACATAAGCTTTTCGAAAAGCTCCGCAGGCATCTCACTGTTTCTTTCGAGAAGATACCCTGCTTCCGTAAAGTCACCCACGAATTCCACGAGATATCTTGCGTCTATTGCAGGCTCAGGTACTCCGGCCGCTTCAAACATTTGCTGTACCTGTCTGCAAGCCTCAAAATATGTCATTTTTCGTCCTTCTTCTGTGATAAAACAAAATACTGATCAAGCTTCTGAAGAATTTCATCATCCTCGTCATCGTCCACAAGTGTGGGGCGCTTGAAATCATTCCTGGTTTTCACTTCTGTTTTGGCTTCTGCCTTTGCTTCAGCCTTTACTTCTGTTTCGGCATCGGTCTTTGCTTCCGTCTTAGCTTCCGTTTCGGCATCGGTCTTTGCTTCCGTCTTAACTTCCGTTTCGGCATCGGTCTTTACTTCCGTCTTAACTTCCGCATCAGCCTTCTTTGAAGGCTTATTTTCTTTTGCAAGCTTCTTCCTGGACGATTTTGCGTTTGCCTTTTTGTCCTTTGAAGAACCGGCTGCGGCTGTTTCTGTTTCCTTCGAAGCTTCTGCTGCATTTTCCTCCTTTGCATCAGCTACGGATGTGGGGGCGCATACCGAATAATCGCAGCATCCCTTTGCGGTCGAAGGCTTGTCATAGTCCTCAAGGAACTTCTTCCAATCAAATACAGCCTCAACCGAAGCAATCGCACACTCGATCATGGAATCGTCGGGCTCGCGTGTGGTAAGTCTTTGAAGTGCCATACCGGGCTTGCTCAATAAGCCAACCACTTTATTGTCGGACTTGCCCGCAAGTCTGATAAATTCATACGAAATACCGGCAATGACGGGAATCAGTAAAAGTCTTACTACAATTCGCAGCCATGCATTATCAACACGAATGAACATAAAGAAAACCACGCTGATAAGCATAACGATAAGCAGGAAGCTGGTTCCGCAGCGCTTGTGGAATCTGGTCTGCTTTCTGACATTCTCCACATTGAGCTCCAGCCCGTGTTCGATACAGTTGATGGACTTGTGCTCAGCACCGTGATACATATATACACGCTTGATATCGCTCATCATGGATATTGCAGCAACATATCCTACAAAGAGTAAAACTCTGATAATACCTTCCACCAGTGCAAGCAGAGGAGCCGAAGAAATAAGACTCTTAAGCAGCTGTGAAAGGAAATAAGGAAGGAGCATAAAAATTCCGACCGCAAGAATAACGGAAACAACCACAGTAGCGGCCATCATGGCCTTCTCCTGCTTCTGCTGCTTCTTTACGGAAGCCTCATCCTTGGGCGCGTTCTCATCTTCCTCAAAAAAACTTGCCGAATATGTAAGTGTACCTACACCGAGTGTAAGTGAATCTATAAATGCAATAACTCCTCGAAGAATCGGAACCTTGTTTAATCCGATTGAACTTCCCAGAGACTTATGCTCTTTAACATCAACGATAATTTCATTATCAGGCTTTCTGACAGCTACGGCATACTTGTCGCCGTTTTTCATCATAACGCCTTCCATGACGGCCTGTCCGCCGATTCCTGATCCCTTCATAAAAATCTCCGCCTCCTGAATACCGCAAACACTTCTTCAGCGGTAACTCAAAATAGTAAAAATGTTCCAAAAAACGTAAAAAGGTTGAAGTTACCGAATAACTCCAACCTTCATTAGTCGTAAATTTAGTTGTTTGAAAGACCGTACTTACGATTGAACTTATCGATAGCACCACGTGTCTGAACTGCCTTCTGCTGTCCTGTGTAGAAGGGATGGCACTTTGAACAGATTTCTACGTGAATCTCTGACTTTGTTGATCCTGTTACGAATTCGTTACCGCAGTTGCAGGTAACCTTAGCCTGATAATATTTAGGCTGGATATCTTCTCTCATAGCTTTCACCTCACTAATTATTGTCTATGTCCGCCGGCACCAGCCTCCGGATAATTCCTCACGGACATACAGCCAGAAAAGTATATCATGAAAAAATATAAAAATCAATACCTTAATAAAGTTTTGTTTTCTTTACCACTTCGATGAACTCGCGATTTGATTTTGTATGCGCAAACATGTTGATAATACGTTCCACAGCATCGTCGGACTTATTGGAATTGAAGGCTCTTCGCAGAATGTTGTTTGCCTCAACCTCATCTGCATTCAGCAGCAGATCCTCTCTTCTCGTACTTGACTTCGGCAAATCGATGGCAGGGAAAATACGGCGTTCGGAAAGATTGCGGTCAAGCACCAGCTCCATATTTCCCGTACCCTTAAATTCCTCGAATACAACATCATCCATTCGGCTGCCTGTCTCAACGAGAGCGGTCGCAAGTATGGTAAGACTTCCGCCCTCGCGCATGCATCTTGCAGCACCGAAAAACTTCTTGGGCATATGAAGAGCCGCGGGATCAAGACCGCCCGAAAGCGTTCTTCCGCTTGCGGTAA
Organism: Lachnospiraceae bacterium; assembly: GCA_045616585.1. GTDB lineage: Bacteria > Bacillota > Clostridia > Lachnospirales > Lachnospiraceae > RUG11977. The sequence goes on from JAZLGZ010000031.1 coordinate 17,637, forward strand.
CGGTGAGGTTGTAAGCTCTGGCAAGTCTGGTAATACTGTCAAGGAGAATGACTACATCTTTCTTGTGCTCAACAAGTCTTTTCGCACGCTCTATAACCATTTCTGAAACACGCTTGTGGTTCTCGGGCAATTCATCAAAGGTAGAATAAATAACTTCAACATTCGGTCCCTGAATGGATTCCTTCATATCGGTAACTTCCTCGGGACGTTCATCGATAAGTAAAATAATAAGATGCAGATCGGGATAATTTCTTGTAAGTGCCGATGCAACCTGCTTAAGCAGGGTAGTTTTTCCGGCCTTCGGCTGGGAAACAATCATACCGCGCTGCCCCTTGCCGATAGGTGACAGCAGATCGACAATTCTCATCGCAGGCGAACAGCCGGGTGTCTCCAGATGAAGTCTGCAGTTCGGGAAAACGGGTGTAAGGTCTTCAAATTTAGGTCTCTTTACCGCCTCTGAAGGATGCAGACCGTTTATGTCCTTTATATATAACAGCGCACTGAATTTCTCTGTTGCTGTCTTTATCTTTGTGTTGCCGGTAATAATATCTCCGGTCTTTAAGTTAAATCTCCTGATCTGAGCCGGTGAAACATATACATCGTTTTCACCGGGAAGGAAATTGTCGCATCTGATGAACCCGTATCCGTTCTCGACAATTTCAAGGATACCTGTTTTGGTCTCGCCGCTGTCAAGCTGCTCGATATCGGGAGAAATAAGCGGATCGAGTGCTTCCCGTTCTTCGCTTGTGATCTTTGATGTCGGAACAATTCTTCCCGAAACCGCTGCAGACGGCTGCCTGAAATCGGTTCTCATTCTCTGTTCGGGACGTTCCGTTCTTTGCTCGGGACGTTCCGTTCTCTGCTCCGTTCTTTGCTCGGGACGTTCCGTTCTCTGTTCCGGGCGTTCAAGGCGATCTGCCCGTTCCTGTCGCTCGGAACGTGCGGAACGGCCGTCACGCTGGTTACGGAGATCCTGAGGTCCGCGCTGCTCATACTGGCGGGCATTGCGTCCCTCGGCTCCGTATGAACTTCTGTTTATATTTCTTCCGTCGTTTCTTGTATCGGTTCGGCCATCCGCTCTTCTGTCCGAAACAGTTCTGTCCTCTCTGCCCGGAGCAGCGGGTCTCGACAAGAACGATGTCTTTGCCGACTCATATTTCTCGGGCACGATTCCGTCAACAGCAGCTGTTTTGGTCTCCTTTACCTCAACCTTCGCAGCCGAAGTTTCTGAAGCCGAAAGCAATTCGATAAGCTCCTGCTTTTTCAGCGCGGAATATCCTTTAACACCTTTTTCCTTTGCAGCACTGCGTAAATCCGCTAAGGACATTTTTTCAAAATCCATAATAGCCTCCATATGCAATTAAATCTTTGGGAATCGATTTGAATCTTTTGAATTGAACAGAAATAGATAGGTAAAACCTTTTAACAGAATCATTATAATATCAGAAGTGCTTTTTTTCAACTGTGGGTAAAAAAATAAAATATTACCTGTATGACAGATAATGCTCAACGATTGCAGACAGCAAGTTTCAGCAATTTTTCCAAATCCGCACTCCCATCAACCCTGACAACGGGCAGCGGATATCTTATTACATTTACAGGCGTATCTATAATGCAGTACAGCCTGTCGTTTTTATTGCAATCGCCGTTTTCAACGATTGCCATATTGGGCACACATATGACCAGTTCGTCACAGTAACTTACCATACCCCCGTTACCCTGAGAACCCCGCAGTTCCACAAGCCATATTTTGCCGTCCTTCCTGTCACGGTTAAGATAGTCCCAGTAATAACGCTTTGTTGTTCCACCGTCCACCTCAAACGTGTTTTCGGAAATAACTCTGATTTTTTCCTCCCCGGTATATTCTGTCATAAACGCTCTGTTCAGAATATCCGTAATAGATTGGTTCCAATTATTATATATTCGCGCCGGAATAATAAACTCCTACCCCCTTTGGTTTATTCCTGCCCGCGCTGCAATCAATTTTTAAGATTACGAACCATTTCCAGCATACTTTTTATCTGTTTGCCGTTAAGGTTCCTGGCCTCCAGAATGAGTTCGTATACAGCGGAAGGATCTTCCACTTCCTCATTGAAGAAATCCTGAGGACTGACACCTATTGCGTCGCACAGATTAAGAAAGTCCCGGACATTCATATTCTGCTCATCTCTGATAACAGCACTTATGTAACCGTGTTTCTTTTCGATTGCATAGGCTGCCTCATTCATTCGCATACCTTTTTGCTTCAGTATGTCTTTCAATCTGGTCCTAAATCTTACGTAATCCATAAACTCCCACTACCTTTGTAAACAAGAATTTTTACTCCCTGCCCCACAGCATTATTAATTTTATACGTAAAAGAAGTACAACATTCCCGCAGTGTCGTAGCAATTACACATTTTATCCGTTCTCATCGTATTTATTCACTTTTTTCTCATTTTATATGAATCACGTTCATTTTAAATCAATTTCTCAAACCTTCTCAAACTAGAGCCATGGTATTTTCGCGTGTTTTTTAATCCGCCTGACAATCCACGAAAAAAAGAGTACCTGTCAGGTACTCTTAATAGCTTTATATAAGATTTGCCATGCCATAAGCCGGGTTCTGTATTAAACGATCATCTTTCTTGACTGTCCGTTACCGAACAGCTCCTCTGCCGCCTTTGGACGACAGAACGCAACCTACCCGAAGACACGACGGGCCGCCGTATAGTCTTCTGTTTGGTCTTGCTTCGAGTGGGGTTTACACAGCACGGACCCGTTACCGGGCC
>JAZLGZ010000032.1:0-4436 GCA_045616585.1 Lachnospiraceae bacterium
CCAGAGATTTGCCTACACCTTCCTTCAGATTCCACCTCACGATGGGCACCCTTGGTGTTCAGCTGTATCCTTCCCACTACTAGGGCGGATTAGGAACTTTCATCCATTAGTGACGTGCGCCGCAAGGCGCACAGTAACAGAGCCGGAGGCTTATTGGCCCCCGGCTCTATATTTGCTCAATCATCAATTATATATTCCGCATCTGAAATCGCCGCATTATTTACATTATTGCAGCAGTTACAATATTAACCTCTTGCATTATTTGCATCCGCTGACACCGCAGGTATTTATACGCTCCACGATTTCTTCGTCCTTTACGGGAGCCTGTCCTATCCAGGAAAATGCTTCATCGATATCGAGAGTCTTTCTTCCGTCGTCGTTTACAAACAAAGGAATACCGATACCGTTGTGAGCCCGAACCTCATCAAAAACAGAATCGGTGTCTCTCATAGCCAAAAATTCTTTGAGATTTGTTGTGTTCTCCGTAATCTCGACATACTCTGCTTCGAATCCCCTTGCATTCCGGATTGCTTTGTAGTTTCTGCAGTCAATGCAGATTTCCGCTCCGTAAACTTTCATGTATATCCTCCTTTATTAAACTTTATTCAAATCGGTATTTCATTTCAAATGAGTTCCCGACAACCCCGACATCCGCACATGCCCCGCTCACAATAGGCATCATAGGCGGAAGATGTCCGATATCAAGATCAAGTATCACGGGAACATTGAACTGTCCGAGTATCGACATCGCGGATTCTATATGTCCGAAATCTCCCCATGCATCGTTATAAAGCATCGGTCTTCCGATAAGGAAGCCCTTAACGTTCTTAAACCAGCCGTTCTGATTAAGCAGCCAAAGCGCACGCTTTATGCTCATTACGTTGAGTTCACATGCCTCCAAAAACCAGATAATTCCATCCTCAGCATATTTATCCGCAAACTCACTCACACGGGCAAATTCGGTACCTGCCATATTTACCAGACAGTCAAGACACCCTCCGATCAGTCGTCCGCTGAACCTGATATCCTCGCTGTCTGACGTAATTTCCCTGCTTCCGATAAAGCTTCTGAGTTTAAACGGTTCCGTAACATTATAGCCTGCGAGAGGATTCTCATCATCACGCGAAGACTCGATTTCCCATTTGTCATAATTCGATACACTGTCCTTTTTTCCGCACATTACGTCAAAGGCATCGGTAAGCGAAGAATGAAGAGGCACGGCACCGAAGGTCGATGCACAGGGGCCGTATATTGCAGCAGTGTCGCAAAGCACCGGAAGCGTAAAAGTAAGATTCGTATTATCCGAATAGCCCATAAACCACTTCGGTTCTGCCTTTGCTATTCCTTCAAAGTCGATAAAAGGCAGATCCTCGCACATCGTCTCTCCGCCACCGCACGAAATAATTGCGTCGCACCTGTCATTGATAAAAAAATCATTTACCTCTTTGGCGCATTCCTGCGGAGTGTTTGACTTTCCGATTCCGCAGTCTGTATGAACATTCGGGCCTTCTACAATCCGGTATTCCTTTCCGAAAAATTCTTTTTTAGCGCGCTCATATAAACTTATGTAAGGTTCCGTGGAACATCCGAAGGAAGGAGCAATAAATCCTACTCTTCCGTTCTTTTCCAAAAATTTAGGGTATCTCATTTCGTCCTCCTGACTAAGTCATTCAATGTAAACCGCATTCTCCGACTTTTCGGTAACATATCCCGCAACGAAGCACTCCGTAAGCACTTTCTCGCGCAGTTCTTTTAAGATTGACTCCGTTTCGTCCTCCGGAACCGCCATTAAAAGGCCTCCCGAGGTTTGCGGATCGTACAGTATATCCTCAAGGGCCAGGTCAATATCCTTACGTTTCACAACATCGGCTGAAGCATATTCACGATTGCGGTATGCTCCGGCAGGAATCATTCCCATTCGCGCCATTTCAAGCGCCTCCGGATAATATATGAGACTGTCGGTTGTAATATGCACCGATACATTGCTTCCCTGCGCCATCTCATAGCTGTGACCGATAAGGCCGAAGCCCGTAACATCCGTGCAGGAATGTACATTGTATTTAAGCATTGCTTCGCAGGCATATTTATTAAGATAGCTTAGCTGGCGATAAACTCTGTCAACTATTTCACCCTCTATAAATTCCGCTCCGATTGCGGTTGTGAGTATTCCGACTCCCAGAGGCTTTGTGAGAATAAGCACATCTCCGGGCTTAGCTCCCGAATTTGTAAGGACCTTCTTGGGATTTACAAAGCCGTTTACCGCAAGACCGTAAACCGGTTCCTCTCCTTCAATAGTATGTCCTCCGGCAATCACAGCCCCCGCTTCATAGACTTTGTCATAGCCGCCTCTTAAAATCTCGTGCACCGTATCTTTTTCCATGGTTTTGCTCACGCAAAAAACATTGAGCGCCAGCTTCGGTGTTCCACCCATGGCATACACATCGCTCAGTGCATTTGCCGCAGCAATCTGTCCGAAAAGGTACGGATCATCTACTATCGGCGGAAAGAAATCCGTAGTAAAAACAAGTGCCGTATTATCATCAATGACATAAACGCCCGCATCGTCACTTTTATCATACCCTACAATAAGATTTGGGTCATAGTTGGTTTTGAAACCATCCAACATTCTCGCAAGAGTTCCCGCTCCTACTTTAGCCCCGCATCCGGCACACTTCGCAAGCTTTGTAAGCTTCACCCTAGTCTCCAAATCTTGTCCTCCTCAATCAGCTTCCCTCTGCCCTGTACATCTCTTCGTAGCTGTTTCCGCCATCAGCAATGCGCACTACCTGCTCAGCTTCCGTAGGCCATTCAGACAACGGGCATGCGTTCAATGCTTCAAAACGTACGCAGGTCCCGCAGCTCGAACTCAGATTTCTGGGCACCGGCATAAGCTTCGCCTCCACATTAATCTTATCGCAGCCTTTTTTAAAGCGGATGGCTCCGAAATGTGAATAGAAAGTAGCTATAAAAATTTCAGGCTTTTGAAAGCTTAAGTTTGTATTCATCTTCCACAGACTCCACTGCTGCGCTGTAACCCATGTTGATTGCATAGCGGGTAACATTTTCCCTGCTCGCCTCATTGTCTACCCAAACAATATATTCCTTATCGCCCGATGCCAAAGCAGCCTTAGTCATTATTACAGGCTGAGGACATGAAAGACCTCTTGCATCAATTTCTTTCATTTCTGCTCTCCCTTCTTTGCAAACGTATTCACGCAAGCAATCAGCAATACTGCAGCTATTCCCACAGCTACGGCGATTTTTCCGTTTGCGGTGGGACCCTTCCCGCTTGAAGCAAGACCAAAGTTATGGGCAATGGCAGCTCCGGTAATAAGTCCGAGTACCGTAATTGCACTGTCTGAATTGCCCTCTCCCGAAAGAACAAGCTGTCTTAAAGGGCATCCTCCCAAAAGGACGCATCCGAATCCGGCCAGATACATTCCAAGGGCATTCCACAACCCGTCTGTATGTGCCACTGCCTGATCGGCAAATCCAAGCTTAAAGAAAGTTCCGTCAGCAACAGCGTTCAGAATCAGATTACATGCAAGTGCACTTACGAAAACAGCAATAAACCCTAAAATCAATTTGTTCTCCTTAAAAAGGACGAGGTCACGAATACCGCCGACCATGCAAAGTCTGGTGCGCTGGGCAAGAATACCTACAATAATGCCTGCCGCAAGGCTGATTGCCCAGAACGCATGCTTCGAACCGGGGCCTTCCTCCGAAAAAGCTATAAACTCCGGTGCCGCAACCAAAAGGACAAGAAGAATCAGCATAACGATACTGAAAATACGTCCCTCAGAGGCGGGAAGCTTATAATTTCTCTTGAGGGAGTATCCTTTATTGAGGAAAAATACACCTGTTAATATACCGCCGACAAATCCTACAAGACCCAAAAGTGCATTGAAATCTCCGCCTGCAAGTCTCAATATCATTCTGAAAGGACATCCCAGGAACATCAGACATCCGATCATCTCAAATATGCCCAAAACAAATCTTGTAAGAGGTGAACTGCCGCCTTTTGCTGCGTATTCTTTCTTTACTGTTGCAATAACGGCACTTCCGAGTACCAGACCGATGATTTCAGGTCTGATGTACTGAACTATACCGGCATTGTGAAATCCCAAAGCTCCCGCAGTATCTCTGAGGAAGCAGGCAATACAGAAACCCATATTCGCAGGATTTCCGAACAAAACGAGAAGTGTGGATATAGCTCCTATAATCACTCCCGTCCCAACTATAAAACTTTTCTCTCTCTTCATATCAGAATCTTTCCCGTCACCCTCATAAGGTAACGGTTTATCCTTCCATTTACTGTCCATCCGGCACTAAAGATGTACTGTAAGATTATATGATGTCCGACCTGATATTTCAATGCAGTTTCGTCCGTAAAACAAATATTCTTCCGCTTTCCGCAAACATATGCAAATATAGTA
>JAZLGZ010000033.1:0-47307 GCA_045616585.1 Lachnospiraceae bacterium
TTTGTGACTCGAGTTACAAGTTTTCCGACGGGTGTAACGTCAAAAAATCCGAGCTGAAGTTTGTGAATGTGTTCAAAAACCTCGCCTCTCATATTATAGACAATATCCTGGCCTGTTTTTCGAAGCAGCCCCATCTGGCCGATATACAGGAAGAACATGGCAACCATAGATATCAGGTAAAGAACACCGAGATGCTTTATGCTTCCGTATTCCTGTCCTTCCGTAAACATATCGATTGCATCACCAAGCAAAGTGGGAACATAAAGCTCGAGAGCAGTCGTTGCAAGCATCATGATCGATGCGGCAATCATCTGCGGCATATACGGAACCGCATATGACATAAGTCGTTTAAAAACGTTTCGTTTTCCTTTTATTTTTTTCTCATTCATATCGTTATTATTCCTCTATATCATCAATCATTTTCTCAAGCTGCTGTTTCTCATACATTCTCTCGTAAATTCCTCCGAGCTTCATAAGCTCTTCGTGAGAACCGTATTCCGCAACCGCTCCGTTTTCAAGAACCATTATCTTGTCTGCATTCTGAATTGTTGATATTCGATGCGCAATAATAACTGTAGTTTTTCCGCGTCTGTTTTCTTTAAGATTTCCGAGAATCTGCTCTTCCGTATCGGTATCTACGGCCGAAAGAGAATCGTCCAGAATAAGAATGGGTGCATTCTTCATAAGCGCTCTTGCTATCGAGCTTCTCTGCTTCTGTCCGCCCGACATCGTTACGCCGCGTTCACCGATAATCGTTGCATACTTTTTCGGGAAGTCTTCGATATTGTCGTGTACACAGGCAGCCTTTGCGGCTTCCTGAACCGCTTCGAGATCATCATAGGCTTTATCGATAACCTCATACTTTCCGTACTGATCGTCGTCGAGGTATTCACCGATTTCATCCTGGGATTTACTGAATGTCGAGAGCGAAAACTTCTCTTCGGGAATATCAATCTTTTTACGAACTCCGAAGGCAATGTTGGCCTGAACCGTATCCGAAAAAAGGAAGTTGTCCTGAGGAACATAGGCTATTCCGGTTCTTAACACCGAAAGCGGGATATCCTTTATGTCATGTCCGTCAAACAGAATCTGTCCTTCGGTCACTTCATACAAACGCACCAGGAGGTTTGCAACCGTCGTCTTTCCGCAGCCGGTTTTTCCGATGACGGCCAATGTGGTTCCCGCAGGTACCTTAACATCAACATGCTTCAAAGTATCTGTGAGTTCCGGCAAATATCTGAAGGAAACATCCTTAAATTCAAACTCACCCTTAAGAGAATCGATGCCGCTGTCTTTTCCTGTATCGACAATATCGGGCTTTGCGCTCATAATCTTTCTGATACGCACCAGTGCCGCATGTCCCTGAGTAAAAGCACTTACGCTGTCTCCTACGGCAATCATGGGCCACACAAGCATTCCGATGTACTGGTTGAACGCTACGAACTGTCCGATATCAAGCTTACCGGTATAAACCATGTATCCGCCGTATATGAGCGTAATGCCGCGGCAGATTCCGATAATAAGTTCAATTCCCGGTCCGAAGAACATATCAAGTCTGATAACGCGCATCATCTTCGAGCGGTTATTCGCATTGACTTTCATGAACTCTTCTTTCTCGCGCTTCTCCTGCACAAATGCTTTTATGACACGAATACCCGAAAAGCTCTCCTGAACCTTGTCACTCATCACCGAAAAAGCTTCGTTCTTCTCTTCATAAAGTCTGTCGGCCTTGGTGCAATAAAAGATAGCGCCGATCAGAATAAACAGCATCGGTATGCAGGCTATCAAAGTCAGACGCCCGTTTACATAAAGAATCATCTTCGCAAGCACCATAATGGTCATAACAACCGCATCGAATACCGAGATAACCGCAGGTCCGATTGCCATTCTGATTGAAGCAATATCGTTTGTAAAATGAGCCATCAGATCACCGGTCTTGTGCTCGTTGTAATACTTTTGTGAAAGACCCGTAAGATGCTCAAACAAATCATCACGCATACCGCGCTCAATCTTGCGGGCTGTAATAAACAGGAACCATCTCCATCCGAAACGTCCTATCGCCATACCGAGTCCGCAAAGGAAGATCAAAAGAATACATCTTCCCACATCATCAGCGCCGAATGCTCCGTCACTCAATCCGTTGGTAACCTCACCCGTAAACTGAGGTATGTAGACGCTGAACAAATCTACCGCAAACAGTACCAGAATTCCCATCAGATACTGAAACCAGTATTTTTTAACGTATTTTAACAACATGTCCGTCCTCCGCACTGTAAACCGTGTCACATATCCTTGAAACCAGTCTTCTGTCATGAGAAATAATGATAAAGGTCCATCCCCTCTCGCCCTTAAGTCTCATGAGCAGCTCAAGCACCTGTTCTCTGATGGTCACATCGAGTGCAGATACCGGCTCATCCAGAATAATTAATTCACGATTTAATATTATGTTCAAAGCGATGGAAATACGCTGTCTTTGGCCTCCTGAAAGCTGCGAAACCTTGCGTGATACAAGTGTCTCATCAAGCTCTACAGACTTCAAAGCAGCCGCAACAAGCTCTTTTGCCCGTTCCTTATCCTTCGCTCTGCCACCAATTCTTAAAGGCTCTTCAAGGAGCCTGCCGACTCTCATCGCAGGGTTCAAACTGCTGAGAGGATCCTGAAATACCATACCGGGTTTATCGCATTTCAACTTCATTTCTCCCGCAACATACTTCTGCAGGCCCGCAATGGCTTTAACAAGAGTTGTTTTTCCGCATCCCGAGGGTCCGACAATACCGACACACTCTCCGCGTCCGATGTCCATATCAACATCGAAATTCACCTGCTTAAGGTTTTTCCCGCAGAAAACACCCTTGCCTCTGTTTTTATAAAAAACGCTGAATTTTCGAAGTTCTACAATTGTCTCCAAACATTCATTCCGAGAACCGATGTATGACGTATCCGCAAAAGCAGCCCTAAGAAGCCTTTGGGCATAATCGGTTTTCGGTTCCTCAAAGCTTACACTGCCGGCATTATTGCTTTCCTCTTCATAGATATCGAGTTCCTCAACGATTGTACCGTCTTTCACCACGATCGCACGATTACATATTCTTGCGATAACCTCCAGGTCATGTGAAATAAGGATAACCGAAGTTCCATACTTTTTGTTGATCTCACGGAAAATATCAAGGATAACACCGGCAATATCGGCATCCAGGGCCGTAGTGGGCTCATCCGCAAGAACAACTTTCGCTCCGGCAACCAAAGCCATGGCAATCATTACCCGCTGCCTCATTCCTCCCGACAACTCATGAGGATACATATTGTAAAGCTTTTCGACTTCTTTCAACCCCGTATCGGACAAAGCTTCCAAAACTCTTGTGCGCTGCTCTCCCGGAGTCAGATACGAGGCGTGCAGATCAAGCATCTCATCAAGCTGTTCTCCGATTGTCTGGACAGGATTCAGCGAAGTCATAGGTTCCTGGAAAATCATTGCTATTTCCTTACCTCGAATATCGCTCATTGCCTTATCGTCAAGTCCCGCAATGCTTCGTCCCCTGTACAATATATCGCCGGAAACAATCGCTGACTCGGCAGGAGCGATTCCCATAATCGAAAGAGCCGTCATACTCTTTCCGGAACCCGATTCACCGACAATTCCGAGGATTTCTCCTTCCGCAAGATCAAAATCTATCCCCTTAATTACTTCTCTTACGCCGTTCTCGCCTATAAAACCCACATGAAGGTTCTTTATTTCAAGGCACGGTACATTTTTACTGTTTTCCGCATCCGATTTGAAGGTTTCAACACTTTGCCCCTCGGTGCCGGGTTTATTTTCCCCTATTGGATACTTCCTGTCCGCAAGCTCCGCCAATCGCCTTTGCTCAATTTCCTTTTTGATTTTATTGAAATTAAGCGGGGATACTCCCAGGTTGGTGCTTACAAGGCTCAGACCCAAAATTGCGGCAATCATTGTAAGGGATGCAAACGTAACATACCACGGTGCACCGAAAATATAAACCTGAGCCTCCGAAAGCATTCTTCCAAGGCTAGGATCCGGAGGCTGAACACCAAGGCCCAGATAGCTCAGTCCCGCTTCCGCAAGAACTGCGTTATTGATTCCCACAAGCATTGAAGAACCGAGAACGGGTAAGGTATTAGGCAGAATATGAACGAACATGATTCGCAAATGTCCCGCACCCATAAGCTTTGCGTTGGCCACATAGTCACGGCTTCTTTGAGCCATAAATTCCGATCGCATGATTCTTGCGAAGCTCGGAATAAAAACAATCGAGAGAGCTATGCATATATTTAAAGTACCTTTGTCGAGAATACTGACAACCACGAGCGCAAGCAATACGCTCGGAAACGATGCAAGTCCGTCATTTACTCTCATCAGTATCTCATCAACAACTCCTCCGAAGTATCCCGTAAGAGCCCCGACAATGCCGCCGATAAGCGCCCCCACGCAGGAGGTGAAAAGAGCTATTAGAAACGTAGCCATTGTACCTTCTGCGACTCTGCAGAAAATATCACGTCCGAAGTTGTCGGTACCGAATAAATGTTTTAAAGAAGGTTTAGCAAATACCGCTTCGTAATTCATGGCATTTGCCTCATACGGGAGCCAGAAAAATGACAGGACGACAGGAATAGAAACCAGTAAACACAAGAAGATTCCTATTTTTAAGCCACGATTTAACTTCTTCATTTTTCCTCCTTCTTCTTCGAAAATCCTTATCTCTTTCATTCGGTCATACACGCGGATCTATAACCTTATAAAGTATATCAACGAGCAGGTTGACAAGTAAAACAGCCACAACAATATATAATGCAATGGCCTGAACCACATTAAAATCACGGTTTGAAATCGAATTTACCAGAAGTCTTCCCATCCCCGGCAAATTAAACACCTGCTCAATCATGATGCTGCCCGCAAGAACTTCCGCTACTATAAGGCCGATAAACGTTACGACCGGCATCAGCGAATTGCCGAACACATGCTTCCACATAACGCCCTTTATATCATTGCCTTTCGCGCGTGCGGTTCTCACATAATCCTTGGTCAGTTCTTCCTTTACCGCAGTCTTCATAAAGCGTACGGTCATTGCAATCTTGGGTACAGCAACGCTTATTGCGGGAAAAAGCATGAAATATATGAACCCGGGCAAATCCTCCGAAGGATTCCTGTAACTGCCCGGAGTAAATACCTTAAATATCAGTCCGAATATAAGAGTAACCAGAATGCCCTGTATAAACGACGGAATAGCCATAAAAACGACCGTAAGGGCATCGGATATACGATCAACCGCCCCACCGGGCTTAGAAGCGCAAATAAGCCCCAGAGGAATCGAAATAACAACTATCAAAAAAATCGACAATACAGCAAGCGTGAGCGTAACAGTAAGCGAATCCTTTATAAGCTCCGTAACATCCTTTGTCTCATATCTTAAGGACTTTCCGAAATCACCTTTCACCGCACCGCCTATCCAGTGAATAAAACGTTCGCCGACAGGCTTGTCGTACCCGTACTTTGCACGCAAAGCCGCTACAGCCTCAGGAGTTGCATCCGTGCCGAGTTTCGATATCGCAGCATCTCCGGGAATAACCTGAAACATCAAAAAGGACAGGACGGCCACACCAAGAATCGTAGCAACAAAAGATATTAACTTTTTTACATAAAAATTCATACGCAGACCTCCTTTTGACGTTATTCGTTTTTGCATGAAAAAGCCGTACAGCAGCAGACATTCATACCAAAAACATCTGTATAAAAACACTGTAAGGGCGAGGATAATCCCCGCCCTCTGATAATTGTATTCATTTATGCGCAACCGGTCAACCCTAATTTGCGCAACAGCGCAACTTTACTCAGGGTTTCTCCTTGAAATAAATTGTGCTCATATCCTGAACGTATACAGGATAGAAAGTATAGCCCCCGAGCTTCTTGCTTACAGCCACGAGCTGTGCAGGGCTCTGAAGATATGCAGAAGCCGCATCCTCTGTCAGAATCTTCTGAAGTTCCTTGTAATATGCTGCCTTCTCCGTTTCAACGGTAGTATTCTTTGCCTTTTCAAAAATTTCATCAAACTTTGCATTGTTGTAGTTTACGAAGTTCTTCGAAGCCGTCGAAGGATAGAATCTGAGTACGTCCGAAGGCGCAAGTTTTGAATCCAGACCGATGATTGTGGACTCATACTGTCTTCCGCCGTATACATCTGAAAGCCATGATGCCCATTCGATAAGCTCAATCTTCGCAGTGATGCCAACCTTTGAAAGCTGGTCAACCACAACCTCTGCGGTCTTTACATGGAAGTCATAGTTCGAGGGAACGGTAATGGTAAAGGTAAATCCGTCCGCAAGTCCTGCTTCCCTGAGGAGTTCCTTTGCCTTCTCGGGATTGTATGCATAGTTGTTTACGAGACTTGCATCATAATATGAACTGAAGGAAGGAAACATGTTGCTTCCGATAATTTCGCCCTTGCCGCCTGCAACCATATTGATGATGGCCTGACGGTCAACCGCATAGCAGATTGCCCGGCGAACACGAATATCATCGAAAGGGGCAACCGCATTGTTTAGGAACAGAGCCTGTACAAGGTTCATGGTTCCGTCAACAACATCCATTACACCATCAAGCTGAGCCGCCTGATCGTTTGTAAGGTAAGGGAATACATCGATGCTGCCGCCTCGAAGCTCGAGGAATGCGGAATCGGTATTCGCATTAATCTTGAAAGTAACTTCATCAAGATAAGGTACGCCGTTTACATAATAATCGGCGTTTTTAGCCATTACAATCTTCTGTAACGGCTCGTAAGAAACAAACTTGAAAGGGCCTGTTCCTATGGGGAACGAAGCCTGGTCCGCGTAATCACACGGAATGATACTGCTGGTGAAGAAGCCGATGAGTTCTGTATTGGGAGTAGAAAGAACAACCTCTACAGCTCCGTCTTCGGTTTTGTATATGTCGGAAACAATAGAAAAAGCCGATACTGTAAGAACATCCTCCTCGGGATTGTCTGACAGTCCGGCCACACGTTTAAGTGAATATATAACATCCTCTGCTGTTACAACCTTACCGTTATGGAATTTTACACCGTCTCTGAGTACGAATTTGTACTTGAGTCCGTCGGGTGAAATCTCATAAGAGGCTGCAACTGCGGGAACAAACTCTCCGTTATCGCTGACCTTGATAAGGCCCTCGAATAAATTATACAGAACTTCCTTTGTTCCTGCCGCAACTGCTTTGTGTGGGTCAAGACTGTCCAAATCCTGGGTTATTCCAACCGTTATTTTTCCGCCATAATAAACCGAATCGGTAGTTTCGCCGTCTTTATCCGTACCGCCCTTGCCGCATGCGCAAAGTGCAGTCGTCATAGCCAGCAGCATCATGAAAGCAATAATTCTTTTCATGATACTTACCTCTTTCTGTTTTATTACGAAAAAGAGTCTAACGCAAGCCGACATAAATGTCAAGCCGCGTCAGACTCATATTATTTCATATAATCAGTTCTTTTGTCTGCCGTAAAGCGTACATCCGCAAATCAATCAGTCAAACTTAAGAATCGTCTTTAAGATTCGCTTGATGCAAAGTTCCAGCTGAGCACGTGTAACCTTGCCTGCCTTATATGATTCGTAAAGAACCTCGGGCTCGCCCTTAGGCATCTTCAGATCGTTTCCTGCGATAACCTCATGGTCCTGACCGCTCCAGTTCATCCAATCCGTAGTAACCATTCCTTCATAGCCCCACTCTCCGCGCAGAATACCTGTAAGCAGGTCATGGTTTCTCGAGGAATAAGTGCCGTTTACAAGGTTGTATGAAGACATGATTGTCCAGGGATCCGCTTCCTTAACCGCGATCTCAAAGCCTTTAAGATAAATCTCACGAAGAGCACGCTCGGAAACTCGCGAATCACAGCAGAAACGGTTCTCCTCTTTGTTGTTGCATGCAAAATGCTTCATGCTGGTTCCTACACCCTGTGACTGAATACCGCGAATCATAGCCGCACCCATCTTACCCGTAATAACAGGGTCCTCCGAATAATACTCAAAGTTACGTCCGCAAAGAGGACTTCTGTGAATGTTCATTGCGGGAGTCAGCCAAAGACCGATATGATTTTCCTTAACCTCAAGACCGCCTGCCGCACCGACCTTCTCAACAAGCTCGGTATTCCAGGTACATGCAAGCATCGTAGCGATAGGCCATGCGGTTGTTGTAACACCTCGTCCTGCATCGATACGAAGACCTGCAGGTCCGTCGGCCGTAGTGATATTGGGAATATTGTACTCAGGGAAGTTACCCATACCGAAAGTATTCGAAACACCGGTATTGGGCTGACCGCCGAGCATCTCGATAATAGCCTCAACAGGCATCATCGCTACAAAGTCATCAAGAGACTGCCTGCCTCTTACGACATCCATGAAATTGGGACTTACCTTTGACTTAATACCCTCGGGATCGATACCTGTCTCTGTAGCAAGAGGATATACGCAATGCTCAACTTCTCCGATGATGGTACGTCTTTCGGGTACCTTCCAGCCGTCATAGCAGGTAGTGCGGGTATTGACCGGTGAATCGTCGCACTTGAGCTCTTCATAGCTTCCGTCTCCCAAAAGACGCTTCGCGAGCTTGTTCGGTGCACACTTAGATGAAAGCCTGCAGACAACCTTTGTATCGCCAAGTTCAAAGGCACGTTCTGCCTCAATAAGCTTTGTAACGTCGGTTCCGACAAAGAAGCTGTACTTTCCCGCTTCGAGAATATACGCAGACTTTTCGACCTTGCCGAGATCGTCAAACGATGCCATGTCCGCAAACGCAAGCTTGAGCTCTACAGTCTCGCTCTGTCCGGGTGCAAGCAGTCCCGTCTTTGCAAATGCAGCAAGCTGTTTCGCGGGTTTAAAGAGTTTTCCGGCGGGTGCGCAGTAGTAAAGGCCTGCCGCTTCCTTTCCTGCAACCTTGCCTGTGTTTGTAATCTTAACGCTGACGGTTACCGCACCGAAATCAACATCGGACTTATTGATGGATGCAATACCTTCACTCTTGCAGGTTCCAATTTTCACATTCTCGATTTCAGTCTTAAACCCGGTATATGAAAGACCGTATCCGAAAGGATAATTTACATGAGCCTTCATCTCGGGGAAAGTCTCGAAATAACGGTATCCTACGTATACATCTTCGGTATAGTCCACATACTCCTTCGAATCGTTGAAATGCTCCGAAGAAGGGAATGCATCGAACGAATCGGGGAAAGTATCCACAAGGCGTCCGGAAGGGTTTGAAAGACCGCATACGGTATTGGCAATCGCAAGACCGCCTTCGATACCTGCCTGCCATGCAAGCAGTACACCCGCAAATCTGTCGTCATATTTAAACCACTGTGAATCAACAACGCCTCCGACATCAAGAACAACAATTACATTCTTGAAATTGGCGGCAAGAGTATTTTTAAGTTCTTCTTCGCTCTTTGAAAGGTAATAATCACCGTCGCCGACAACACCCTTACGATCTCCGCCTTCCCATGAATAGCGGCAGATTGAAAATACTGCTGTATCGGTGAACTCCTTCGCCGAAGCAAGCAGGGATGCGGGAATTTCGGGCTGTTCGCAGCGTGAGCCCTGACCGTTCTTCTCCTTCTGCTCCCTAACACTGTTTCTGAAAAGCTCACTGACAGGCTCGAATACCTCTACAAGGCCTTCCTCTTCTTTCATCTTGAAGCCCTCGTAAATATTTCTTGTGTAAGCGGTTGTAACATCTCCCGATCCGCCGCCTCCGCGCACATAGTCAAACTGTGCGGTTCCGAACAGAGCAACCTTTGTACCCTTTGCGAGAGGAAGTACGTTGTTGTCATTCTTCAGCAGAACCATACCTTCGCATGCAGCCTCAAGTGAAAGGGCAATGTGTGCGGGTGAGCCCGTCGCCAGACGACCATCGGGTCCCAAAGGCGCACAGGGCTGATACAGAAAATGTGCAAATTTGTCAAAACTCATATTATAAACCTCCGTATTACAGACTGCCGACCGTTTCATTCGGTCGGCAATCCGTTAAAATTAGAATACACTAAAGAGAAGACATGCCCGATGGTTATCAAGCATATCCAATCTTTAGTGTATCGAATTATCTTGTTCTGTTCAATGGTGAATATTGTAAACTTGATGCATAATCAGCTTACTGCCATATCAACCTGCTGCAGGGTTCCGCTCCTTCCATCTTCAAACAGGAACAGCCCTGTTTTTCTGATAACGGCATCGGTAATTCCGGCAGCATTTTTCAACGAAAACTCGGTATCGCTGTTTCCGAGAAACATGGCTCCGACTCCGGCTTCTTTAAGATCGATAAGCTTCATATTGCCGTCATCTCCCTGCGTCCAGACTTTAAGCAATCCGTAAACCCTGTCAGCCTCGTCAATCCAGCCGTTTCCGTCAAGATCGTACTTTTTCAGGTCCTCGAAACCATTCCCGCTTTTTGTTCCGAACAATTCGCTTCCGTCATTGATTATACCGTCGTCATTCAAATCGATTGCGAGGAATCCCGATCCCTTTGCAAGCATCGACATCTCTTCTTGCTCTCCGTCACTGTTCAAGTCAAAATAAAACTTCTGCGACTCGACGTTCGCAACATTTCCGTCAAGATTAATTACCAAAGGATCGGTCAGTCTGAACGTTTCGTTAATATTTATTCCGGTGCATTCGATGAGCGAACGGCTCATTTCGGCTTCGACATCAAAGCTTATGCTGCGTCCGTCCGCCGTATTTACGGTTCCCGTGGTCTTAAACGCAGTGCTTTCCTGTTCTTCGATATAATGATATGTTGTAACCGTTGACAATCCTATCACCGACCCGGCATCGATACCCGATATGGCGGGTGCTGCCTGCTGTCCGCCGGTTACGTTCGTATCCGTAAGTCTGTCCTTCAGTTCCGCAGGTATTCTGTCGCCGTACAAAAGCCTTATCAGGTAATCGAGCGTTCGATTTTTAACCTCAGACTTAAAAGTCTGTTCCCACAAACGATTCACCCTCACTGCACTTACCTGCTTCATGCTCTCTATGGTCTCTCCGAGAGAATCCGCAGTACTCTTATTGTCTTCTGCTTTTATGGGTACAATAACCGTTCCGTCCTTATCCTCTGTATATGTTATAAAATCCGCAAAACCGGCCTGTGCCTGTTCTGCGCTTTCAGCCCCTAGGCTGAAGCTTCGCGCTTCCTTGCTCACGGACATAAATGTCCTGTTGGATTCCATTCCTATTGCGTAGGAATCAATTATCAAAGAATTCTCCTTTCGAATACCACGAATACTATATTTTGAAGCGCGCCATTCAAAATAAAAAAGAGCAGCAAACGATATCCTTTTCATTTGCTGCCCTCCGTGGCTCTGTGCTATTTATATCGGCACGGTCCGAGAGTTAATTAACACCGATCGATTTATTTTTTCTTAGTTGAAGTTCCTTCTTTATCACTATTTCATAGCATACCAAAAGAAGTATTCCCGCACTCAGCCATGCAAAAGAATTCGCAAAGCATACTCCCGCATAACTTTCATTTTTAATCGCATAGAACGAGGTTACGATGCGGCTTAAAAGCTCGATGGCCGCTCCCAGAAGAGTGGTAACACTGTAGCCCATTCCCTGAAGTGCATTGCGGTATACGAAAATAAGTCCGAGAGGAATATAAAAGAACGGACAGATACCGAAATAAACCTTCGCCCAGGCAAGTATTGCCGTAGGATCTTCATTGATAAACATAGGAATGGTATACTGCTGCGTGGTTATCAGCAAGGCAGCTATAACCACTCCGTAAATAACGGTTATTATCGCGCCGCTCAACACGCCGCGCTTTATGCGTACATAGTCATCCACACCGCGGTTCTGTCCCGAATACGTCGCCATTGCCACGCCCATTCCCTGAAAAGGCATGGTTGCAAGCGATTCTATCTTCTGGGCAGCCGTATACGAAGCCATTACAACCGGACCCAGAGTATTTAAGGCTCCCTGCACTATAAGCGTTCCTATGGCCGTTACAGAGAACTGCAGAGCCATCGGAATGCTGATTCTGAACTGCATCTTCGCATGCTCACGGTAATATGCCCAGTCGCCCTTTAAAGGACTGAGCGTAGGAGTCTTCTTAAATATGTAAATAAGGCAGGCAATACCTGAAACTCCCTGCGAAATAATAGTTGCAAATGCTGCTCCGAACACGCCCATATCGCACACGATAATGAACACCAGATCGAGCACAACATTGATTCCCGCCGCAATCAAAAGAAACACCAGCGGAATTTTACTGTTGCCCACGGCTCTGAGCAGTGCCGAGGTCAAATTATAAAGAACCGTAAAAATAAGTCCCGCACATATTGTGAATATATAAGTGTAGCTCATTTCGAATACATCCTCGGGTGTATTCATAAGAGTAAGCAGGCCTCTCATTCCGAACAGTGAAATCGCAGTAATCGCTGCAGTCGCTATTCCTGCAATAAAAAAAGCACTGCACACGGAGTGACGTACCCCATCCTCATCATGAGCTCCGAAACGCTGTGCGGTGACAACAGCCACACCGCTTGTCATTCCGTTCATAAATCCGATAATAAGGAACATAATCGTTCCCGTAGCTCCCACTGCAGCCAGTGCGTCCGAGCCCAAATACCTTCCCACAATTATCGAATCGACGATATTGTACAGCTGCTGAAAGATATTGCCCAAAACTATCGGAATAAGAAATCTGATAATCAGTTTGAAGGGATTCCCCTTCGTCATATTTAATTCCATGTTTTTTTTACGTACGAACAGGGCTGCGAAAACAGCCCTGTCCAATGTGTTTAATAATATCAGTCTACAAGCATGAGTTCTTTATAGAACTCTGAATAATCGCTTCTGTTTGCCTTTGTGAACGCGATTGCGGTACGGGGATGCTGGTTTAAAAGACCTGTCATGAGGTACTGCAGATCGTAGCCCCAAACAACTCCCTGCTCCCTGAGAGGCATCATATACTTCTCGACAAACTTGATTGCCTCATACTCCTTGTATTTGGGGTTTTTAAGGAATCCGAGCAGAAGCTCCATTGCACAGTTGCCTGCGCCGCGTCCCATTGAAGCGTATGTTGCATCAAGATAATCAACTCCGTCGCCGACAGCCTCAATCGTATTTGCGAATGCAAGCTGCTGATTGTTGTGAGCATGAACACCGAGCTTTTTGCCGTACTTTTCCGCTGCCTCGCGGTAAATATCGCAAACACGTGACATTGTCTCGGGATAAAGCGAACCGAAACTGTCAACAATGTAGATGCAGTCTACACTTGAACGTCCGAGAAGATCAAGTGCAACCTTGATATCGGACTCCTGACCGTTTGAGATTGCCATGATATTGCATGAAACCTCATAGCCTTTCTCCTTTGCATCCTCAATCATTTCAATGGCACCGGGCATCTGATGAAGATAGGTCGCAACCCGAATCAAATCGATGGGGCTGTCCTTCTTCTCATGAATATCGTTTCTGAAGTCGCAGCGTCCTACATCGGCCATAACCGCTACCTTAGGTCCGTCTGTGGTTCCAGAAACAATATCAAAGATATCGTCATCATTGCAGAATTTCCACTTTCCGAACTTTGTCTCATCGAAGAGTTCCTTTGAGCCTTTGTAGCCGAACTCCATATAGTCGACACCTGCTCTTCTGTTTGTCTCGTAAAGAGCCTGAACAAATTCCTTTTTGAAGTAGAAATCATTTACAAGTCCTCCGTCACGGAGTGTAGCATCAACCACACGAATGGAAGGACGAAAATCCATAAGTTTAGTAAGTTCTTTTTCCATTTTATTCTCCCCCAAAGATATTCGGATACATCAATATATATCAATAAATATATCCCTTAGCCTTTAATAACTCAGCCATAAGTACGGCACCGCCTGCAGCACCGCGAAGAGTATTGTGTGAAAGGCCTACAAATTTGTAATCATATACCTTATCTTCTCTTAAACGGCCCATGCAAACCGCCATTCCGCCTTCGGTATCACGGTCAAGCTTTGTCTGGGGACGGTTGTCCTCCTCGAAATAATGAATAAACTGCTTGGGCGCACTGGGAAGTTCAAGTTCCTGAGGAACCCCCTTGAAAGCAGCCCACTTCTCTAAAATCTGCTCCTTGGTGGGCTTCTTCTTGAAGTTTACGAATACTGCCGCAAAATGTCCGTTTGTAACGGGAACACGAATACACTGAGTCGTGATAACGGGTCCTTCTGCCTTAACAATCTGTCCGTTCTCGATGTGACCCCAGATTCTCAAAGGCTCCTGCTCAGACTTCTCTTCCTCACCTCCGATGTAAGGAATAACGTTGTCAATCATCTCGGGCCAATCCTTGAAGTTCTTGCCGGCACCCGAAATAGCCTGATAAGTTGTAGCAACAACAACCTCGGGCTCAAATTCACGAAGAGCGTGAAGAGCGGGTGTGTAGCTCTGAATCGAGCAGTTGGGCTTAACCGCTACGAAGCCCTTCTTGGTTCCGAGGCGCTTCTTCTGGAACTCGATAACATCAACATGATCGGGATTCAGCTCCGGAACAATCATGGGAACATCGGGAGTCCAGCGATGCGCACTGTTGTTTGAAACAACGGGAACTTCAGCCTTAGCGTATGCTTCCTCGATTGCTTTAATCTCATCCTTTGTCATGTCAACCGCGCTGAAGCAGAAATCAACCTCCGCGGCAACCTTCTCAACTTCGTTGACATTCATAACAATCATATTCTTAACTGCCTCGGGCATGGGAGTATCCATCTTCCAACGATCGCCCACAGCCTCACCGTATGTCTTTCCCGCACTTCTGGGGCTGGCTGCAACCGCAGCAACCTCAAACCAGGGATGATTTTCAAGAAGCTGGATAAAACGCTGTCCAACCATACCTGTTGCACCTAAAATACCTGCCTTTAATTTTGCCATAATCTTCTTTCCTCCGTTCCGCTTCCCTTATAATAAAAAGAAGGCTTTTCATTTCTCTCCGAATAATTTATATTTATTCTTCGGTGTTTTTCTCCGACGGACATTTGTCCGCACCGAATAACTTTGTTACACATAGTACTACAATCAATATGAATTTGCAAGCCTTTTCTGAATTTTTATACACTTGACCAAAAACGCAATGATTTTGTCGCGTTAAAGTGTTAAAAATGTGTATTATTTCTATATTCCTCAAGCATTTCGAACACCCCGCCCATCGTAGGACAAAGATTCACGCGTGCCCTAAGCTTCGCCGAATACGGAAATCCTTCCGTGTACCACGCTATATGCTTACGCAGCTCACGTACAGCAGTCTCCTCACCTTTGTAATCGACAAGCATCTTTGAGTGCCGGTGAATCATATCAAGAACTTCGTCAAAAGAAGGCTTGGGAGGTTCAACTCCCGTGTCCAGATAGGTCTTGATTTGATTGAACAGCCAGGGATTGCCCTGAACACCTCTTGCAACCATCACAGCATCGCATCCAGTATACTCAAACATCCTGACCGCATCCGAAGGAGTAAAAATATCTCCGTTTCCGATAACAGGAACCGACACCGCTTTCTTGACTTCTCTGATGATATCCCAGTCGGCTTTGCCGCTGTAATACTGCTCTCTGGTTCGCCCGTGCACCGCAATCGCAGCTGCACCGTTTGCTTCGAGAACCTTGGCAACTTCAACCGCATTTACACTGTCCTCGGTAAATCCCTTTCGAATTTTCACGGTAACGGGCTTTTTTACCGCTTTTACCATCGCTGCGACTATTTCGCCCGCAAGCTTCGGATTCTTCATAAGTGCCGAGCCTTCCATATTGTTTACTACCTTGGGAACCGGACAGCCCATATTTATATCGAAGAAATCAAAATTCCCTGCCTCGATCCTCTGTGCCGTTTCCGCCATAATATCCGGCTCACTTCCGAAAAGCTGCAAAGCTACCGGACGCTCGCTCTCATCAACGCGAAGCAGATCTCTTGTGTTTTTGTTATTGTAATGAATGCCTTTTGCACTGACCATCTCGGTATAAATAAAGTCCGCTCCCTGCTCTTTGCACAAAAGCCGAAAAGGCATATCCGTTACGCCGGCCATGGGTCCGAGTGCCACCCTGCCGACTTCTGTATTTCCTATCTTCATGCTGTCTTACTGCTTCTGATTCTTATAGTAAAGAATCTTCAGGCCCTTCATTGTAAGCTTTCTGTCATATACATCAATCGAATCCGTCGCATCGGCAATAATTCTTCCAAGACCTCCCGTTGCAACAACCTTCATATTGTGAAGTCCCGTTTCCTTCTTTACGCGCTCAATCATATATTCCGTCTGTCCAATGCATCCGTACAAGAGGCCCGCCTGCATACTTGATACGGTATCGTTGGCAAGTATGGTATCCGGAAGCTTTATTTCGATTTCGGGAAGCTTTGCGGTATCGTTCCAAAGTGCATTCGCACTGATTCTGATACCCGGACAGGTAAGTCCGTATCTGAATGTTCCGTCTTCTTCGATAAGATCGTAGGTTGTGGCAGTCCCGAAATCAATGACCATAAGCGGTCCGCCATACTCGGTAAAGCCCGCAACCAGATCAACAACTCTGTCCGCTCCCACTTCTCTGGGGTTGGCGAGCTTAATCTTTACTCCTGTCTTTAATCCTGCCCCTACCTCAAGCGGTAAGACGCCGGTAAGCTTATAAATACCGTTTATAAGCGAATGCATAATTCCCGGAACAACAGAAGATACAATACAGCCGTCGATATCCTTTACCGAAAGCTCATACGTATGAAGCAAACTTCTGATTGTGGTACTGAATTCGTCGGATGTTCTCGGAATCTTTGTCGTAATCGCAAAGAAAGCCTTCTCGCTGTCCCCGTCATATACCGCGAAATTCGTATTCGTATTTCCAACATCAACACAAAGCAGCATAACTATTCTCCATTCTATTTATGAGGATCAGTCCTCCTCGGTCAAATCTTCCTTCAAAATAAAGATTCTGTAATACAGCTCAAGACTTTCAAAAAATTCCCTGCGCTCTTTTCTCATCTTGTTCACAAGAAGACCCGCACCGATGTCATCGTAAAGCAAATCGCCTTCGTCGCAGCTTGTCTCGATAACGAGTTCTCCGTCATCGTCGAATTCTAAAGAAATTGCTCCTCCGATTTCTTCGGTGAAAAGAACGCACATAACTTTGAGTTCATCCTTAACCTGTGAAGGAAGTTTCTCAAAGCGGCTGTCAAGATAATACTTCTGATTGTATGAATTGCTTCCGCAAAGAACCACGGCAATTCCCTCTCTTTCCTAATGAAACCCGCTTCAGCATCCGGTTTCCGGATGCTGACGGGATTTTATAATGCAGGTACTACTTTAATCAGGCGATAACATTTGTCATGTCATACATACCGGCAGGCTTTCCGGCGAGGAAACATGCCGCATTCACGGCACCCTTTGCAAATACTGCCTTCGAATATGCCGTATGCTTAATCTCAATGACTTCATCAAGTCCCGCAAAGATTACTTCATGCTCACCTACAATACTTCCGCCGCGTACCGCAGAAATACCGATTTCGTTCTTCGGACGCTTGATACGTCTTCCGGAACGGTCATAAACATATTCATAGTCCTCATCAAGAACCTTCTGCATTGCATCGGCGAGTAAAAGTGCGGTTCCGCTGGGAGCATCAACCTTCTGATTATGATGCTTCTCAACCACCTCGATATCGTATCCGTTCGAAGCAAGTATCTTCGCTGCTTCTGCGATAAGCTTAGCCATAGTATTGATACCGAGACTCATGTTTGCAGACTTAAGAATCGCAACCTGCTTTGAGCTCTCGGCAATCTTCTCAAGCTGTTCAGGAGTGTAGCCTGTTGTACACAAAACTACAGGGATTTTTTTCGAAACTGCCAGTTCAAGCACTCCGTCAAGAGCCTTGGGCGATGAGAAATCGATGATTGCATCGGCTTCAACGTCAACCTGTGCAGCACTGTCGAATACCGGGAATTCTCCGTCTCCGGGTGTGATATCAACTCCTGCAACAACAGTAGTATTCTCATTTTCCGCAGCAATATTTCTGATAACACGGCCCATTTTTCCGTTGCAGCCGCAAAGTATAATTCTGGTCATAATACATTCCTCCGATCATATATCTTCTTTAACAACGAAACGGAAGCATTCATCTTCCGTTTCGATAATTTATTCATTAAGCAATAATTCCGAGTCTCTTCATCTCTGCCGCAAGAGCTGCCTTGTGCTCGGGCTCCATCTCGGTAAGAGGTGAACGAAGACTTCCCGCATTGAAGCCCATAAGATTGCAGGCTGCCTTTGCAGGAATGGGATTGACTTCACTGAAGAGAAGGTTTACAAGGGGAAGATACTTAAGCTGAAGCTCAAGTGAACCCTTTGTGTCTCCGTCCAGGAACTTCTTTACGATAAGATGTGTGTCCATAGGAGCAACGTGTGAAAGAACACTTATTACACCCTTTCCGCCGAGTGAAAGAACCGGACAGATTGCATTATCATCGCCCGAGTAAATTGCAATATTGTCTCCGCAAAGCATAGAGGTCTGCGCGGTCCATCCGATGTTGCCTGTAGCATCCTTGATTCCGACGATATTATCGAAGTTGTCGGCAAGGTACTTAACGGTCTCGGGAGCGATATTTACACCGGTACGTCCGGGAATATTGTAAAGGATAACCGGAATATTAATAGCTTTTGCGGTATCGCCGAAATGCTTAATAAGTCCCTTCTGTGTAGCCTTGTTGTAGTAAGGAGTTACGAGCAGAACAGCATCTGCGCCTGCGGCCTCAGCAGCCTTCGAAAGATAAATAGCAGTCTCTGTGCTGTTGGAACCTGTTCCTGCAATAACGGGAACTCTTTTATTTACATACTCTGCTACGAAGCGAATGCACTCAATGTGCTCCTCGTGTGAAAGAGTTGATGCCTCACCTGTTGTCCCGCACACGACGATTGCATCGGTACCGTTTTCAATCTGGAAGTCAATGAGTTTCTTAAACTCATCAAAATTTACCGATCCGTCTGCGTTCATAGGTGTGATAATAGCGATTGCCGCTCCTGTAAATACTGTCTTCTTGCTCATAATCTTCCTCCATCATTCCGTATAAATATACTGTCCCGCCGGCTTACTCATCCGAAAATGCATAATAAAAAGCCGACCGGAGCCGACTTTCTAAAGTACACATATATCCACGTGTGAACAGCTCACACTTAAATAACTGTATCTTTAGGTAGCGCTCCATCAAAATTGATGACAGTCGTTGAACTCTTAATCCAACGACCAACCGATTCCCCTCACGCAGGAACCGATTTCGGCATATCATCCTTTCACGAACCTTCAGCCATGCGTGACATGTCCGGCCCGATACTTATAATCAATGCACCTCTACCAACGTCTACATATGCTAGCATACCGACACTCTCATGTCAACCTGGTATGCACATTTTCCCTTGAAAAATCGCAAATAAATGCATTTGTCTTTCTCCCGCACACAATCGGCGCGGCAGCACTTTAACCGGCTTGCATGTGCAGGTGGTTTCAGGCAAGCTCAAGAGCAACTTCCATCATATTTCTGAAAGAGGTCTGACGCTCCTCGGCACTTAATGCACCTTCCTTGAAGATATGATCAGAAATACTGAGCATACAAAGAGCATGCTTCTTAGCCTTCGCAGCATTCATATAAAGAGCTGCAGCTTCCATCTCGATACAGATGACTCCCATGTCAGCCCAACGCTCGTTCGCATCGGGAGCTCCGCCGTAGAAAACATCAGATGAAAGAATATTGCCTACTGTATATTTAACACCCTTCGCCTCAGCGGTCTCAACAGCTTTACGAAGAAGACCAAAATCAGCAATGGGAGCATAGGTTCCGGGAAGACAGAACGCATGCGCAAAGTTTGAATCAGTGCAAGCACCCTGAGCAATAACCAAATCACCAAGTTCAAGATCCGTACGTAAAGAACCTGCAGAACCGATTCGGATTACATTGTCACAATCATACATGTTAAAGAGCTCGTATGAATAAATTCCGATGGAAGGCATACCCATGCCTCCGCCCATTACGGAAATCTCCTTGCCCTTATATGTGCCCGTATATCCGAACATGTTGCGGACCGTATTGAAACATACGGGATTATCAAGATAAGTATCTGCTATAAATTTAGCACGGAGAGGATCTCCGGGCATAAGTACTGTTTTTGCAATATCGCCGGGTTTAGCGGCATTATGGGGTGTGCTCATAATGAACCTCCTTTATTATAGATAATCTATAAAAGATATTACCATATTTCTTGACTTTCCGCAAGAAAGACAGCACAGGCCTTGATTAACCTGTGCTGTTCTTAGCAGTATTATTTAATTGCTGCAAAACCCTTCTCAAGATCTGCAATAATGTCGTCTATATGCTCGGTTCCGATGGAAAGACGAATAGTGTTCTGGTAAATTCCCACATCCGCAAGTTCCTCGTCATTTAACTGGCTGTGAGTGGTTGATGCAGGATGAATTACAAGGCTCTTTACATCAGCAACATTTGCAAGCAACGAGAAAATCTCAAGACTGTCGATGAATTTGAAAGCCTCTTCACGGCCGCCCTTAATACAGAAGGTAAAGATTGAACCGCCGCCGTTGGGGAAATACTTCGTGTACAGCTCGTGATCGGGATGCTCGGGTAAGCTCGGATGGCTTACACTCTCAACCAGAGGATGATTCTTTAAGAATTCAACAACTTTCTTTGTATTCTCTGCATGTCTTTCAAGACGAAGGCTGAGTGTTTCGGTTCCCTGAAGAAGAAGGAATGCCGCAAAAGGAGAAATTGTAGCTCCGGTATCGCGAAGAAGAATCGCTCTGATGTAAGTAACGAAAGCTGCCTTACCTGCCGCCTCGGTAAACTTAACTCCGTGATAGCTGGGATTGGGCTCGGAAATCCAGGGATATCTTCCGCTTGCTGCCCAGTCATAGGTTCCGCCGTCTACGATAACTCCGCCAAGGGTAGTTCCGTGTCCGCCGATAAACTTTGTTGCCGAATGAACAACAATATCAGCACCATGCTCAATAGGTCTGATTAAATAAGGGGTTCCGAAAGTATTATCAATAACTAAAGGAATGTTGTGTTTATGTGCAATTGCCGCGATAGCATCGATATCCGGTATATCACTGTTGGGATTACCGAGAGTCTCAATATATACTGCCTTTGTATTAGGCTGTATAGCATCCTCAACGGCCTTCAGATCATGTGCATCAACGAAGCTTGCCTCGATTCCGTAAAGCGGAAGTGTATGAGCGAGAAGGTTACTGGTTCCGCCGTAAATTGTCTTCTGTGCTACAATATGCTCTCCTGCCTTTGCAAGCGCCTGAATGGTATAAGTAATCGCTGCGGCTCCCGAGGCAACTGCAAGTCCTGCAACACCGCCTTCTAATGCTGCGATTCTGTCTTCAAATACACCCTGTGTACTGTTTGTAAGTCTTCCGTAAATGTTGCCTGCATCAGCAAGGCCAAATCTGTCAGCAGCATGTTGGCTGTTATGGAATACATAACTTGTGGTTGCATAAATCGGTACTGCTCTCGCATCTGAAGCCGGATCAGGCTGTTCCTGTCCTACATGAAGCTGAAGTGTTTCAAATC
The DNA here is from genome assembly GCA_045616585.1 of Lachnospiraceae bacterium. Taxonomy (GTDB): domain Bacteria; phylum Bacillota; class Clostridia; order Lachnospirales; family Lachnospiraceae; genus RUG11977. The sequence goes on from JAZLGZ010000033.1 coordinate 21,564, forward strand.
TATAATTTTTATTTGCCATAATAATCTCCGTTCTGCTGCCATCTGCAGCTCATAAATTTTTATATAAAGTATCATTAACTGTAATATTTTCTGTATTCTCAGCCGCACATTCGGCCGTCCCAAATCTGAATGCGGTCTCTTACTGTTCTGTTAACTGTCATAGTATTTACTCCTTTATCATTCGGTCACGTTAATGCATCGTTACCTCATTCGGATTTCCTTCGAAAATCCGTACCTTCCTCATTCGGATTTCCGTTTCTTGTGAGGTCATCTTATCACCTATTTCCTACTATGTCAATAGGAATAGTATATTTTAATAAAAATTTTAAGAGCCTAACCGCATCGCTGCAGTTAAGCTCTCTCACAAATCGTTAATCAGAATAAATCTTCAAAAGTAACGTCCTTAGGCACATTGTTTTCATCAAACAATCTCATAGGAAGAGTGTTTCTCATTTCCGGAATCAGTATCTGTCTGTCCTCAGGAATGAGTGCCTTAAAGCCTTTTCCAGACTTTATACGGTCTGCATAATCCTTCGATGAATTAAGCGGCTCATCAAAAACCATTCCGCACGGAGTAGTCTCAACAACCGCAACATCATGAATGTCACTTCCCGAAGTCATTGTAATACCGTGCTTCTTCGCATAATTGTAAGCCAGAACGTCCTGATAAGGTTGATTTCCGAAGTTTGAAACCTCCCAGGCATCGAACTGAAAAGGATGGAGGTTCACACAATTGATATATCCGCGTTCCCTGAAAGGATGTGCTTCAACTATTGCTCCTCCGGCCTCGTTAATCTTCTCTCTGTAGGTTTTATGATCCCACTCAAGCATTTCGGGATGTGCCTTAAGCCACGCCTTGTCGAGCCCGTAAACCAGTCCTTCGTCCGGTCCGAAGCATTCCTCCCAACCGAAGAAAACCTTTAATCCGATTTTGTCACCGGCCTCCTTTGCAGCCTCGTAGCCTTTGCAGTACTCATCGATATAATCTTCCCAGGCAACCTTGCGGTCAGGTCTTGTATTGCCTCTGAAAAAATGGTCGGTGATAATAATTCCGTCGTATCCGGCATCCTTAAATGCCTGAACATAATCCTCACCTCTGGTCTTTCCGCAGGCGCTGCCCTGCCAGGTATGCATATGCACCTCGTATTTATATCCGCTCATTGAGCAATTCCTCCAAACAGTAATTATTATTTCTCAGAGTGTTTCTTTCGATTCTCGGCACTTTCTTTTATGTCACCGCCGGCTTCATTAATATCATTTACCAGATCGGCAACATCTCCGACCTGCTCAAAGCCCATAATCGAAGCAATATCCCCGACAATCTCCGACAAACCGTCAACACTTAAGTCTTTATCTTTAATAGTCTGCGCAATTCCCTTTCCGTCAATGAAAAGGTCAATAACATCCGCAACGATATCAAATCCGAGCAATTCAGCAATTCTTCCGACTGCCTTTGCACAATTGTTCACATCAATCTCGGCTTTAAGAACAGGCAGAATGAGTGATGTAACTGCTTTTGCTGCAGAGGAATCCTCGCTCACACAGAATATTTTTGAACCGCCTTCGTCCGCTGCAGTCTTTATATATTGTTCTGCCAAAGCAAGCTGTGATTCCGGCACAACCATTCCGAAAGAAACATCCTTACTATCCGCAAGAATCCGTCTTCGCAGTTCATCAAAACGAGCGAACCCGAAGTTGTCATTAATACTTACTACAGCCAGTGACGCGCCTTCTGACTTAACTGCCTCGGGCAGAGTTGAAACCTCAGCAAAGTCATGCTCATGGACCTTCACAACCTTTCTGGCTGTAAGTGAAGAGGACAGTTCTTTGCCGAAAGTATTTTTCTCAATACATAATACAATATCTTTCGACTCAACCTCAAGTTTGCCGAGTGATTTAACCGCCGTACCTGCAGCTGTACCCGCTGCAGTCTTGGCAGCAACTGTGCCTGCCGCAGCCGCTGCTGCTCCCTTTGCAGCCTTCTTGGCTGAAGCAGCTTTAGCTATACCGATTCCGAGTCCCGCTACGGCACCGATTCCGGCAATTGCTGCAGCCGCTATGGCTGCAATTTTCCCCAGCGGCACTTCATCATCATTCAAATCTATATCTTCAAAAGAGTCATCATTTTCCGGTACCGGAGCAGTTCCTGCATCAGCAGTCAATGAATCCTCTGCACCGTCTTCACCTTCAATCGTGGATTCTGAGTTTCCGATTTCACCGTCTGCAGGTTCTGATTCATTAACAGTATCATCTGTTGATTCCGTTTCACTTACATTTTCACTGTCTGAAGATTCCGCATCGCTTACAGTATCAGCAGCAGATTCTGTTCCGGTTATATTTTCACCATCCGTAGGTTCAGATGAGTCTTCGATATCAGTTAGTTCAGCTCCGGGCATTCCGGAAGTCGTCAAAGAACTGTTTCCTTCTTCAATTATCCCGGCATCGCTATCCTCCGGCACAGGTGCCGAAGTTGCAGTCGGTTCTGCCGTAGGCTCAGGCTTAGCAGTAGGTGTAGGCTTCACCGTTGGTATAGGCTCATCTGTCGGAGTGGGCTTAACTGTAGGTGTAGGCTTCACCGTTGGTGTGGGCTTTACTGTAGATGTAGGCTTTACCGTTGGCGTAGGCTTTACTGTAGGTGTAGGCTTTACCGTTGGCGTAGGCTTTACCGTTGGCGTAGGGATAAGCACGGGTGTGGGTACGAGTGTAGGCACTGCAGTCGGCACAGGAGTCGGGGTAGGTAAAAGAGCCGAAGGTATCTCCTCCGAATAAGAGGCCGAACATTCTGTGCAGCTGTAATATATTCTGTTTCCGATTATTGATGATGTGTATGTGTGCGGAATAAGCGGTAATTCATTTTCCAAAATAATACCGCAATTATAGCACATCGAAACAGACCTGCCTCTTTCAGAGCAGGTTGAAGGCACATATTCAATCGGATTGTAGCTGTGACCGGTCGCAGGCACAATATTATCCCGATAAATATCGCGGCAATTCGTACACTCGTATTCCGAATATCCGGCAGAGGTACAGCTCGCCACTGAACTTCCGATTAAGATATAGTTATGACCAAGTCCCCCGGGAATAGTCGTACTAGTAGTTGCATGGCACTCACTGCACTCCATGTATACCGTACTGGTCGTACAGGTTTCAGGTACAGTATCATACGGAGAAAAATTGTGAACACCGTCAGCACTTAACGGACAGCCGGAAGTATCTGCGCTGCTCATTGTATCCGGTGCCAAAAGCACAAGTACCACTGTAGCGAACAAAGCCACAACACTAAAAAACTTTTTCATTCTATACCCTCAAACATTATTCAATAATAAACCCTATACAACAATTATATTAATATTCGGGTGATTTGCAAGATTTGTGCAGATTCCATGCAAAAGTCCCCGACATTATGACGGGGACTTGATTTCGAATTCCTCTGTTAAATTTTCTAATAAGTTCCTAATATCAGCCGATTAGTTTTCACCACTCAGGCGAAAGTCCACGGCCCTTTATACATGTGTATAATGTCGATTTGACAAGATTAGAGATTCATATCACAAATGTAGCGTTCATGAAGCATCAACTTACGGACACAACGGACTCGATATAGGTGTAGGCTACGGAACAAAAGTATATGCTGCTGCAGGCGGCAAAGCAACATATTACGATATGTACAGTAACAATACCGGCACCTGCGGAAATACAGTTGTCATTGAGCATGCAGCAATCATCGACGGCGGAACCGCATATATTGTCGATGAGAAACTTAACAAGGTTCAGACCATCGGTAAGGCAAAGAGCGTTTCCACCTACGGACAGCTGTTCCTTATCAAACTGAACAACGGATCCGCCACATACTATTTAGTTGACTAAATGAAAAGAAGGACCAATGGTCAAGATGATATGTACCCTCCTTACCGGTTTATCCAGTAAAGAGGGTACATATCAGAACCATTGATTCTTCTTTTTTACAAGTTAAATCGCAAAAAACGCTTTTGGAGCATAAGCGTTTTTTGCTCATTAATGATGGAACAGTCTCATGCCGGTGAAGGCCATAGCCATGTTGTACTTGTTGCAGCAGTCAATAACCGCATCATCACGGACAGATCCGCCAGGCTGTGCAATGTATTTTACACCGCTCTTAAATGCACGCTCGATATTGTCGCTGAAGGGGAAGAATGCATCGCTTCCAAGAGCAACATCACCCTTGGTTGCAAGATATGCCTTCTGCTCCTCTGCAGTGAAAGGTTCGGGACGCTCGGTGAAGTACTTCTGCCAATTGCCCTCTGCGCAAACATCCTCTTCATTCTGGTTGATATAACCATCAATAACATTGTCTCTGTCGGGACGCTTGATATCCGCTCTGAAAGGAAGATTTAATACCTTATCTGCCTGACGAAGGAACCAGGTATCTGCCTTGCTTCCGGCAAGTCTTGTACAGTGAATACGTGACTGCTGACCTGCACCTACACCGATTGCCTGACCGTCAACCGCATAGCATACCGAATTTGACTGTGTGTACTTTAATGTAATAAGAGCAACAATAAGGTCTCTTACCGCAGTCTCGGGAAGGTCCTTGTTCTCGGTAACAACGTTTGCAAGAAGCTCCTTGTTGATTTTGAAATTGTTGCGGCCCTGCTCAAATGTAATTCCGAATACCTGCTTTGTCTCCTGGACTTCGGGAACATAGTCAGGATCGATTTCAACGATATTGTAAGTGCCGTTTCTCTTTGACTTTAAGATTTCAAGTGCCTCGGGCTCGTAGCCGGGAGCAATAACGCCGTCTGAAACCTCACGCTTAATCATGGTTGCTGTTGTCACATCACAAACATCAGAAAGCGCAACCCAGTCTCCGAAAGAACACATTCTGTCGGTTCCTCTTGCTCTTGCATATGCAAGTGCGAGGGGTGACTCATCAAGACCCTCAATATCATCAACAAAGCATGCCTTCTTAAGCTTGTCGGACATAGGTGCACCTACAGCCGCAGAAGTAGGGCTTACATGCTTAAAAGATGTAACTGCGGGCATATTAAGTGCTTCCTTGAGCTCCTTTACAAGCTGCCATGAATTGAAAGCGTCAAGGAAGTTGATATATCCGGGACGTCCATTAAGAATCTTAATCGGAAGTTCGCTTCCGTCTTTCATGTAAATCTTTGCGGGCTTCTGATTGGGGTTACATCCGTACTTCAATTCGAACTCTGTCATAATCTCTCCGTTTCCGCGCCGAAGCGCAAATAAATATATATAAAGTTACTTTCCTGTTCTTTTACCTGCTGCCGCACAATCAGCAGTTCTTGTTGATGATTCTTGTATCTTCCTTGCCGGTCTCAAGGTCTGTATAGCTTACGTAAAGCGAAACCTTGTTCTCGCTGTCAAGTGACTCCCAGATTTCCTTTGTGAATGCTTCGATATCATTGGGAATCGCAATTCTCTCGGGCTCACCGGTAAATGTAGGGATGGGATTGCCGTCATGATTGTAGGTATGAATAAAATGGCCGAGACCCTTAAGTGACTTGTAGCTGTAAGTAAAGCGGTTGCAGGCTGTTCCCTCGGGATCTGCACTCTTTAAGATGCTCATCTTGTAGGTGAAATCCATGAACTTATCGAAGGTGAGCATTGCACTGATACGGGGAGTCCAGTTGGGACCATCGGGCTCGAACTCACGTGTATTTAATGCAGCCTCAAAAAGGAAATTCTCTGGATCGATTCCGAGCACCTTTGCACGCTCAACAGCTGCAGGTGAGAAATCCGCATGCTGATAGTAGTTGTCCATTACATCGTAAACCGTATCTGTCTGATCGCCGTTTGTTACGATGAGGTTGTTCTTGATTTTTCTTACAGGTGAATAGATAACAAGTGAAGGATCCGACAGTTTTGAAGGATCGAATGCATGAATAATAATACCGTCATCAGTCTTGTCAAACACTCTGTTTCTGCTGTTTACGCTGCGTCCCATAATAAAATACGCAATAACAGCCTTCTTCTCATCTTCGCTCTTTCCTACAACAATTCCACGTCCCACGTATGAATTGCCCTTTACCGCATCGCTGAATGTTTTGATGTCATAAATGCTCATATTCTCTCCTGTTCCGTCGCATAAAGCCTTCTATGATGCCGGGCTGCGACAACGAATGTGCTTTGAGTCAAAAAAATAAGGCAGTATGATTCATAAAATCAAACTGCCCAGACGGTCGACTCATATTCTCTTCGCTTCATGTGGTTATCCACCGGCAAAATGCCTTCCGTCAGTTGCGAAGAGCGGTTTCATTTAGCTTATGAAGTTATCATAACAGAATCCCTCCAAAATCTCCAGCAGAAAAAACCACAAATTTGCGCGATTTTTTTGGACATTCTGCATAGTGGTCCGATTATTTTATTTTCCCTCGTACTTGGTTTCGCAGTAAATGCATCTGTATACACGCTTTGCTTCGTCGGTAAGCTTAAATACGTGAGGCAGTTCCTGCTCTGTCGAAGTAATGCAGCGGGGGTTCTTGCATTTAATAAGGTTTGTAACCTTGCGGGGAAGCTCGATATGAGCCTTGCCCACAATTTCGTTATCCTTGATTGTGTTAACGGTAATGTTGGGGTCGATAAAGCCCAGGACATCGAGATCGACATCAATCACTTCATCAACCTTAATGATATCCTTCTTGCCCATCTTCTTGCTGGTGACATTTTTGATAAGAGCAACCGAGCACTCGAGTTCTCCGAGCTTTAACGCATTGTAAAGCTCCATTCCCTTGCCCGCTTCGATATGATCGATAACAAGACCGTTTCTGATACCATCTATATTCATAATATTTCACACACCTTTCAACTATATCCCGATTAAAGTCCCAAAAGTTTGAGAATAAGCGCCATACGGATAAACTTGCCGTTGGCAACCTGTCTGAAGTATGCGGCTCTGGGATCATCATCGATTGCAACCGAGATCTCGTTTACACGCGGAAGCGGATGCATGATGGTAAGGTCCGGTGAAGCTACAGCAAGCTTATCGGGTGTCAAAATGTAGCTGTCCTTAAGACGAATATAGTCTTCTTCGTTGAAGAAACGCTCACGCTGAACTCTTGTCATATAAAGAATATCAAGCTTGGGAAGAACCGAGAGAAGGTCTGTAGTCTGCTCGTAAGGAATTCCCTTTGCCTTTATGGCACCGTTCTTTACATAGCTGGGGAGCTTCAGTTCTTCGGGAGAGATAAGAACAAATTTGATACCCTCATATCTTGACATAGCCTGAATAAGCGAATGCACGGTTCTTCCGAACTTTAAGTCTCCGCAGACACCGATCGTAAGGTTATTGAGTCTTCCTTTTTCTCTCTTGATGGTCAGAAGATCGGTAAGCGTCTGTGTGGGATGGTTGTGACCTCCGTCACCTGCATTGATAACAGGAATACCCGCATGCATTGAAGCAACCAGCGGCGCACCTTCCTTCGGATGACGCATCGCAATAATGTCTGCATAGCAGCCTACGGTTTTAACGGTATCCGCTACACTCTCTCCCTTTGCGGCAGAACTTGAATTGGCCTCAGAAAAACCCAGAACCGATCCGCCAAGGTCAAGCATAGCAGCTTCAAAGCTCAGTCTCGTTCTGGTCGAAGGCTCGAAGAAAAGCGTCGCAAGCTTTTTGTATTTGCACTTTTCTCTGTAATCGTCGGGATTGGCGATAATATCATTTGCACGTTCGATCAGCTCGTCGATTTCGGCTGTCGAAAGCTCAAGAATATCAATCAGATTATTCATACATTGCCTCCGTTTACAGCAAGATAATTACGAATTCTGTCTACATTTTCTTTATTTGAGGGGTCTTCCTCAAGGTACTCGATGATATCGTAAACATCAACTACCGCATAAACAGGGAATCCGAACTCATCCTCGATCTCCTGCATTGCGAGCTTTGTACCCTGGCCGCGCTCCTTGCGGTCAACCATGATAAAGGTTGCGGCAACCTTTACGTTTTCAAGTCCGCCAAGAATCGACATACTCTCACGAATAGCGGTTCCCGCTGTGATAACATCCTCAACGATTACAACTTCTTCACCGGGAGTGGGAACATATCCTACAAAAACTCCACCCTCACCGTGATCCTTTGCCTCCTTGCGGTTAAAGAAGAAAGGCACATTAATACCGTTCTTGCTAAGAGCTATAGAGGCCGATACGGCAATTGAAATTCCTTTATAAGCAGGTCCGTAAAGAACCGTCTTCTTCTCTCCGATTTTCTCCTTGTATGCGCGTGCATAGAACTCACCGAGTTTTGCAATGTCATCACCGGTCTTGATCATTCCCGCATTGATGAAATAGGGAATCTTTCTTCCCGACTTTGCCGTAAAATCTCCGAATTTAAGTACTCCTGCGTTCTCGAGGAACTGTATGAATTCTCTCTTATAAGCTTCCATATTTTGATAGCTTCCTTCCGTTTTATATTGATTCTTCAGATAAACCTGCCCGACTTACTCTCCCGGGCCGGACAAATCTGCTTAACGTTTAACCCACAAATTTACTTAACGTTTAACCCACAAACTTGCTTTACGTTTATCCAACAAACTCGCTTACGCATCTGCGATATGCGGCAACAGGATCTTCAGCCTGAGTAATGGGGCGTCCCACAACAATATAATCCGAGCCGATTTCCTTTGCCTTTGCGGGAGTTGTAATACGTGCCTGATCATCCTTCGCACTATCCGCAAATCTTACACCGGGTGTTACGGTAATGAAGTCTTTGCCGCAGCGTTCCTTAACAACCGCTGCCTCAAGAGGTGAGCATACTACACCGTCAAGCTTAGCCTTTGCTGCATTCTCCGCATAGTGCATAACGGTCTCGGGAAGTGTCTCGTTGATGAGAAGCTCCTCCCTCATTCTCTGCTCATCGGTCGATGTAAGCTGAGTAACGGCAATAAGTAAAGGTCTGGTTCCGTCAGGTCTTGTAAGTCCTTCGAGCGCACCCTCCATCATTGCGATTGTTCCCGCAGCATGAAGGTTTGTCATATCTACATCAAGTCTTGAAAGAACAGCCATACCCTTCTTTACGGTATTGGGGATATCGTGAAGCTTAAGGTCGAGGAAAATCTTATGTCCTCTTGCCTTAATGGTTCTTACAATCTCGGGACCCTCTGCATAAAAGAGCTCCATTCCGATCTTTACAAAGGGCTTCTCCTCTGTGAATTTGTCGAGGAATGCCAGTGTTTCCTCCTTGCTTGAAAAATCGCAGGCAATAATTACGTCCTTACCCATGTTCGTTCCCTTTCCTTTCTGTTTATATATAAATAACAATTGGTTCCCATCTTAAAATTTTTATCTGTGCGCAATTCCGATAATGTCGCTCAGTTTCTCTATTTTAAGCTCTTCGCAAAGACGAGGAAGCTCTTCGATAATCTTAGGGCAGATATAAGGATCCACAAGATTCATCGCTCCGACCTCTACCGCAGAAGCTCCGGCCATCATCATTTCGATAACATTTTCCGCACTTGCGACACCGCCCATTCCGATAATAGGAATATTTACGGCCTCATACACCTGGTAAATCATTCGAACAGCAACAGGGAAAATGGCAGGGCCTGAAAAGCCGCCCATTTTATTTGCCACAACGGGCTTACGTCTCTTTACATCAATGCGCATGCCCATAAGCGTATTGATAAGTGCGATTCCGTCGGCACCTGCTTCTTCACATGCCTTGGCAATCGAAACAATATCGGTAACATTGGGGCTCAGTTTCATGTATACAGGCTTTGTCGTTACGGACTTCACGGCTTTGGTAACCTCCGCCGCAGCCTCGGGATTGGTTCCGAATGCCATACCTCCGGCATGAACATTGGGACAGCTGATATTTACCTCAATGATTCCGATTCCTTCTTCCCTATCGATTTTCTCACAGCAATATTTATATTCATCGATTGAAAAACCGCTGATATTTGCAATAACCGGCTTTTTAAAAACCTTTCTCAGCTCCGGAAGTTCTTCCGAAACCACATGCTCAACGCCGGGATTTGCAAGGCCCACGGAATTAATCATTCCGCTTGTGCACTCGGCAATTCTGGGAGTAGGGTTTCCGAATCTCGCTTCCTTTGTGGTTCCTTTGAAAGAAAAGGAGCCCAGTACATTTATGTCATACAAATCAGCAAATTCCTTGCCGAAGCCAAAGGTTCCGCTGGCGGGAATAATGGGATTGGACAAAGTCCAGTCACCGAGTTTTGTTGAAATATCCATTATCTTTTATCCTCCGGATTACAGTTCAATGTCATCACTGGCAAATACAGGGCCGTCCGCACATACCTTCTTAAAGCCGGACTTGGTTTTGATTGAGCAGCCCACGCAGGCTCCGAATCCGCAGCCCATTCTCTCCTCAAAGCTGAGCGATCCCTGAACGTTCTCAAATTTTTTCTCTGCCGCAGGCTTTAAAGCTTTAAGCATGGGAACCGGTCCGCAGGCATAATAATGCGTGCACTTCTCGATATCCTTCAGGCAGTCGGTTACAAAGCCCTTCGTTCCGACCTCTCCGTTTGCCGTAGCCACGTACACTTTTACCTGAGGCTTCTCACCGATAAATCCTTCACAGCCGAATTCATATAAATCATTAAGCTTATCGAATTCCTCGGCATAAAAAACGTCGGCAGCGGTATTAAAACCAATGATAACATTTACAGACTTACCTTCGCGTACAAGCTTTTTGGCGAGACCGTACATCGGAGGAGTTCCGACACCACCTCCGACAAGCAAGGGCTCATCTCCCGACTTCGAAGTATCAAATCCGTTTCCAAGACCTACCAGAATGTTAAGAGCCGCACCGGTCTTAAGCTCACTCATTTTATCGGTTCCGTGTCCTACCACTTTGTAAATCAGAACCAGTTCACCGTCTTCTCCTTCAACCGATACAGTCCAGTCGCAGATGGAAATAGGTCTTCTGAGAAAAAAACCTTCGAGACTGATATTCACAAACTGTCCGGGTGCACTGATGCGTGAAGTGTTGCCGCAGAGAGTCATTTTGTATACGCCTTCGGCTATCCTGATATTATCCTTCACCGTAAAAATCTGTTCCATTTTATCCTGCATATTTTCCAGCATTTTTATCTCCAAATCTTTTATAATACTCGCTCGTAAACAATCTGTCCGTCACAGATTGTCATTAAGCATCTTCCGAAAACCTTATGACCATCAAACGGAGAATAGCGTCCCCTTGTCTTAAAAGCAGAAGGATCAACAGTATACTCTTCCTCAAGGTCATATACACAAAGGTTTGCCTTCATTCCCTCCGCAATACCCGATGCGATTTCGAAACGCTTCGCGGGTGCCGTGCTCATAAGCTCCACAAGCTTCTCCAGACTTAATACACCGGTTTTTACAAATCCGGTATATAAAACAGGGAACGCCGTCTCAAGTCCGACAACTCCCATCAAAGCTCCCAGGAGTCCCTTCTCCTTCTCTTCCTTCGAGTGCGGTGCGTGATCGGTCGCTATCATATCAATGGTTCCGTCAAGAATTCCTTCTACCAGAGCTTTCCGATCCTCTTCGGTTCTGATGGGCGGATTCATTTTGAACCTTCCGAGCGCCTGTGCGGCAAGTAAAATATCTTTTTCGTCTTCCTGCTTATCAAGTTCTTCATTCAGCCTGTTTATTATATCATTTTCATTCATCAAAAGGTAATGAGTTCCTGTTTCACAGGTTACGTCAATCCCTTCGGCTTTAGCCTTTCTGATGATGTCCACGGTTTCCTTCGAAGACACGTGGCAGACATGATATTTGCAGCCGGTTTTCGCTGCGAGCTTCACATCGCGTTCCACCATCTTCCATTCACTTTCCGAAGTAATACCATCGATTCCGAGAAGCTTTGCAAGTTCACCGTCATGGATATGTTTGCCCTTTATTACACTCATATCTTCACAATGAGCCGCAATAATACCGTTTAACGCGTTCACGCGCTGCATGGCATCGAGCATCAGTTCATCGCTTGCAAGGCCTTTTCCGTCATCCGAAAAACCGATTACTTTATCAGCCATTTCTTCAATATCCGAAAGTTCTTCCCCAAGTTCTCCGACACTGAGACTTGCATAAGGATGAACATGAATAACCGCTTTATCTCTTATCGGCTTCAATTCTTCTTCAAGATGTTCAATCGAATCCGGAACGGGATTTAAATTGGGCATCGTGCATACATCCGTGTAGCCACCTGCGGCCGCTGCTTCAGACCCTGATTTGATATCTTCTTTATAAGAAAATCCCGGCTCACGGAAATGTACATGTACATCCACGAAACCGGGAAAAATATACTTGTTATTTAAATCAATAATCTGAACCTCTTCCTTGGAAACCGATGAAAGGAGCTTCTCTAAGGAAGGGGCTGCAGCGACAATATTTCCGTTGGAAATAAGGATATCCGAACACTCAAACCCATGTCCGTCATATACCCTAGCTCCTCGTAATAATGTCTGCATAAGTCACCTCTTCAACGATTTTTCTTATCGTATCACAAATCAAACTTATGCGTCAATCCCTAAAAAATCTTTTGGCAATTGTAATTATTTGTTGGTTACGGCAACATTTACGGGAATCGTATATGAAATGCTGTAGCTTGTTCCGCCGATGCTGATTGATCCGAGTACATTTACTGTTCTGAAGAAAATACCCTTATCCACAACAGTTGCAGTTGCAACACTTGCTGCTACAGCGCTGTCGCTGCCAACATACACACTGAAGCACTGATTGAAAATAAGATCCTGCTCTGTCTGAGTCATGTTTGCTCTTATCGGAAGATCGGTAGTCGTTGACTTAACCTCAAAGCGTGCTCCGGCCTGTGAATCCTTCAGAGTTATCTTGCCGCTCTGAATAGGTGTATCAGTGGTAGTTCCTCTCTTGTAGATGATATACATGTAATCTCCGGCAGCAGCCTTACTGATAGTTGTCGAAGTAGTGTATACCGTACGGAACTCAACCTTTCCGCCGACTCCGGTTGTGAGCGTTACGTCCTTGTTGGCTGAATCCTTTACAACCACATAGTATTCACCGATTCCGCAAGCTTCCTTGCTGGTTCTTAAAGGCGCATCCATATATCTTACCGAACCCTTGTACTCAACAAGTGTGAAGGAAATACTCTTGTTGAGGTCATCGCTTGTAGTAACCTTTAAATCCGTATCACCCTTTACGGTGAGTCTGTAGTTTGAAGGAGCTGAAGCGTCGGGCTTAATAACGAGAATAGCAAACGCACTCTCAAGAGTCTGGGTTCCGTTTGTAAACTTAACCTTGTAGGTATATCCCTTGCCGCCGGTAATACCGTAGCCAAGAGGATTGATCTCAACCTGAGCCTCTCCGTCAGAATTTACACTTGTAACATGGGCATAAGGTCCGCTCACATCATTGCAGGTAATGGTAAAGTTTCCTGCAGTGATATTTGTATAGTTCTCACCGTAACTGTCCAGAACAGAAATACCGAGGGTAGGATTTGTAACGAATGAATCCGAATAAATAATGGTTGTGGGAATCTCACCGTCAACCTTAAGATTCATCGTAACAGGTACCCTTTCGGGTCCGATTTCAATTATAGAGCCTCCGATTACCACATTATCGTATTTTACTTCTACATAATCACTGCCGACATTGAGAGGAGAAACCGATGAAGTTCCGAGGAAGAAGCATGTAGGATTGTGTCCTGCAGGGAAACCGAAGCTAATCTTGCTTCCGACGGTATCTGAATAGATATATGCTCCCGTTCTTGTCTTTACTCTTGCAACGAGCTTGTAATCAAGCGGATTATCTGACTTTGAAAGCTTGAACGAAGGCTTCGCCCAGTCGATTGAAGCACCGTTCTGAGTAACCTTGGCAACGGTGAAGCCGTCAAGAATCATGGTAGATGCCTCGGTTACCGCAGTAACGGTAATAACCGCAGTGATGGCGGGATTTTTGCCGTCGTTATAGGTTCCGAGAATATCTATGCTCTTGTTAACATCATATATCCAGATATTTCTTCCGTTTACCATTGCATTTCCGTTATTAGCCACAATGGTCTGGCAAGAAATTCTGCCCGCATATGTCGCATACTCTGCCGAGTTTCTGTTGGTAGGCGTAATATCTACTCCATTTGAGTCGAAAAGTCTGAAGCGGATTTCCGACATTTCGGCTGCGATAACACAATTCTTATTTACATCAGTATAAAGCTCCATCCTTACGGGAACACCTGCACTGGCCACAAATTCAGTGCTGAGTCCGATAGAAGTTCCTGTTACTGTAGTTGAAAGAACATACTTACCGTTGTTGTAGAGTTCATTCTTAGTGGTAATTGTAGCAATCTTGCCGGTCGAATCAAACTGAACCTTTGAGATTTCGGCATTTGAAGTTGTTCCCGATACGGTTACGGCACTGAGCTTAATGTGGTTCTTCTCATCGATTACCTTTGAATAGTCGGCACCGAATACTACCTCAATACTGTTAAGGCTCTTCTGCTTCACAGACATAATAGCAGGTATTTCCTTTGACTTAACATTTACGGTAACGCTGTCCTTTGCCGTTGCATATCCGATAACCGAATACTTTCCGGTATCTGCCTGAATTGTATAAGCAAAGATTGTAGCGGTGCCGGCCTTATGTGCGGTAACAACACCATCGTTTGAAACTGAAGCTACGGTACTGTCCGAAGTAGCCCAACGCACGATATCGGTTACTTCCTTGCCGGGAGTAACAGCTGCACCCTTCTCATCGTAAATAGTTGCTGTGAGAGTCTTACTGTCACCCTCAGTCATGGTATCGATTGTCGAAGGTGAGATTGCAAGCTTCGATGCATTCTTCTTTACGGTAATCTTACATGTCAAAGTGCTCAGAGTAGGTGTCTTCGAAGTCTTATCAAGAACCTTCGCTGTAATGGTACAGGTACCGGGATTAACTGCTTTTACGGTTCCCTTGTACTTACTGGTACCCTTGTACCTTTCTACGGTTGCGATTGTGGGATCCGAGCTTTCCCACTCAACAGAATACTTTTTGGGTCTGTTGCCTATGGTAAGAACAACGCTTGACTTTGCGGTCGAAACCTTGCTGCCTCCCACATAAATAGTCTTACCTGTCGAACTGATTTTGGGCTTCTTAGCCGCAGCTTCCGCTGTGTTCACGCCTGCAGCCGAAACAGTAAGCACAAGCGCCATGGCAACCGCCAACATCTTTAAGAATCTCTTCATTCTAACCCTCCATTCCGGGTATGCACCAAAAACACTGATACGCACACCCTACTACAATATAATGTAGCACATTGGATAATCGCGCGCAATATTTTGTTTTTCACACATATTCCATTATACTGTTACTTTTTTACGTATCGGATAATAACAATTCGCAATATACCATCCGTCTGCATATTAGACGAAATAATATCATTACCGGTTCCAAAAAAAGGGCCTGCAAAAAACAGGCCCTGATAATTCGTAAATATATGCTTAATCGAGGAAAACCTTTCTGGGTGACTTCTGCTTTGCGAATTCAACCATTTTTTCCGAAGGTTCAAAGATGATCTTCATATTCTGTCCGGATTTGTTCATAAAAATAACGTAACACTCAGCACCGGGCTTATGCGAAGAAAAGTCCTTCACGGTAATGGGGCTGCGATGGTTATAGCTGTCCAGCTCGTGAGATTTGATGGGAGCCATTATGTCGATGTCATCCATATCTATCTTTAATATGGTCTTTCTCTTCTCGCCTCCGCTGATACGGTCGAAGTCAATCTGTCCGTCGCAGAAAATATATTCCCAGTCGATATTAAACGAAGGACTTAAGAAATAATATGCAACCAGAACAATTGCTCCCACAAACGAAAACAGTGTCTGGAAAGAAAACATTCCGTAAAGCACCAAAAGAATACCTGCAGCGATAAACAGCACCTGTAATGCACGTCCTCCTGCCGTAGCGCCTCTTTTAACATAGCTCTCTGTGTAAAGACCGTTAGCCATCATCTTCTCCATTCCGTGCTTAAGCACTTACCGTAAGTCAATTAGTACATTCCGCCCATGCCTGCTCCGCCTGCGGGTGCTGCGGGAACGGGTTCCTTGATAACAGCAACAGCTGCTTCTGTTGTAAGGAAGGTAGCTGCCACGCTTGTAGCGTTCTGAAGAGCCGAACGTGAAACCTTTGCGGGATCGAGTATGCCTGCGCGAACCATATCGACATACTTCTCGGTCATTGCATTAAATCCGATACCTGCACGTGACTCCTTAACCTTGTTGACAATAACGGCTCCCTCAAGTCCGGCATTGGCTGCGATAATTGTAAGAGGAGCCTCGAGAGCCTTAAGAACAATCTGTGCTCCTGTCTTCTCATCGCCTTCAAGCTTTGCAACCTTCTTTGCAGCCTCGCGTGCTGCATGAATATATGTTGATCCTCCGCCGGGGATGATTCCTTCTTCTACAGCTGCACGTGTAGCATTAAGCGCATCCTCCATACGGAGCTTCTTCTCTTTCATTTCAGCCTCGGTAGCTGCACCTACGCGGATAACAGCAACACCGCCGGCAAGCTTTGCAAGACGCTCCTGAAGCTTCTCGCGGTCGAAGTCAGAGGTTGTCTCGGCAATCTGTGTACGAATCTGGTTGATACGAGCTGCGATAGCGTCCTTGTCTCCGGCACCGTCAACAATAATGGTGTTCTCCTTCTGAACCTTAACAGACTTTGCACGTCCGAGCATCTCAATAGTAGTATCCTTAAGCTCAAGACCTACTTCCTCGCTGACAACCGTACCACCTGTGAGGATAGCGATGTCCTGAAGCATAGCCTTACGTCTGTCACCGTATCCGGGAGCCTTTACTGCCACAACAGTAAATACACCGCGGAGCTTGTTGAGAACAAGTGTTGAAAGAGCCTCACCCTCAACATCCTCAGCAACGATAAGAAGCTTACGTCCTGCCTTCATGATATCCTCAAGGATAGGAAGAATATCCTGAATGTTGCCGATTTTTTTGTCTGTGATAAGAATCATGGGATCGTCGAGAACTGCTTCCATCTTGTCCATATCGGTAGCCATGTAAGCCGAAACATATCCCTTATCAAACTGCATACCTTCAACAAGGTCGAGTTCTGTCTGCATTGTCTTTGACTCTTCGATAGTAATAACGCCGTCCTTGGAAACCTTGTCCATAGCGTCCGCTACCATCTGTCCTACCTGATCGTCACCGGCTGAAATAGCTGCAACCTTTGCAATCTGCTCCTTGCCGTTAACCTTGCTGCTCATCTTAAGGATTGCTGCAACTGCTGCATCCGTAGCCTTCTGCATACCCTTACGAAGAACCATGGGATTGGCACCTGCCGCAAGGTTCTTAACTCCTTCATTGATCATTGCCTGAGCAAGAACAGTAGCGGTTGTTGTTCCGTCGCCGGCAACATCGTTTGTCTTGGTTGCTACTTCCTTAACAATCTGAGCACCCATGTTCTCGAATGCATCCTCAAGTTCGATTTCCTTTGCGATACTAACACCGTCGTTTGTAATAAGAGGTGCTCCGTAGGTCTTATCGAGAATAACATTGCGTCCCTTAGGTCCGAGGGTAACCTTTACTGTATCCGCAAGCTTATTTACACCTGCACAAAGCGCTGCTCTTGCATCTGCGCCGTTCTTTAATTCCTTAGCCATAATAACTCCGTTCCGTACCGTTCGGTACTAAATATTCTTTTTATAAAACAGTTCAAAGCAAAAACCGGATAATAACCGGACGTCAATCGAAAATTATTCGACTACTGCCACGATATCGCTCTGCTTTACGATGATGAAAACTTCATCCTCAAGCTTAACTTCGGTTCCGGCATACTTCTGGTAAATAACCTTCTCACCGACTTTAACCTGCATCTTAACTTCTTTGCCGTCGATAACTCCGCCGGGTCCTACTGCGATAACCTCAGCCTCCTGGGGCTTCTCCTGTGCCTTTGCAGCAAGAATAATTCCTGACTTCGTTGTCTCTTCAGCTTCGAGCTGCTTTAAAACAACCTTATCTCCTAAAGGTCTCAATTTCATAACAATTCGCCTCCATAGCAATATATATTATTCTTTGTTAGCAGTCTCCTTGTTCGAGTGCTAACCACTAAACCATATTATATCCCGATAAAATAAAAAAACAAGTGCAATTTTATTAAAAGAATATTATCATCGCATTTTGCCGCTTTTCACAGGTCAGTCGTTAAGTTCCACACCTTCCAGTTTCAGCGCGGTACGTATAATGGCATCCTTGGAATTTTTCCAGGGTGCGTCGGCATTGCGATAATCAAATTTCTCTGTATACCACTCGATATCATCGCAGACACGCTTAAGGTTCTCAATGTAGAGTTTGTCCAGAAGCTTTGTAAACTCCTCGAGCTCCTTCCCCGAGAGAAAATGAGGTGCCGCATCGTAAAGCATGCCATAATGCTCGCTGCAGAATCCTTTTGAATCAGCCACCTTGGTTCTGAACTTATCCTCCTTCCGGTAAAGGAAGAAAACAGTGTCAATATAACGTTCGAAAGTATCGTTTATGCGATTGCATACATAACAGCTGTGAGTAATGCGCTTCATATATGCGTTAACCGCAGAATCTTCGGACTTTTTGAAAAGGCCTCCCGAAGAAGTTCTGCCTTTTCTCTGAAGTTTCTCTGCCTCACGCACAATCCCCTGCGTATGCGTATAAAGCATAAGTGCAAGACCCAAACGGTTCTGCATTCCGTACATCTTCTTCAGATGATCCGGGCAAAATCCGTATTTGTTCGTTTCCGTTCTGATATCATCCTCCATGTAAGAAGGTCCCATAACAAATTCAATTGCATTCTTCTCGAGCTGTCTGTACATTACACATACAGGACACTCGCAGTCCGAATCAAACGCATCGTTGACCGGAATCGCATATAATTGTTCATCCATAGTAATTCCCCTTCATCATTGCACACCGCCGATTGATTTCTTAATTCCGGGCATCACACTGCAGCAGACTCATTCCTGCCCGGCCCTCTTTTTTGCAATCATATCCTTGACCGTACGTGCACGTTCCTTGATTCGATCGTTTGCGGAAGGTGAAGTAATAAGTTTTGAAACCCATCGCAGTGCCTCATCATCCATATCGGTTTCCATGCAGAGCGCACCGACCAGATACATCGATGTGTATTCGTCCAGTCCGCACAGCGGGAATGTCTCTTTTGCTATTGCCTCGAT
The DNA here is from genome assembly GCA_045616585.1 of Lachnospiraceae bacterium. GTDB lineage: Bacteria > Bacillota > Clostridia > Lachnospirales > Lachnospiraceae > RUG11977. The sequence goes on from JAZLGZ010000033.1 coordinate 40,681, forward strand.
GAATCCGTCTCTCGCCTTTGCGAGGAAGTCATTCTCTTCGAGTTTAATTTCTTTCATAATTAAATCGCGATCCTGAGTATCCTCCGGAAGAGTCTCGGCCTTTCCTCTTAAAAGCCATGCAATAAGCAGGCAAAGATATGCTCTCTCACTTATTTTTGCCCTTTTTACCACCGAATTGACAAGGGCGAGCTTGTGGCGAGTAATGGCATCGTCATAAGAATATATCGCCTTCTCGGGTCCGAGTCCGGTAAAGGAGGTCGCAATTTTTACTTTGACAAGTTTAATCTGTACCGACGCCAGCGGTCCAAAAGTCTTCATCATGGTCGAATACCCGCAAATCGGACAAACCGTAACTCCGTATTTGAGTCCGTCTATATCGGAGTACTTCGGACGAAGATCCAAATCCTGGGCAACAAGTCTTGCTTTTCCCGTCCTTACGGCTCTGCTCTTGTAGTCATTGTCACATACAGGGCACTTGAAGCTTCTGTCCAAAAGGAAATCTTCTTCATGAACCACAGCCTTTTCAGCCTTTTTTACTTCAGGCTTTTTGTCTTTCTTTTCCTTGTCTTCCCCAAAAAGATCTATATCGGCCATCTTCCCGAGGCCCAGGGCCTCAAGTCCGGAAAGTATATTGCTCATACAAAACTCCGTTCCGTGCATTTTAAACACCGTTTTAATAAAAAACAGCCTGCAAAAGATGCTCCCCTTTGCAGGCACATACTCAATATTGAATTATAGCATGATTTTGGGGTATTCGCAAGCAATTGGCGCCACTATCCCTGAGCCTTCTGCCTTTATCTTGCGTATACTTTTTCTACAAAATAAATATGTCTGTCCTTTATCCAGAACCCGTACCCCTTCTCAAGACACTTTTGGAGTGTTTTGTCTACGTAACCGTTAAAATATACGAAGTCTTCAGGTACCGCGTTATAGCCTTTAAGAACTGCTGTAGCCGCCTCAATGGCACGGTTCATATCCCTGACTTCCCATTCCTTGCAGGTTCCGTTATTCAGATTGTCGTAAATTCTGTATGCCTTTTTTAAATTTCCGTCAACAATAGGTGCAAACTGAACACCCCATTTGCGGTCATAAATAACATCGTGAATCGTATTTACATGGCCCCAGTCATCATCATTGTTCATTCGGTTTACAACAACGTTTCCGACGGCTGCCATTGCTCCGAAACCCTTCGCATTGGCCTCGGCAAAAATAATACAAGACAGTTCTCTTAAATCCGCTTTGGTATACTGCTTCTTCCACTTCTTCTTGTCAAAAGCCTTCTGATATTCTTCATCCAGATCCGCATCCGAAAGAAGTTCTTTCGCATCTTTCTGTACCGATTCAGCCGCCTCATTTTCTTTAAGACGTCCGAGTGAGCTGCCCGCGACGGATGCTGCATCTGCTTTTCCGACCGGTAAGAGGCTTATCGTTACAATCGCCAAAAGAACTGCCGCAAGCATTTTAATTGTGTTTCGGTCGTCCATCCTCTTATTCATTACTTTCCGAATTCTCTTCAACCTCATTGTTTTCATCAGTTTCTCCTTTATCAGCGGACTCATCCGCTGCAGCAACCCCAAAATAGTCATCCAGTCCGATGAGAATGGCCTGAGCAATCTTCGCATGCTTTTCCGCAGAATAGTTCGAACCTCTGTCCCCTACCTCAATATCAACGGAAGGAACCGTCGAATACGAAGTCTGTGTAAGATCCAGCGGAATGTTTCCGTCCCCGTAAACCTTAAGTCCGCATTCCTTAACACCTCCGAGAAGTGCCTTTCCGAGAGCATTGTGCTCCTGCCAGTGGCTTGCGACCGGTTCCATACTTCTGTAAGCAGTATTGTTCGGAACTCCTATATAGAAAAAGCCTTTATCATTTTCGGTCGAATCATAATGAATCGCAATGTGACAGTCGGAATAATTGTTGGCAAGAACCGTACGTGCAATATTATCCAGCTGGGTCTCATTGTTCTCACGAATCATCAAAACATCGTAACCGTTCTCGATAAGCAAATCCCGGACAACGCAGGCAAGTGCAAGATTTACTTTGAACTCCGGAGTTCCGTCGAGCATTGAAGTTCCGTAGCTTATTGCGGTTGCCTGTTTCTCACCGGATGCGGTACTTCCTCCGGTAACTTTCGCACTTCCGTCCGGATGGCAAAGTGTCTTGACTTTGCTTCCGTCCTTTGTCCCGTGTCCGGCATTGACGGTTACAACTATGCCCTTACGGTTTGACCCGGGAGCTTTGTACATTCTGGCGGGAGTCTCATGAATCTTGGAAAAATCCGCATACTTAAGACTTTCATCCCATCCGATAAGAGAATATTCATATACCGAAGGATAGAGAGAAGCAGGACCCTCTCCGACATAGGCAGGAGCCGATGTGGGTACAGGGGTAGGCTCGGGAGTCGTCTCGGGCTCGGGTTCCGGCGTAACTTCGGGAGCTGCTTCCGGTGCCTCCGTAATTCCGGGTGCATCCTCCGCCTCCGGTGTCTTTTCCGTTTCGCTGTCTGTTCCCTGCTCAGGTCCATTTACATCCTCTGAGTTTTCCGGTTCTTCATCGCCCTCATCGGGCTCTGTAATCGTATCTTTTTCCGGAATCGCAGGAGTCTGCGCGGACTCATCCTCCTTATCCTCACCGGGTATTGATATTGAATCCGAAGCATCAGCTTCCTTGTCGGAATCATTTGCCAGTATCGTATCGGCAATATTTCCCTCTGTAACATCCTTTTCCTTACATCCAGCAAGGCACATACACATGACCGTCATTAAAACCGCCACTATTACATTTCTTTTGACACTCTTTTTCATTTCGTTTTCTTTCTCAATAATATGAATTAAAAACCGGCTGTAAAATTACATTGTGTTATTTTACCTACTATTACGCCATTCCGCAAGCAGTAAATCGACCATTCTGCCGTAACTTTTGGTTCCGTCGGTCTGATTATTTGCTATCAGATATGCATTATTCACCTTCTCGCCGACCTGTTCGGTCACGCTTCCCTCGAACTGTTTCCAATACTTTGAATCCTCAATCAAATCATCAAGCATACCGGGAGTATATGTCTTTGCGACTTCGTAATAGAGATTTTTATCCTCCGAATATAAGCGGTTTGTCGCATAGATAAGTGCAAGCATGTATCCGGAATACTTCAGCTCCTTGCTGTCAGAATTGATACATCCGAGATACCCGATGAAATTGGCTTCATCTTCTCTCATAAAACCCCGCAGATGACTTAATTCATGGCAAATGGTCACAGCCCTTGAATACAAAGGAATATCTACATTTACGTTTGCTTCGACGGTCCACGGGAAATATACTCCCGTGATTCCGAAACGTGACATGGTCTTTGAAAAAACAACGGACTTCGGTCTCGGATAAAAGCCTTCAAGCGCAGAATAGTTCTCTGCAAGCTTCGTCATTGCTTCACGTCCCGCCTTGGACCTTTCGCTGTCGGTCATGTATTCTTCGACTCTGTTCTGCGCAGCTTTTTCAGAAAGATCCATGCACAGCTCGTACAGTTCCTGTTTGTCGGATGGCCGAACCGTAAGTCCCGAGTACCTCGAAAACTCATAACGGTAATAGTTTGTGCCGCAGCCTATCATGTACCAGAGAAATACTGCCCCGGTTACAATCAAAAGTCTTCTGATAAGGAATACTGTTTGTTTACACTTCTCACTGCTTCCGACAATTTTGACAAATCCGGCTATAATGATTGCAAGAATCGTAAAAGGGAACAAAATCAGCAGAATCTCGGCAAGGGAGAACGGAATCCATCCTGTAATGAAGGACATAACCGCAGAATATGCCCTGTATATTCCCTTTGCATAAACATATTCGGCAGCCCCGGGTATATACCTTGCCGTAAGATATACGATAAATGCCGCAGGCCACACCAAAAGCCACAAATTTTTCTTATCCCTGATTAATTCTTTCATACAGTCCGTCACTATTTCCCAATTCGGTAATCGTATCCCAATTATGTCAAATACACTTATGCACTTTCGCGCATAAGTGTATTATAAGTCAGTTATTATATTTTTACCATCAGCCTATAGCTTTAAGTCTTCCCGCATCGGAAGTCATGCTGCTCACAAGCTTCTGTACATCCTCGACGATTACCTGATTCTGTTCTGTCGCCTCGCAGGTAGTCTGAGAGTGAGCCGATACCTCTTCGGTAATCGCGGAGATAGTCTGGATGCTCTCAACGATTTCGCGGTTTGCGCTGTCAAGGTTTGCAACTACCTTTGAAAGCTCCGAAGAGTTCTCTCTGATAACCGCCGCACTTTCAACAATCTTTTCGAAGCTTCCCGCGGTAACCTGTGCCGATTCATTCTGAACCTTATTGCTTTCTACGAGTGACTCAATCGCTTTCGCAACGTTCGCCATCTCGTTCGTAACACTCACGATAAGATCGCTGATGTTCTTGGTCGCTGTTGAAGTCTGTGACGAAAGACTTGAAATCTCGGATGCAACAACCGCAAATCCGCGTCCCGCTTCTCCTGCACGTGCTGCTTCGATGGAAGCATTAAGAGCAAGAAGACTGGTCTGTGAAGCAACGTTTTGAATCATCTGAACGATAGACTCCATCTGATCGGTTGACTTCTTAAGTTCGGTAACCTCGTTAATCGCGCCGACTCCGGCCTTCTCCGATACTTCGGCCTGAGCGATAAGTCGATCAAGATTTGCACGTCCCTCTGAAATTGCATCAACCGCATCGTTTATATTGGTGCCGATGCTCTTCGAAGCATCGGTAACCTTTTCAACCTGTCTTGAAATTTCTTCGGTCTTAATAAGCTGGTTCTGTACCGAATTGGCAGTCTCACCGGTTCCTGTCTGTACCTCATTCATTGCAGAAAGAGTATTGCCGCTTGAAGCCGAAAGCATATCCATCTTCTCCGATACAACCGCAACAGACTCCGCAAGACTTCCCGAAACCTTCATAACCTCATCAAGAACGGCGTTTGTTCTGGCACCGGCTTCATTGACTTCTTCAACCTTGCGCGCATTCATCTCAATAATAAAATTGTTTGCCACAAACGCAAACGCAGAAACAAGAACCACAGCAGCAATCTCGATTTCGAGAGCAGCTACGGATTTTTCGCTCCATTCGCCCAGGGTAGCCGCATACCAGACTCCGTGAACAATTGCCAGCATTGAAACCAGAATACTTACCGTAATTGAAAACTTCTTGTCGCAGTAAATCGATACAAGAACAACCATGGGAATAGCATATACAAACACCATCTGCTCGGTGCTCATAAAGCAATTGAGTGCATAAAACAGACCATATCCCATTCCTATGATATGTCTGATAACATATGCCTCAGGATTCATCTTATATACGATAAATGCAGCCACAACGGGTAAAAGGTCTGCTGCTGCCAGAAGCGCAAACTGACCCGGAGTCTTTGAACCCTTGAGCAATTCTGCTAGATAAGCAATAAAAAGAACCGTTGTTACTATCAAATACATTTTTCTGCCCAGGTTATTGGCTCTTTGAGTGTCTGACATGACTTTCTCCTCCTTAAAAATAACATAAAATTCAATTCCGATATCAGAATGATGAATTTTGCCCTAAAATATAAGGAAATTATACACTATACTACGCATTTTGTAAAGTTAATGTGCAAATATTGGTGTTGCTTATTTTAATTTTCTCTATTTGCGTACTAATTGTATAATCTGCACGTTTTCCAATTCGTTGCATAGTTCACTGTTTTCCCCCGAATTCACTCTTCCCTTGGACTCAAAAAGGAGATTCTGATAAAAAATGACCCATACCGCTGCGCATTCTGCATTGCTATACGCAGCAATATGGGTCACCCGATATATTTTAAAACTCGAAACCGTTGAACACAGGCTTACCTGTATATGTACGTGCTTCCTTTTCTCCCCTAAGTACACTTAATGCAGCCTCTGCCATAGCTTCCTGCTCAACTTCTCCGGGATAAATCTCTATGGGAGCGATAAATCCGCAGCGATCCTTTACAAAGTCAACCAGGTCACTGAATCTTACGAGTCCGCCGGTAAGCAGAATCGCATCGACTTTTCCCTTAAGAACCGTGCTCATACCACCGATAGACTTACAGAGCTGATAGCACATGGTGTCCCAGATAAGAGCCGCATACTTATCGCCATCCTGAATCTTCTGATGAATAGTATCTGAATTCGAGGTTCCGAAATGACTTACAAAGCCGCCTGCTCTTGAGAGCATGATTCTAAGATCGCCTGTTGTATGTCCCGCATCCAGGTAATCACACACTTCAAGAATCGGGATACTTCCGAGTCTCGTGGGTGTGAAAGGTCCGTCGCCGCCGGCACCCTCGGTGCTGTCAATCATTTTTCCGTGCTCATGTGCGGTAATGGTTATTCCGCCGTCGATATGACAAACAATAAAATTGCAGTCCTCATACTTCTTGCCGAGCTTCTTTGCATGAATGTCGGCAATAGCCTTCTGATTAAGAACATGTGTCTGAGGCTTGCGATAAACGCCTTTGATACCGGTAGGTCTTGCAAGGTCGCAAAGTTCATCCACATTGGTGGGATTAAGAGTGAACATCTTTCCGCCGTATTCCTTGCACATCTCATATGCGATCATGACCCCGAGTTTTGCAGGATGATTGCTTCCG
>JAZLGZ010000034.1:0-10114 GCA_045616585.1 Lachnospiraceae bacterium
TCAATAAGCTTGTACAAATCTTCCAGAGTATCGATATCCTCGCATACTTCCTTCAAAAGCTTTGAATTATACTGTCCGCAGAGCATTTTTATGGCAGGAAGAGTTGACAATGAAGCCGCAAAAGCTATCAAGTCTCTGGGATTTGCATTCCTATAACTGATACGACCTGACAATCTTTCAAGATCATATATGGTATTCAGATATTCTCTTATCTCTTCACGATCAATATAATTGCCCTTAAGTTCTTCGACCGCATCAAGTCTGTCTTCCACGTCCTGCTTATGAAGCATGGGATTCTCAATAAACGAGCGGAGCATTCTTGCACCCATTGCGGTTTTTGTTTTATCAACCACCCATAAAAGAGAGCCGCGCTTGTTTTTCTCTCTCATCGTCTCAAAAAGTTCAAGATTTCTCCTGGTCGAATTATCGATAATCATATATTTTCCGCTTACAAAAGGAGTAATATGATTTAAATGATCCAAAGATATCTTCTGCGTTTCAAGAAGATACTTAAGAACAGCGGAAGCCGCAACCGTTCCGGCCGAATAATCCTCGATACCGATATCTGCAAGACTGTTCTTCTTAAAATGATTTAAAAGCAGTTTCTCACCCGCGAAAGAATCAAAATAAGAATCTTCAAGAGCCGAGAATGAAATATTTGTGGTGTTTTTAAGAAGTTCAAAATCAATACCGCTCATATATGTCTGCCGGTTACAGATAACCTCTGAAGGCATATATCTGCTTATCTCATCAAATGCACGTACAGGGTCACCGCATTCGGTAATATAAAAATCTCCTGTTGATACATCGGCAAATGATATACCAAACTCATCCCCCGAGTAGAAAATACACATAAGGTAATTATTTCTAGACTCCTCGAGGGACTGGACAGAAATATTGGTACCCGGTGTAACAATACGAATTACTTCTCGCTTAACCAGACCTTTTGCAAACTTTGGATCCTCAACCTGCTCACATATTGCAACTTTATGACCGTTATCTACCAAACGATTCATAAAGCTTTCATATGCATGAAAGGGAATTCCGCACATTGCGGCCCGCAGTTCCAACCCACAGGCTTTTCCGGTCAAAGTCAGCTCAAGTTCTCTTGAAGCTATAATCGCATCATCAAAAAACATCTCGTAAAAGTCACCAAGTCTGTAAAATAAAATGCAATCCGGATAATTGTTTTTTACATCTATATATTGTTTAAACCCGGGAGTTACATCATTAATATTTATCTCGGAAAGTTTTGTAAGTGTCTCCTCAGACATATTCCCTCCATTCAGCAGTCACGATATATCTATAACTAAATTATTATAACATTTTGGTATTATATAAACAATTATTATCGCAAAATAAAAAACGCCGAGTATATAACCCGACGTTTTAAATAAACATTTGATCAATCAAGGAAATTCTTGATTTTAAGTACTGTACGATAGTTAACAGGTGAAATCTTACATCCGTAAGCTCGACCGGCTTCATGAATAATCTGTCCGCCACCGATATAAATAGCAACATGATTAACATGACCTGACTTGTCTCCGTAGAAAACAAGATCGCCGGGTTTAGCTTCGGAAAGACTTACCTTTTTACCCTTTGCACATTTCGCCATATCCGAAGATGTACGGGGAATCGACTTGGTATTAATTCCAACTGCTCTGTAAACCGCAAGACAGAATCCGGAACAATCCGCACCGGACACCAGACTGTTTCCGCCCCATACGTACTTAAGTCCGATATGCTTCTTTGCTTCAATTACAATAGAAGCGCGCAATGCTGAAAGGTTTCCGGCAGAATCCGCACCAACAATAGAAGTCATGGAAACCGCTCTGACCCAATCATAGGCAACAGTAACAAATTTCTTTGCAACATAGCCTTCCATATCATCAAGATATGCTTTAACCCAGAGAGTTGTTGAATCGTCCTTATTAACGACAGTTTCTTCGATCACGGCAAGAGCTTCACCATTTGAAACTGTAGCAATAATATTATCGTTTGAAGCTGTACTGGGTTCCGAGCGGAAGTTTACACTGCCCGCATTGACAATAGCTGTAAGTTTCGCCATCTCCTCAGCCTTCTTACGGCCTTCTTCACCCATGAACAAATAATCAACCGATACATATCCTGTAACAGCTCCGGACTGTATCTTGGCCCATGTTCCGTCGTTTTCCAAACTAAGAACAACACACATTCCATTTTTAGGCAGGTAACCCGCTACCGAATATCCGGTTCCTGCGCCGGAACGAATATTTACATAGTCATTGACATTGGCGATTGCGACATTCTCGGGAATGGTAACCTGATCTGCAAGAAGAGCTCCTGACGCACCTTCATCATTCTTATCGAAGTTCTTGTAGTATTTGTTAAGATAATATGACAAACCAGCAAGAGCCTCATCGCCTCCGAGATGTGCAGCACTGACAAATGTAGTTCCCCCAAACAGACAAATAATCAGTGAAATTGAAAGAACAATATTAAATTTTTTAAGTCTACTCAACTTCATTGCTGTAAATCCTCCTAAGCGTTCATTCCTGAGATTGACAATTGGTTTGATAGTCAAACTCACAATAAGCGAAAATCAAATATTACAAAAATATTACGTTACCAAGGAGCATTATAGACGGCTGACACAATTCTGTCAACATTTTGTTCAAAAAAAATGGATATTCTGCTATATTTTTTAGCAAAATATCCATTTTCATGTACATTTGGTATAAATTCACCTGAGAACACTGTTAATACGTTCAATAATCATGTCAAGAGCCACACTGTTTTCTCCGCCTCTGGGAACAATAATATCCGCATATCTTTTGGACGGTTCAACAAACTGATCATGCATAGGTTTAACTGTATCGGTGTACTGCGAAAGAACCGATTCAAGCGAACGTCCGCGTTCTTTTACGTCTCTTAATATTCGTCTCGAAAGTCTCTCATCAGCATCGGTGTCAACGAATATTTTAATATCCATCTGATTCCTGAGTGCCTTGTTCTCAAATACAAGAATTCCCTCGACAACTATTACTTTGTTAGGTTTTGCATGAGTAGTCTTCTCAATACGATTATGAATCGTAAAATCATATACGGGAACATCAACTTCTTTGCCTGCTTTTAAACTCTTTACATCTTTAATAAGACGTTCTGTTTCAAAAGCATTCGGATGATCGTAATTAATCCGGCTTCTCTCCTCTAGTGTCATGTCGTCATGTGCCAAATAATAGCTGTCATGGCAGACAAGAGTCAGGTTATCACCAAATACTTCTTTAAGTTTTTGTGCAACGGTAGTTTTACCAGAGGCAGTTCCACCCGCTATTCCGATTACAATACAATCACTCATGCCACGCACCCCTTTTCAATCGATTACCAGTTCATCCGACCATGTTCAGCTCTGCGTTCTCTTAATAAAAGCTCCGAAACTGCCTCAAGTGCAGGCTTACCTTCAAACAATATTTTATTAACCTGTTCAACTATAGGCATCTCAACATTATATTTTCTTGCAAGCTTAAGAGCGGCTTTAGCACAATGAACACCCTCAACAACCTGATTTACTTCCTTCATGGCTGATTCAACATCCATACCCTGACCGATAAGGTTTCCCGCACGCCAGTTACGGCTGTGATGTGAAGTACAGGTTACAAACAGGTCTCCTATACCGGAAAGTCCGCAAAGAGTCTCAAGATTTGCTCCCATTGCAACACCGAGACGGTTAATCTCGGCAAGTCCTCTTGTCATAAGCGCAGCCTTAGTATTGTCTCCGAAACCAAGTCCGTCTGACATACCCGCTGCAAGAGCAATAACATTCTTAATGGAGCCACCGAGCTCAACACCGATAACGTCATTGCTTGTATAAACTCTGAATGAGTCGGTCATAAAGGTATCCTGAAGAAATTCCGCAGTATCTTTGTCATGAGAAGCAACAACTACGGTGGTCGGAATAAGACGGCTGACTTCCTCTGCATGGCTTGGTCCTGAAAGAACACTGTTGTTTCCCTGCGGTATCTCTTCGTTGATAATATCAAGAAGTGTGTCAAGAGTCGACTCTTCGATACCCTTTGCAACGTTTACTATTTTCTGACCTTCTTTGATATAAGGTGAAACAAGATTTGCGGTTCTTCTGACAAAAGGTGAAGCAACGGCAAATACAATCAGCTCGGGATCGGAAGTCTTGCAGGCATACTCATAATCGCATGTAAGCTTAACACTGTCCGGAAGTACAGAACCCGGAAGATTTTTAATATTGCTTCTGTCTTTTTCGAGCGCCTCAATTTCGCTTTCGATTTTTGACCAAAGTATTACATCTTTTCCTTTATTTGCAAGTAAAATAGTCAGTGCAGTACCCCATGTACCCGCACCAAGAACGGTAATAGACATATATTCTCCAATCCATGCTTAATCACATAAAGCATATATATTATTTCTTTTCGTTCTGTTCGATTTTCTTGTGCTGGCCGACTTTATTCTCGTTGCCATTGATAAGACGCACAATATTCGATTTGTGTCTTAAGAAAGCCGATACCGTATATAAACAGGTAATAGCTATAAGCCAGGAATAATAAGGATCTCCCACTGTTCTGAAAGCTACCCAAACCGGAAACAAAAGAGATACGCACATCGATCCGAGCGATACGTACTTCGAAATCAGTATGGTTCCTCCGAAAATCAGAACCCCGGGGAAAAGAATAAGCGGATCAAAAGCAACAAATACACCACCAGTGGCTGCGATACCTTTTCCGCCTTTAAACTTGAGCCATACGGGAAAATTATGACCGATAACGCACATCAAACCGAATATAAGCATTATCAGATTACATTCTTCCGCATCCTTCAGAAATATATACTTAACAAGCATAAGCGGAATAAAAGCCTTTAAGAAATCACCGATAAAAGTAAGTACTCCTGCCTTCTTTCCCATAACACGAAATGCATTGGTTGTGCCCGCATTTCCGCTGCCGTGTTCTCTGATATCAAGATCCATAGCCTTGCCGACTATATATCCGAAAGAAAGTGTGCCTACAAAATAACCTGCAACAACACAGATAAGAATTTCGCACCACAATTTCATGATTACTGCTCCTTTTCGCTTCTTTCTCTGATTAATAACCTTATTGACGTACCCGAGAAGCCAAATGCATCTCTGATACGGTTCTCTATGTAGCGCTGATAAGAGAAATGGAACAGCTCTTTATCATTGCAGAAAATAACAAATGTAGGCGGCTTTACCGATACCTGAGTAATGTAATAAAGCTTAAGTCTCTTTCCTTTATCCGTGGGAGGCTGCTGAAGAACAACCGCCTCTGACATAATCTCATTCAGCACACCGGTCTTCACACGAAGATTCTGATTCTGAATAACTACTTCGATCGACTCAAAGATCTTATTGAGTCGCTGTCCGGTAAGTGCAGAAATATAAAGAATCTCTGCGTATGGAACAAAACTTAAAGTCTGGACAATTTTATCACGGTACTTATACATGGTCTTGTCATCTTTTTCTATGGCATCCCACTTATTAACCACAATAATGATACCGCGTCCGCGCTCATGGGCTATTCCGATAATCTTTGCATCCTGCTCTGAGATACCTTCTACGGCATCAATCATAAGAATTACAACATCAGCCTTCTCTACCGCGCTTACAGTACGTACAATCATGTACTTTTCAAGATCTTCTTTAATCTTATTCTTTCGTCTTAAGCCAGCGGTATCAACAAAAATATATTCTTTACCGTCATGCTCAACAACAGTATCGATTGCATCACGAGTAGTTCCCGCAATATCGGAAACAATACAGCGGTTCTCTCCCACGAGCTTGTTGATTAGCGAAGACTTTCCTACATTTGGTTTTCCAACGATAGCAATTCTGGGACGCTCATCAGCCTCTGCTTCTGCCTCTTCGGGAGGAAAATGCTTTGAAACTTCATCAAGTAAATCTCCGAATCCCTGCTTGTTGCTGGACGAGATTGCAATGGGGTCACCGAGTCCCAAATTGTAAAACTCATATACATCAGCCTCAAGACTTTTGAAATTATCGACTTTATTTACTGTTAAAACCACAGGTTTCTGCGATCTGCGAAGCATATCGGCTACTTTGAAATCCGAATCCACAAGGCCCTGTCTTACATCCACAAGGAAAATAATAACATCCGCTGTGTCAATCGCAATCTGAGCCTGCTCACGCATGGATTTAAGAATAACATCACCCGAATCGGGCTCAATTCCGCCTGTATCTATAATTGTAAAGGCACGGTCAAGCCAGGTCGTATCCGCATAAATACGATCTCTGGTAATGCCCGGATAATCCTTAACTATTGAAATCTGTTCTCCGGCCAATGCGTTAAACAGAGTAGACTTACCAACATTAGGTCTACCAACTATTGCCACTATCGGTCTGCTCATATGGTACCTCTCTCTTAAAATTGCCTGTATAGTCGCTGCACAAAACATCTACAAGTGCAGACCCACCTGATTTTACTATACGCACATCTGTTTGTAAAGCGCTTTGTATGTCCTCGACTGTGATGTCATCGAGTAAAACAGATTCACCCGCACGTAGCATACACGAAGGCATTATCAGGTATTTTCCAAGTTCTTTGCCCTTTAACTGCGCTATAATATCCGTTCCGGTAACCAACCCGGCAACCGTTATCATGTTGCCGAAGAAATCATTCCTGATTCCGATTACTTCCGTAACTGTTTCCGGATACTTTTCGGTTATCCTTGCACATAATCGTGAAATAACCGGTTCGATCAATTTGCCTGTTATAAATGTAAACTTTCCTTTCAAAATTCGTTCGGAATCATCCTTTTGTATGGACTCTTCGAATTCATCGAGCAAAGACCTTACCATTCCGACACCATTCTCCATTTGCGGAAATCCATCATAATAATCCTCTCCGGGAATCGGCCTGTTCGCGGTCAGATACCACTCATCCGAAGCATATACAATATTTTTTCCGTATTTGCCCCGATAGTATTTCTGCCAGCCTTCGATCTGGTCGATTACATTATTGGCATCTTCTTTGCTGAAAGGTTCAATCTGCGCAAGTCCTTCCCTGAATTTGGTCATGCCGATTGGAACAACAGATATACTTTGCAGATTCGGAAGATACCTTTCGATATCTTTCAATGTTCTGTCGAGTTCTTCCTTATCGTTATAATCCTTGCACAATACTATCTGTCCGTTTATTTCGATTCCGGCTTCGCAAAAGCGATCAATCTTTTCAAGCGCTTTCCCTGCAAAACGATTGTTGAGCATCTTTACACGAAGCTCGGGATTCGTGGTATGAATCGAAATATTAATGGGAGAAAGCTTGTAAAAACATATTCTTTCAACATCCTTGACAGACATATTGGTAAGTGTAACATAATTGCCCTGAAGGAAAGAAAGTCTTGCATCATCATCTTTAAAATATAAGGTTTCTCTCATTCCCGGAGGCATCTGGTCAATAAAGCAGAAAATACACTTGTTGCTGCAATGTCTGTATTCGTCCATAAGACCTGCATCAAATTCAATACCCAGATCCTCATCGGCATCTTTTTCGATGTCGCATTCATATTCATCATCTTCCGAAGCAGAATAAACAACAACGGTAAGTTCTTCATCATTGGTTAAATATCTGTAATCAAAAACATCCTCAATTTCGGTACCATTAATACTTATAAGTCGATCTCCCGGCTCAATCCCGAGTTCTTCCGCAATCGAACCCGGCTCAACGGATTTTATTAAATGTCCCTTTCGGTCTTTCATACGCATTACCCGACAGCCATAAATGCTGCCATTACTCCTCTTTTATCTCCGTCTCTTCTATGAGAGAACATCAGCTCTCTTTCGGAATAAGTGCATATTCCGCTTATATAAATATTTGAATCGGAAAGTCCGGAATTCTTAAGATTGATATAATTGGCCTGCCATAAATCAAGTTGGTATTTTCCCTGACGCATACCGTTTTTTACGATTAAAGAATCGTCATCAACACATATACCGTATTTGCCGATAAATTCATTCGCGACATCCGCTCCCACTTCATATGCTTTGGAAGATATGGAAGGCCCGATTACCGCAATCAAATCCTTAGGAACCGTATTATATTGCTGTTTCATAAGACTCACGGTGTCACAGGTTATTGCATTTACGGTACCTCTCCATCCCGAATGACAAAGCCCGATAGCCTTATGAACATCATCATATAAATATACCGGAGTACAATCAGCACCATAAGCAAACAATGTAACTCCCGGAATATCTGTAACCTGTCCGTCGATTGGATAACCGTTTTTATCAGGCTTTATACCCAGTCCTTCATATGAATCAACAACACGAATATTATTGGTATGCTTCTGATTAGGAAATGCTATTTTATCGGCATTAAAACCGGCTGCGTCAGCCAGCAAACCGATATTCGTCCATACACAGGACTCATCATCACCTCGTTCAAAGCCCAAATTTAAGCTCTCGCAGTAACCTTTACTGACTCCTCCGATACGAGTCGAAAATCCGTGAACAAGATTCTTATATGATTCAAGCGGTGAAAAAGATAAATATTTCAGTCCACCGCATTCATTTATATTCGTAACAGAATTAATTGCAATACTCATAAACTAATACCAGTCCGCTTCAAAGGCATTCCTTACGACATTCACTTCCGCATCCAAAACAGAGACCACATCAAATCTGCACGGAACATTATCATTTATCCGTTTAAGCTTCATATAAGCTTCGGCTGTTCTGGTTATATGTCTTATTTTTTTTAAGTCAACAGCTTCTTCGGGATATCCCTTGATTAACGAATTTCTGTATTTTACCTCTATAAAACAAAGATAGCCTTCATCAATAGCAATAATATCAATCTCACCCGTTTTGAAATAAAAGTTTGTTTCCAAAATTTCATAACCCAATGATATTAAATACTCAACAACCAGTTTTTCTTTGTCATTTCCGATTTTTCTTTTATTCATTAAACCTCATAAAACTACTTTGAACCGTCAAGCTTATGTTTTACCGAATCGATACGGTCAACATACATAAGCACTTCTACGACCACTTCATACAGTTCCGGCGGAATATAATCTCCGAATTCAAGCTCTGACAAAGACTTTGCAAGCTTTGAATCTTTATGAACCGGCACATCATTAAGCTTTGCCTCTTCGATTATTTTTTCCGCAACATATCCTTTACCGGTTGCAAGTATCTTCGGAGCCTCATCTCCCGGTTCAAAGCCCAAAGCGACAGCAGTCTTCAAATGTTTTTTATCCGAATAATCTCTGATTCCAAACGCCTCGCTTTCTTTTGTGACGTGATTCTTTATATAAAGTTTCCGATGAAACTGCGCCTGTGAATGGGGGTAGGACCGTATTTTTTAAGAGCGGCTATATGCTCCGCAGTTCCGTAACCCTTATTGGAAGCAAAACGGTATTCAGGATATTCCTTATCGTATTCACACATAATTCTGTCCCTTGTAACCTTTGCTACAATACTGGCCGCAGCAATTGAAATACTCCTTGCATCACCCTTTATAATACCGACCTGCCTGATACTGACATCCGGAATCGTGACAGCATCAACAAGAAGTAAATCGGGATTTACCCCAAGCTGTGAGATCGCCATACGCATAGCTTCATATGTTGCCTGCAGAATATTGATTTCATCAATTCTTTCATTTGTTGCATGACCTATTCCGACGGCAACCGCATTTTCCATGATAACCTCGTAAAGCTCATCACGCTTCTTTTCGGAAAGTTTTTTTGAGTCATTCAAGTACAGTATTTCTTTATCCTTAGGCAAAATTACAGCGGATGTATAAACGGGTCCTGCCAATGGGCCTCTTCCGACCTCGTCGATTCCGCAGATAAGATTGTAGTCGGAATACTTATACTCAAATTCTTTCATTGCTTCGGTCCTGGCACGTTCTTTTTCAAGTCTTGCCAGTCTCTTAAGCTCTTTTTCTTCCTGTGCTTTAGTCATGTGCCACCTTTTCAAGAGTAATATTTCCAAGCTTTGTGGACCTAAAATCATCAATAATAATCTTTGCGGCTTTTTCCGTATCCGCTTCTCCGCCTTTTTTAAGACAGAACCTGCGAACCGCAATTTCCCTCATCATGTCGGCTATATCATCAT
>JAZLGZ010000035.1:0-7100 GCA_045616585.1 Lachnospiraceae bacterium
ACGGAAATTCCCAGTCTGTTCGATATAAGTGTTGCTGTCATGAAGAACAGTTCACTTGTAAAGTGAGGTAGTCCGGATGAAGAAGAAGCTTTTGGCAAACAGGATATTTGTGCCCGGATACATGAGGATTATTCACTGGGTAATGGTGCTCGGAGTGATTGTCACTTCTTGCGCAAGTATATATATGCAACCGGACCGTAATTCCGGAAGGCTGTTCTGGCTGTTCATAATAAATGTCTTTGGGATTATACCGGAACTGGTTGGCGATTACTTAAGCTACGGAGCGACAGGTTCAAAGAAGCAACATCAGGTATCGTATCTGATGAGCTCACTAAAGGGAAGCGGGTTTATCAGGGATGCAATTATCGGTGAACAGATATCTGCTTTTGCTCGATGGCTCGGAATCGGAGGCGTAAGTGCTTTCGCAATAAGTGCCGGTGACGCAACCGGCAGAAGAATCCTTTTGGCGGCGGCTATGACGTTTATATGTTATGGCTGTACGGAATTGGTTAAGCTGATTATCAGACAGATGACTATCTCGATACAGTTTCTGGGTTTTGTGATTGCACTGATTGGGTTTACAATCTGTGCTCCGGTAACACTGCTTATGCTTATGAATTTATCTGAAAATGATAAGGAACTATTTATTGGACTTGATATTGGTATTCTTGTTTTGGGTGTGATTCTTTCGGTCGTTGCTTCTTATTTCTGTATCAGAAGAGGCAGGATAGGATACACTGCAAGCTTTGTGGATTCGGAGGTATCGGAATGATTAATGATTTAAAATTTGGTTTGCAAATTTATAAATACGGACTAAACAAAAAGGGTACCATGATGTCTATGTATCTTTTTGCGGCTATCGGAGTGGTTTTTACAATTATTGTACCGCTTACTATGATGGACGGTACGGATTCCGCTATTTCCATAGGCGGGATGTATCTGGGTATTACGGGTATGTTTCTTTCACAGATGATTATTACAAATACCGTTTCAAAAATGGTGCAGTCGTCCCAATACAAATATAGGCTTCAGGTAGTTATTCCATGCCGCATATCTACGATTTTCAGCTTGATTGCATTCTCTGTATTCTGCGGTATCAACCTTTTGGAGGAAGTAATCATTAACAGATATTGGAAGATTGCCGATGAGACCTTTTCAGATTATCTTTCCGGGTATATTACCGCTCAAATCGCTACTGTCAGTGTATTTCTTATGATAATGCAGGTATATAACCTTCTTGTATACAAAATGACCGCAGTAGGCTATATCGCATCATTTATAGTAATAATTCCGACTATTATAATTGCTTTTTTTGCGGGAATGAAGCTTCCTGTTTTTCAGGAGATAAACCGCGGAACTGCCTTGATTGTCGGATATGCAATAATAATCGCAGGCTCGCTGATCAGCGGATTGCTTGCGAAGATGATGTACAGACGTGAGCTTTGTACTTTGACCTATAAGGCCGCTTTGAATAAAGATAGGGCACATTAACAGAATTCGGGCAGGATTATTGACTAATATCC
The DNA here is from genome assembly GCA_045616585.1 of Lachnospiraceae bacterium. Taxonomy (GTDB): domain Bacteria; phylum Bacillota; class Clostridia; order Lachnospirales; family Lachnospiraceae; genus RUG11977. The sequence goes on from JAZLGZ010000035.1 coordinate 1,524, forward strand.
TGTCCGATTGCTATAATGTGGCAGTAGAAAAGAGCGGATACACCGCAAAAAGGACCGGTACTGAACATGAGATTACGTCATATAGCAAAGGCAATGCCTATCATAGAAGAAAGCGAGTTTGTAGAGCACGACCCGGCCGGCTGCAAGGGCAAGTGGCAGCAGCGTTTTGGGAATAATCATCCCATACATATTGAGGTTGGTATGGGTAAGGGGAGATTTATCACTACGCTGGCACAACAGAATCCGGAGATTAATTATATCGGAATCGAGCGCCAGGATGCAGTGCTTTATCGTGCACTCCAGAAGCAGCAGGAGCTTAAGCTCTCAAATCTTATTCTGCTGCTTGTTGATGCGGATGCGCTGGATGAATATTTTGCCGAGGACGAGGTAGACCGTATTTATCTCAATTTCTCGGATCCCTGGCCCAAGGACCGCCATGCAAAGCGTCGCCTCACAAGCGGTACTCATATGGATAAGTACGCGGTAGTACTCAAGCCCGAGGGATGCATCTGTTTTAAGACGGACAACCGTGATTTGTTTGATTACTCACTTGTTGCGGTCGAGGAAGCAGGCTGGAACATTACCGATGTGACCTATGACCTTCACAACAGTGAGTATGCCGAGGGAAATGTTATGACTGAGTACGAGGAGAGATTCTCCGGTATGGGTAATCCGATCAATAGAGCTGTTTTCTCCAAGCGCATGTAAGGAAAATATGTTTTTTGCAAAAAGCTCCGGCCGGTTGCAGGTTTGACCGACGGAGCTTTCGTTAATACAAAAAGAAAAGCACCGACCCCGAACCTAATGTTCAAAACCGATACTTTATACTGCACCTTCAGGGGCTCGAACCCTGGACACCCTGATTAAGAGTCAGGTGCTCTACCAACTGAGCTAAAGGTGCATCTCTTAAATTGTTTGTGCGCTCTCTCAAGCACAAGACGTATTATACAACGGTAATTTTTGAAATGCAAGTGTTTTTTTCAAATTTTTAAAAAAATATTTACAATAGGTTGTTTTTCACAATCAAGCGATGATAAGCGGCAGTTGTAAGCTGGCCTGCAAGCTGCTGCTTACATCGCTTGTGCTTTAATTAGTTACTGTAATTATTCGGCGCTGAGCTGTCTGGTCTTCTTTACGACGACATCAACGTTATAGCACTCGAATATTGAATCAACCTGCTTAGCATAGGAATCTGTATTCTTAGTGATAAGGGTTACGATCGGAACGATGATAAGTCCGGCTATCATTGCGAAAGCGCCTGCATTAATAGGATTCATGAAATTGAGGAACAGGTTTGATACGGTGATGAGCACACCTGAAGCAAAGCTTGCCCAAACTGCTGCCTTTGTGACCTTCTTCCAGTATAAGCCAAAGAGGAAGGGAGCGAGGAATGCGCCTGCAAGTGCACCCCATGAAATACCCATCAGCTGTGCGATGAAAGCGGGAGGATCCATAGCAATTACTACAGAGACAACTACGAAGAAGATAATCATCAGTCTCATGATGAGAAGCTGCTTCTTCTGGGACATATCTTTGATAATTGAGCCTTTGATAAAGTCAAGGGTGAGTGTTGAACTGGAGGTCAGAACCAGTGCCGAAAGGGTTGACATGGAAGCTGACAGAACAAGTACAACGACTACGCCGATAAGTATGTCGGACAGTGAAGACTGAAGCATGAAAGGAATAATTCCATCAAATGCTACTGCTGTGGAGCCCTCTGCTGCCGTTGAAAGGAAGGGAGCACCCTCCCCGCCGAACAATCTGCCGAAGCCACCCAGGAAGTATGAGCCACCGCCGATGATAAATGCGAAGAATGTAGAAACAATAGTTCCGGTTTTGATTGACTTCTCATCCTTGATTGCATAGAACTTGCCGACCATCTGAGGAAGTCCCCAGGTACCGAGTGAGGTAAGGATTACTACACCGAGCAGACCGGCGGGATCGGGTCCGAAGAAGGAAGCGTAAACACCGGGAACCTCGCCCTCAACATTGGCCAGAGCTACAAGAGCCTGCGTGAATCCGCCCTTACCGGCAAGAACGCTTGCGATAACAGCAATGATACCAACCAGCATTATGATACCCTGAATGAAGTCATTCATACTGGTGGCCATGTAGCCGCCGAGAATTACATATATTCCGGTGAGGGCTGCCATAACGATTACACATACACTGTAAGGGATGTCAAAGGCGATTGCAAACAGCTTTGAAAGTCCGTTGTAAACCGAAGCGGTGTAGGGAATGAGGAAAATGAATGCGATAGCCGAAGCAACGAGCTTAAGTGCCTTTGATTCGTAACGCTTACCGAAGAAATCAGGCATTGTCTTGGCATTCAGATGATTGGTCATTACACGTGTACGGCGCCCTAAGATTACCCAGGCGAGCATCGAACCGATTAATGCATTACCGATACCGATCCAGGTTGAGGCAATACCGTATTTCCAACCGAACTGTCCGGCATAACCTATGAAAACAACTGCGGAGAAATATGAAGTTCCGTAAGAGAAAGCGGTAATCCATGGACCGACGTTTCGACCGCCCATAACGAAGTCATTGACTCCGGTGACCTTCTTAGAGGCACGCACACCGACAAGTATCATCAGTGCAAAGAACACAACCAGAATAATAATTTTTACTAACATGATACAGAACTCCTTTAATAGAAAATGATATTTGGTAGAAAATGACATTTAGGTAAGAGCTTTAGCGCATTAAACTTTAGCACATTAAACTTTAACGCTTTAAAGCGTTGCGCTTTCAACCACTGAAGTGAATGTTATCACACGAATAATATTTTGTCAACACATTATTTGAATATTTCTTTTCTGATTCATGGGAACCGGTATTCATCGCATATCTTCTATATGATATAATGGTAATGAAGCTTGAATAAAGTTTACAGGAGCCGCGTAAAACTTTTTAAATTGATGAGGATATAATTATGTTGAGAAAAGTTGATTTCAAAACAGCCTTCGGGTACTGGTTCATTCATTTTGCGGTAGAGGTTATCTGCTTTTATACCGTTTACAGGATTTTTAACGCCGGAGAATACTGGTGGATGATTGGCATTCTTTATGACACATTGGCCTTTGCGCCTCAGTCCGTAATCGGAAGCATCTGCGAGAAAAACAGAAGCATACGGCCCTGCACGGTGGGAGGACTGCTGCTGGCACTCGGAGCGGGAATCATGCTTATTACGTCGGTTGCGCTCAAAAGCGGAGGGCTGTTTATTACATTGGAGCTGATTGGGCTTATTCTTCTTACAATAGGTAACTGCTTTGTTCATATTGCGGGAGCATTGGTTACCCTGCGGGTATCCGAGGGCAGGCTGAGCGAGAGTGCGATTTTTGTCGGCGGAGGCTCGTTTGGAGTTATTACGGGCAGACTCTTAAGCACCGTAAGCGGAGCCGCCTGGATTCCCTTTGTACTTCTGGCTGTCGGAGTTTTTATTTCGGCCTTGATTGAAAGGCGAATCGGCGGAAACAGAAATGCGACATTTGATTTTGATACTGCGCCGTGCCGTCAGAATATTGCTGCAAATCATCCGGCGGAACTTATAGTTCTGATTCTGGGAGGTGTGGTGGTTGTAAGGGCATATATCGGTTACGGACTTCCGACAGCATGGAACCGGACCGCAGTGCAAACAGTATTTCTGTTTGTTTTCATGGGACTTGGCAAAATGTCCGGAGGTGTTCTATCGGATCTGTTCGGACCCCGACGTGTGGGTATTATCAGCTGTCTGCTTGCGGTACCGCTTTTACTGGTAAGCAATAATCTGATGTGGCTTTCACTCATTGCGGTAGCACTTTTTTCCATGACAATGGCAATTACGCTGGGCGGAATCGTTTCGGTGCTTCCGTCGAATCCGGGAGTGGCATTCGGCGTTACCACGATAGGTCTTCTTTTGGGAACACTTCCGGTATTCTTTGTCGGAATGCCGGGCAGAACGGCCTGCAATATTCTTATTATTGTAATGTCGGTGCTTGCGGCAGCAGGACTTTGGTATTGTTTAGAGCCACAAAATGTTGTATTTACAGATAAAAAATGATATGATTTTTACGGTACGGTTCGTAATATTCCGTCACTGAACATGGAGTATTAAATCCAAACGAACTGCGAAGGACAGGATTGATATGAGCAGATTAATTTTATCGTTTCTTGATGACATAGCAGGGCCGGAATTTTACGGAATGGCCGGTTCGGGAAACCCTGTAGCTACTATTGTTGCAATCGCGGGAATAGCAGCGGCGGTTATTATCGGAATAGTTATTATTGTTAAGCATATTAAAAAAGCAAAGAAAGAATCTTGATTTTTTTAGGAGTACGCAGATGCTCCGGAAAGGATATATTATGAAGCTCAATTTCTTGGATGCAATAAGTGTTGAGGAGCATATCGGTGAAAGCTCCGGAGAAGCAATTATTCCCATAGCTTTGGTTGTAGTTGCGGTAGTTGCGGCTATTGTAATAGTGAGTATCGTTAAGAAGAATAAGAAAGGTGCGTCCGAAAAATCAGAGGGTAACTCCAAATGACAGGATTTATCTACGCACTTTTACTGACAATTGTTGTTGAAGGTATTGTAATGCTGGCCCTGACGCGTAAATGGCGCTGGGCCTATTACAATTTTCTTTGCAATATTGTTACGAATCCGCTATTGAACCTCGCAGTGATGCTTATTTTCAGGATTACGCAGAACTACGGGGTTTATTATGTTTGTGTTGCGGTAGGGGAAGTTCTGGTTCTTGTTACCGAAGCAGAGCTTTATCACGCAATGACAGATGAGAAACGCGGAAGGTGCTATCTGCGTTCTCTTGTGACAAATGCCTGCTCGTTTGGTCTGGGGCAGCTTATAATGTAGGAATAATGCGCCTTTTGCCACTTGACAGAGAATTAATAGGTGTTATAATGTGCTTTAGTACTTTAAAGCGACAAACAAAAAGAGTGTAACAAGGAGGTCTGTTATGTCAGAGAAGAAATTAATGCTGGGTAACGAAGCTATTGCCCGCGGTGCATGGGAAGCAGGGGTTAAGGTTTCTGCGGCATATCCCGGAACACCCAGTACAGAAATCAGTGAGAATATTGTTAAATATGAGGATATCTACTGCGAGTGGTCGCCCAATGAAAAGGTAGCTATGGAGGTTGCAATCGGTGCATCTATGGCCGGTGTGCGCTCTCTCGCATCCATGAAGCACGTAGGTGTCAATGTTGGCTCCGATCCTCTCTATACAGTAAGCTATAGCGGTGTTACCGGAGGTCTTGTTCTTGTTGCTGCGGACGACCCCGGAATGTACAGCTCACAGAATGAGCAGGATTCACGCGCTGTTGCACGTGCGGCTCATATCCCGGTTGTAGAGCCTTCCGATTCGGCTGAGGCCAAGGAATTTATCAAATACGCTTATGATTTGAGCGAGAAATACGACACACCTGTAATGCTTCGCACCACCACACGTCTTGCACATTCACAGGGTCTTGTTGAGCTTGAGGACCGCTTCGAGCCCATCGATATCGAGTACGAGAAGAATGTAGCAAAGAACGTTATGATGCCCGGCAACGCAATCAAGCGTCATCCCGTAGTTGTTGCA
>JAZLGZ010000036.1:0-32145 GCA_045616585.1 Lachnospiraceae bacterium
GCAATACCAAGAGTATGTGCGAGGATGGGTAGAATACTTCCGACTTGCAGATATGAAGGTGCTTCTTAGAGATGTGGACAGTTGGGCAAGACGCAGAATCAGAGCGGTCTATTGGAAACAATGGAAACGAGTGAGAACACGTTACCGTATACTAAGGAAAATGAAACTAGAGCATTGGCAAGCCATTAAGCTTGCAAACAGCAGATGTGGTTATTGGAGAATGGCTGAAATACTCGGCACGATAATCACAAATAAAGTAATAGCCAAGCTAGGATATGCATCCATGCTTGACTATTATCTAGTAGTCTGCGAAAACTAAAGAACCGCCTTGGTACGGGTCCGTATGCCAGGTGGTGTGGAAGGACGGATAATCAATTAATGATTATCCTCCTATCCGATGCGGTGCGCCTTTATATTTCGGCTATTTTCTTTTTCCCGGAGACATATTCGCCCGGAGTACAGCCATAGTATTTTTCGAAAACGGAAATGAAGTAGCTTTGATTTGTGTAGCCTAAGGAACGGCTGATTTCGGCCATCGTGAAACCGCGGAGATTAAGCATCTGCTTTGCCCGCCGGAGTCTTTCCCGCTGGATGAAATCATTGATGGTGGTACCGAAATTCGCTTCGAAAACCGTATAGAGTTTTCTTTTTGAAACGCCGCAGATGGCCGTGAGATCGTTTACGGTTATTTTTTCGGCGATATGCTCGTTAATGTAGCGCTCGCATTCACGGCAGATTTCGGGCATCAGTTCGCGGCCCGAAGCTTCTCTGACCAGTCGGCAGTTATCGTAACTGGCGGAGAGAATCAGACTCATGAGCTCGGATGGAGCATGCAGCTTGTCAAGCCTGCTTATGCATGCAGTGTAGGACGAAATAACCTTTAAGGGAACCGCACCGCCTTCGATTGCTGCATCGGCTATGAATGACAGGCAGGGAATGACAACGGTTTTTTCACGGTTTTTGGAAAGCATGAAATTGTGGGAATCGAGCTCATAAGGATAACTCCAAATGCGATTCAGCTCGTCTATATTGCCCGATCGGATGGCAGACATCAGCTTGTTCTTAAAGATGAAGAAATTTTCAAGCATTATGTGATCGGGAGTGGGATCGATTTCGGTACTCGAAAAAGATATCTCGGGAGAGTCTGCAAAGGTTCCGAGAGCATGCTCTATTATTTCCTGTGCACTTACATGCTTCTGACAGAAAAAGAAGTTGAGACTTATCAAAATATTGATAAATCGAATTGGGGCACTGGGAGAAGTTACAAGGTTTATTCTATATACCTGAAGAACTTCGTCCGCAGACATAAATTCGGAATAAACATTTGTGAGTTCTTCCAGCGTATAGCGTCTGTGTGCTATGGGTCCGATGATTATGTATTCGTCTGAGGAAATCTTTATTACACCTATCAGGGCTCCGTGTTCTCTGGTGATGAGCAGAGGAATCTGAGGGGGAATATTGCTCTTTTCGTATTGCTCGATATAGAACTTCAGAAACCTGATCGGAATATAATGATGATCTGTGTCGGGCATAAAATGAACCACGTCAAAAGAACTGTTGACAAGCACGATGGGTGCACCTGTCAGTATATAGTAATGGTTAATCATTTGAATGATTTCATTCGTCTTATTTTCCATTTTAAACTCCGAAAACGTCTTTCCGCGAAAGAAACCGGCGCATAATAAACCGGCGCTCGGGGACTCGCTGTTTCATATGATTCAGGATGATGCCTGGGAAATAAAACTGCTTTCGGTATAGCTCTTTTATGCCCGGACATTCTAAGTTATAATATACATGATGATTTGTGGGGTTGCAATCCGCAGCTGACAATAATGTGGCCTATTGACGGTAAATCACGAAAAGGAGAAAAGGATTTGAGAGCTACTAACCTTTATTTTCTTTCAAGAAACATAGATTATGATTTGACTTCGGTTTATGAGAAAAATCTTTCGCACAGACAGGACGCGCAGCGCACGCGCTACGAAGAGCTTATTCAGATAAGGGATATCGCACAGCGGCTTTTGGAGGCGGGAGCAGACAGATCCGTACTGGATGATTTTGTATATTCATTTACGCTTCCGGGAATCGGGAAAGAATTCGATCTTCTAAAAATCGGTGAGAACAAAGTTACGGTTAATGTCGAACTCAAAAGTCATCCGATTCCTGAGGAGAGGATAGAAAAGCAGCTTCTGCAGAACCGATACTACTTGTCCACGGTGGCTGATACGGTACACAGTTTTACTTTTGTCAGACTCAATGAAAAAGAATCGGTTTTGTACCACTTGAACCAAGGACTTGAACGGTGTTCATTTGACGTCCTGCTTGAAAAACTTTCCGAAGTTATTAATCCCAAAAGGGACGAGATCGAAAGACTTTTCCGGAGTCGGGATTATCTTATTTCACCTGTAAATACTCCGAAGCTTTTCCTGGAGGGAAAGTATTATTTGAATAACCAGCAGGACACAATAAAGCGCGAAATCATGTCGAAAATCGATTCGAAGGGCGGATGCTTCGGCATCTGCGGCTCGGCGGGAACCGGTAAAACGCTCCTTGTTTATGACTTGGCCAAAAGTCTTGCAGGAGAAGAAAAAACAAAGGCCCGCGAAGAAGGAGAAAAGAAACCGAAAGGTGTATGTGTCGTTCACTGCACAGGTCTGTCGGAAGGTCATTATTATCTTGACCGTCATTTGGAGAATGTGGATTTTGTAAGCATCAAAAATTTCGGTCCGAAGGTCCTCAGAAAATACAGATATATATGTGTCGACGAATTTCAGAGAATGGATGAATTCAAGAGAAATTTACTGCTTGAGGCTTATGCGGCAGGAGACATCAGCAGAGTGATTCTGGCTTATGACAAAGAGCAGGAGATACTTGCTAGCGAGATAAAGAACGACAATCCCTCGAAGCTTGCGGGGCTCACTGAATTCAGGGAATTTAAACTTACGGATAAGATCAGGAGCAACAAAGAGCTGTATGCTTTCATCAGAAATCTGATGAAGCTGACCGATCGTCCGCGAACGAGGATCGAGTATCCGGATGTGGACCTGGTTTTCGCAAACAATGAGGAAGAAGCGGAATTTATTATCGGCACATATCTTAAAAAGAACTATACACCTTTGGGCTATTATGACGGAGAAATATCAATCGACGGTGAGGACCGCTTCAGGAACTTCCTGAAGCCCGGGCAGGTTATCGGCGCCGAATACGACAATGTTCTTGTGGTAATGGATGAAAGATTCTTTTATAACGAGGAAGGAGAATTGGAGAGTCTGGCACATCCGGATCCTGAGTACAGCTTTGCAAGGCTGTTTTTCCAAAACGTTGCGCGAGTCAGGGAGAAACTCTGCATCGTTGTTCTGGCAAACAGAGATTTGTTCAGAAAAATTCTCGCAATAAAAGAGGAAGAGGCAGGAAACTGCTTGTAATATTTTAGTTTTTTGGCTAAAATAAATGTATCTAATGCGTGCCTATTTTTATAGGGGAGGGAAACAAAATTGAAAGATCTTAAATACTTGATGTACTTTGAGAATCTTCTTTCCGAAGCGAACAACGAACTTGTTCGCGAGGCTCAGGAGAACGGCTTAAAGTGCGTGGCTACGGTATGCGAAAATGTACCCGAGCCGCTTATTAATCTGCCCGGTTTATTCTCGGTCAGACTTCGTGCGCCCAGAACAGGCTCCATGGAGATGGCGACTTATTATCTGACAAGCTTTTTGTGCGAATACACAAGAGCTTTGCTTGAGCGTGCCATCGAAGGAGGCTTCAATTTCACAGACTGTCTTATTACACCCGATGGCTGCTCTATGCTCAACCGCTGTGTCGAAAATATGGAGCTGTTAAAGACCATGGACAAACCCGGATTTTTCTGGGAGTACATGGAAATACCTATGAAGAATGACGAGAACGGTCTGAATCTTTATGTGCTTCAGTGCAAGAATCACATTCTTGACCCTCTTTCCAAAAATTTCGGAATCGATATATCGGATGCTGCTATTCGCAAATCTGTCGAAGAGCACAACAAAATATGCAGACTTATCCGTGAAATCGGCAATTTCAGAAAAGCGGAATATCCCGTTATTACAGGCTATGAATTCCACGTCCTTACTTTGGCTACATATGTTGCGCCCAAGCATCTTCTGACAGACAAGCTTGAGGCGACTCTGGAGGAGCTTAAAACCCGCGAGCCCGACAAGAAAAAAGCTCGTGCGAGAGTTGTGCTTGTAGGCTCGGAAATAGACGATATCGACATGGTCAAGCTGGTGGAAGAGTCGGATGCGTATGTCTGCGCAGACCGCTTCTGCTACGGATCGCTGCCCGGACGCGATGAAATCATATTAAATGATGAGGAAGATGCGCTTACTCAGGTCTGCCGTCATTACATGAACAAGAGTCAGTGCCCCAGATATATGAACCAGGGTAAGGTTCAGGAGCGAAAGGAATACATCAGGAATCTCGCGGAGGAATACCATGCAGACGGTATTATTTACGAGCAGATGAAATTCTGCGATCCCTGGGCTTATGAGCGCATGATGGGTTCTACCATTCTGCATGACAAATTCGGCTATCAGGTCCTTACAATAGACAGACCTTATTCGGTCGGAACCTCCGGACAGCTTCGTACACGTGTACAGGCCTTCGTTGAAAGTATGGAAATCAAAAAGATTCAGGGAGGTAAAAAGTCATGAGTAAGAATGTTGGCGGAAAAGACCTCGGAAAGCTGTACACCAAGGGCAAAGTCAGAAAGCGCCGTGAGTGGAGAGGCTTAAAAGATACTTTATATGATTATTTCAGATGGCTCAAAATCATGGGCATTCTGGGCAAGTTTATTATTAAGCCCAGAAATATAAAGGCATTTTTCAGATACAGATGGATGGCGAACTATCTTGCCGCACCAATGATGGTAGACCGTCATACTATGGGACTTCGCGGCACGCAGCTTCGAATCTGCCATACCGAATTCGACCTGGTAATGGAGGATATCGCAATCCTTCTGAACAATCTTTTTAAAGCTGACCGCAATGTCGGCAATGACAAAAAACTTTCGGACAGAGTAGTTCTTGTCGATGAGAACGAGATGACAACCTTTATGATGGGCTTCCCTACCCTTAAAGGCTTAAGCCGCGAAACTCCTTCGGTATACGTATCGGTACTTCTTAATCAGTATGCGGCATGTCATTATCTTGACGTGATTCAGGAATTCGGTCTTCCGGGAGACGTTTGTCCCATGCCTGCAGCGGAAGCCGGTATATCAGCTGACAACGATTTCCCTATTCTGGGTGCGTGTGCAGTACAGTGCAACACAACCTGCGACGGCTCACTTATGGGAAACAGCGTTATTTCAAACAAGCTTGAGCTCAAAAACGGAGTGCCCTGCTTCCAGCTGGTTGCACCTCTTCGTCATCGTGAGGATGATGTTCAGGAGTACTCTGCTCAGGAAATCAGGAACTGTATAGCATTCATCGAAGAGCATACCGGAGCCAAGTGGGATTGGGATTATTACTTTGAATGTGCGAAGCGAGTGAACGAGTCTACCAGACATCGTCAGGAATGGCTTGATATCAGCAAGACACAGTATCCTCAGGTATTCGGTTCAAACCTCGCTCTTTATACCGAGACTAATTACATGGCTATCTGCGGAAAGCTTCCTGCCTTCGTAAAGGCGGACCGCAAGATTACCGCACTTGCCAGAAAGGCTTATGAGAAGCGTGAACCTGTTTGCAAGAATGTAAGACACCGCGCTATTGTATGGGGCGTTCAGTCGCACTTTTACATGGATTTCCTTCTCTGGCTGCAGAACTGCTGGGGAATACTTCCTCTTACAGATATGCTTTCGATGGTTTCTACCAGAGTTCTTTCGGAGGACGACAAAGAGAAGGCTATTTACGATATGGCATGGCTCAATGAGAACATGATCATGCGTAACCGTACACATGGCGGATACAAGGTTCTCCTTGAAGAGCTTTGGGAATATTGCGAAGAGTTCAATGCCGACATGGTTGTTCTCTGGGAGCATATGAGCTGCAAGGCTCTTGTTGGAATGCACGGACAGTTTGAGGAGAAGGCCAGAGAGCGCGGCATCAGACTTATCTGGGTTACGCACGATCTTTTCGATCCCCGTGTGGTATCACGTCAGGGAATTCGCGATCAGGTAAATCAGTACATGAGACTGGTTCTTAATGAAGAACCTATCGATCCGACTCTCGAAATTCTCACCGATGAGAATTCGTGGTAGTAAATAATCAAGGAGAAAGGAACTGCTTTTTTGCGGTGAAGAAATATGGACACTTTATTTTTGGTGCTTAAAATTCTGGGAATTGTTGTCGGAGCATTCTTTGTGATTACTTTTACGGTTTATTTTTTCAACCTCGACATGAAGCTTACTGCGGCCCTTGAACCACTTTTCATGAAGCATTATGACAAGATAGATAAAGAAAAGAACCTATAACCGATAAAAACGGATTAAAAATGTCTTTGATGACAATTGGTATTCACAAAAAAGGAAAGAGGACGCTTGGATACAAAGTTTTGAAAAAAATTCTTGAAAAGTATCGCAAATTATAAGAAAATGTGATATCATAAAAAGAAAAGGGCTTTGATATATGAGCAATCCCGAAACCAATACCTCAAAGAAAATCATCATCATTGAAGATAATGAACTGAATAGAGAAAAATTAAAAGGTCTGCTGAACGACAATGAATATGCAGTCCTGGATGCGTCTGTGCTCAATTCCATTGAGATTGATTCGCTTACCGGACTGTACAATCAGCAGGCCTTTTTTGCCCGCTCGAAGGTTCTGCTTGAACTTGATTCGCGTCGTGAATACGACATTTTCATGGTTGATATTCAGAATTTCAAGCTGGTGAACAGTATTTTCGGTGAAGACAAGGGAGACGAAGTTCTTAAATACATATCGAACTATCTGAAAGAGCATGGCACTTATGAACTGCTTGCCCGTTACAGCGGCGATCGTTTTGTAGGTATTGTGGAGCATATTGAATATATAGCAGACGAACGAGTACAGGACTGGTTTATGAAGCTCCTCCAGAGAGCTGTTGAGGACGCACCGGTTCCGAATCTCGTTCTTAAATGCGGATTTTATAACTGTGTTGACAGACATTTGTCCATTCAGGCAATGTGTGACAGAGCCCTTCTTGCGGTTAAGAGCGTCAAGCACAATTACGAGAAGGCGTATGCTATTTATGACGGACCGGTGAGTAAGCAGCATCTTCGCGCTCAGACTTTGGAGTCGTCGTTCGAACAGGCTGTAAAGAACAAAGAGTTTGTAGTGTGGTATCAGCCCAAGTTTGATGCAATAAGCGAGAGACTTGTAGGCTTTGAGGCACTGGTAAGATGGAAGCATGCCGATGGAAGTATGGTATCACCTGCTGACTTTATTCCGGTTTTCGAAAAAGACGGTCTTATTATCCGACTGGATGAATACGTATTCAATGAAGTCTGCAGAATGCAGCGTGGTCGACTGGATGCCGGCGAGCAGATGTATCCTGTATCCATCAACCTTTCACGTGTGAGCCTTTATCATGAAGGAACCGTGGAGCGCTACATCGATATTGCTGATAAGCATGGTATATCCAAAGAATATATTCCGATTGAGGTCACCGAAAGTGCCGAAATCGACAACTACAATTTGAAAAATATTACACGCAGCTTTAAAAATGCCGGTTTTGTCCTTTCGATGGACGATTTCGGTGCCGGCGTATCCTCTCTTGCAAGCTTTATCAGTCTGCCTTTTGATGAGGTCAAACTGGATAAATCACTTGTAGAGTTTATCGGTGATGCGGGCGGTGACGAGCTGTTAAAGCACACCATTGAGATGGCGCATTTTAAAGGCATGAAAGTTGTTGCCGAAGGCGTTGAATGTTGGGAGCAGGTGACGTTCCTCAAGGTTCTCGGATGCGATATTATTCAGGGCTTTTATTTTTCGGCTCCGAAGCCTTACGGTGAGATTCTGAAGCTTATCGATAAAGACCACGAGATTTCTGCCGAAAAGACCGCCAAAATCGAAGCTGTAAATGCCGAAGCCGAGATGCTTCGCCGTGAGCGCCTGCTGATGGAAAGACTTGCGATAGTTCAGTCTATGAGTAAGATTTTTACTTCGGCTTTTTATATTGACCTGGAAGAAGATTCGTTTATTGAACTTACCGGCAATGATGAGAGTCATAGGATAGACAACAGCGGACGTCCGCAGGATCAGCTGAATGTTCTTTGTGACCACATGATTGTTCCGAAGCATCGCAACGCAATGAAGGAATTCACCGATTTGTTCACCCTGAATGAGCGTCTTAAAAACAAAGATGTTCTTTCGATGGATTTCCAGAGTATCGTTTCGGGGTGGAATCAGTGCTATTTCATTAAGGGTGAGGTCAATTCTGCGGGAAGACTTACGAAGGTATTCTTCGCAACGCGACTTATTCATGATGAGAAGGAGCGCGAACTTGCCAAGGAGAAGGAGCACATTAACGAGATAAAGAAGAACCTTGATATTATAAAGAGTCTCGGTGCTATGTATCATGGTATTTATGAGATCGACCTGAGAAGCAATTCGTTTGTGGAAATATCCGCTTACGATTTTCTGCGTGAGGCCATCGGTACCGAGGGCAATGCAAGAGATAAACTTAAATTTGCTGCCGAGAATCTTGTAATCGATGAATACAAAACGGCCATGGCAGCTTATTGTAATTTCGATACGATTGCAGAGCGACTTATGGACAAGCAGAGTGATGCTTATATCTTTGAGGGTCAATTCGGAGGATGGACGCAGAGCATTTTGAACGTATCCGAACGAGATGAACAGGGTGTTCCCGTAAAAGTGCTTATGGTGTTCAGGGACGCGACCGAAGAAATGGTTCGAGATAAGAACAACAGCGGAAAAAACTCGATTCTTGAAGCACTTACCCGCGAGTTCGGCGACATTTTTCTGTTCGACCTTAATAAGAACAAGTCCTACACGTACAAGACCCGCGGCGAGCTTTTGAAGAATGCATACATTTCCGCCAGAAGCTACGATCAGACCTGGGAAGAGTATATAGGCAAATATGTGCATCCGGATGATGCGCAAAGAGTCAGGGAAGAACTCAAAGCTGAAAACCTGCGCGAGCATATGAAACACGAGAGCGAATATACTATCTCTTACAGAGTTTTGATAAAGGATATGGAATATTATTTCACTACCGTGCTTGTAGGAACCACCGGCTTTAAGAAAGACAGCAGATTTGTTGTCGCGGGCTTCAAACTTGAGTCTGCAAGAAAGATAAGCGAAGAGTAAGGACTAAAGAAATGCAGGACATATATATTACCGGGCACAGAAACCCGGATATCGACAGCGTATGCAGTGCTTATGCATACGCTGAACTTAAAAATGCGATTGATAAAGAAAACAATTATATTGCCGTAAGATGCGGACATTTGGGACAAAGCACCAAAGAGGTTCTGGAGTCACTCGGAATAGACATACCGCCATACAGACGCGATGTGTTTCCGAAGGTTTCGGATGTGGTAATGACGACGAAGACTATGGTGGATGCTGATGAGACACTTACTACGCTGGCTCTTTCCCATAAGGATTCGAGTCCTTCCGTTGCACCGATTTTTGACAAGGGCAAATTTTACGGTCTTATAAGCGTAGATGACATTACTTCCTGGCTTATGTCAAAACTCAGCAGCTACGAAACTATCGAACAGGCGCCCAGGATTCGCGACCTTATGCATGAGCAGGATCAGCCTCTGCAGTTAAACGATATGTTCGACGAAGCAAAGAGCCGTATTTATGAGTTTAAAAAGCGCGGAATTGCGGTTTATGACGGCGATAATTATGTCGGCTACGTTACCAGACGCTGCTTTCTTAATACGCCCCGATACAAGGTTATTCTTGTGGACCACAATGAAAGAGGTCAGAGCATACGCGGAATTGATACAGCCGATGTGGTGGAGATTATCGATCACCACCGTCTCGATTCGATGAAAACAGCATTGCCCATTTTTATCGATGCAGAGCCTCTTGGCAGCACCTGCACGATTGTTTACAGACACTTTGTAAGGAACGGACTGCAGCCTTCCGAGGGTGCGGCGAAGGCTATGCTGGCGGGCATTATTTCCGACACACTTATTCTCAAGAGTCCCACCACTACTGCAGTTGATGTTGACTGTGCAAATGAGCTTGCCAAAATCTGCGGAGTTGATGTGACAGAGTTTGGTAAGAGCATGTTCTCGCATGTTGCGGGACTGAAGGATGTCGATCCCGTTTCAGCTATCAAGTCAGACTTTAAGAAGTATAAGGAACGCGGCGTGGCGGTCGGTATCGGTCAGTGCGAAGTTACCACGCTTATCGACTTTGAAGAATATTCGGAGAAGTATTCACGTGCCCTTGAGCTTGTAAGAACTCAGCTTGGTCTTGACTGGGCTGTTATTATGATAACGGATGTGTTGAAGGAGCACAGCATTCTTCTTTCAACGGAGCATCGCGCCACAAAGCACCTGCAGTATACTGCAATCGGGCCGAACATATATGATATGCCCGGCGTTCTCAGCCGTAAGAAGCAGCTGCTTCCGGAAGTTCTGCACTCGCTGGAATATTAATCGGCAGCAGGAAACCGGCGGTAATGACAGCTGTAGGAAATGAATGATATTGTGCCATGAGGCTATATCAGGGAAGAAAGGTAATTGACACATGGACTTAGGAAGCATAAAAGCTTTTATATTTGACCTGGACGGTACACTTATTGATACCGAGAAGATATATCGTAAAATCTGGCCGCAGGCCATGGCCGGACTCGGGTACGTGTTTACCGACAAAGAATATCTGCAGTTAAGGTCTCTCGGACGCCCCTACGCTCCGGCCAAATTCAAGGAGTGGTACGGAGAGGACTTCGATTATGACGGCGCCAGAAGAGCGCGGAAGGTGTTGTTCGATGAAATAATTGCCCGTGACGGCATCGACAAAAAGCCCGGAGCCATTGAATTGCTTGATTTCTTACACTCAAGAGGAATTGTAACTGCTATTGCGACGGCTACAGACCCGCCCAGAGCGAAGGAATACATGGATATGACAGGCCTTACAGGGCTTTTTGACCGTGTTATCAGTGCCACCATGGTTGATGAAGGCAAGCCTTCACCGAAGGTATATCTGTACGCATGTGAGCAGCTGGGCTTTAAGCCGGAGGAGTGCGTAGCGGTTGAAGACGCGCCAAACGGCATTACCTCTGCCTTTAGAGCAGGTATGAAGGTTATTATGGTGCCGGATCAGTCGGAACCGGACGAGACTATAGACGGCATGTATGACGTATGCGTGCGAAGACTCGACGATATTATTAAACTGTTTTGATGCACGAATGAGATAAAGGAAAGAGAGATTAAATATGGAGTTGCAGGATTTACCGGTTTCGGCTTCGATGGTTGAGACTTTTCATATTATCAGACCTACGGATCTGAATCCCTCGGGACGTTTGTTCGGAGGCACGCTTATGTCCTGGATCGACGAGGTTGCGGGACTTGTGGGACTTCGCCACAGCAGGATGAATGTGGTCACCGGGTCTGTGGACAACTTGAAGTTTCTTCACGGTGCCTTTGTAAAAGATACTATTGTTATAAAAGGAAAAGTAACCCATGTGGGCAATACTTCAATGGAAGTCAAGGTAGAGACCTATGTTGAACATGTTGGCGGTGAGCGTGAGCTTATCAACAGAGCTTTTCTGACTTTGGTAGGTCTTGATGAAGAAGGCAAGCCTACACGACTTCCCAGACTTATTCTTGAAACCGATGAGGACCGTCAGGAGTGGGAGCGCGCGGAGATGCGCAGACAGATCAGACGCCAGGAAAAGGCGGATGGTTTCCATTTTTACGGACAGGAATGATTTTTGCTTTGACCTGAATGATTCTTCAGTACTTGATATTTAAGAACGGTTGCAGATTAAAAATAGACAGAGGAAAAGCCCGGCAGTGGGGGAAGGCTTACTGAACGGGCTTGTTTTATGAAAAAAATTTTGTGTATGACGTTTTCAGATGGTACTCATTTGTTACTCTTAATAGATGCGATGCATCTTTGTTTAGGTTGATTTCATGTTACCACGCAGTTGTGTTTAAATAATGTCGGTCTTGTAAACAAATTGTTAACAGATTCTTTGTCAGTGCAATTCTGCGAGTTCGTTCGCGAAGGCATTCAAATCTTCACACGGCTGAGATGAAGTTTCGTATCTGGTGCCATTGATAACGAAGAATGGGTTGAATGCGGTATAAGTTTTTTCTGTATCCTCCCTGCTTAAGGTAAAGGACTTATCGGGCGGAAAAAGAGAAACACTTACTGAAGCGGTGGTTCTTTATTGTTAGACGAAAAAGGTTTTATTATGGTTTCATAACTGAGTATAAAAATTAACCACCGGTAAAATGACAAATACTCGGATTTGTTATAAGATCCGGATCTGATAAAACGGGAATATGAAAAAGTATCTGCGGTTATAACATCATGCGTTTTGCTGTTCGATTCTTTAAATCTGCCGACATGCTGGTATTATAATGCTTGACTGCACAAAGAATCAATGTTTTCGATTTATTTCATGATTGTGCCGGTTTTCTTTGTGTATAAGCTCCCATGACATAGATTCTTGCAAAGAATATCATTTCTTTCGACAACAGCTATAGATTTTATCGCGTCGTTATAGTATTATCTGTGTTTGAAAACCAATGCAAAAACAATATTTACCCGCGGGAGAATTTGAATATGAGTATATTAACAGTTGAACATCTTACACACGGCTTTGGTGACAGAGCAATTTTTGAAGATGTTTCCTTCAGACTTTTGAAGGGCGAGCATATCGGACTTATCGGTGCGAACGGTGAGGGAAAGTCGACCTTCATGAATATTATTACCGGAAAGCTCATGCCCGATGAGGGAACTATAGAGTGGGCGAAAAATGTACGTGTAGGTTATCTTGACCAGCATACGGTGCTTACAAAGGGCATGACCATTCGTCAGGTATTGGGTTCTGCATTTGATTTCCTTTATGACATGGAAGCCGAGATGAATCAGATGTATGAGGAGCTTGCAGATGCCGATGAGGAGCGCATGAACGAGCTTATGGAGGCAACAGGAACCATTCAGGACCTTCTTACGATGCACGACTTTTATATGATAGATTCGAAGGTGGAGGAAGTTGCAAGGGCACTGGGACTGCTCGATCTGGGACTAGACTCGGATGTTACCGAACTTAGCGGCGGACAGCGTACAAAGGTTCTTATGGCAAAGCTTCTGCTTGAAAAGCCTGATATTCTGCTTCTCGATGAGCCTACGAACTACCTTGACGTCGAGCACATTGAGTGGCTCAAAAGATATCTGAATGAATATGAAAATGCATTCATCCTCATTTCGCATGATATACCCTTCCTCAACAGTGTAATAAACCTCATTTATCACATGGATAACCGCCAGCTGAACCGTTATGTAGGCGATTATGATAAGTTCAAGGAAGTATATGAGATGCGCAAGCTTCAGCTTGAAGCAGCGTATGCGAAGCAGCAGAAGGAAATTGCGGATCTTAAGGATTTCGTGGCAAGAAACAAGGCACGTGTTGCGACCAGGAATATGGCTATGTCTCGTCAGAAGAAGCTCGACAGTATGGATATCATCGAACGTGCACAGGAGAAACCGAAGCCTCAGTTCAATTTCAAGGAGGCACGCACTCCTTCGCGATATATATTCAAGACCACGGACCTTGTGATCGGATATGATGAGCCGCTTTCGACTCCGTTAAATCTTGAGATGGAGCGTGGCCAAAAGATTGTTCTGCGCGGAGCAAACGGTATCGGAAAGACTACTTTGCTTAAGAGCATTTTAGGTATAATTCCGCCTATTTCCGGAAGTGTAGAGCTCGGTGATTACCTTGAAATAGGATATTTCGAGCAGGAGATGGACCAGTCGGTTTCAACCACCTGTATCGAAGAAATCTGGAATGAATTCCCTTCGTTTTCACAGTATGAAGTCAGAAGCGCGCTTGCGAAGTGCGGACTTACCACACAGCATATCGAGAGTCTTGTGCGTGTACTCAGCGGTGGTGAGCAGGCTAAGGTTCGCTTGTGCAAGCTTTTGAATCGCGATACAAACATTCTGCTTCTGGACGAGCCGACAAACCATCTTGATGTGGATGCCAAGGATGAACTCAAGCGCGCACTTATTGCATACAAAGGAAGTGTATTGATGGTTTGTCACGAGCCGGAATTTTATGAAGGTCTTGCAACAGAGGTTTGGGACTGCTCGAAGTGGACTACAAGACTTGTGTAAAGTCCGGTGCAGGTAAGCTGTTCGATTAATCTTTGATGTGAATTTATATTTGGGGAGGATACCGGAATGGGTATTATTGATGGACAATATTTCGGAGCAGATTTCAAAATTGCCGAAATCGAGGTTGCCGATGATGCGGCCATCGCAAAAATTGTCAGGGCTAATCTTAAAGCGAAGGGGCTTGATATCCCCGGAACCGCATACTTTGATACTAACCTTGACCATTTAAGCGATTATTATCTTAATGATGAGCGCCGTTATTACGGAATTCTGAAAAAGGACGGTAGAGTGGTCGGCGGAGGCGGAATGGCTGAAATGGATGATATTGAGAATTGCGCCGAACTTCAGAAGCTTTATCTCGACGACAGTGTGAAAGGCAGGGGGCTCGGACGCGGACTGGTTGCCTTTATTATGGATAAGGCACGTGAGAAAGGATACAAACATATTTATCTCGAAACTCACACCAATCTTGATATTGCGATAAAACTGTACCGCAAAATGGGATTTAAAGAGATTCCGAGACCGGACTTTGTGGTGCATTCCACAATGGATACTTTCATGATTGCGGATTTATGATTATGTTTGTCTGATTAAGGAGTCGATTGAAGATTCGAAAAATAAATAATAGAAGTCTGTGGCTTGATGTAATAATAGCCGATTGAAAGCTAACATAAAAAAGGCGCGATGCTTGTTCATGAGAAATATCTCAAAACAACAATCACGCCTTTTAATTTAAAAATTACTGTCTTTTCTGTCTCTGAACGATTCCGATGATTCCGGCAGCAACCATCAGCAGAGAACCGACAAGAAGAGCATAGAAACCGATATCTCTCTTGACGAATGACATTGCAGAACTGAATGCCGAGTTCTCAATAAAGAACAGAATCACTGAAATGGCACCCATAATGATAACACCGATATCCAGTCCGGGGATTGCAAAGATAAGTGCTAAAACCGCAACGATGATGAAGAAAACAGCATCTCCGCCCTGGAAAAGGTTGATGCTCTGTGAAAGACCGAAAGCTTTGGCGGAAGCAAAGGGAAGGAATGTACTGATTCCTAAGATAATTGCGGCAGCCATGGCGATAAAATTGATCTTACGCTTTCCGCGGGGCTTTACAGCTGCGCCTGCGTAAGGGTTGGCTCCCATGGGCATACCGGGATAGCCGGGCTGATTGCCTGCAGGCATGCCGGGGTAAACATTCTGATTATTAACAGGCATACCGGGGTAAGCGGGCTGATTGCCTACAGGCATACCGGGATAAGCGGGCTGATTGCCTACAGGCATACCGGGATAAGCGGGCTGGTTGCCTACAGGCATACCGGGATAAGCGGGCTGGTTGCCTGCAGGTGCTCCGGGATAAACAGGCTGATTGTTTGCCGACATAGGCGGATTCATGGGCTGTGACGGTGCGAAAGGTGCTGCGGGAGCTGCAACTGCAGTTAATGATTTTCCGCATGCGCTGCAAACCATGGCACCATCAGGGTTGCTGGTTCCACAATACTTACAAAACATTATAATACCTCCTCTGTTTGGATGTATGAGATGATAAAACTATTGGAAATATTATAACTTATAGTATATATTTGAGGCAATGAAATTTTATTCAAATATGCATATTAATCGCGAACTTCAATTCCCGCATCGGCTAGCTCTCTGAAGAGATTCTTGGTGTCGGCGGTTTTGTCGTATATTCTGATTTCAATGGGACGGTTCAGCGATAACGATAACAATCCCATGATTGATTTTCCGTCGACAATATATCTGCCCTGAATTACGTCGATTTCATAATCCTGGCGCTCACATGCAGAAGAAAAATATTTTACTTTGTCCAATGAATTGAGTAGCAGTGTTTTTGTCATTAAGTTTCCTCCGATTTACAATAATTCCCTACAAAATTAATCTGCGAATGCCTCAGTCGGTGTTGCTGCGGCAATTCGTCATGGGTATAATAAATGTATATTATCGTTTTGTCCAGTAAAAAAAGTTTCCGGTAGGGATGAAGGGTATCCGGTTCGGCGCGTATTGTCTGATCACGATGAAACGGAGCCTCCGAATGGGGATAAAAAGGAGATGTCGGAATGATTATAAACGGAGTCGAAAAGCAGGCGTACCTTATTACGGGAGACCTGCACAGGAAATTTGACAGAGTGGCAACCCTGTGTACAAAATTTAAAACCACTGCGGAAGATGTTCTGATTGTTTTGGGAGATGCGGGCATAAATTTTTCTGATGCGGAGCATGACAAAGAACTGAAAAAAGCTCTGGCACAGTGGCCGATTACACTGTTTTGCGTGCATGGCAACCATGAAAAGAGGCCTGCTTCGGTGGAAGGGTATGAACTGCACGACTGGCACGGCGGCAAAGTATTTACAGAACCCGATTATCCGAACCTGCTTTTTGCAAAGGACGGAGAAATATACGATATCGACGGAAAGCAGACTCTGGTTTTGGGCGGCGCATACAGCATCGATAAATGGTGGCGGCTTCAGAATCATTATCCCTGGTTTCCGGACGAACAGCCCGATGATGAGATTAAGGCTTATGTAAACAGAAAACTGAAAGAGTGCGGAAATAAAGTGGATGTTGTGCTGTCGCACACCGTTCCTTACGATTCACGTCCGGTAGAGCTGTTTACCATGCAGCTGCCTCCCGAGATGAATGACGTCAGCACAGAGCAGTGGCTGCAGGAGATTGAGAACAAGCTTACTTTTTCGCGTTGGTATGCGGGTCATTTTCACTGCGATATTACTAAGGGAAGAATTGATATAATGTACTGCAAACTGAAGGAGTTTTGCGGCGATGATGAGGCTCTGATAGTACAGACCTGATTTTGTTGGGGAAAAACAATGGACGGATACAGATTATTAAACTTAGTCATGCAGACGGTATATTTGCCTATTCACATGATATTTATCATAAAGCTGATAAAAAGACGTCAGCCTTCACCTGTCTGGAAATGGTTCATAGTGGTTGTAGTGGGACTGTGGGGCATTATAGCCGGCAGATGGGTGGAAACACTTCTTTATCTGTTCTGGCAGAACGATGCTGCATATGCGGCAACGGTTGACTTCACACTTACATCGACCACCTTGGCAACCATGTCGTTTCTGTTCTGGAATCTGTATATTGCAGGGCACGACCGACTGGCGGAAGCCAAATGGTTCTCGAACCTTATAAGAGCGGTTTCGCTGCTTGTCTGCATTATTTTTATAACCAATCCGCTGCACCACCTTTTCTATGAACATCTTGAGTTGAACGGCCTCAAAACGCATGGAAAATTGTTTGCGTTTTGTGTGCTGATTGTGTACGGAATGCTGTTTGCGGGGCTCATTATTTCGATAGTTCATATTGTCAAATACGAGGACAGCAAGATTAAAAGAATTATTGTATTTTCGATGTATCCGATTCTGCCCGGAGTGACTAATCTGATAAGGTCTTTGAGCGGTGTCGATACGATTGATTACAATCCGCTAGTAATGTCTCTTTCGATTCTTTGCCTGTACGAGATTGTATTTAAAGAGAGTTATGTCGGTGTGGTATCAGAGTCGATCGAGAGTGTCCTTGAGCAGACTGGCACTCCGATTCTTTTATATGATTCGTCCAAGCAAAATGTCATATATGAAAACAAAGCTGCCCGAACGGTGCATGACACCCGGGTAGAGAAAATACTTCTTTCTGCGGCAGACAATCCTCACGGCATACGGGAAATGTCCGATGGCAGAGTGGTACGTGCCGATTCCTCCGGAACAAAAAACAGTAATGAGTTTATTGTTACGCTTACCGATGTTACCGAGCTGATAAATCAGCAGAAGAAGATTGACAATCAGATAGAACAGCAGAACCGAATGCTCGAAAGCCTCGCAGAGCAGAAGCGTAATATTGAGGCTTATATCGAAGCACTTAACAGTATCCCGGATTTAAAAGAGAAGAAAGATATGGCGGACCGGGTTCAGCTTGTGATAGTGGAGGCCTTTGACCGACTTGAAAAGAACCTTTTCGAAGCGAAGGCGGCGCCTCAGAATTCCGAAAGAGTGCTCGAAGACAATATAAGGATAGCCCGTGAAACCATTACTTCGATCCGCGAGGTTGTTGCAAGGCTGAAGGAGGTGTCGTAATGACGGACATGAGATCACTTTTCCTGCAGCTGCCCGAGGTAGCCGTTATTACCGATGCATACGGATATATTCTTGATTTCAACCGGAACCCCGAGAGTGTCGAATTGAAGAAGGGCGGGAGACTTAGCACCCTGATCCCCGGAGTTTCGGATGCGGAGGCTAAGGAGCTGATTTTGGGAAGCAGAACCTATGAGAAGCGGGTTACGCCCATCAGCAGAAATGCAAATCTTATCGGTTATACTTATATATTTACCGACATTACCGCGGAAAAGAAGCTTTATGAGCAGCGAATACAGGTAAATAAAAAACTCAGTGAACTTATAAATGAGAATATTGAGGGCAATGAAAAGCTCCGGGAATATGCCATGCAGGTTAAAGAGCTTTCGGATTACGAGGAACAGCTTCAGCTTGCAAGGCACATTCACGATGATGCGGGACATGCCATTACGGCAGTCCATACCATCAGCCGCATGTGTCTGACTTTGGCGCAAAGCGACCCCGGAAGGTTTGATGAACTGATCGATGAAGGAATCGAAATCTGCAAGCGCGCGGGGGCAGCAGGGGAAAAGACCTGTGATTCGGTGGAGGAACTTCTTGACTCAATCAAAAGAGAATGCAGATTTCCGATAGAAGTTGACATACACGGAGAAGAACCGTCCTTTGTGCGCAGCCTGTATGAACTTATCGACCGAATCTGCAGAGAAGCTTATCACAACACAATTGATCATTCCATGGCAGACAAGCTTTTTATAACCATAGACATGTCGGAGAATGAGGTTGCTTTGAGTTTGTTTGATAACGGAAGCTTTCACGGAGAGTTCGAAAAAGGCTTCGGACTCAGTACCATGGAAGACATAGTTCATAAATCGGGAGGAGAAATAAGATTTGTCGCAAAGAGCGGCGAAGGCTTTGGAATCGAAGTGAATTGGGGGAAAAAGAATGAGTGAAAAAATAAGAGTGGTGCTGGCAGACGATCATATGCTGCTTCTTGCCGGACTTAAAATGACGATTGATTCCTGGGAAGAATTCGAGGTCATTGGAACCGCACAGGACGGAAAAGAATTGGTTGAACTCGCGGAAAGGCTGAAACCGAACCTTATCATGACAGACATGCAGATGCCAAAAATGACGGGAACCGAGGCTGCTGCGATTATCAAAAAGAACAATCCGGATGTAAAGGTTGTGGCGCTTACCACTTTTGATGATTCCGAAACCGTAATGAAAGCCATGAAGGCAGACTGCGACGGTTTCCTGCTTAAGGTTATCGAACCGGAGCAGCTTCACCGATCGCTGCAGGCGATTATGAACGGAATCAATACCTTTGATGCGGGAGCCATAAAGCAGCTGAAGGCACACCTTGATGAGCAGCAGGATGCTGTACAGCTGACACCCCGTGAACGCGAGATATTAAAGTATATCTGCAGCGGAGATACAAATAAAGAAATAGCCGAAAAAATGTTTTTGCAGACAGGAACGGTTAAAAATCTGGTTTCTCTGCTGCTGAGTAAAACCAACTGTGTCAGCAGAGCGGACCTCACCAGATATGCTTTGGAACACCATCTGGCTTCGGATTAAGATAACAAGTGACATATGGAATGACTAAAGTCACTTGTTGCGGTTTTATAGGTATTTTATAATTATCTTACTAATGCTGACAAGGGCGGATTGGGCTTCTGCCCCGAAGAGAGGAGAAAGATGATGAAAAAAACAATTAAGCAGATGTTGGGTTCATTTGCGGTTCTGCTTTTGGGCGTAATGCTTGTTTCTGGTGTAAAGACCTTTGCCGAAACAGCACCCGCACTTAATGTATCACCCAAGGCACCGAGTATCGAGTATGCGAAGGATGAGTGGGAGCCTTCGGGACTTAATGTGCTGATTCCCAATGAAAAATCCGTGTATAAATTCTATGATGACGAAAGCGGTTTTTATCCTGCAATTCAGGTTGACTGGAAATTTTCAAAGGATGATGAGTGGAAGTATACTTCGCTGTGGGATTCGGCAAAGAAGAGCGATTACAACAATGGCTGGGAATATGTAGATGAATCGACAGGAGATCCCGCATACGATAAATATACATCTATCAGACTTTTCGGGTTTGATAAAAACGATTCGGGATGGACGGAATACGGTTGGAACAAGGTTGTACCTTCATCGTATTTCAAGACTGTTGACCGATACGACCAAAAGCTTACCATGATCGACTGGAACAAGGTTGAAGTTCAGATTCGTTATCGTTACATAATATACAAAGAAGTATATAATGATGCCCTTGAAGACTATGAGACTCTTTCCTCCGCTACTAAGTGGAGCGATACTGTTTCTTTCGGTAATTTCAGCAAAGATTACAGCAGCATTGACAACATTCTTGTTAACCCTGATTTTGAGGACGGTCTTAAAGGATGGAAGGAT
The DNA here is from genome assembly GCA_045616585.1 of Lachnospiraceae bacterium. Taxonomy (GTDB): domain Bacteria; phylum Bacillota; class Clostridia; order Lachnospirales; family Lachnospiraceae; genus RUG11977. Next base: position 20,817 of record JAZLGZ010000036.1, read on the forward strand.
CCCGATAAGGTTTGGGAATTTGTTTTTTCTTCCGATGTCGGAGATCCCAAGCACGGAATCTGCCTTACATGGCCTGCAAGAAGCAGTGAGCTTGAGAAGAACACCACCAGAATTTATCAGGATGTTTCTCTTGAGAAGTACAAGGCTGACGACACCGTGATTTTTAACGCAATGATTTGCAATTACGATCAGGCGCCTCATGATATGGGTAAGGTTACGTTAGGATTCCTTGACGAAAAGGGCAAGACTATCGCAACATATTCACAGGCGCAGCGTAATCCAAACTGGAATTCACAGTCACTTATCTGTTCGATTCCCGAAGGAGCAAAGACAGTCAGAGTAAGCCTTTGGGCATATCGTTATGTCGGAAGCGACATCGATGCATACTATGATTACTGCTCACTCGTTGTGAAGCCTATTAAGGTTTATCCCGTAACCGTAACGGAGAAGAACAATAAATCAAAGGCAAAGAAGGGTGATAAGCTTCAGCTTGTCGCAAACAACACAAAGACAAAGGATCCTTCGGATTATGTATGGTCAAGCTCGTATAATACCGCAGCTACCGTAGACAAGAACGGACTGGTTACGCTTCATACCGACGCTGAAGACGGATTTGCTGTTTACGCAAAGGACAAGGAGTCGGGCGTTACAGGTGTTTTCTGGATCAATTCAACCGAAGAGACAAACGCTTCAAGTGTTGTAGACGAGTCAGTTATTTCAAAGACAGAGAAGCCTGCGACTCCTTCAATCAGCAAGCTTAAGGCGGCAAAGAAGGCTGTGACCGTAAGCTGGAAGAAGGGCAAGGGTATCACAGGATACGAAATCAGATATTCACTCAATGCCGATATGTCAAAAGCAAAGACAGTTCAGATTACAAAGTCTTCGACCGTGAAGAAAAAGATTTCCAAGCTTACTTCGAAGAAGACATATTACGTTCAGATCAGAACCTATGTTAAGGACGGAAAGAATGCAGTATATTCGGACTGGAGCAAGGCTAAGTCCGTAAAGATCAAATAGAATAACGAATCAACGCAAGCCGTGAGAATGTCTTTCATTTTCACGGCTTGTTTTAGTTTTACATTTTGCGCAGATGTGTTAAAATATAACGGATTGGGATTTAAAATATATTTTTTATATACGGAAGGGATAAAAATATGAATCAGATGTTGGAGAAACTTTCAAAAATCGGTATTGTTCCGGTAGTTGTAATCAATGATGCAAAGGACGCTAAGCCCCTCGCAGAGGCACTTATCAAGGGCGGACTTCCCTGTGCCGAAGTAACTTTCAGAACCGATGCCGCAGAGGAATCTATCAGAATTATCAGCGAGAACTTCCCCGATATGCTTGTCGGCGCCGGAACTGTTCTTACTACCGAGCAGGTTGACCGCGCAGTGGCAGCGGGAGCAAAGTTTATAGTGGCTCCCGGACTTAACCCCAAGGTGGTTGAGTACTGTGTGAACAAGGGTATCACGGTTGCACCCGGAACCGCCACTCCTTCCGAAATGGAGCAGGCTATGAGCTTCGGGCTTGATGTCGTAAAGTTTTTCCCCGCAGAGAATAACGGAGGTCTTTCAATGATTAAGGCCGTAGCAGCACCTTACGTAGGCCTCAAGTTTATGCCTACAGGCGGTATCAACGCAACAAATGTGCGCGACTATCTTGCATATGACAGAATTCTTTGCTGCGGCGGAAGCTGGATGGTAAAGGGAGACCTTATTAAAGCCGGTGATTTTGCTAAGATTGAGGAACTCACAAGAGAGGCTGCAAATATCGTTAAGGAAATCAGGGGATAAATTATCATAACATTTGGAAGGAAGAACGGCTATGAAGTCATTTATGGATAAGGATTTTCTTCTTCAGACAGAAGTTGCGAAGAAGCTTTATCATGAGTATGCGGCGAAGATGCCCGTACTTGATTATCATTGTCATATTAATCCTCGCGAAATCGCAGAGGACAGACATTTCGAGAATATTACGCAGGTATGGCTCGGCGGCGACCACTATAAGTGGAGGTTTATGAGGTCATGCGGTGTGGAAGAGAAGTATATCACCGGAGATGCATCCGACAAAGAGAAGTTCTTAAGGTGGGCTGAGTGTCTTGGAAAAGCAATCGGCAATCCGCTTTATCACTGGTCACATCTTGAGCTTCAGAGATATTTCGGCTTTAACGGTGCTCTTTCCAGGAAGAACGCCGAGGAGGTTTGGGAGCTTTGCAATGCCAAGCTTGCCGAGCCCGATATGAGCGCACGCAATATCATTAAAAAGTCGGGTGTTACACTTATCTGTACAACCGACGATCCGGTGGATTCACTTGAGTGGCACAAGGCAATCGCCGAGGACGAGACCTTTGATGTGCAGGTGCTTCCTGCGTGGAGACCGGACAAGGCGATGAATGTTGACAAGGCAGGTTTTGCGGATTATGTTAAAAAGCTTTCCGAGGTCAGCGGTATCGTTATTGCTTCCTTCGAAGATTTAAAGCAGGCGCTTCACAACAGAATGAATTTTTTCGCATCAAGAGGCTGTACAGTGTCGGATCACGGAATGGATTACGTTATGTTCGAACCCTTCACCGAGGAAGAAGTTGAGGCAATATTCGCCAAGGCACTTGCGGGTGAAGTTCTGTCCGTAAAAGAAATCCGAATGTTCAAGACCGCATTTATGGAGTATGTTTCGGGTGAATATGCAAGACGCGGCTGGGTTCTTCAGCTTCACTACGGCGTAAAGAGAGACAACAACAAGGCGATGTACGCAAAAATCGGACCCGATACCGGATTTGACTGTATCGATAATTATACTCCCGCGTCGGAGCTTGCGAATTTCCTCAATCTTCTCGAAGAGAAAGGCAATCTTCCCAGAACCATTCTGTACAGCTTGAATCCTATCGACAATGCCGCAATCGGAACCATTCTCGGATGCTTCCAGAACTGTGAAGCCGTAGCAAAGATTCAGCAGGGAAGTGCATGGTGGTTCAACGACAACAAGGTAGGTATGGAAAATCAGATGATTTCACTGGCAAACCTCGGAAATCTTTCGGGTTTTGTCGGAATGCTTACGGATTCAAGAAGCTTTCTTTCATATACACGTCATGAGTATTTCAGGCGAATCCTCTGCAACCTTATCGGAAACTGGGTTGAGAACGGAGAATTTCCCGAGGACTATGATATCCTCGGAGAAATGGTTGAGAATATTTCTTACAACAATGCGGTTAATTACTTTAGATTTGACTTATAAAGCAAATCGGAACGGAGAATAATAATGAACTTAAATCTTAGACCTGAAAATGAGTGCAGATATGATGCGGTATCGCTCGGAGAGGTAATGCTCCGTCTCGATCCCGGTGAGGGAAGAATTCGTACAGCCCGCCGGTTCAGAGCCTGGGAGGGCGGCGGAGAGTACAATGTTGTACGCGGACTTCGCAGATGCTTCGGAATGAAGACAGGTGTTATTACCGCTTTCGCGGACAATGAGGTAGGCAGGCTTATGGAGGATTTCATTCTTCAGGGCGGTGTTGATACTTCACTTATCAAGTGGATGCCTACCGACGGAATCGGCCGCGTATGCAGAAACGGTCTTAATTTTACCGAGAGAGGTTTCGGTATCCGCGGTGCGGTAGGATGCTCCGACCGTGCCAATACCGCTATTTCAAAGGCTACTCCCGAGGATTTTGATTTTGAGTATATTTTCGGTGAGCTCGGAGTAAGATGGCTCCATACAGGCGGAATTTACGCAGCTCTTTCGGAGCAGTCCTGCGAGACTATACTTGAGGCAATCAAGACCGCAAAGAAATACGGAACCGTTGTGTCATACGATCTTAACTATCGTCCTTCAATGTGGAGCGCTATCGGCGGACAGGCGAAGGCTCAGGAAGTCAATAAAGAAATCGCAAAGTACGTTGACGTAATGATCGGAAACGAAGAGGATTTTACAGCCTGCCTCGGTTTCGAAATCGAAGGAAACGATGCAAATCTCAAGACTCTGAATCTTGAGGGCTACAAGAAGATGATTGATGAAGCCGCAAGAACATATCCTAATTTCAAGGCGGTTGCAACAACCCTTCGCCAGGTTAAGACCGCTACCGTAAACGACTGGAGCGCAATCTGCTGGGCAGACGGACAGATTTACAAGGCAAAGCAGTATGACAACCTTGAAATTCTCGACCGTGTAGGCGGAGGGGACTCATTTGCTTCGGGCCTTGTATACGGACTTATGACAACCGGTGATGCGGAAATCGCCGTAAACTACGGTGCAGCTCACGGTGCGCTTGCAATGACAACACCCGGTGATACAACCATGGCTTCAAAGAAGGAAGTTGAGGCACTTATGGGCGGAGCCGGTGCGCGTGTACAGAGGTGATTTTAGAACATGTGGGCTTATGAATCAGTAATGTATCAGATATATCCTCTCGGATTTTGCGGAGCACCGTTTGAAAATGACGGCGTTCAGGCGAGCAGAATTCTGAAGGTTAAGGAATGGATACCGCATCTGAAAAAACTGAATATCGGTGCGGTATACTTTTCGCCTGTGTTCGAATCCGATACACACGGATACAATACCAGAGATTTTCGAAAAATAGATGTGAGACTCGGCAGCAACTCGGATTTTAAGGAGGTTACGGCCGCACTTCACGAAGCAGGCATCAAAGTTGTGCTTGATGGCGTGTTCAATCATGTCGGACGAGGCTTTTGGGCTTTTAAGGATGTATTGAATAACCGGGAGGCATCCCCTTATGTGAACTGGTTTTCAAGGATTGATTTCGGCGGCAATTCGAATTACAACGACGGACTATGGTATGAGGGCTGGGAAGGCAATTACGATCTTGTAAAACTTAATCTATATAATGAAGACGTTGTGAATCACTTGCTTGAGAGCGTAAAGTTCTGGGTGGATGAATTTGATATTGACGGTCTCAGACTTGATGTGGCGTATTGTCTCACCGATGAATTCTGCCGCAGATTAAGAGGGTACTGCGATTCATTGAAGCAGGATTTCTTTCTTGTCGGAGAAGTGCTCCACGGTGAGTACGGGCGAATTCTCGATGCAAAGCAGCTTCACAGCGTGACCAATTATCAATGCTACAAAGGAATTCATTCGGCTTTCAACAGTGCGAATATGTTTGAAATCGTGCACAGTCTGCTGAGACTTTTCGGACCCGAGGACTGGACGGTTGCCAGAGGCAGACACTTACTTTCCTTCTGCGACAATCACGATGTTACCAGAATCGCAAGTATATTAAATGATCCGAATCATTTGAAGCTTGTGTACGCCATGACTTTCGGAATGCCCGGAATCCCCTGCGTGTATTACGGAAGCGAGTGGGGAACAAGAGCGGATAAGAGTCAGGGGGATCCGGCACTCAGACCTTCATTTGAAACTCCCGAATGGAATGAGCTCACGGATTTTGTTGCCTGCCTTGCCAAGGCAAAGAAGGAGTCCAAAGCTCTCAGCTACGGAGGTATGCGCTCACTTCTTCTGCAGAATAAACAGTGCATTTTTGAACGAAACTGCGACGGGGAGAGAGTACTGGTGGCCATCAATATGGACAGCAATCCTTTTATGGCGTACTTTGATGCAGGCTCTGCGGAAGCGATTGATCTGATTTCAGGCAATATTCATTCATTTGCGGGCGGAAGCGAACTGGCTCCTTACAGTGCGTATTATTGGAAGTGTGTTTAATTATGAATTTCAGTTTTTTAAGAAGACCTATAAGGCTGATACTGTATGGGATAATTCTATGTGTGCTTTCAGCGGTTGCGCTGGTGTTTGCCCTGCAGTATAAGCTTGATGAATTGGCAATCAATGAGGCTGTAGGCAGGTATGCATATGTCGGTACCGTCTATGGCCTTTATGATGATTTACCGTTCCTGCGCGAAATACCTGAAGATATAGTCAGGGATATCAGCGAATCGCCTTATGTCAGCTGCGTTGAAAACCGCAGGACCTTGTCGGGAAGAGCGGATAAGGTCAGCTCCGTGCTTGATTATTACATGACCCGTCAGACTCTCGATTTAAACTGCGTTCTCGAAGGTAAAATTATGGCGGACGGCGTCTGCGATCCGGAATCGGGAATCGAAAACGGTATGATGACCGTTCAGAAGCTGTGGGGCAGTGTGCCTACGGGTATGAGCAGAATCATGGTTAACGTTAAGCATGCAAAGCCTGCCGCGTATGTCGGGAATGAAGCGGCAGCGGATGACGAACCCTGCCTGCATAAGGGAGACAAGGTTTTGCTTACCGGACGTTTTGAGTTCGACTACGGCAACAACGGTATGAATGCAAATTCGGTACTAGTCGGATATAGGGGAAAAGGATATCCCGATACTCCGCTTGAGCAGTGCGGAATTTACAAGCTCCCGGATGAACTGTCACGAACCGAGCTTGATGAAATGGTGGCACAATACCTTGAAGAGCAGGGCTTAACCGATACAGTAAATGCCATAAGCGACTGCAGGTGGACCTTTACGCTTCGCGAAATCAGTGACATGTCTATGCTTATGGGAGTGGCGCAGAACTCAACCTTTGTAGCTTACGGGCGTGGGATTACACCTGAGGATGCGGGTAAGAAAGTATGTGTAATAAACCAGTTTGTTGCAAGCAAGAACTGGCTTTACGTAGGCGATACCATAAACCTTGCGGTCGCGGACGGACATTATTCCGCACCGGTTGCGACGCATGATGCCATGTGGGATACCGGATATCCGAAGTGCGGTGACGAACTGCTCGAATACGGAGAATACGAACCGTACGAAATCATCGGTATTTACAATTTTAAATACCGCGATGTGGAAGAGGATTTATCGAAATTTTCAAGAAATGATATTTTTATTCCCGCATCGGACACGAACATGGAAGCCGGCGATAAAGTTACACCTTACAATTTCTCGTTCAGAATAATGGGACCCGATTATGAGGACTTTATGGACGAATTTGAACTTTCCTTCGCGGAAAGAGGTTATAAACTTATGATCGTTGATACCGGCTGGGAGGACTTCTCAGACAGTTATCTCTCAATGATGACAAGACGAATGATTTCGCTTGTCTGTGCCGTACTTACTTTCCTCACGGCTGTGGCGCTGTTCCTTGTTCTTGTGATGAGACATTTCAAATATGAATTTGGTCTGAGAAGACTGATGGGAGCTTCATACAAAGAAGCTGCCGGTGCATTTATCACACCGTATTTTGTGATCGGACTTCCGTCAGTTTTTCTTGCAGTTGTACCTACATATCTTATCTACGATAACTGGCTTGCAGCCAAGATGGCGGAGGTTGTGGAGGGGGCAGTTCCTTCCGGCGCAGAGTGTATCGGAATGCTCATGACAGGTGCAGCTGCGGAATTTGTTGTCGGACTTGTCGCACTCATGATTTGCAGTGCATTTACGGGCAGAAAGAATTTGCTCAAACTTATTAAGTGATGGAGGGAACGTTATGATTAAATATATTATGCGGCGTCCTCTGATACCCATACTGCTCTTGCTGGTGCTGACCTTCGAGGTTGTTTTTATGGGATCGCTTAAGAAGAGAATTGCGGATGATGCGAAGCTTGTTGAGGAAATGTACGATACTACCGACATAACTTTTGATGTTCTTCCGGGAATGAACTCGGCAGGTACGCTTACTTTTCGTATGCATGCGGGAGACAGAATTGAGCGCACGCCTTTCTTCAAAGAGGCCTTTCACTATGTCCAGTGCCCGTATACATTAAGGGAGCCTGAAAAGATTCTCGGAGAAGGTTCTTTATTCGGCACAAACAATCTTCCGTGGTTTTTAAAGGATTGGAAGGTTGAGGCAGAGTATCTTGAAGGCTATGAGGATTTTCTGAACAAAAAGGATTCCGCTGCATCCGGTGATGTCTGGAAAGGCAATGCCGATGAGATACCGTGCATTGCGGAAAAAGGTTTTATGGACGAACATGGCCTGAAACTCGGAGATTCCTTTGTGGCAGCACCGTATGACGGGCTTGAGTTTGACTACGAGAAGGCTCCGAACGGCTATATGAAAATAGTAGGATGCTTTGAAAATAAGATTGGGCCTATTATGGATAAGGGATTGATTGTTCCGGAAAATATATTTCTGGAAGAGCCCACGTTCTTTTATTACTGGCGTGTAATGGAGGCTCATTGCGCATATCGAAAGTATGAGTTTTTGATAGACCAGAAATACAACAGGCAGTACGATGAAGTTGCGGCTGAGATTGAAGAGGTTTTAAGAGACCAGGATGTTACGGTTCAGAGCGATGCAAGACTTTTGAAGAAGGCTATACGTCCTGTTGAACAGCGTTTACAAATCCAGCAAATGCTTGAAGAACCTATTGAAATTGCGTTTTTGATTGTCACTTTCGTTATTTCGCTTCTGTTCTCAATCACACTGCAGGAGGATGTATTTTTGCGTCTTCTCTGGGGAGAGTCAAAAGTGCGGACCTTCCTTGGAATGCTTGCCTCTATGGCTGCGATTGCAATCGGCTGCGCGTTTGCTGCCGGGCTTTGTGCGGTCTTATTCATCGGAGGAGAATGGGCACAGTGGGTACTGATGTATCTTGGACGACTTTTACTTATATCTTTTGCGGCTATGGCGCTGCCGCTGAATTCGTATTGCAACAGGAATTTGGTTTATTTTTATCAGTCGCGTGAGAGCTGAGAGCGTGGTGAGTAACTCTGCCGGACACATGAGAATGGAGTATGGCTGGCGAACTTAACATACTGAAAAAGAGGATTAATATGGCAAAATTGACATTGGAAGATGTTTATTACAGATACAGAGGAAGCAAAAAGGATACATTAAAAGGCGTTAATGCTGAATTTAAAGCAGGAGAGGTAAGTGCCATCTGCGGTCAGTCGGGAGCCGGCAAGAGTACTTTACTTTATCTTATTTCGGGACTTGATGTGCCTTTTGACGGTTCTGTATTATACGACGGAAAGAAGCTTAAAGCAGGTGATTTGCAGTCTTACAGAAGAAATGATGTAGCGACCATAAGCCAGTCTTACCTGCTTTTCCAAACGCGAACCGCACTTGAGAATGTAATGTATCCCATGAAACTTAACAAAGTTGGGAAAGCTGAGGCTGCAAAGCGCGCGAAAGAGCTCCTTGAAACGGTCGGAATACGTGAGGAACTGCATAACCGACTTCCGAGAAAACTTTCCGGCGGTGAGCAGCAAAGAGTTGCCATTGCAAGATGTCTTGCGGCAAATTCAAAGATCATAGCAGCAGATGAGCCCACGGGAAACCTTGATGAGGCCACTGCGCATTCTGTAATGGATCTTTTGCTCAAGCTCGCTCATGAGCAGGAGAAATGCGTAATAATCGTAACTCACGACCGGAAAATCGCAAAGCGTGCCGACGTGCAGTATTGGCTCGAGTACGGACTGCTTAAAACCGAAGAAGACTGAGGTGGAAATAACCGCTTTTATTTCACTTCGACAGAGGTGTAATAAAGCTACAATATGCCCAAGGAATCAGAGGCCGGCAGCTATTATTTCTGAATAATCAAAATGCTATTTGAACCGATGATACATCAGGATATTCCGGTATGTGTCATCGGTTTTCCCGTGTTTAGATCTTTGTCTGCAGGATTGCGATTAGGGATTTAGCCTGCCCGGCTGCGAATAGCGGGAAGGAACTTAGAAAGCTTGCCTGATTTATTTATTTCTGCTACTATGGTCTGGTGACTGAAAAGCGGAAGCTTTCATTTGGTATGTTGAAGGATGTAGGGAGTATTATGTACGAATTTGAATCTAGAGTAAGATACAGTGAAGTTGACAGCGACTGCAGGCTGAAGTGGAGCGCACTCGTGAATTATTTACAGGATTGTTCGACTTTTCAGTCCGAAGATCTGGGGGTCGGAGTAAGGTATTTGTTTGAAAAAGGACTTGCCTGGGTTCTTAATTATTGGCAGATAGATATTATAAAGCTTCCGGAACTTGCGGACAGAATCATCATAGGTACTGTGCCATATGAAATAAAAGGTTTCATGGGGCTGAGAAATTTCTATATAAAAGATGCGCGGACAGGGGATATGCTCGTAAAAGCAAACTCAATCTGGACTCTGATCGATCTTGAAAAAATCAGACCCGTCAAAGCCGATCGGAAGATGATTGAGGCGTATGTCATCGGGGACAAGCTCGATATGGAATACACCGATCGCAAAATAAACTTTGAAGGTGAAGCCTTTGAGAAGGAAGCTATACTTATCGATGCCGGAATGCTCGATTCAAACCGACATGTGAACAATGAAAAATACATAGAGACGGCACTTACTTATCTGCCTGAGGGAAAAGAGATTGTACGGATCAGAACCGAATATAAAAAGTCCGCGTTCCTGGGAGATGAACTGCTTCCTGCCGTATATCTTGAAGCGGATGGTTCCGTAGGCGTGGAGTTCACCATAAAGGGTGATACGGCACCGTGTGTAAAATGCCAGTTTGTTCTGAAATAATATGTTTTTGGGAGAGAATGTTATGGGAAAGATTAAACCTTTCATGAAAAGGAAAGACATTGAAATCAGTGTAAAACGCTATCTGATCGATGCTCTCGGTGCAATGGCGCAAGGCTTGTTTGCATCATTGCTTATCGGTACTATTATCGGAACGATAGGCAAGCAGTTCGGGATAGATATTTTGGTGGAAATAGGTGACTTTGCGCAGGCTGTAAAAGGTCCCGCAATGGCGGTGGCTATCGGTCTGGCTCTTAAAGCACCTTCGCTCGTTTTGTTTTCGCTTGCGGCAGTTGGTGCGGCTGCGGATAAGCTGGGAGGGGCCGGAGGACCTCTTGCGGTTTTATTTGCGGTTATTTTGGCTGCAGAATTCGGAAAGATGGTTTCAAAGGAAACGAAGGTTGACATTATCGTAACACCGCTCGTTACGATTGCTGTCGGAACTCTTTTTTCGATAGGCTGCGCACCGGCTATCGGAACTGCGGCAAAATGGGTAGGTGACTTTATTATGTGGGCTACCGAACTTCAGCCTTTCTTTATGGGAATAATAGTGTCTGTGGTTATCGGTATCGCGCTTACTTTGCCCATCAGTTCTGCTGCTATCTGTGCGGCATTCGGACTTGCCGGACTTGCCGGCGGAGCGGCAGTTGCCGGCTGCTGTGCTCAGATGGTTGGATTTGCGGTGCTGTCATTCAGGGAAAACGGATGGGGCGGATTTTTTGCCCAGGGTATAGGAACTTCCATGCTTCAGATGGGTAATATCGTAAAAAACCCCAGAATATGGATACCTGCGATTCTTACGTCTGCGATTACCGGACCGGTTGCGACCTGTATCTTTAATTTCAGGATGAACGGAGCACCCGTATCATCGGGAATGGGTACCTGCGGACTTGTAGGTCAGATCGG
>JAZLGZ010000037.1:0-11885 GCA_045616585.1 Lachnospiraceae bacterium
TATCTAAATATATTTAGGTAAATACTTTAAAGTAATTATACACCCCTTCTGAACAATGTCAAACATAATTTCACAATTGTCAAAAAAGTGCTTATTGCACAAAAAAAGATTTGCATATGAACTATGCCCTTCAGGGACATATCTCATATGCAAATCAAATTATTGACCTCTAATTGTTCCTTCCAAAAAGAAAACCATCAAAACTATTGTCACCATTGACTTTCATCATGATGTATCTGTTTAGTGGAATACATGTTTTCATCGGCAATTACTATAGTCTTTTCTATATCTCCGATGTCTTTGGGCTTGCATAAAGAGTAACCTATGCTGACTGTAAGCGGGATACCTTCTCCCGTCTTCTCAACCAACTCGTTAAGCTTGTTTTCAATCGATGAAATAATCTCCTCGGGAGACTGCTCAAGCGCTTCCGTTCGCCCCGCAATGAGGAATTCATCACCGCCGAATCTCGAAATCGTAAGTTCTTCCGGAATCGCTTCCTTCATTGCCTGTACCGCAAGCTTCAGGCTGAAATCACCCTTTGCGTGTCCGAGTCGGTCATTGATATATTTCATCTTGTCAACATCCACCAGGAACAGAACACTCTCGCCATCCTCTTTGCCGAAAGAAATCATATCCTGATAAACATACTGCTCACATCCATGTCGATTGTATACACCGGTAAGCTGATCGGTAATCGACTGCTTTTCCAGTGCATCCCAAAGGACCGCAAGCTTTATATTGCTTCGAACCTGTTCAAGCGCATTTATCATATGACGCGACCAGATATAATACTGATTTTCGTTTGCAGCGTTTAACGGACCGCTAAGCATTGCAAATCCGAAGGTTCTGCCCTCAGAATAGAGTGGCAGGAAAATATAAAATCCGGGAGTTCTCAAGCGTTCCGATGATTCATAAATGCACTCTTTAAGCGAGAGTTTCTTTTTATCGTAGCGCTGACCATCGGCGATAAAGCAAGCCATATCCATCTCGTCCGAATATCCTATGATAGGCAGGCTTGAATCATTCTCTCTGGATGCAAAAAACTCAGGAACAAGGCAAAGCTTAAACTCATCGCCCTCGAGAATATGTTCCCTCTCAAACATATACATAAATCCGTTGGTTGTAGTAACAGGATTGTCCGCTTTACGAACCGCAGCATAAAAATGCCTGAAATGAGAGTCAAGGTCTATCGGTTCAATAAGATTGTCCTCTATAGCCTTTACGGATTTGTTGAACTCATTCGGAATAAGCGCATTAACCATACAGCCGCAGCTTCCGTTAGGAACAAACTTTGTCTTCAGTAAAATGTTCATGTCCTGCTCTTCGCCGCGCATAAGAGCCAGGAGGCTTTCAAGTGCAGTACTTCCCATCTTCTTCCATTCGTGGTTTACCGATGCAATCGGTGGAGTAAGAGTCTGGGCAAGTCTGATACCGTCGTAGCCGGTAACCTTTACTTCATCGGGTATGGATACCTTCTGCTCACGGAGATATGAACACACCGCTATCGCCATAATATCATTCGCACAAATAATAGCCTCAGGGTACTTTCCTCTTGATTCAACCCAGCCGTGTATAATTCTCGGAATAAATAACTTTGACCAGTCTCCGTAAGCAATATTACCATCCGAGTAAGGCACACCTTTTGCGTCCATGACTTCCTTAAAAGCAGCGAGACGCTCACTTGCTTCAGGATGATCCTTCGGGCCGCTTATGTACAGAATGTCCCTGCAGCCATGCTCGACTATCATGTGCTCAACAAGTTCCTTCATTCCGCTTGTATTGTCGGTAGAAATGCAGGGAATTCCATCGATTGGATATTCGATGCTGATACAGGGAACATTGCTCTTTTTTATTGAATTGGTCAAATAATCGATTTCCCACTGGCGATTGAAAGTGTTCGCAAACAAAAGCACGCCGTCAAAATCGGAAATGTCCGGGAGTCTGAAAATATTGGTCTCACCATCATTGGTGGGCGCTTCGTTTCCACGTACGGAAAAATTAACAAAACTAAAAATATCTGTCTTCTCGGCACGTGCCAGTTCAATGATACCCGACAGTGTTTCATGCAGAAATTCTCCACCCCATCCGCCTGAAAAAACTGCTACCTTCTTTTTCTTCATGTCTGTTTCAACCCATATATAATAAACAGTCGACGAGTTACAAATTATTTGTGATATTATAACAAATCAATCAAAAAATATCCATAATTATTTTATAAAAAATACCAAATGTACAAAAAAACCCCGAAGTTCGCAAGGCTTCGGGGTAAATAACCGGTCAATTATATGTTTTAAAGTATTTCCATCAACGATTTATAAGCAAGTTCAAATGCTTCAAATCCCGAAAGCTTTTTGCCTTCGGTAAGCAGGGTCTTTTTTCCGGTCCCTTCAAGTAAAGCAAATCCAACGAAATCAGACAGATGAGGTTCCAGAGAAAGATATCCTGCAAATCCCGACTTATGTAAATCATCGAGTATCACAGAAACATTGCCATCACCCATGCCTGCAGGAACAACCTTGCCGTTTTCAAGCATCGCATCTTTAACATGAATGTATGCGATATACGGCTTCAGTAAACCGTAAGCCCTTAATGTATCTTCCTTTTCCTGAACGAAATTTGCGAAATCAAATATAGCCTTAAAATGATCACCGTAAAATGACTTCATAAGGCTCAAACATTCATCCGCCTTCTCACCGTAGATTCCTTTCTCATTCTCATGAAGAAGAACCGCACCGTTTGCACCGGCATAATCAACAAACTTTCCGATTCGATCAAATACCGCACTCTCATACTGTAAAGGAACACTGTCCTGCGGCAGATAGAAACTGAACATACGAATATTGGGAGTATCCATCATATGAGCTATTTCGACAGCTCTCTTAAACGCTTCAAAATGAGGCTCAAAATCATCGTTAATACCTATTTTCCCAAGAGGCGAACCAAGCGCTGAAAGGGTGATTCCGTTATCATCCAAATAAGACTTTATTTCTTTAACCTTTTTGTCATCATGAAAAATAAGATTATCTCCATCAACACCTCGCATCTCAATATGCGAAATTCCGAGTTTTTTCACCGACTCGATCTGTGTCTTCAAATCCGGGGCTATCTCATCCGCAAAACCGGTAATTCGATTCTTTATATCCATAAAAATTCCTCCTAGTATGTTCCCGTAGTATCAAACACAATTCCGGTATCCTGCTTTTTTTTCGAGGTTGCACGTTTTTTATTAAGTTCCCGGAGGAACAAATCCTCATCAAAAGGAATCGAAACCGTTTCGTTCAGCCAGCTCGAAAGGTGCATAGCGTTCGAAAGGGTAAGTGCTCTGATACCTTCCTCTCCCGAAGCAACAAGTTCGGTTCCATGAAGAATTCTGTTGGTGAATGCCTTCAAAACACCTATATGCTGCTCATTCAAACCATCGGTCTCAACTTCAATCTGCGTAACATCCGGAGTTTTAAAACCTTCCTTCTCCGTCATGCAGAATGTTCTCTCGTTTTCGCTCAGTTTATAAAATGTCAGCTTACCGTATTCACAGATAATCTTTCCCATTTCGAAAGTAATCTCGAGTCTGTTTGTTCCCGGTGCATCGGCAGTAGTTGTAACAAACACTCCCGTTGCTCCGTTTTCAAACTCCATATATGCTGTCACATCGTCTTCGACTTCAATATTGTGCCATTTAGCCTCATGACAAAAGGCTCTCACTTTCACCGGCAATCCGCACAGCCACTGCAGTAAGTCAAGCTGATGAGGACACTGATTCAGCAGTACGCCGCCTCCTTCTCCGTCCCAGGTCGCTTTCCAGCTTGCAGCATCATAGTAGCTTTGTGTTCTGTACCAGTCGGTAATAATCCAGTTGACGCGCTTCATCTGTCCGAGTTCACCGCTCTCGATCATCTCATGCAGTTTTCTGTATGTGCAGTTTGTACGCTGATTAAACATAATGGCAAACACTTTGTCGGACTTGGCTGCCGCCTCGTTCATTTCCCTTACCTGCTTGGTATAAACACCTGCGGGCTTTTCGCTGATGGCGTGAACTCCATGCTCTAAAGCATAAATCACGTATTCAGGATGAAAATAGTGAGGCGTCGCTACAAGCACCGCATCACATTTGCCTGAATCTATCAGTTCTTTTCCGTCTGCAAACACGGCAATATCAGCAGGCAAATTCTCCTTTGCCCAGTCAAGTCTTGACTGTCTGACATCCGCTACCGCTGTCAGTACCAGATTCGGAACTTTTCCGTCCATAATGCTGTGTACATGATTTGTTCCCATACCACCGATTCCGATGATTCCGATTCTTACCTTCTCCATTCAGTCCTCCTTTTTTTCATTCCGACGTCTTGCATCTTTGTATATTTTCATCGTAGTCCTGAGGGTATTTTCAACCCCGTCTATATCATTTCCGTACGCCTTTTTGTTAATAAGGCAATCATAAAAATCGCTTATGCAGGCCAGGTGTCCGCTTCCCCAGTAACTCTTTCCGATACCTTCCCCGTTTTCCTCACATGTTATTATGACAGGCTTCTTCCCGTCCTCACAAATCTGAACGGTGCGGTCAATCATCGTTGCACGTCCTCTTTCAAAGCTCAACTCCAAAATTACAGGTGCATCACAAGCATAAGCTGTTGTCGCAAAAAACGAAGCTCTTTTACCTTCTTCAAATTCCATCCAGGCCTCTAGAGTATCCTCAACCTCAATTACATCGCCTAAATGATGATTTTGCATGGATGCGGAAACCTTAACAGGCTTCCCCAGATACCTGAGCATCAGATCAAGCGTATGAATCGATTGATTTATCAATGCTCCGCCGCATTCCTTTTCCAGACTGCCGTGCCAGTCATCCGAATAGTAATCCTTATCACGCTTCCAGGTTACAATGCCTCTTACCCCTGTTACTTTACCCAGCTCGCCGCTCTGAGCCAGCTTATCAAGTTCAAGGGTTATCTTGTTATACCTGTTTTGAAAACAAAAGCCTGCCGGAACTTTTAAATCGGCAGCAAGACCTTTCATCCCCTCGAACTCCTCTTCAGTCACAGCCGGAGGCTTTTCCATAAATACCGCAATACCTCGCTTTATCGCTTCAATCGCCATCGAAACATGAAGATAATGCGGTGTACAGATATGAACAACTTCAGGCTGAACCTTTTCAAGCATCAGAATATAGTCATTAAAGACATCCGCCTTGCCTCCGGTGAACTCCTGAGACATCCTTTCGGCTCTTTCCGCTTTTATATCTGCAAAAGCTGCGATTTGTACATCCGGTATCTTCTTGAGCGCCCGCGAATGAACCTGCGCAATATGACCGCAACCGATTATAGCTACTCTCATATACAGTTTCCTCACAAATGATTTATATGGTTCTTATATCATTGTATAAGATAAAAAAATGATATAATATGTATATATAATACTAAAAATATGTAATATCACGACTTTTTGATTAAGGACCTAATATATGCCTGATAATATCCCCTACTACGTTGTAAATGAGCCATACGAATTGTATTACAAGAACGAAGCAAGTGCCTTCCCTGTCGGTGCACACACTCATAACGCTGCAGAAATATACCTGACCCTTACCGATCTTCCTGATGCCCTTTTAAATGACACAGTATCAAGTATCAGAAGAGGAACACTTATCATCATTCCGCCTTTTTGCGTGCACCAGCTCTATCACGAAAAAGATGTAATATATGAGCGCTACATTATGAACATCGACATAACCTGGCTTGAAAACATATTATACGGTAATAAAGACTTCACCGAAGCCTTAAAACATTCTGACCGTCCTCTCATACTGCCCTTATCCGACCGGGTATTAGTTACCCTGACCGCAGCACTGAATCATCTGCTGCCCGTAATAAAAGAAAAAACAATAAAAAGTACCGCAGAATTCTTTTCGACACTGTCGATTCTAAATTCTGCGGTACAGGATGCACGCCGTAATACCTCTTTTGACTCGATAATAATCACAAAATCTCAAAAGACCGTTAATGATATCATCGCATATATAAACAATCATTTGGAGGAAAATATAACCCTGTCAGAAATATCGGATTATTTCTTCCTCAATAAAGATTATCTGGCAAGACTCTTTATGAAGCATACCCACACTTCCATCGGCAGATACATATCCATTCAGCGTATCGCAAAGTCTCAGGAATATCTCCGTTCCGGTATGAGCGTATCTGAAGTAAGCGAAAAGATGGGCTTCTCCAGTTATGCATATTTCTTTAAAGTGTTTCAAAAAATGACAGGCATCTCACCGAGCCAATACAAAAATACTTTGCAAAGTCAGCGTAATGATTAATAAGCGAGGATATATGTCAGGCAAACATATCATTATGACGCTTCGCCCGAATAAGCTGAACAATGACATCCGCCACCAGCAACCCGACATACACAAACGATATCACTAGCGTGCTCAATTCGGAATCCATAAATAAAATAACCTCGAACAATGAATAAATGCCGGACAAAAGACCCAGGACCGTGATCATCGTCACCATGTCGCCGTACACAACCACTGCTGCCTGAGGTTTCACCTTGAAAGGCATGTTCCAATATTTCGGAGACACAAGGTGACTGATCAGACAAAACAATATCACCATACTGAGCATAATCAGTGGAAGAATCAGTGCGGTATAAGGCGACCCGTACCCGTCAATCTCCCCTGCCATATTGTAATGCGTAGGTATTTGTCCATCAATTGTTGATGCCTTAATAATCACATAAAGTACGGATGCCAGGATAAACACAAAGCTTACTGCCTCCATAATTATATGACTGATTCTGATATATGGTTTTCTCATATATTACTCCTTCATCATTCGGTCACGTTAGTGCATCGTGACCGAATTCGGATTTCCTTCGAAAATCCGTACCTTCATCATTCGGTCACGTTAGTGCATCGTGACCTCATTCGGATTTCCTTCGAAAATCCGTACCTTCAGTCAAATCATTTAATATCAAATTCCGGAGGGACATCTATCTCCTGCCCCACGTATTTGCCGTCCTTTTTTCTCTGTCTTACACATTCGGAAAGCAGGTACTCTATCTGCCCGTTTACCGATCTGAAATCATCCTCTGCCCATGCGGCTATATCTGAGTAAAGTTTTTCCGACAGACGTAAAGGAATCTGCTTTTTCTCTGCCACTAATATAAGCTTCCCGAATTAACTACAGGCTGAGCATCGTGGTTGCCGCATAATACCACGAGAAGGTTTGAAACCATCGCAGCTTTTCTCTCCTCATCGAGATCAACGATACTCTTCTCGTTGAGTCTTTCAAGAGCCATCTCAACCATTCCCACAGCTCCGTCAACAATCATCTTTCTGGCGTCGATAATTGCGGATGCCTGCTGACGTTGAAGCATAACAGAGGCGATTTCCGGTGCGTAAGCGAGATAAGTAATTCTTGCATCCATAATCTCAAGGCCAGCATCTTCAACCTTGGACTGAATCTCTTCTCTGATTCTTAATGCAACAACCTCCGCCGAACCTCTCAAGCTTCCTTCATCGGCCTGCCCGTCACCGGTGGTATCGACATCCTTTGCGATGTCGTAAGGATAGATTCGTACAATGTTTCTGAGTGCCGAGTCGCACTGAAGTGAAAGATATTCTTTATAGTTATCTACATTAAAAACTGCCTTTGCAGTGTCGGTAACTCTCCAGATTACGGCGATACCGATTTCTATGGGATTGCCCAGGCAATCGTTAATCTTCTGACGTCCGTTGTTGAGTGTCATAGCCTTCAAAGAAATTCTCTTTGAAAATGCGTCAAGCTGAACCGGAACATTGTCGGGATTAACATTGACACCGTTGACGATTCTGTTGTCACCGCTCTGCGCAAGCTTTGTTCCTGCAGCAGGGTTGATTGCTACACAGAAAGGATTTACAAAGTAGAAACCGGGCTCGCGAAGTGTTCCCTTATAGGTTCCGAAAAGCGTAAGCACCAAAGCTTCCTGAGGCTTAATAACCTTAAGTCCTATCATAGGAATCCATCCCAAAGCGATGATAGCCACGCCGACCGCAAGCAGCGATATATTTAACGCAGATGCTGATTTATCCAGTCCCGTTGCTCCGAAAATAACAGCGGCAAGTCCCACGCACAATACCAGGATAAGGGTGAGTAAAACTGCCATACCGTTTTTCTTTGTCGTATACGTCTTCTCTGTCATGTTAACTCCTCCTCTTTAAGTGAAACACACTTCATATATATTTGATATCTTTATGATATCACATTTATTTCAGAAGTCAACTGTAATTAAGCATTATTTTTGGCAATGACATGTTGAACTGCCGGAGTACGGACATCCGATGCACTTTCTGCCTTTCTTCTTTTCTTTCCTGATATATAAAACGGCGGCTCCCACCACCAGAACCAATACAACCGATATAATAATGTTCTCCAACATAGAAATGTTCTCCTTTATATTATTTGAGGCAGCTTTTCCAGCCGCCTCAAAACGTTTTTTATTCCCTGTTAAATGAATAATCGCTGCTCAGCTTCTTATTCGCATTTGCAATAAGTCCGATAATAACAGCCGCAAAAGCAAAAACAGCAATAAGTCCGCCCATAAAGCCTGCGCCGAGGCTGCCTGTTGTAATAAGAGTTCCGATCTGATATACCAGGAAACCGACAGTGAATCCCGTTGCAAGCTGAAGCCCAATCGCACCGGCAAGCCACTTTTTGCTCTTAAGTTCGGAATTGAGAGCTCCGATAGCCGCAAAGCAAGGCGGCGTATAAAGATTAAACATAAGATATGCAAGCGCAGCGACCTTAGTTAGTCCCATTATCGCTGCCACTTCACTTCCTCCCGATACCAGCTCCAGTTCTTCCGTATCGATCCGCAATCCATGTTCCGACCGTAGACTGTGAGATGTAAAATACAAGGAACATAATTGCCGCAAAAATAAGGATACCCGATACCGGATGTGTAAGAACAGCATCAAGTTTGTCAGATTTGTTCTTCTTCTTGGTAAACTGTTTCCTGGTCTCGACATCCTTTACTATACCGTTCACAAATTCAAAGCGCTTACGATCGGCTAACTCAACCTCATTTTTATCACACAGATCAATACTGCCCTGACTGTAAGGTGCTTTTTGACCTCCGCCTGCAACTTCAAGAGCTGTCACCACAACTTCTTTGAGTCCGCCCGAAACTGTAGACACAGTATTGACAACCGGGCATCCCAACCTTTCAGACAACAAATCGGTATTAATTTCGGTACCCTTTTTTTCATTTACATCACTTTTATTAAGTGCAACAACTACCGGAGTCCCAAGTTCAAGAAGCTGAGTTGTAAAGAACAAACTTCGGCTGAGATTCGTCGCATCAACAATATTGATGATTACATCGGGATTCTCGTTTTTTACGTATGAACTCGTAATGCTCTCCTCCGAAGTGAACGGTGACATAGAATATGCTCCGGGCAAATCTACCGCAATTACCTCAGTCTCACCATCACAATATATCTTCTTAACAGTGCTTTCTTTACGGTCTACGGTAACACCTGCCCAGTTTCCTATTTTCTCATTGCGTCCGGTCAGTGCGTTGTACATCGTAGTCTTACCGCTGTTGGGATTTCCTGTAAGTGCAATCCTCATTTTTCAAATCTCCTTCCCATTCCCTTAATTCCTATCTTCTTAACTAACCTACTTTCAAAAAAAGAATCGCAAGATCTTTTTTCCGGTTTATTCTTTAAATCTCGATTGCTGCAGCCAAATCTTTATCGATATTGTACCTGGAATCTTTTATCGAGAGAACATAGCTTCCCCTTTTCTTCGAAACAAGAGTAATAACTTCTCCGCTGTAACATCCCAGAGAAAACAAAAAGCTTTTAAGCTCGTCATCATCTGTAACTACATCCTTTACAGTTACGTCCATTCCGTTTTCCGCATCCGATAAACTCATATTCCTACTCCTTCCTTTTCATCATTTTCAGTCGCTTGGAAATAATCTTTAAGACTTCTTCCGGTTTATGCCTTCCGCTCGTCAGTTAGTTATTTAAAACCAAGTTTGTTTTTTCTAACCAAATGCAGTTTAATACAACTAACTCGGTTTGTCAATCCTAATCACAAACATCTTTAAAAATAGTTTGTCATATCAAACCAGTCATGATATATTGGTATAAAAATCAGCAGCGAGGATTTATTATGAACCATATTAAACATAAATCAGAAGAATCCATGGAAGATTATTTGGAGACTATACTTATTCTGAGCCAAAAGAACAAAAAGGTTCGCTCAATCGACATAGCCGGTGAACTGAACTACACAAAGGCAAGTATCAGTATCGCAATGAAGGGACTTCGTGAAAAAAAATATATCACTATGGACGAAGTAGGCTATATCACCCTCACCGAAAGCGGCCTCGCTATCGCGGAAAAGGTTCTTGAACGTCATAACCTGCTGTCTGCCTGGCTTATCAATCTTGGTGTGGATGAAGATATCGCCAAGAATGACGCCTGCAAAATCGAGCACGACATCAGCGATGAAACTTTTGAAATATTAAAGAACCGCTGTATTGAAAAACAGGTATTGAACTGAGAAATCGGTTCAATACCTGTTCTTTACATAACATTATTCACTTCGCTGCATTATTCAATTCGAACAAGGTTCGCCGTAAAAAAGCCCTCTTCCGCCTGTTCCGAAGTAATAGCGCCCGAATTCCCGGCAATCGCCATCGAGACAGTTTATCTCTCCGTAGTGCTGCCCTTCATCAGATAAAAGCTCATACTATCTGCCCTCATCCAAGCTTCTGAAGAAACCATACACTCCGTCGATTCGTGCTGCAACATACAACGCTTTCCCCGGTTCAAAATAGTTTCCTCTCGGTCTGTTAAGTCCGAGGCCCATCCTGTAAAAGGTATCGGTATCAGCACTGAGCTTTGTGATATTTATTAAGTCTTCCGACTCGGAGTAAACAAACTTGAATAAACCGTGACCGCGTAAGCAAATATATGCCACACCCTTCTCTCCCGCAGCAAACTTAACACAGGATTTGTCTGCTGTATCAATCAGCGAAAAATCAAATTCAGGCATCCTCTCTTCCCGAAGCTGCGGACTAATGAAGCTGTCCCGAAGATACCACATCCCTTACGGCAAGAACAAGGAACATATAGTTCGATGAGCCGCCTCCAAGAACATATTCGCTCTGCTGCCACAAAAAAGGAAATTCCAATAATTCCGGGAAATCCGGTGCAATCAGTTCGGTTCCCGAACTTACGCCTCCGGGAATATACGAATAGTCCGCTCGGTTGGCACCATATGCGACCGTATGCGATACCGATCCGATACCCGAAGCAAAACTTGCGGTATTCGTTCCCGGATGGCATCCCAGGACGAAGTTTAAAGCATTCATCATAGGCTCTGCAGAGAAAATGTCCGGAAAAGCCTTATATAAATAATAGTATCTTGCTCCGAAATTCTGAATGCCCCATCCCGAGCCCCAGGCTCCCGGACGATAAGGAACACCGTAAATTGTCGCATTACACATTTCTTTGTATTTCGAATTAAGTAATTCCGCAGCCGCTCTCACCCGGTTGTAAAACTCTTTTTTATTCACCGCCTCCAAGGCTCTGACTGCTATCCAACCGATATGTTCAAATTTTTGCTCAATAATATCCATATTGGCAATTATATACTGTCTGTACTTATCATCTGCGGTTGTCATAAGGAGTTCGATAGCGGCATGCATCTTCTGTGCCTTTGCATTTGTATCGTCCGTAATATCATACAATTCCTCGGATATTCGAAGGGCCTCGGAGCACAAATAATAATTAAATCCCTTCATCGCACGAGACGCCGCTGCAAGCTGAGCAGCAACGGTAAGCTCCCTTCCCGGATTATCCTCAGTAAATACCCAGCGGTCGTCTTCATCTC
>JAZLGZ010000038.1:0-17155 GCA_045616585.1 Lachnospiraceae bacterium
TACCGAAATTACTATTTTTGCTGACAAGATATGCGTTGATGAAGAAACAGTCAGATTAAAGGCTCATATTACCAACATGATTAATACACTGAACGATGCTGAAAATGTCGGTCGTAAGCTTGACTCTATCGCTCAGGAGATGAATCGTGAGGCTAATACAATTCTTTCCAAATCGAGTGATTTGGAGATTACAAATACGGCTATTAATCTTAAGACTGAAATAGAAAAAGTAAGAGAACAGATTCAGAACATTGAATAAAGGAGAGTAAAAAATGATTCATCCGTCTTATAACGAACTTTTCGATGCCATCAATAAAGATGCAGAGAATGCTGAACCTATCGGTTCAAGCCGTTACTCGATTTGTGTAGCTACTGCAAAAAGAGCACGTCAGATTATTGACAAGTCCGAGCCTCTTGCAACAGCAAGCTGCAACAAGCCTCTTTCGGTAGCAATCGAAGAAATCTACCAGGGCAAAGTTAAAATCTTAAGCACAACAGAAGAGGAAACCGAAGAACCTTCAGCACCTCTTTATGCTGAGGAAGTTTAATTAACTATCAGGAGTTCCTTAAGGGACTCCTTTTGTTTTATTATTCCGGAGGGTATAATGGTTGAGGATAATTTGGAAGAGAGTGTCGAATTCGATCCGTTTTCGGATAATTTGCCGCTTGAATTATCTGAAGAAGTAAATAAAGAACTTGATGTGGGAACTGCCCAGGAACAGGAAGAAACCGAAGAAGCGGAAAAAAACAAAGAACGGAATATAAGTGTAAATCATAAAGAAAATATAGAAAATGTCGATGATAAATCAAATGAAACTTCGGATAAACCATCGGTCTTCGGGAAATATTCATTTGTGGTTGAACTTGCAGCTTATATTATTTTTGCTGTTTTATTCATTAGCCTTGTTCCGAAGTATGTGATGGAAAGAGTTTCCGTAGACGGTTCTTCCATGAACAAAACATTGACGGACGGGGATCAGCTGATAGGCGAAAAGATATCTGTAAGAGCCGACCGACTCAAAAGATTTGATATTATATATTTTTATCCGCTCGGCAATAAGGAGTCCGAAGCTTATATAAAACGTATAATAGGTTTGCCCGGAGACACAGTCAGAATAAAAGATTCGACAATATATGTTAATAATGTTCCACTCAGTGAAGATTATGCCGCAGAAGCTAATTTTGAAGCATATGATGCCGAAGAAGCAGTATATCTGAATACGGATGAATATTTTGTTCTTGGTGATAACAGAAATCACAGTACGGATTCAAGATTCAGGAGTGTAGGAGTCGTTAATCGCAAGGATATTTCCGGCAGAGCAGTTTTCAGACTCTGGCCGATTAACGCATTTGGCAAAATTGACTAGAATATTTTACTTTGCGACATTTTTTTTGTTTATTCTGTTAATAAATTCTAAAACTATTTTTATCTACTTGAATTTTTCTCGTGTATTAGATACAATAAATGAGGTTTTGGTAAAGATATTAATTTTTACATAATTACTAGGAGGTTTTTTACAATGGCTAACGTAAGAGTTGCAATCAATGGTTTCGGCCGTATCGGTCGTCTTGCATTCAGACAGATGTTTGGTGCAGAAGGTTACGAAGTAGTTGCTATCAACGATTTAACATCACCCAAGATGCTTGCTCATCTTCTTAAGTATGACTCATCACAGGGTAAGTACGCTTTAGCAGATAAGGTTACTTACAAGGATGCTGTTCTCGCTGAGGATAAGAAGACAGTAGTTACTCCCGGTTCTATCACAGTTGATGGAAAAGAGATTACTATCTATGCATGTCCCGCAGCTAAGGATCTTCCTTGGGGCGAGCTTAAGGTAGACGTTGTACTTGAGTGTACAGGTTTCTACACAAGCAAAGAGAAGGCACAGGCTCATATCGATGCAGGTGCTCGTAAGGTTGTTATTTCAGCTCCCGCTGGTAACGATCTTCCTACTATCGTTTACAATGTTAACCATGAGACACTTAAGCCTGAGGATACAATCATTTCAGCAGCTTCTTGTACAACAAACTGCTTAGCTCCTATGGCTAAGGCTCTTAATGATCTTGCCGGCATCAAGTCAGGTATCATGAGCACGATTCATGCTTACACCGGTGATCAGATGATTCTTGACGGACCTCAGCGTAAGGGCGATCTTCGTCGTTCACGTGCAGGTGCTGTTAACATCGTTCCTAACTCAACAGGTGCTGCTAAGGCTATCGGTCTTGTTATCCCTGAGCTTAACGGAAAGCTTATCGGATCAGCTCAGCGTGTTCCTACCCCTACCGGTTCAACAACAATCCTTGTTGCTACAGTAGAGAAGAGCGTAACAAAGGAAGAGATCAATGCTGCTATGAAGGCTGCTGCTACTGAGTCATTCGGATACAACGAGGATGAGATCGTTTCTTCAGATATCGTTGGAAGCCGTTTCGGTTCAATCTTCGATGCTACACAGACTATGGTTGGTGCTGATAACCTTGTACAGGTTGTTTCATGGTATGACAATGAGAACAGCTACACAAGCCAGATGGTTAGAACAATTAAGTACTTCTCAGAGTTAAAGTAATTTAACGAACAGTAAGTTCTGTTTTTAATCAAGACCTTAAGGGTCCGGTCTATTTGGACCGGACCCTTATTTATTTATTAATATCGGTATTAATATTATCTATTTAATATTTCAATTGTTATTGAGATTATAATTATTTGGGTGATATAATATAAATAATCACACAGTCAGCCATATGATTTATGGCTTCAGACTGTAATATTATTCGCACATTAGTGCAGAAGGAGTCTATATGTCATTAAATAAGAAGTCAGTTGACGATTTTAATGCAAAGGGAAAAAGAGTTCTTGTACGTTGCGATTTCAACGTACCTTTAAAGAGTGGTGTTATCACAGATGAGACACGTATCGTTGCAGCTCTTCCCACAATCAAGAAGCTTATTAACGATGGTGGAAAGGTTATCCTTTGCTCACATCTCGGCAAGGTTAAGGAAGGCCCCAATGAGAAAGAGTCACTTGCTCCTGTTGCAGCAAGACTTTCAGAGAAGCTTGGCAAGGAAGTTAAGTTCATTGCTGATTACTCAGTAACAGGTCCCGCTACTACAGCAGCTGTTGAGGCTATGAACGAGGGAGATGTTATCCTTCTTCAGAATACACGTTTCAGAATGGAAGAAGAGACCAAACCCGCTAAGGCAGGTAAGGCTTTCGCTGAAGAGCTTGCAGCTCTTTGTGATGACTATGTATGTGACGCATTCGGTTCTTCACATCGTGCTCATGCTTCAGTTTCTGTTGTTACCGATTACGTTCGTGCTAAGGGAGGCAACTGTGCAGTTGGATACCTTATGCAGAAGGAAATCGATTTCCTCGGAAACGCTGTTGAGAATCCCGTTAGACCTTTCGTAGCTATCCTTGGTGGTGCAAAGGTTGCTGATAAGCTTAACGTTATTGATAACCTTCTTAACAAGGCTGATACACTTATCATCGGTGGTGGTATGGCTTTCACATTCCTTAAGGCTAAGGGATATGAGATCGGTAACTCACTCGTTGACAATGAGAAGATTGATTACTGTAAAGAAATGATGGCAAAGGCAGAGAGCCTTGGCAAGAAGCTTCTTCTTCCCGTAGATACCACCGTTGCTGCAGGTTTCCCTGATCCTATCGACAATCCCGACATCGAAGTAGCTGTAGTTGATTCAAACGCTATTCCCGCTGACAAGGAAGGTCTTGATATCGGACCTAAGACAGCTGAACTTTATGCAGAGGCTGTTAAGGCTGCCAAGACTGTTGTTTGGAACGGACCTATGGGTGTATTCGAGAACCCTGTTCTTGCAAAGGGTACACTTTCTGTAGCTCAGGCACTTGCTGATGCTGATGCAACTACCATTATCGGTGGTGGTGACTCAGCTGCTGCAGTTAACCAGATGGGTCTTGCTGATAAGATGAGCCACATTTCAACAGGTGGTGGTGCATCACTTGAGTTCCTTGAAGGCAAAGAACTTCCCGGCGTTTACGCAGCAGATGACAAATAATTAAAAATACAATAGTAATGTTGCACCTTAGGTTTCTACTTTAAGGTGCAACTGTTACGTAAATATTCAGATTGGAGATTATAAAAATGGCAAGAAGAAGAATTATCGCCGGCAACTGGAAGATGAACATGACTCCCAGCCAGGCTGTTGAGCTTTGCGCTACACTTAAGGATTTAGTTAAGAATGATGCAGTAGATGTTGTTTACTGTGTACCTGCTATCGATATCGTACCCGTTGCAGAGGCTATTAAGGGAACCAACGTTAAGCTTGGTGCCGAAAACTTCTACATTGAGGACAAGGGTGCATTCACTGGCGAGATTTCAGCTCCCATGCTTAAGGAAGCAGGAGTAGAGTACATCATCATCGGACACTCAGAGCGTCGTGATATTTTCGGTGAGAACGATATTCTCATCAATGCTAAGGTTAAGAAGGCATTTGCTTCAGGCCTTAAGCCCATCCTTTGCTGCGGCGAGTCACTTGCTGTACGTAAGGCCGGCACATATGCTGAGTGGGTTAAGAGACAGATTATGTGGGATCTTACCGGTGTAACAGCTGACCAGGTTAAAGAACTCGTTATAGCATACGAGCCTATCTGGGCTATCGGTACAGGTGAGACCGCTACAGCTGACCAGGCTGAGGAAGTTTGTGCTATGATTCGTGAGACTATCTGCGAAATGTACGATGCAGCTACAGCTGAGGCAGTACGTATCCAGTACGGCGGATCTATGAACGCTTCAAATGCTGCTGAACTTCTTTCAAAGCCCAACATCGATGGCGGACTTATCGGTGGTGCAGCTCTTAAGCCTGACTTTGGCAAGATCGTTAATGCGTAAGCAATCACTATAGACTGCGTAAGCGTTGACTAGCGTCGCTGTTGAACATTTATTTAAAATTAATATTTAATAATCAGGGCTCTTTAGACATTTTATCTAAAGAGCTTTTTTGTAATTGGATAACTCTTGGTGGGGGCTATTATACTATGCTATCATGCCTATGCAGAAACAGGCCTTTTACTATATCTATTTTTATAATTTATTGTTTTTTAGTTTTTGGTATTATCTTTATTTTACGTAAGAGAAGCATTGTGATAAAATAATAAATATGGGGATAAAAATATTTATGCAATCCAAGGAGCCATATTTATGAGTTTAAAGAAATATATAAAATCGATATCCGTAGTTTTGTTATCATTAGTTATTTCAGCTTTATTTTTACCGCAAAGCATTCATGCTGCTTCATCGCTTCCCAAGTACTACAGAAACAAGAATGTTACTTCGGTTAAAGATCAGGGAGCAGAAGGTCTTTGCTGGGCTTTTGCAGCCGTAAGTGCAATGGAAACTGAGTTGGTGACCAACAATAAAGTGTCTAAGGATATTGATTTTTCCGAATTGGCTTTGGCATATTTTATTGATAATCCTACTTATGATCCAATGGGTCAAATGACTAAGTTCAGTTATACAGGAAACGAATTTCTCGGAGGCGGCAACACTAAAATGGTTGTATCTGCTTTATCGAACGGTCAAAAGCTTGTTTCTGAAGATACTGTTCCATACAGTATGGCTGATCCTAATTTAGTTTTGGATGCAGAACTGAGAGATAATGGTGGTTATTATCTTAAAAGTGCTGAATTTGTAACTTATTCTAATGAATCTATTAAAAAAGCAATACAAAAATACGGTGCAGTAACTATAGCATTTTACGGCGATTTATTTGGTGGGGCTGACAGCTATTATAATAGTGATAAATACAGTTTTTATTGTCCGTATAACAATAGTGCAAACCATGCAGTATGTATAATCGGCTGGGATGACAATTATTCAAAGAAAAATTTTAATTACACACCCGAAAAGGATGGAGCTTGGATTGTAAAAAATTCATACGGCCCTGATTGGGGAGATAAGGGTTATTTTTATTTATCATACTATGATAAAACTATTGTAGATAATGAAATAACTGCATTTGATGTTGAACCTGTAAATAAAAGTTCGAATTATAATATATATTCCAATGCTTATGAATTAAATTTTCTTGGGTTGTTTGATGATCCCTTCAACAGAATATCCGATTTTGGAAACGGCTATTACGAAGGTGAAAAAATAGCAAATATTTTTACTGCTCATGCTAACGAAAATGGAGCTGAAGAAATCGCAGCAATATCATATACCACTTTACGTGCAACAAATCTTGTTTTTGAAATTTATACTGATTTGAAAAATAATAATGATCCTCTTTCGGGAGTAAAAAAAGCAGTTGTAAATTATAATGCCAAAGCTGCAGGTTTTTATACTATAAATTTAGATAAGCCGATTTATTTAACCGAAGGTGAATTATTCTCGGTAGTTGTTTCTGAGCCGAACAGAAAATACAATGATTTTCCCGTTGCATGCTCTATTACAAGTAATCAATATATAGCCGGTACGGGATCAAGTTATTATCCGGTTATTTCTTACTATGATAATAATAAAATAATAGAGTGGATTGCTTATGACATTCAAAATTTTAATATTCGAGCATTAACTGCTAATTGTAAAAAGAATACTGATGAAGATAAGAAATCCGTTATAACTAAAAATTCATATGGAATCGATAATGATTCAACTGTAATTAAAGGTTTTAAGTATACATATGTGGATTCTGACAGTGTTCTGATTTCTTGGAATAAAGAAGCTTATGACGGAGTTTTTGTATACTCATATTCGGATATTACGTGTTATTACTCAATTCTTGGCGGTGAACCAAAAGGCAATACTTTTTTGATAAAAAACCTTCAACCCAATACATCATATACATTTGCAATCAGAGCATATTCTTCTAATGAATATGGTACTTTGATTATGTCTTCTGATTTTGCAACCATTAAAGTTAAAACAAAATCCGGTGCTTCAGCTCCGAAAGTAAAGGTAGCTAAGCAGGAAGCTAAACTCACCTGGTCAAAGGTCTCAAAGGCCAACAAGTATAAGGTTCAGTATTTAGGACCTGATACTGATTATGAATGGAAAACCGTATCTACGGTAAAAACAAATTCTTATACATACAAAAAAGGTATCAGTGGTTTGGAAGGAATGTTTAGAATCATCGCTCTTAATAACAGTAAAGAGATAAACAGAAGCAAGGCTGCCTCTGTAAAGTTCTGATTTATAAAATATATTGTTCTGAAGAAGTGAGAATTATCTGATATAGTTACGAGGAAAATATTATGAATTTCAGACCGTGTATTGATATACATAACGGCTCAATCAAACAGATTGTAGGTGGCAGTTTAAAGGATGCCGGCGATTATGCAAAGGAGAACTTTGTTTCCGATCAGGACGGGGCATTTTTTGCGAATTATTATAAATCATTCGGACTGACGGGAGGCCATATTATTCTTCTTAATCCTGTCACCTCCGAATATTATGAAGCTACAAAAAAGCAGGCTATAAAAGCTTTAAAGGCATATCCTCAGGGACTTCAGATAGGAGGCGGGATTACAGCCGATAACGCGAAAGAATTTCTTGATGCCGGTGCTTCTCATGTTATTGTTACAAGCTATGTCTTTAAAAACGGACAAATAAACCGGGAGAACTTAAATAAGCTTGTTGATACAGTCGGCAAAGATCATGTGGTTTTGGATCTAAGCTGCAGAAAAAAAGAAGATGGTAAGTATTATATCGTAACCGACAGATGGCAGAAATTTACCGATGTTATTGTCAATTTTGACACTCTTGATATGCTCGCTTCATATTGCGATGAATTTTTGGTTCATGCGGTTGATGTCGAAGGGCGGTGTAAAGGTATCGAAAAAGATCTGGTTAAGCAGCTGGGCGATTGGGGAAAGATAACAATTACCTATGCAGGTGGTGTTGGAGCTTACGAAGATATCATTGAGTTAAAAGAACTTGGGTCAAATAAGCTTAATGTTACAATCGGTAGTGCACTTGATTTGTTCGGAGGGAAGCTTGAGTTCGAAAAGGTTCTGGGAATAGTTAATTCTTAAGTCTTAAAAGAGAATTTGGTTAATAAATGAAAAAGTTGAGGGATATATTATGAAAATAGGGTTGGTAATGGAAGGCGGAGCAATGCGAGGCATGTTTACGGCAGGTGTAATTGATGTACTGATGTGCCTTGGTGTTGAATTTGACGGAGCGGTAGGAGTATCTGCCGGTGCTACTTTCGGATGTAACTATAAGTCAAAACAGATCGGAAGAGCAATACGATATAACGTAAATTACTGCACGGACAATCGCTACGGCAGTATTGAGTCGCTTATTAAAACCGGCAATTATTTTAATGTTGATTTTTGCTACAGAGAGCTTCCTTTTGAGCTTGATTTGTTCGATACGGATACTTTCGCAAAGAATCCTATGGAATTCTATGTTGTGGCAACCGATATCGAAAAAGGCAAAGCCGTATATCATAAGTGCAGTAACGGACTTGACAAGGATATTAAATGGATAGGAGCTTCCGCATCGGTACCGCTTATTTCGCAGATTGTTAATATCGATGGAAGAAAGCTTCTTGATGGAGGTATCGCGGATTCCGTTCCTTTAAAGTTTTTCGAGTCAATCGGATATCGGAAGAATGTAGTTATCCTTACTCAGCCCGATGATTATCGCAAGCAGCCGAATAAGGCGATTCCTTTATGCAATATTATGTATAAAGATTATCCTAAGTTCACCAAGATATTTGCCAACAGACATATCAGGTACAATGCAAATATAGATTATGTAAGACAACAGGAGATGAACGATAAAGCTTTTGTAATCAGACCTCCTCATAAGCTTGATCTTTCAAGCGGAGAAAAGAATCCTTTTAAGCTTCAGCAGGCGTACGAACTGGGCAGAAAAACGGCTCTTGAAGCAGTACAAAAAAGAAACTTACTCAGATGGATAAAAAGCAGCAGGAGTTGAACCATGAAATTAAAAATTAATTTTCCCAAAGATTTATATTCGGATATTCGAATAATCGAAACCGTAAATATGTGGTATAATGTCGAGAATTCCGAGGCAGTCAGTGATTCTGATAAAACAGAAGTCGGCGCTATGATAAGAGTTTTTGACGGAAATATGTGGTATACATCATCGACTAACGATATTTCGTCTCTTCAGTCGGAACTTGATTCACTGGCAGAGCTTGCCTCTCCGAATCCGGAGGTTAACAATCATCCGTATATTAAGGGTCTTGAGGCAAATAAGAATTCGGTTCTTATCTATAATAAAGAAAATGATATGCGTAATATTACCCGAGATGACTTGGTTGAACTTACAAATTATTATATAGATAAATGTGTGGATCCTTCCATTTCGGAGATTAATATCTGGGGGACGAATTCGGGTATTCTGCACAAAACAATTACATATTATTCAAGTAAAGGTGCGGAAATCGAATACGATACTCAGAAGGTTCATTTTTATATGGGCTTCGGAATTACGGTTGACGGTGTTACTTATTATTGCGGTAAAGGCCTCGTTAAATTCAATTTTGATGAAATCAAAGGGCATGAAGATAAAATCCTTACTGAAAGAGATAAGTATATTGATTATGCACACAACAGTGTTCAGATTGAACCGGGAGAATATGAGTGCATTTTAAGTCCCATCGTTACTGCCATGTTTACCCATGAAAGCTTTGGTCACAAGAGTGAGGCCGATTTTATGCTCAACGATGAGACTCTGCGTGCGGAGTGGATAATGGGTAAGAAAGTCGGATCTGATATCGTTTCTATTTGCGATGACGGAACTTTACTCAATAACGGATATCTGCCTTATGACGATGAAGGTTCGAAGACCAAACCTACGTGGCTTATCAAAGACGGTATTTTGACAGGAAGACTTCATGATGCAAAATCAGCCGCAGCTCTTGATGAAGAGCTTACCGGAAACAGCCGTGCTCAGGATTACAATAATTTCCCTGTAGTCCGAATGACAAATACTTATATGGCCGGAGGAAATACCGATCCCGAAAAGATGCTTTCAGGCGTCAAAGATGGTATTTATGTGGACGGTGTGGATTCGGGTACCGGTCAGGCAACCTTTACTATGCGTCCAAGCCTTTGCTACAGGATTCGCGACGGTAAAAAATGTGAGCCTGTAAGAGTAAACGTTATCAATGGTTCCGTTTTCCAGACTTTGTTTGATATTGTCGAAGTCGGAAACGATTTTCAGATTTTTGATACTTTCACCTGTGGAAAAAACGGACAATCGGTTAACGTAAGCTCAGGCGGTTCTTCGATTCATGTGAAAAAGCTTACTTTCAATTAATTTATGCCGCGAGTCTGTTCAATGAATTATTTGAGAACAGATCAAATGTTTCAAAGGCCTATTATTTTGTTTTACGGAGTATTAATTTATGAAAGAAAAATTCACAAACAGAAATGAAATAATCAGCATTGATTATGAGGAAAATATTATCAAGTCAATCAATAAAAGAACTGAGCTGATTTCATCACATCGAATTCATGAAAACGGTTTTGTCGGAATTCATTTAAATTACGGTGAGATAGCAGATGAAAAAGGATATGAACTTGCACAGAAGAATTTGGTTCGTCAAAGACCTTATCCTTTTGAACTTGAATGCGGACAACGCCACAGGGATAAAACCGAAAGACGATTGACCGAAAAAGAGCTGCTCGATATTTCCAAGGAAGCTATGGACTATCTTTTAAGAAAATATCCTGATTTTACTTATAAGACTACTTTCAGTCAGAACTACAATAAAGAGACTATGTATAACGAGAGAGGCCTTGATTATTCAAACACCGATTGTTCGGCTTCGGTATCGGTTTCTTTTAAACATAAGGACAGCAAGGATATCTTAGACGGCGGTTTCAACTTTTCTGTCAGAGACTATGATTTTAAAGTCTTTTCCCAAATGGCCGATGATTATCTTGCAAATTACAACAATGTTCTTGATTTTCCCGAAGAGATGATCATCGATGAGCAGTATTACGGAATAGTAGGATACCTTCTCAATCAGCTCAACGGCGAAAATCTTGCACTTAAAACCTCGCTGTTGACCGGAAAAATCGGTGAGAAAGTATTCTCAGATGATTTTACACTTATGCATGATGTATCTGACGCAGAGTGCTGGTTCAACAATTTCTGGGACGGTGACGGATGCACCTATGAAAATGATAAAATTATGCTTATAGATCACGGTAAAATAATAACCGGAATCGCCGATAAGCATGATGCCAAGAAATATAACATACCACACTCCGGAACCTCTTACATGAGCTATTCGGATATCCCTGCATCGGGAGGTATTAATGCCAGAATCACCAGAAGCGGTAAAACAGTTAAGGAACTTCTTGACGGAAGATGCGCTGTTATTCCGCTAATGGCATACGGCGGAGGCTTTAAAGAAACGGGAGAGTATACCATGCCTGTTCATTCATCGTTATTATTCGACGGTGAAAAGGTTCTCGGCAGATTAAAGCCTTTTACTTCAGTCAGCAATTTGTTTAATATCTGGGGAGAAGATTTTATAGGTGTAAGTTCCGATCAGCCTATATATAATGACAAACAGCTGCTCTACAAAATCAAACGCGGAGAATTATCATAAGCGATTAAATATAGTGTTTAATAAGGAGTCATAATAGTTTGTTTACTTGACAGTATTATATTCGAGCCTTATAATTCATGTTTGGTAAATTATTGTATTTTACATATAAGGAGATAAAAGATTATGAGTAAGAAGCCTACAGTATTACTGATTCTCGATGGCTACGGTCTTAATGAGAAGACAGAAGGAAATGCAGTTGCACTCGCAAAGACACCTGTTATGGATAAGCTTATGAAGGAATGTCCCTATAAGCCCGGCAATGCTTCAGGTATGTTTGTTGGTCTTCCCGACGGACAGATGGGTAACTCAGAGGTTGGTCACCTTAATATGGGTGCAGGTCGTATTGTATATCAGGACCTTACTCGTATCACCAAGGAAATTCAGGATGGAGATTTCTTCAAGAATCCCGCTTTACTCAGTGCAGTAGAGAATTGCAAGAAAAACAATTCTGCACTTCACCTTTACGGACTCGTTTCCGATGGTGGTGTTCACAGTCATATTACACATATTTACGGTGCTGTTGAGCTCGCTAAGCGTGAGGGACTTAAGGATGTTTATCTTCATTGCTTCCTTGACGGACGTGATACTCCTCCCGCATCAGGAAAGGGCTTTGTTGAGCAGCTCGAGGCTAAGCTCGCAGAAATCGGCGTAGGTGAGGTTGCATCTGTACATGGTCGCTATTATGCAATGGACCGTGATAAGAACTGGGACCGTGTAGAAAAGGCATATGCCGCACTTGTTTACGGTGAGGGTAATAAGGCTGCATCAGCTACAGAAGGTATCCAGAAGTCTTATGACGACGGAAAGACAGATGAGTTTGTTGTTCCTTTCGTTGTTGAAAAGAACGGTGCTCCTGTAGCAACAATTAAGGCAAATGATTCAATCATTTTCTTTAACTTCAGACCCGACCGTGCAAGAGAAATTACCAGAGCATTCTGCTGTGAGGATTTCGACGGTTTCAACAGAAGAAACGGTTTTATGCCTCTTCAGTATGTTTGTTTCAGCGAATATGATGTTACAATTCCCAACAAGGAAGTTGCTTTCCATAAGGTATCTCTTGACAATACTTTCGGTGAGTTCCTTGCATCAAAAGGTATGAAGCAGGCACGTATTGCCGAAACAGAGAAGTATGCTCATGTAACATTCTTCTTCAACGGCGGTGTTGAAGCTCCCAATGAGGGTGAGGACAGAATCCTTGTTGATTCACCCAAGTATGTTCCTACCTACGACAAGAAGCCCAGAATGAGCGCATATTCTGTTTGTGACAAGCTTTCGGAGGCTATTACAAAGAAGGATGAGAACGGTGAGGCATATTATGATGTAATCATCTGTAACTTTGCTAATCCTGATATGGTTGGTCATACAGGTGTTATCGATTCAGCCGTTAAAGCTATCGAAGTTATCGATGAGTGCGTAGGCGAAGTAGTAAGCTTTGTTAAGGAAGTTGACGGACAGATGTTTATTTGTGCCGACCACGGGAATGCAGAGCAGCTGGTTGATTACGAGACAGGAGCGCCTTTTACAGCACATACAACAAATCCCGTTCCTTTCATTGTGGTAAACTGTGATAAGGCTAAGGGTCTTAAGGACAACGGACGTCTTTGCGATATCGTTCCCACTATGCTTGATATGATGGGAATCGAGCAGCCTGCAGAGATGACAGGAGAATCATTACTTATCAAATAATTGCTCGGTTTTATAAATAGAAAATTGTTGTTGTATTTTCAGGAAAGTTATGCTATTATGACAAATGGTGTGACTAGAATCATAGTTTAGTTGCAAACTTCAATACGGGAGGTGTAATATGGGCGCGTTAAAGACAATTTGCACAATCGTTTACTTACTTGTTTGTGTTGCTATAGTAGTTTTAGTTCTTATGCAGGATTCAAAGAATGAGGGCCTTTCAGGTGCGTTAACCGGATCTGCATCAGCAAATTCATACTGGTCAAAGAATAAGGGACGTTCAAAAGAGGGAATGTTAAGCAAGATTACTGTTGCTCTTGCAGTAGTATTTATCTTATTATCAGTTCTTTTAAGTCTCAGTTTCATGCAGTAATGATATTTTAGAACTTCTAAGGCATTCGCTAACAACGGATGCCTTATTTTTTTTGAAAGAGAGGTGATACTATGGATGAGATTTTATTGAATGCCCGTAAGGAAATGCTGCTTGAGTTTATAAGTGATAAAGGATATAAACCTGTAAAAGTCAAGGGACTCGCCATGATTTTCAATGTTCCCAAATACGAAAGAAATGATTTTAATGAAGTTGTCAATTCACTTATCAGCGAAGGTAAGATTTCAATTGATGTGAAGGGCCTTATCAGAAAGAATGCTTCGGATTCATTGGTGGGTATATATTCCGGAACTTCTAAAGGATTCGGTTTCGTTACTGTTGAGAATGAACCCGACGATATATTTATAGGACCTGAGGATACTTTGAATGCATTTGATAAGGATAAGGTACTTATCAGCATTAAAAGCGAAGCAAGAGCTGGAAAAAGACGAGAAGGCAAAGTAATTCAAATTCTCGAACGTGCTGTTTCTAAACTTGTAGGTACTTATCAGAGGAATAAAAGCTACGGCTTTGTTATTCCCGATAATCAGCGCTTCGGAGCGGATGTTTTTATTCCTAAGGATGCTTCCAAATCTGCCGCAAACGGACAAAAAGTTGAAGTAATTATCACGGATTACGGAAATAAATTCAAGAGTCCTGAAGGAAAAGTTGTCGAGATTCTCGGAAATATTAACGATCCTTCAACCGATATTATTTCCATAGTAAAAGCCTACGATATACCTGTTGAATTCCCAGAAGAAGTAGCTTCATTTGCTAATTCTTTACCGGACTGTGTAACTGAAGCAGATAAGCTCGGTCGAAAAGATTTAAGAGATGTCTTAATGGTTACCATTGATGGGGAAGATGCAAAGGACCTTGATGATGCCGTTTCACTGACTGAAGATAACGGTGTTTATCATTTAGGAGTGCATATTGCGGATGTATCTCATTACATTAAAGAGAATTCGTCTATCGATAAAGAAGCCTTAAAGCGAGGGACCAGTAATTATCTCGTCGACAGTGTTATTCCGATGCTTCCGAGAGAATTATCGAACGGTCTTTGTTCTCTTAATTCCGGGGTGGACAGACTTGCGCTTTCCTGTCTTATGGATATTGATTCAAAAGGCAATGTGATAAGTCATGAAATATGTGAAAGCGTCATTAATGTTAACAAACGCTGTGATTATACAAATGTTAATAAAGTTATTAACGGTGAGTACGTTGACGGATATGAAGAAGTAAAAGATATGCTTTGTTCGATGAAGGTTCTTGCAGAACTTTTAAGGGAAAAGCGTATGTTAAGAGGTTCTATTGATTTTGATTTTCCGGAGAGCAAGATTATTGTAAACGAGAAGCATTATCCTGTCGAAATCAAAGCTTACGAAAGAAACGATGCAACCAGACTCATTGAAGACTTTATGCTGATTGCCAATGAAAATGTTGCGGAGGATTATTTCTGGCAGGATCTTCCTTTTGTATACAGATCTCATGAAAATCCCGATAAAGACAAGATGACAAGTCTGGGTATTTTCATCAACAACTTCGGATATACGATTCATTTTAATAAAGATGAGGTTCATCCGAAGGAATTGCAAAAGTTATTGAACAAAATATCGGGAACCGAAGAAGAGAGTCTTATAAGCAGACTTACGCTTCGTTCATTAAAACAGGCCAAATATACGACTTCCTGTGACGGTCATTTCGGTTTGGCAGCGAAATATTATTGTCATTTTACCTCTCCTATCAGACGCTATCCGGACCTTCAGATTCACAGAATAATAAAGGAAAATCTGCATGGAAATTTGACAGAAAAGAGAATCAATCATTATAACTCGATTCTGCCGGAAGTTGCTTTGCAGTCTTCAAGAACAGAACGAAGAGCAGATGAAGCGGAGAGAGAAGTGGAGAAACTCAAAAAAGTTGAATATATGTCAAAATTCATTGGGCAGGAATTCAAAGCTGTTATTTCGAAGGTTACCTCAAGAGGTCTTTTTGTCGAACTTCCAAACACCGTTGAAGGCTTTATAAATATTTATGATTTGTTCGACGATTATTACTACTTCAACGAAGCACAGTATATGCTGGTGGGAGAGCATACAGGCAAATGTTATAAACTCGGACAGAAACTTAATGTTTACTTAACCGCTACTGATAAACTTCTTCGAACGATAGACTTCAGAATAGTCAGTGAATAAATCAATTTTTAACCTGTGGTTGATTTACATTTTTATATCAATGGCATATAATGTTCATTGTCATCGGACAAATATTACGAAAGGATAAGGTATTCGACATGGCTCAGGTCAAAGCTTCCAAGCTTGTCGCAAATAATAAAAAAGCATATTTCGATTATTTTATTGAGGACACTTACGAAGCCGGAATCGAACTTGTGGGTACCGAAGTAAAATCCATTCGTATGGGTAAGTGCAGCATTAAAGAGGCATACATTCAGATCGAACATAACGAGATGTTTATTTACGGCATGCACATCAGTCCATATGAAAAAGGTAATATTTTTAACAAGGATCCTTTGAGAACAAGAAAGCTTCTGCTGCATAAGGCTGAAATAAACAAGCTTCGTGCGGGAGTATCGGAGAAAGGATATACGATTGTTCCTCTTACCGTATACTTAAAAGAAGGTCTTGTAAAGGTCAGCATAGGTCTTGCAAAGGGAAAGAAGCTTTATGATAAGCGTGATACCATTGCCAAGAAAGACCAAAAGAGAGAGGCTGAAAAGGAATTCAAGGAAAGAATACGTTATTAACAGTCTTGACATTGTTAAGACTGTTAGAATAAGGGCCAGTACTGGTTTCGACGGGGGTTATACAGCCGGAGAAGCGAGCCGCGAGGAAGTGCGTTATACTCCAAATTAAACATAAACGCTAACGATAATTTAGCAATTGCTGCCTAAATAGGCAGCGGTCCGCCTGAGTGCACCTACACATTCAGATACGGGCCTCATCCCTGTAGGAAACGACTTATGCAAAGCTTTGAGCATATGGGCGTATTATGAAGCTACTGAAGTTACAAGGGTGTTTGTTCCCGTGTGACGGAGGGAATGTAAAATAACAAACTACGCTCGTAGAAGGACGGGGAATTGGCTTTCGGACGCGGGTTCGACTCCCGCCAGGTCCACTCCATCAAAAATAGGGATGCTCTGCATCCCTATTTTTGTTAGACTTTGAGGAAGACAAATTCTAAGGAGAAAACAAGAACTTTCGACGTGTAAAAATAAAAATATACTTTACGAATTTAGAATTTCATTTTACGATTATAAAAGATAATAAAGTCAACTTAGGAGGAAACTTTTATATATGACTTCAAGAAATGTTGGTGGATATCATTTTTCCTGTGATGAAGATGCTAAAATGGCACAGGAAGAATTACAGA
The DNA here is from genome assembly GCA_045616585.1 of Lachnospiraceae bacterium. Taxonomy (GTDB): domain Bacteria; phylum Bacillota; class Clostridia; order Lachnospirales; family Lachnospiraceae; genus RUG11977. The sequence continues at coordinate 17,018 of JAZLGZ010000038.1, forward strand.
GAATAAGAACAATTTCTGAGAAACTTGGAAATTCCAATCCTCAGTCTATTTTACTTGTATATAATAAAAGCATTCAGAGTAATATTTTTACTACACCTGTAGGAATAAAGTTTCTAAAGGAGATGCAAGACTATCTGT
>JAZLGZ010000039.1:0-46549 GCA_045616585.1 Lachnospiraceae bacterium
CAGGAATATCAGTCGTATTCCCATAAAGCCCGCCATTTTAAGTCCCTCTACAGTAACCGAGAAAATCCAGAACTCCCACAGCACTTCTCCGGGAGTCAGAAGCAAATTCATCAGCATCATAAAGATAAGGAGAATAAGCATGGGCTTGAGACCCTTTAATATAAACTTGAGCGGAATTTTGGCAAGTGCGATAATCAGCACCAGCATTGCTGCCGCAGGTATAAATCCCCAGAAAGTTTTGAACAAAAACAACGATACAATCAGCATAATTGTGCCGGTAAACTTTACTCTCGCATCCAGCCTGTGTATCACGGATTCCTGAGGATAATATTGTCCGATGGTAATATCTCTAATCATGTTCTTTCCTTTTTCAATTTCAATTTAAGTGCCTTTTCAGCCTGCTCAAGAGTAAATATATTCTCAGGCACATCAAAGCCCTCACGCTTCATCTTCATAAATAAGCGCGTAACATCAGGCACATCAAGGCCCATTGCTTCAAGCTCTTCTCCTCGCATAAATACATTCTCGGGAGTATCGTCCATTGCAACGCTTCCTTTATTCATAACAATGATTCGATCAACATACTCCGCTACGTCTTCCATGCTGTGAGATACAAGAATAACCGTAATCTTTTGCTCCTTCTGAACTGACGCAATCAAATTCAGGATCTCCCTGCGTCCCATGGGATCGAGGCCCGCCGCAGGTTCATCCAGTACAAGAATCTTGGGCTTCATTGCCAGAACTCCTGCAATAGCAACACGTCTCTTCTGTCCGCCCGACAAGTCAAAAGGCGATACGTCCAAAAGATCATCCGTAATTCCTACGGCTTTCAAAGCCTCGTATGAGGCCAGTTCGGCATCAAGCTGAGGTATACCGAGATTGTTCGGTCCGAACAGAACATCCTTGCTGACGGTTTCTTCAAAAAGCTGATACTCCGGATACTGGAACACAAGTCCTACGTCCGCGCGCAGCTTTCTCATATCAAATTCCTTGTCGGAAATATCTTTGCCGTCATAATACACAACTCCCGAGCTTGGCCTTACAAGTCCGTTCAGATGCTGTATCAGCGTAGACTTCCCGCTTCCGGTATGTCCTATCAGTCCGATAAACTCACCATCGGGAATGGTCAGCGATATATCCTTTATCGCATGCTTCTCGAAGGTCGTTCCGGCATTATATAAGTAATTTACATTGTCCAGTATAATAGACATAGTAATCCTCCAGTCTCTAAGCAGTCGGTATCCCTTTTAATTGACCGATGCCTCTTACATGTTTTTTACTGCCTCAATAAACTCTTCCTCTGTAAGAATGCATCCGGGAATTCCCAGCCTGTGTGCAAGTTCCGTTACGGAAGGTACCTCAAGCTTGAGTCTTTTAAGTTCCTCGACATGTGAGAAAACTTCTCGCGGGGTACCATCCATCACAAGCTTTCCTTTATCCATAACAATTATTCTGTCCGCACCTGCAGCCTCATTCATATAATGAGTAATCAGAACAATCGTAATATTCTCCTCTTTATTCAGTTCGTGTGCCGTAGCAATAACTTCTTTTCTTCCGAGAGGATCGAGCATCGCTGTAGGCTCGTCAAGGATAATGCACTCCGGCTTCATCGCAAGAACTCCGGCGATTGCAACTCTTTGTTTCTGTCCTCCCGAGAGTCGGTTGGGCGAATTGAATTTCTCCGCGGTAAGTCCTACCTTCGCAAGAGCATCATCCACACGCTGCTGCATTTCTTTCGAAGGAACACCCATATTCTCGGGACCGAACGCAACATCCTCCTCAACAGTCTGCGCAATAATCTGGTTATCGGGGTTCTGGAATACCATTCCCGCACTCTGACGTATTTTCAGTAGGTTCTTCTCGTCTTTGGTATCGAGATCGTTCACATATACGTGACCCTCCTCAGGCAGAAGAAGTCCGTTGATATGTCTTGCCATTGTCGACTTTCCGCTTCCGTTGGACCCAAGAACCGCAACAAAGTCACCCTTCTTTATATGAAGGCTGACTTTGTCGAGAGCGGTTGTAATGCCTTCAACATTGCCGTCCTCATCGCGTCTTATATATTCAAATGTCACATCTTCAAATCTAATCATTTCAAACCTCGCATACTGCTCCATTTTATGCTATTCTATAGGATAAAACCGTTATTTGCAATATTACGGTTTACAATCGAATACAGAAATAATATTTATTTAATAAAAAACCTTCTTAATTCAGCGGAATTTAATGATAGATTACATCGATTTTACACTATCGACCGTTTCTGCTCTTTAAGAAGGTTTTCTGATTATTCTTTCAAATACTATTTGCTTTATTTAACGTAATATACGTAATTTTCTTTTCTGGGATGAGCTGCATTTGCGGGTGCTGCGGCATAGCCTAATGCACAATGTCCGATACCCTCATAGTTGCCCTCGATACCGAGGTCAGCAAGAATCTTCTTTCCGAACTCACTCTCAAACTCTTCCTTGGCCCTGTGAATCCAGATGCTTGCAACTCCGAGGCTCTCTGCCGCATTCATAAGGTTGCCCATTACGAGAGAACCGTCATACTTGTAAGTAGGAACATCCTTGTTTGCGAGAACAATAAGGATAACAGGCGCACCGTAGAAAGGATCCATGTCAGCACCCATAATCTTAGCGTTCTCCTTTGCAAGAGCGTCTCTTACCTCCTTATTGGTAACTGCAATGATAATAGGGCTCTGTTTGCCCATACCGGTTGCAGCATATGTGCCGGCCTTAATAATAGCCTGAAGGTCTTCCTCAGCTACAAGCTTGTCTGTAACAAATTTTCTGCAGCTTCTTCTGGTTTCAAGTGTTTTTAATGTTTCATTCATTGCTATATCCCCCTTTGTTTTATAAAAATACCCCCGGACAGATGCCCAGGGGTATGATGTCTAAAGAATTAAACTAACTCAAGAATTACTTCCATAGCAGCATCGCCCTTACGGAGACCAATCTTTACGATACGGGTATATCCACCATTGCGGTTAGCGTACTTAGGTGCAATCTCATTGAAAAGCTTATCAGCAACGTTTACAGTCTTTGTAGCCTTCTTCTTGCCTGCTGCCTCAGCGGGAACCTCGGTAACATCGTAGAGGAAAGCATTGATCTGACGACGAGCGTGAAGTCTTGAAGGAAGGTCCTTCTTGATTTCCTTCTCTACTTCGTCGAATACAGCAACCTTCTTGCCGTCAACAACGTCCTTAACTCTCTTGCCGTCCTTATCCTTGCGAGCTACCTTTGTCTTAACAGTAACTGTCTCGAAGTTGTCCTTCTCCTTTACTGCAAGTGCAATGTACTTCTCAGCAATCTTACGAACTTCCTTTGCCTTTGTCTCAGTTGTAACAATCTTGCCGTTAACAAGAAGTGCTGTTACCTGGTTTCTTAATAAGGCCTTTCTCTGGTTGGAATTTCTTCCCAGCTTTTTGTAATCAGCCATTTTTATTTCCTCCTAATCTGCGACCCTACTACAGGCGGCCTCTGCCGTCCTGCATGACCGGTCTGCATTAAAATCAATCTTCGGTGATATTAAGTGATAATCCGAGCTCTTTAAGCTTAGCAAGAACTTCCTCAAGAGACTTCTTACCAAGATTACGAACCTTCATCATGTCATCAGGTGTCTTATTTACGAGCTCACCAACAGTATTGATGCCTGCACGCTTTAAGCAGTTGTATGAACGAACCGAAAGCTCAAGCTCATCAATGTTAAGGTCATGAACCTTAGACTGTTCACTCTCATTCTTCTCTGTCATAATCTGTGCCGTAACAGCATTCTCTGACAGGTCGATGAATGTCTTAAGGTGCTCGCTAAGTACCTTAGCTGCAAGGCTGACTGCCTCATCGGGAGCTAATGTACCGTTTGTCCAAACGTCAAGTGTAAGCTTATCAAAGTCGGTAACCTGTCCTACACGGGTATCCTGAACGGTCATGTTGACACGCTCAACGGGTGTGTAGATTGAATCAACAGCGATAACTCCGATGGGGAGATCGTTTGTCTTATTCTTGTCCGCACTGATATATCCACGTCCGTTTGTAATTGTCATTTCAATTTCAAGTTTGCTGTCAGCGCCGCCATTCAATGTTGCGATTACCAAATCGGGATTGAGAATCTCAACATCTGAATCAACGCGGATGTCACCTGCTCTAACAACACCTTCGCCTTCAAAATCAATGAAAGCAGTCTTGGGTTCGTTGCTGTTATTCTTGATTGCCAGGCTCTTGATGTTCATGATAATCTCAGTAACATCTTCCTTAACTCCGGGAATACCACAGAACTCGTGAACTACACCTGCGATCTTTACGCTGCTTACAGCAGATCCGGGAAGTGATGAGAGCATGATTCTTCTCAGTGAGTTGCCAAGTGTTGTACCATAGCCTCTCTCGAGGGGTTCAACAACAAAGCGACCATATTTCTTATCCTCAGAAATTGTAGCAATCTCGATTGACGGTTTTTCAAAATCAAACATTTAAATGAACCCTCCTTAAGGTAATTACTCCTATTATTTGGAGTATAACTCGACGATAAGCATCTCATTTACAGGAACATCAATCTGCTCTCTGGTAGGAACCTGAAGAACCTTACCCGAAAGGCTGTCATGATCTGCCTCAAGCCATGCGGGAACTGTTCTTCCGCCGGTAACTTCAAGGATATCCTTGAATCTCTGAGCAGCCTTTGTCTTTGCAGTCTCCTTGATAGAGATTACATCGCCGGCCTTAACCTGGTATGAAGGGATGTTAACAAGCTTGCCGTTAACAAGAACCTGACGATGGTCAACAATCTGACGTGCTTCTTTTCTTGTTCTTCCGTATCCAAGACGGAACATAACGTTGTCAAGTCTGAGCTCAAGAAGAGTCATAAGGTTCTCACCTGTTGTACCGCTCTTGATTCTCTCTGCCTTATCGAAAAGGTTTCTGAAAGGCTTCTCAAGTACACCATAGATGAACTTAGCCTTCTGCTTCTCTCTTAACTGTAATCCGTACTCGCTAACCTTCTTGCCCTGTCTAGCGAAATTTCTGTTTGACTTCTTATCGATACCAAGGAACATAGGCTCGATACCGAGTGATCTACATCTTTTTAATACGGGACCCATATCTCTAGCCATATCTCATTTACCTCCTAATTAGACTCTTCTACGCTTGGGCGGACGACATCCGTTGTGAGGAACGGGAGTTACGTCTCTGATGCTTGTTACATCGATTCCGCAAGCCTGTAATGCACGAATTGCTGCTTCACGTCCTGAACCGGGACCCTTAACGTAAACGTCAACAGTCTTAAGTCCATGAACTACTGCTGCCTTAGCTGCTGTCTCAGCTGCCATCTGTGCTGCGTAGGGAGTTGACTTCTTTGATCCTCTGAATCCGAGTCCGCCTGCGCTTGCCCATGAAATTGCATTACCCTCAGCGTCAGTCAGGGTAACGATTGTATTATTAAAAGATGCCTGGATATGTGCCTGTCCACGGTCAATATTCTTTTTTACGCGCTTCTTAGTCACTTTTTTAGTGTTCTTTGCTGCTGCCATGTTATTAACCTAACCTCCTATATTATTTCTTCTTGTTAGCTACTGTACGCTTAGGACCCTTACGTGTTCTTGCGTTGTTCTTAGTATTCTGTCCACGAACGGGAAGGCCCTTTCTGTGACGGATACCTCTGTAGCAACCGATTTCCTGTAATCTCTTGATGTTAAGAGCTACCTCACGACGAAGATCACCTTCTACCTGGTACTCAGCATCGATAACATCACGAATTCTACCAACCTCATCATCTGTAAGATCGCGAACTCTTGTGTCAGGATTTACGTTTGCCTTCTCTAAAATGTTGTTTGAGCTAACACGGCCAATTCCATAAATATAGGTAAGGCCGATTTCTACACGCTTGTCTCTCGGTAAATCAACACCACTAATACGTGCCATACTTCTTTTTACCTCCATTAAAATTTGTCTTTGTCCTTTAGACATCAAAAATCGACTCACAATTAAGGTAACTTAATCTGAATCTTGTTCAGCCGCTTTAAACCGTACGCCCTCGGCGAAAACCGAATGATGATGACATTCATGTTTTAAGTAATAAGCTCATCCCGAGCTAATACCTACGGTATCACAACTTCTGATGCATTCGCATCGTTGCAACACAGAAAGCAAGTGCTTCTATTCTAAACAATTAAAGTTCTTTGTGACCGCATCCACGGCTCTAAAGAACCATTGTGGAATCAGCCTTGTCTTTGCTTGTGTCTGGGGTTCTCACAGATAATCCGGATACTTCCCTTGCGCTTAATAACTTTGCATTTCTCGCAAATAGGTTTTACGGAAGATCTAACCTTCATAGTTGACAATGCTCCTTTCGTAAATGTCCGTATTTATACTTCCAATGATGCTTTCTCCCCAAAGGGCAGACTACTTGCGCATCATAAAAAAGTCCAACAGATATAATATATCATCGTCTTTTTCAAATTGCAAGCAAAACTTTTATTGATTTACAGCCGCTTTTTTCATAAACTCCAGATATGCTTCCTCGGGAATAGGCTTTGAGAAAAGATATCCCTGAATGAACAGATCCGGTTCTATCGAGGTGAGTACGTCCAGCATAGCCTGATTCTCAACACCTTCGACAACCACACCTTTCTCCAACGCTTTAATCATCTTGACGTTGCTTTCAAGAATGTGCATAGCCCAAACATCCTTCATCGCGGCCCATAATATTTCTTTATCGATTTTAACGATTGAAATGGGCATCTTTATAAGATAATCAGGGCTCGCAAAGCCCGAACCGTAATCGTCGATGGAAAGTGACATTCCGATATCATGCATGGAACGCAGAGTCCTTTCGATTACCGCGTCATTCTGCATATCCGCTGTTTCGGTTATTTCGAAATTTATCATATTATAAGGAATACGGTTTTTCTTCATTGTGAAAATAACCTTCTTGAGCATATCCCTTTCGCGGCAGCATATGGGTGAAAGATTTACCTCGATATATTCGATTCCATACTTTTGAATATCGGTCTCGTTCAGGAACCTGCACACCTTATCGAGTACTATCTCGGTTATCTCGTTTATATAACCGAATTCCTCCGCTACTGTTATCAGGGTTTCGGGATTAATAAATCCATGCTCATCGTCAACCAGTCTGATCAATGCCTCGGCACTTCTGAAAGATTTCATTCTACAGTCGTAGATCGGTTGATAATATACATTAAATCTTTTTCTCTCCAGAGCCTTGCGAATACAGTAAAGAATAGTCTGTTTTTCTTTTTCCTTAGCCTCAATCTTGGTCATGAATTCCTCGGAGTTCATAGCCTTATATTCGGGTCTTAAATGAGTGATTCTGTAATCGAGCAATTTCTCCACATCGTTGCAGGTTTCGCTGGGCCAAATATCATCGATGCTGAGTGTATCGATATCGATTCCCTTGTGTACCTTCTGAAGAAGCTCAAGTATTTCATCCTTGGTCGGCTCAATATGTTTTTTCTGAGTCACAAGAATATAGCAGCCTTCAACATACTGAAATATATTCTGCTTATATTTCTTGTGCAGTGCTATCGCAAACTGAACATCAAGTCTGTTCACTACAGATACGCCGTGCTGAATCTTCATCGCGTCGCGGTTTGTAAGCACAATAAGCAAAAATCGCTTCTGGCTGAGTTTTCCATGCTTCTCCTCGCGGCGAAGATATTTATCAAATGCATAAGCATTTAGACAAGCGGTATCCTTGAACGAATAATAAGCGGGATTCTCGAATGCCAGGTAAAGAACCATAAGCACAACCGATGTCGCCATACTTCCGACAAGAGCACGCGGAATCAGCACCGATATCAAAACAGATATAACCATTGCAATATTAAACACTACCGCAGTGATAACCTGATATGGATTGAAGTTTTTTCTTGCCTTGATCATCATCAGAATCTCGAGAGCAAAGAATATGAAAGGAATTCCGTACAATGCATTCATCAGCGGACCGTGACAATAGTTTCCGGCCTCATCAAAATACGCAATCCAGTGTGTATAAGGCGAAGATACTATCAGCGCTCCGTAAAACACATACATAAATATCATGAGCCACTTCGACAAAGTCTGTATACCCGGAAGCTTGCACTTTGAATCAATGTACCCGAAATATATTACATTCAGGTAGTTATATATAAGAAGATATCCGAGTGCGGATACGTTGGCCATCCAAAGCGGCATGCAGTTAATATCGGAAATAGCAAATATACTTACTATATCAAGTACCGCTGTCATTATATTTAATGCCAAGAGGCGCAGAAAATACTTTCCCGACTTTTCCAACGGGACCTTTCTGAACATAAATACAAACAGCATTGCCACGGAATTTATTATTGCCACAACATCGTATTGGTAATCGTAGAGCATCTTCTTCTCCTTTTGTGTATAATTATATCATTCTACACTAAACCAATGATATTATAGCACACTTTCAAGTATTCTTTCAAGGTGTTCATGTTTTGCGGTTAATTAAGTAGGTTATATCAAATCGACAAACAGCGAAAATAAAAAGACAAGGCGAACACATTAATGTATCCGCCTCATCTTTTAATTATCAACTTATATTTAATAAATTATTCAGCGGGGTTTATCCTCGCTTCCGGAATGTCCGAAGGGATCTTTATTCTCCCTCAGCTCCGCTTTCAGAGCCCCCTTCAGCAGGCCAAGTCCCTCCGTTCAGGGTAAGAATAATCTCTCCGGGCTCAACATGGTCGATTTCTTCATCGATAGCTGCAGTATTTACGTCAATACTTGCAGGATTTGCACGGTCTCCGCAAAGAGCATATCCTCCCTCTGGAAGCTTATATACAATAGCACGAACATCGTCTTCGCTCGAAACATTAACAAATGTCACCTCTCCGCTCTTCCAGGTTCCGCTCTTTAAGATTTCCATAACGGTTTTGTCATTCGCAGAAGCATCAATATTTGTACCAAGCTTACCTTCTATAGTACCGGCAACATTCAAATATCCGCGGTCACCGACTACAAGCTTACCTTCACCGGAAAAAGCCACTTTAACATTTGCAGGAATATAGATTCCGTTCCAAACATCTTCCTTTTCTTCTTCAGTTTCAGCTCTTCCGCTGAGAGTAATCGCTTTGCTGATGGTTACGGTTCCTCCGGCTTCGGTTGCCTCAAGATAGGAAATCGCATTCTTAAGTTCATCCTCGTTTTCTACTGAAATATTATCAAAACCGGCGACGTCATAAAACTTCTTGCCGATAGCGGTAGAGGTCACTCCGTTATATCCAACAGTACTATATGTTCCCTCGTAGTTTCCAAATACTACTTCATCAAAAAGAGTAAAGAACTTTTTGTCAGGATCGGTTATCTTAATATAATCAGAATTTACCATAAGAATAAGCTTTCCGTCTCGCTGACTGATAACTGCAAAGCTATTATAATCATCAGCGTCATAAAGATCTTTGTCGGGTTTATTGGCGATAGTAAGCTTTGCTCCTTCAAGTTCTACAGATGTCCTCTTACCAAGGGAAATTCCGGTGTAGTCCCAATTACCCCATTCATCCGAAACAATATCAGTAAATGTAAACTTAGAGAAGTTTGCCTCGTGAATCAGCAGTTTGGCGCTTGTATTGTTCGATTCGGCCCAAATAGTAAAGTTCATATTATTTTCGTCTGTATCTTTACCGATATTAAGCTTTGCACCTTCACCCATCTCAAGAGTTCCGTTAACGAGTCTGATTCCGCGATCATAACTATAGAAGTTTTCATTTATGGTAACCTCTTTGGTAAGTGTGTATTTACCGTTTGTACGTAAAAGCTTATCTAAGTTATTCTTAAGCTCAACAAGATCGGCATTTGCATGTTCAGGCCCCTCATCCAAATCCTCAACCCAGTGGCCATCTCCGTCAACGAAGACACCCTGCCAAGCACCGGTATCAAGTGCTATCTCGTTAAATCCTGCAGAAGCGGGATTTTTACTTTCAAGGAAGCAGTTCATTCTGGTACCGATAATTCCATCCTCATAGGTTACATTTGTAAAGTAGCAAGCGTCTGCACCGGGATAGATCATTACCATCCAGCTGCCGGCACCGACAGGACCCTCAAGTCGACCGAAGCCACCGAACTCCATCTTAACATCACCTGAAATCCAGGTAAAATCGCTGTAAAAATGTACTCCGCCGCCATGATTTGCCGAATAGTCAAGCTGGTCCAATCTGCAGATAAGAGTTGTACCGTAAGTAGGAACAATCATACCATCATCAAATTTAATCTTTTTGCCTTCACCGATTTTGAGAGTAATACCCCACGGTACTACCAGAGTCTCATGTAAATCACCGGTGAACCTGGAATTCTTAAATACAATATCCTCGTTTGTCTCAATAATACTTCCGGGTTCGGCATCATAAAGCTGTTTCTGAAGTCCTATAGTATAAGTATCAGAAAGAACACCCTTTTCATCAACAATAAGGTTCTCGTCATAAGCAAGGGTCTTGCCGCCGAATACGATTGAAGGAGTATAGGTACCTGACTTTCTTAAATAACCGTTTACGAGTACATCGCCCGGTAAATTAAGCATGTCATAAGTTACTGTTACAATATCGCTTACAGGTTCGGTCTCGCCTTCAAGCTGCTTATAAACAACTTCGATTAAAAGGCCACCAAGATCGTACTTCTGATCCTTTGCGCAGACCACATTGACATAATCACTTACCTTTGTCTCGCCTTCTCTGTAAGCATATACCTGAATACGATCAACCTCACGCAATGTTACGTTTGATGAAGCAGTACCGCTAACCTTTGAAGCATCTGCAATAACATTTACTACGCTGCTGTTATTAACTTCAACCGTTGAATTGCTTGCATCAACGGCAAGCACTTTACCGCTGCCGTTAATAACCAGGTCATCCTGCGCCGACACTGTTCCAACCGCAGCTCCGCTCTTTACATCAACTGTTGCGTCGGCCTTTACTGCAAGGCTTTCTATCTCGCCGCCGACAGTAACGTTGGCATCATCCTTAACTACCTCAACATAAGCATAGTCACCTGCTAATGTAACTTCTTCGGTAGTATTTACCGTTACAACGGTATCCAAGCCGGCCTGTTCTCCAACCTGGAGTTTTCCGGGGCCGTCAAGTTCTACATTTGCAGCTCCGCCCGCAAGGTTCGCGGTATTGGGTGCAACTGCAATAATGGTTGCCTTGCCCGAAACCGGTGCATAGCAATCAACGTGAGCTTTCTTTGCATCAAGAACAAGATTGTTGATGATAGCTCCGTTCGCACCCACCTGTGCAGTTTTGATAGTAATTTTAACAGCCTCATCAGCCTTGATATTCAATGTTCCGGTCAGAACATGATTTTCTAAGTTGATGATAAGCTCAGGTGTTCCGGTATAAGTAACGGTAATGTCACCCGCAACCTTTCTGTCCTCAGTATTCACGCTTACAGTGTGAGTTGATGCATTGTAGCTGAATTTATCAGAATCGATTGTACAGGTTCCGGGATTTGAAGGAGTACTTCCGCTGCCTGAACCGCTGCCTGAACCGCTGCCCGAACCTGCTCCGGCACCTGCGCCTGCTCCGGCTCCTGCACCTGCTCCTGCGCCTGCTCCGGTTCCTTCATCAGGAGTCTTTTCGGCATCAGTCTCAGGAGTCTTTTCTGTTGTATCTTCTGTTTTTTCTTCTGTTGTCTTCTCAGGCTGTTCTACAGGAGTAGTTGACTCCTCAGGATGTTTTTCTTCAAAACCTTCAGAAACAAATTCCTGATCCTTCTTTACAACAGTCTTCTCACCGCTTGCATCTGTAATCTTCACAGACTTGTCGGTATTGTTCTCTACCTTTATCTCTGTGGTTTCATTCTTGAGCTTAACTGAGGTAGACTCAGCGCCCTTCTCAAGTGAAAGCTCCACATCTGCGTATGCATTAACCTTTACGGGTACTTCTGTAGTAAGCTTTACACCTTCAGCTGCGGCCTTTACGGTTACATTAAGGCTCTTTGCGCTCTCGCCCTCCACACTAACCTCTGCCGGTGCAGCAAGATATACTCTTCCTACAGTACCATTCTGCTGAACATCAACCTTACCCTCTCCGGTTACGTCCACTCTCTTTACGGTACCGTCAATGACAACCTTTACGCTTCCCTCTCCCGCAACGTTCAGGGAATCAACCTTTGCAGTCTTAACTGCCTTAAAGGTCAGCTTGTCGTCGTTTATTGTAATGCTGTTTCCGGATGCATATTCGTACATCTTCTTTGCATTATCAACTGTTACGGTTTTAAATACACCTTTGTTCTTTATTGTTGCATTAGGTGCATCAATAACCAGTTTCACATCTTTGCTGCCGTACTTAGCGCCGATAGTGAAGCTGAGCTTTTCGTCTGTTTTGAAGACGATTTCAACATTTCCCGCATCCTTTAGTGCCTTCTGCAGTTCAGCCTGAGTTGTTACAACTATCCGCTTTACTGCCTTGGCTTTTGCTTCGGCATCAGGTGTCGGCAAACTCGTTAATACCAGAGCTAACGCCAGCATAAATGCTATCGCTTTTTTTAAAGCCTTCATGTTACTTCTCCTCCGGAAATAAAAATATTAGTAACCGATTTTCACCGATTACTAATATAGTGTACCACCGTATTCAGGCCCCTCTTCAGGGGGGGCAACGCTTTTTGTGGGGTTTTTACTCGTCAGAAAAACAAATCCTGTTCTTATTTAAGATGTCCCCTCCCCACTCATAGGAAATCTTTCCGCCCGGATGTACTGTAAGTGTCGCATTCTCATCAATTTTCAGGAGAATATAATTCGGAATATAAAAAATTTCCCCGTCGTTTATTTCGTAGTCCTTATCCATCACGTATGTAATCTGCTTGTCGGTCAACCACGAAGCATACTCCATTTCGCTTTGCAGCCTGTTCAGCTCATTAAGCGAATATTCAAAATCAGCCCCCGGCTGGGCCTCGAATTCGATTCCGGGATTATAGGTCACCAGAGCATACTTTTTAACATCATATAACGGACCGACCCCAACCAGTTCAGCCGATGTCCCTCTGACCTTACAGCGTCCCCAGATTTCAAAGAGGGTTCTGTCTTTATAATATGCCAGTCTTGCATAATTTTCCTTGAGGAGGTGATTGGCAACAATCGGTATATCTATAATCAGATCTCCGACTATAAATCTTGAGCCTGCTTCAAAGGTTATCCACATTTCATTGCCGAATTTTCCATTCAATACATCTTTGTCTTCGAAGACCAAAGTACCGCCATATTCAACTTTCATGCTTGAAATCTCACAGCTCTCGAAGTCATTGTTCTTTGTAAACACTCTGACATCATTTTCACCAACCTCAAAGTAATCGTGAGAATGAATGTTATTGGCCCTGTTAATACTGACTCTCGTGCTGCCCTCTTCACCGGAATCTTCGCCATTCAGTCGCTCAATATAGTCTGCAAAGCGAGGTTCAGTCAGTTTTCCGTTTTTGTTGTCAATGGCATAATATTTATTATTCAGTATTACTCGGTTTGCCCGCTGCGATGTAAAGAAGCTTAAAGCATCTTCATCTGTAAAGTTTCCTGTTATGATAAGATCACCGCAAGGCTCAATAAGCAGCCCGTCAGCTGCGCCCCGAAGGTGCACCATTCTTTCATTACTGCTATCCGCTCCATTTGAATAAGTTCCAGCCGACGCATTGTTTACCGAGAAGGTTTCGAATACAATCGCTCCGTTGTTTACCAGTACTACGGAACCGTTTTCTTCGTCACCATAGGTTACAGCACCAAACTCCAGCTGTTCAGGTGAGTAACATTCGACTTTTCCGTAAACAAGCAGCTTCGAAGCCTTTTCTTCAGCCTCGCGAGTATCCCAAGAGACGTTTTCAACTGTCTCAAAAATTAGTTTTGCTCCCTCGCCCAGCACCAGAACTTTATCTTCAGGGATTATCGATTCCGTACCCCAAGGGACAACAATGTTCTCTGCCGTCTCGAATCTGCTTCCCAAGGTACCGTTCTGCATAAAGCTGTTCATTTTCTCAAAACTTGCGTAGACATTATCGTTTGTACTCTCATTGCCGCCGATTGAAGCATCGCTGACTGAAGCATCGTTGATTGAAGCATCGTTGATCGTGTCAGAAGCACTGTCAACTTGAGTTAAAGAATTGTCCGGCGCCTCTTTCTTGCCTCCGAAAAGATTTCTTTCAATCATAATACCCAGAATTACCAGCAAAACAGTACCGCACAATAAGCCTGCCCATTTAAGAAATTTGCTGCCGAATCCGTCTGTCGTTTTTACCGTACGGGATTTTTTATCAGCTCTCTCAGACGCAGCCGCTTCGGCTTCTCTGCCGTTCTTTAATATATCAATTAATGCTCTTATATCTTCCAACAAAAGCTCTGCATATTCATATCTGTCGTTTCGATTTTCAGCTAACGCCAGCTTCAATATTTCAGTAAACTTTTGAACCGGAGCAGCTCCTTTTTTTGCTTTTATTTCCCTTAATATGCCTGAATTATCGGGTAGCTCATTTAAATGCTCATAATATTCGTCCCTGTACAGTCCGTCAGGATATACATCATAATCCGCAACGGCATTAAACAGAATTGCACCGATAGAATAAATATCCGATCGGTTGTCTGTTATCCCCCTAAATACTTCGGGTGCACAGTATCCCAGGCTGCCGGCAGCCATATCCTTCTCATTTTCTATCGAATATATCGTATTAATGTCAAACAGCGATATATTGCCGGTACTTAATTTCTTCCTGCTGTCATAGCTGACCAAAAAATTTGACGGCTTCAGGTCCAGATGAAGAATACCCGAAAGATGAAGAATACAGATGCAGTCCGTCAGCGTTGCGACCGTCTCGAGTATTTCTTTGAAGCTTTCTTCTTCATCGGCCTTATCGTTTTTTCGTAATGCTTCCAAATATTTTGAGAATTCTATTCCCGATTTATCATCCGGAGTCCACACGAAGGCTCCTTTTGCCCCTCCCTGCGAATCAGAGCTGTACAGAATTTCATGGTAAGCTATATAATTATTTAAAACCTCAAAACGAGGGTCACGATACTTTATCTCATCCAGAATCCTGTAGGCAGCAACGAAACTTTCCAAATTTTGGTTGTTGTTCTCTTCCCCTTTAAGCGGACTGTACGCCTTTAATCTGCCCCTTTTTGCTCCTGACCTTGCCGCATAGCATACTGCAGTGGCTCCCTCATCAATCTTTGAAAGGATTTCCCACTCTTCATAATTCCTGCTCTTCTCACGTCGGAGCATCAGGCGCTCTCCCTGCTTATAATACTGTCTTTCTCTAATGCTCATGTTCGGTTTTCCTTCACCACTTCAAATTCCTGTAAAGCAGTATAACTACAAATATATCAAAAATATTGTTTTCGGAATAAGGCTGAAGTCTTGAATCCTCCAAAATCGGGTTAATCATTTCTCTTACCTTTCTGCTCAGTTCTAACAGCGACAACGAAGCTGCTTTTTCATCTCCCATTATTTTATTATATACTGCAGCAAAAAGATGTCTTCTGCCGATTACTTTGTCTGAGGTATCCGCTTCGAATATCATTCTGCACATGTTCTTAAGCACACTAATGAACCCCTGCTCATAACCTTCGGTCAACTCATATATGATACCTTCATATACATCTTTTTTTACTCTTTGATTAGCTTTGCCTTCCCCGCCTTTTTTGTTAAGTCTTTTGTAATGAAATTCCGCGGTTTTAAGCTTGGAATTAACTGATATTCTCGCCAATGATGTTTCTGCATCACCAATCTGATAATGGCTGCATATAAACGGAATCAGTTCCTCCTCGCTGAGTCCCGCAATCTTTACCAAATACAGGTCTTTATAAAGATACGTATATTTTTCCTGTTTGGTCATGAACTTATCATCTGCTGTAAGTTCTTCTCCCTTATGCGCCTCCAAATACCGTGTACACTCCGCTATAGCTTTATTGGCACGCCGCAGCCTTTTGTCAGCAGTCATATCCTGTTTGGTCAAATAATAAAGATATATAACCTCCGCATAGTTTTTATAATTTATACCATCACCTGTCGGCTCAGCTTCATAGTTACTGGTTCTGCTGTTGTAGTCCTCTGATGCATATCTCAGTACACTATTGGCATAATATTTAAAGAACAGGTTGGTTTCAATATCTCTGTCATAATCTTCCGGTTCGTTTTCGGCATATATTGCTGCTGTCATGTTGAATGCAAACGCAAACATATACAGCATCGTTTTGGTACTTCCGTTAGCCTTGAAGCGTCCGTTCGCCAGATCATCTGCAAGCCTTAATAATGTATATTTTGTTTTCTCGTCCTTCGTAAGCTTCTTCTCAAGCACATCAAACAGGCTCTCATCAGCAAGTCTTGCCAGTGTTCTGACATCAGGCTTTGGGGCTGTTTTCAATGAGTTCCTGTTTATTATCATTTCGGTTATTACTCCGGTATGATATGTCGTTGTCAGTAAATACTGTTTCACAATCGCCAGTCTCACTGACGAATCCTGAAACTCAGGTTCCCCAAACCTTCTTACCAATTCCTCTATCTGCTGTGCAGGCGTTTTGGCATTCCTGTAGAGATCATATAATATTCCGACAAATTTCTTTTCCATTTCTACACTTGTAGGAAGTTTATACACATATTTTTTCAGTTGCTCAACATCCGTCTGCATAGTGCAGCTGACTCCTGCAGCATTCAACCTGCTTACCAGTTCCTTTTTCTTGTGAGGATACGCTGAAGTCCCCTCCACACGCTGCATATTGCTGATAATCGCAATTCCGTCTTCATAGCAAATAAACTTCTCCAGCAAAAGCTCCTGCTCTTTTATATGTCTCAGCAATGTTGTATTTATAGTATCTGTCTGACTCATTTGAACTCCCCAAAACATATTAATAATTTACTCATTTGCCTAAGCATTATGCTGATATAAACACAAAAATTTTCTTTTTCTGTGTATAATTTTGCTTTTTATTTTACTACATATTCCTGCACATATTCAATCTCAAATGATGGGGGGGCAACAAAAAATGGCTGTGTTTCCACAGCCACCTTTATAATAATTATTTATCTCTCCAGATAATTCTGCCCTTGGTCAAGTCATAGGGTGACAACTCAAGTGTAACCTTATCACCGGGTACAATCTTGATGAAGTTCATTCTAAGCTTTCCGCTGATATGAGCAAGAACCTCATGTCCGTTTTCAAGCTGAACCCTGAACATTGTGTTGGGAAGCTTTTCGATTACGGTTCCTTCGATCTCAACAACATCTGATTTTGACATATAGTCTTTCTCCTTATTTTACCTTAACGAAAGAATTTCGGGCTCACCATCGGTAATGAGAATCGTATTCTCATAATGTGCCGAAAGTGATTCATCCGCAGTTACAATTGTCCAATCATCATCAAGCCAGCAAACCTCGTAGCTTCCGATGTTAACCATGGGCTCGATTGCAAGTGTCATGCCCGGCTGGAGCTTAACACCTCTGCGCTTCTGATGGAAATTCGGGATCTGGGGATCCTCATGCATTTCACGACCGATTCCGTGACCTACAAAGTCACGAACACAGCTGAATCCGTTTGCAATAACGACATCTTCAATTGCTCCCGAGATATCATGAAGGTAGTTGCCTGCCTTAGCCTGTGCAATTCCGGCAAAGAAGCTTTCTCTTGTTACCTCAATGAGCTTACGAGCTTCCGCAGACACTTCACCGACAGCATGTGTTCTTGCTGCATCGGACTGATATCCCTTGTAAATAACTCCGGCATCCAGACTTACGATATCGCCTTCCATTATGATATTCTTTTTATTCGGAATACCGTGGATGACTTCATCATTGACGGATACGCAGATGGATGCAGGGTAGCCGTTGTAGCCGAGGAACGAAGGAATACAGCCGTAGCTGCGAATAACTTCATCTCCTATACGGTTGATGTCCATAGTAGACATTCCGGGCTTAAGCGCCTTTTCCATCTCCTCATGAACAATTGCAAGAATTCTTCCTGCTTCACGCATGAGTTCTATTTCTTTTTCAGATTTGATTGTTATTGACATTTTCTCTACCTCTCTCTTAAAACGAGCTCTGGCACGCTTACGCATTCAGAATGGCAACGATATCCTCGAATACCTTGTCAACATTCTGTGTTCCGTCAACATTCTGAAGGATACCCTCGTTCTCGTAGTAATTGATAAGGGGCTGAGTCTGATCGTGATAAGCTACAAGACGCTTTGATACGATTTCGGGCTTGTCATCATCACGAATATAAAGCTCTCCGCCGCAAAGATCGCAAACACCTTCAACCTTTGTAGGGTTGTACTTGATGTGGAAGGTTCCGCCGCACTTTGCACATGCACGTCTTCCTGACATACGATTTACGATGTTCTCATCGGGAACATCAACGTTAACCGCATAATCAAGCTTATCATTGTTCTTCTTAAGAGCCTCTGTAAGAGCCTCTGCCTGAGGAATAGTTCTGGGGAATCCGTCAAGAACATATCCGTTCTTGCAGTCATCCTTTGTAAATCTGTCCATAATAAGTTCAAGTGTAAGTGAATCGGGAACGAGCTGTCCCTGATCCATATATACCTTAGCCTTTAATCCGAGCTCAGTACCTTCTTTAAGGTTAGCTCTGAAAATATCTCCGGTAGAGATATGGGGAACACCGTACTTAGCAGCAATCTGCTTTGCCTGGGTTCCTTTTCCTGCGCCGGGAGCGCCTAACATAACAATTTTCATTTTTGCCTCACATTTCCGATAATCTAAAACTAAAGAGGGGTCGGGCAACGCCCAGCCCCTCTTGTAAGCTTGCTTTACTTATCTAAGAAACCGGTATAATGACGAACCGCCATCATTGACTCGATCTGCTTGAGTGTTTCAAGGATAACACCTACAACGATGATGATTGATGTAGCTGCGAATGAAACATTCAATGTAAATATTCCGTTGAAGAAGATAGGAATAATTGCTACAACGCTCAGACTGATTGCACCGATGAAGATGATTCTGTTAAGAATCTCGGTAAGGTAATCTGAGGTAGGCTTTCCGGGACGAATACCGGGAATAAAGCCGCTCTGCTTCTTAAGGTTATTTGCAATCTCTATAGGGTTGAATGTTACAGCTGTATAGAAGAATGCAAAGAAAATAATAAGCGCGATGTAGATAAGTACACCAAGAGTATACTTAAACTCACCTTCTCCTGTTCTGAACCAATTCTGCTGTGAGATTAAGTACAGAACCTTCTGCCAGAAGCTTCCTGTTCTTGAAGCCTGAGCTCCGAAGAACGAAGAAATGATGACAGGGAACTGAAGAAGTGACATAGCGAAGATTACGGGGATAACACCTGAAGTATTAACCTTAAGAGGAATACTTGAAGCCTGTCCGCCTACCATCTTACGACCCTGTACCTTCTTAGCGTACTGTACGGGAATTCTTCTCTCAGCATCCTGGAGAACTACGATAAGTGCAACCATCAGAATGAGAACTGCAAGAATTACAATTGCTCCGATAACACCCTTGATAACAGTTGTGTTGATTACGAAACGTGTTACAAGCTTGTTAATATCCTGAGGAAGTCTTGCAATAATGTTAATTAAAACGATGATTGAAATACCGTTTCCGATACCGCGCTCTGTGATTCTCTCACCGAGCCACATAAGGAATGTGGTACCTGCTGTAAATGCAAGAACGATGAGCAGCTTGTTTGTGAAATCGGGACGTGCAGAGTCTGTTACGTTCTGTCCGCCGAATCCGATAGCCATTGCTGTTGACTCGATTACAGCAAGGAAGATTGTAAGATATCTTGAAATCTTGTTGATCTTCTCTCTTCCATCCTCGCCATCCTTACTCATCTCCTCAAGCTTGGGAATAGCTATTGTGAGGAGCTGCATAATAATAGATGCATTGATGTAAGGTGAAATACTTAATGTAAAGATTGAAAGGTGCTCCAGTGAACCACCGGTCAATACGTTAAGGAAATCAAGCTGACCCATAGTCTCTTTCCACTCACCAACAAGTGCAGGACTGATACCGGGTGCAACGATAAGTGAACCCAGACGAACTACAATAAGGCAGCAGAATGTAAAAAGGATTCTTGTTCTGATCTCTTTAACCTTAAAAGCATTGATGAATGTTTTAAACATTTAGATCACCTCTGCTTTTCCACCAAGAGCTTCAATTTTCTCAACTGCAGATGCGCTGTATGCGTTAACCTTTACGTTGAGCTTCTTGGTTAATTCTCCATTTCCGAGGATCTTTACTCCATCCTTAGGATTTGATACAAGACCAATTTCCATAAGGCTGGTAATTGTTACATCAGCGCCATCCTCAAATCTGTTGAGCATGCTAACGTTGATTGTAATGATTTCCTGAGCGTTTCTGTTACGGAAACCTCTCTTAGGAAGTCTTCTGAAGAAGGGGTTCTGACCACCTTCGAAACCATCTCTTGTACGACCGGAACGAGCCTTCTGACCCTTGTGACCGTAGCCGGCTGTCTTACCGTTTCCTGAAGCATGTCCACGGCCCTTACGGAAGTTATTGCTCTGCTTTGAACCCTCAGCAGGTCTTAAATCTGATAAATTCATTTTATTTCTCCTTCCTCCGTCTGATTAGATTTCTTCAACCTTAACCAGATGCTTAACCTGGTGAATCATACCTTTTGTAGCTGCGTTGTTAGGAAGCTCGTTAGATGAGTTGATCTTTCCGAGACCTAAAGCTTCTACTGTCTTCTTATGCTTAGGAAGAGCTGCGATAGTAGACTTTACTAATGTTACTTTAACCTTATCTGCCATTTTCATTTCCTCCTCAATTAGTCCATAAGCTGTTCAACAGTAATTCCACGTGCTGCTGCAACCTGCTCGGGAGTCTTAAGAGCCTTAAGTCCTTCGATTGTTGCAAGAACTACGTTCTGCTTGTTATTTGAGCCAAGTGACTTTGTACGAATGTTCTTGAAGCCTGCAAGCTCAAGTACGTTACGAACAGGACCACCGGCGATGATACCGGTACCTTCGGGGCTTCTCTTCATAAGAACAGTAGCACTGCCAAACTTACCAAGATAATCATGAGGAACGCTTCCGTTCTCATCAAGAGGTAACTCGATGAGGCTCTTCATAGCTGCTTCCTTACCCTTACGAATTGCTTCGGGAACTTCTGCTGCCTTACCTAACCCGCAACCAACGTGACCCTTCTTGTCGCCAACAACAACAAGAGCGGTGAATCTCATGTTACGTCCACCCTTAACAACCTTGGTTACACGCTTAATAGTAACGACTTTATCTTCTAACTCTAAACCGTTAGCATCAATATTTGTACGCATGTGTTGTCTCCTCCTATTAGAATTCAAGTCCTGCTTCTCTAGCTGCATCAGCTAAAGCCTGGATCTTGCCCTGATAAATGAAACCGCCTCTGTCAAAGACAACTGTCTTGATGCCCTTCTCAAGAGCCTTCTGTGCAATTACCTTTCCAAGGTATGCAGCAGCCTCAACGGTATTTGTGTGCTCAAGCTCAGACTTAACGTCCTTATCAAGTGTAGATGCAGCACAAAGTGTGTTGCCTACTGTATCGTCAATAATCTGTGCATACATATGAGAATTGCTTCTGAATACTGCTAAACGAGGTCTTTCAGGAGTACCGGAGAAACGATTGCGGATCTTCATATGCTTCTTCTCACGAATTTCTGTTCTTGATTCTTTCTTAAACATTATCTCATTCCTCCTTACTTCTTACCTGTCTTGCCGGCCTTACGTCTGATTACCTCATCAGAGTACTTGATACCCTTGCCCTTATAAGGCTCAGGACGTCTCTTATCTCTGATCTCAGCTGCAAACTGACCAACCTTCTCTTTATCGATACCCTTAACAATGATCTTGTTCTGATCAACTGTTGTCTCGATGCCCTCAGGATCTTCCATGATTACGGGATGTGAGTAACCAAGTGTAAGGTTAAGCTTCTTGCCTTCCTTAGCTGCTCTGTAACCAACACCGTTGATTTCAAGAGACTTCTCATAACCCTGTGTAACACCTACAACCATGTTGTTAAGAAGTGTTCTGGTAAGTCCATGTAAAGACTTCATCTGCTTTAAGTCATTGGGTCTGCATACTGTGATTTCTGCACCCTCAACCTTAATCTCCATCTCAGGAGCGAGAGCTCTTACAAGAGTTCCCTTAGGACCCTTAACGGTAACCTTGTTATTTTCTGCTACATCTACAGTTACGCCTGCAGGGATAGCGATTGGCATCTTACCTATACGTGACATGCCCGTACCTCCTATAATATTGGTTAAATTGTGTAAGCTTAACGCTTACGTTTCGCCTATTAGGTTACTATTTTAATTACCAAACGAAGCAGAGAACTTCTCCGCCAACGTTTGCCTTGCGAGCTTCCTTGTCGGTAAGTACTCCCTTGTTTGTTGAAACGATTGCTACACCAAGTCCGCCGAGAACCTTAGGAAGCTCCTCTGCATTAGCGTAAACACGAAGACCGGGCTTAGAAATTCTTCTAAGGCCTGAAATAATCTTGTCATTCTTGTCCTTGCCATACTTAAGTGTGATGTGAATATTCTTGAATGCGCCGGCATCAACAAGCTCGAAGCTCTTGATATATCCTTCCTTAAGGAGGATCTCAGCGATAGAGATCTTCATCTTTGATGCAGGTACATCTACTGTATCATGTTTTGCAGTGTTTGCATTACGGATTCTTGTAAGCATATCTGCAATAGGATCGCTGCTCATTGTCATCTTATATTTCCTCCTTACCAACTAGCCTTCTTAACACCGGGAATCTCACCCTTGTATGCTAACTCACGGAAGCAAATTCTGCAAATTCCGTACTTACGTAAAAAAGCATGGGGACGTCCGCAGATTCTGCAACGTGTGTACTCTCTGGTAGAGAACTTTGCGGGGCGCTGCTGCTTTAATTTCATTGATAATTTTGCCATTTAAAATTCCCTCCTTAGTTCTTAGCAAAAGGCATGCTGAAGAGTCTGAGTAACTCACGAGCCTCTTCATCTGTCTTAGCGGTTGTAACGAAACAGATGTCCATACCTCTAACCTTGTCAATCTTATCATACTCGATTTCAGGGAAGATTAACTGCTCCTTGATACCAAGTGAATAATTTCCTCTGCCGTCGAATGCGTTAGGGTTAACACCTCTGAAGTCACGTACTCGAGGAAGTGAAAGATTGATAAGTCTGTCCATAAACTCATACATCTTCTCACCACGGAGAGTTGTCTTACATCCGATTGCAAGACCCTCACGAATCTTAAAATTAGCAACTGACTTCTTAGCCTTGGTAATAACAGCCTTCTGACCTGTGATTGTCTCCATGTCCTTTACTGGGTTCTCAAGAACCTTTGCGTTGTCCTTAGCTTCGCCAACGCCCATATTTACAACGATCTTCTCGATCTTCGGAATCTCCATAACGTTCTTGTATCCGAACTTCTTAACCATTGCATCTCTTACTTCTGCAAAATAAAAATCTTTTAAACGAGCCAATTTGTATGACCTCCTCTCTCTATTAGTCGATTACGTCACCTGTAGACTTAGCAACGCGAACTTTCTTCTGCTTTCCGTCCTTGCCCTCAACGAACTTGAAGCCAACTCTGGTAGCCTCTCCCTTATGAACGTACATAACGTTTGACATATCGATGGGAGCTTCCTTCTTTACGATGCCTCCCTTAGGATTCTCCTGAGAAGCCTTTGAATGCTTGGTAACGGTGTTAACGCCTTCAACGAGAACCTTCTTGCCGTCTACTACTGCGATAACCTTTCCGTCCTTGCCTTTATCTTTTCCGGCAATAACCTTAACGGTATCACCCTTCTTAATCTTTAATGTTGCCATGTCGGTTCCTCCTTATAATACTTCAGGAGCAAGAGAAACGATCTTCATGAACTGCTTCTCTCTTAACTCTCTAGCTACGGGTCCAAAAATACGAGTTCCCTTAGGTGTGAGGTCATCCTTGATAATTACAGCAGCATTCTCATCAAATCTGATGTAAGAGCCATCCTTACGATGAGCACCCTTTACAGAACGAACAACTACTGCCTTAACAACGTCACCCTTCTTAACAACGCCACCGGGTGTTGCGTCCTTAACAGAAGCAACGATTACGTCACCGATGTTTGCATATCTTCTGGTTGAACCGCCCATTACACGAATGCAAAGGAGCTCCTTTGCGCCTGTATTATCGGCAACCTTAAGTCTGGATTCTGTCTGAATCATGAAATACTCCTTCCTGACTAAAAAGCAAATTATTTAGCCTTCTCAACTATTTCGACGAGTCTCCATCTCTTATCCTTTGAGAGAGGTCTGGTCTCCATTACCTTAACTCTGTCGCCGATCTTACACTCATTGTTTTCATCATGAGCCTTTAACTTATAAGTTCTCTTAACGATCTTGTTGTAGAGGGGATGCTTTACGTTATCTACCACTGCAACAACGATGGTCTTGTCCATCTTATCACTTACTACCTTACCGGTACGAACTTTTCTAAGATTTCTTTCCACAGCTATTCTCCTTTCAATTACTGAGCCTTCTGCGAGATAACAGTCTTAATTCTGGCAATGTTCTTCTTAACCTCATTAATTCTGCTCGTGTTCTGTAACTGCATAGTTGCGTTCTGGAATCTTAAGTTGAAAAGCTCCTTCTTAGCAGCTACTAATTCTTCATTTAACTCTGATGCAGACTTCTTCTGTAAGTCCTCAACGTACTTATTACTCTTCACTGCCGGCACCTCCTTCTAAATCTGCGCGAGATGCGATCTTACACTTAACAGGGAGCTTGTGCATAGCGAGACGAAGTGCCTCTCTTGCTACTTCTTCTGCTACTCCTGCGATCTCAAACATTACGCGACCGGGCTTAACTACTGCTACCCAATACTCTGTTGAGCCCTTTCCTGAACCCATTCGAGTTTCAGCGGGCTTTGTTGTTACGGGCTTGTCAGGGAAAATCTTGATCCAAACCTGACCACCACGCTTGATGTAACGTGTCATGGCAACACGGGCTGCCTCAATCTGGTTTGATCTGATCCATGCGGGCTCCATAGCTACAAGACCGAACTCGCCGTATGCTAATGTATTGCCGCGCTGTGCCTTACCTCTCATAGTTCCGCGGAACTGCTTTCTATGTTTAACTCTCTTAGGCATTAACATATTACTTCACGCTCCCTTCCTTACGGTTGTTCTTCTTTGAAGGAAGTACCTCACCATGGTAAATCCAAACCTTTACACCAACCTTACCATAGGTTGTGTTAGCCTCAGCAAAACCATAGTCAATATCTGCACGAAGAGTCTGAAGCGGAATAGTGCCTTCGCTGTAGAACTCTGAACGAGCCATATCTGCTCCACCAAGACGGCCTGAGCAAGAGGTCTTAATTCCCTTTGCACCTGACTTCATGGTTCTTGACATTGTGCCCTTCATAGCACGTCTGAATGATACACGGTTCTCAAGCTGCTGAGCGATTGACTCTGCAACGAGCTGTGCATTGTTGTCAGGCTTCTTGATTTCCTTGATTTCAAGGTTAACTGTCTTAGTTGTGTACTTACCGATCTCAGCCTTAAGCTTCTCGATCTCTGCACCGCCCTTACCGATAACTACACCGGGCTTAGCTGTATGGATAGTAACCTTAACCTTGTCGGCAGCGCGCTCAATCTCAATCTTAGCAACGCCGGCGCTGTATAACTTCTTCTTTAAGAACTTTCTGATATTGTAGTCTTCTACAAGACAATCAGCGAAATCGCTTTCTGCGTACCATTTTGAATCCCAGTCAGCGATAACTCCAACTCTGAGACCATGGGGGTTAACTTTCTGTCCCATATTTGTTTGCTCCTTTCTGCGAATTATCTCTCATTGAGCACTATGGTAATGTGGCTCATTCTCTTTAAGATTCTGTATGCTCTACCCTGAGCTCTGGGATGAACTCTCTTCATTGTAGGTGCATCGCCTGCGAAGCACTCCTCAATGTAAAGCTTTGAAACGTCCATACCATTATTATTCTCAGCATTTGCGATTGCTGACTTTAATAACTTCTCAATTACTGATGAAGCATATCTCGGATTGTAAGCTAAAATACCGAGTGCTGCGTTTACATCCTTGCCTCTGATTGCATCAAGTACGAAGCATGCCTTCTGAACTGACACTCTTGCGTATGAAAGCTTTGCTGAAGGTCTGGTGTCCTTCTTAGCATTACGCTCTCTCTTGATTTGGGATCTATGTCCTTTAGCCATGGATGAATCCTCCTTTCAATCTGTAAGCGGTTCTCCGCTTGTACTCTTCCTGCCTGCCGCTTAATCAAGCGGCGGCATATATATTCATTGGGTTAATTATCTCTTTGACTTCTTCTCGTCCTTACCATGTCCCTTGTAGGTTCTGGTAGCAACGAACTCGCCAAGCTTATGTCCAACCATATCCTCGGTTACATATACCGGGATGTGCTTTCTTCCGTCATGAACAGCAATTGTAAGTCCGACGAAATTGGGGAAGATTGTAGAACGACGTGACCATGTCTTAATGACTGTCTTGTCACCTGACTTAACAACCTCATCTACCTTCTTTAACAGATGAGCATCTGCGAAGGGTCCCTTCTTTAATGAACGTGCCATATAGGTTCAACCTTCCTTTCTTTATTTTGCTAAAGCCTTACCATTCTTACGACGAATGATCAACTTATTTGACTTGTTGTTCTTCTTACGTGTCTTAAGACCAAGAGCAGGCTTGCCCCAAGGAGTTGAAGGACCGGGACGACCGATTCCGTTCTTTCCTTCTCCACCACCGTGAGGATGGTCGTTAGGGTTCATAACCGCACCACGAACTGTAGGACGAATGCCCATATGTCTCTTACGGCCGGCCTTACCGATATTTACAAGGTTGTGCTCTCCGTTTCCGATAACACCGATTGTTGCACGGCAGATAACCGGAACTTTTCTCATCTCACCTGAAGGGAGACGAAGGATAGCATACTTATCTTCCTTACCCATTAACTGAGCGCCTACACCTGCTGAACGAACAAGCTGTCCGCCGCGGCCGGGATAAAGCTCGATGTTGTGGATCATGGCACCTACGGGGATTTTGCTTAAAGGTAAGCAGTTTCCGTTGAGTGCTTCTGCATTCTCACCGTTTGAAATCTTGTCTCCAACCTTGAGACCTGCGGGACAAAGGATATATGCCTTCTCGCCGTCTGCATAGCAGATAAGAGCGATGTTTGCTGTTCTGTTAGGATCGTACTCGATTGCCTTTACAGTTGCAGGGATTCCATCCTTATTTCTCTTGAAATCAATGATTCTGTACTTTGTTCTGTAACCGCCACCCTGATGTCTAACGGTAATCTTACCCTGATTATTACGACCTGAGTTCTTCTTGAGAGTTACTGTAAGTGACTTCTCAGGAGTTGACTTTGTGATTTCCTGGAAATCAAATCCGGTCATGTTTCTTCTGGAGGGTGTATAAGGGCCATATTTCTTAATTCCCATGATATTTCTCCTTTTCTTATCGACCGTGCAATACGTGCCTGCCTACAGGCTTTTCTACACGGCGTTGTCAATTATGTTTAAATTAGAATAAATCGATCTCTGCGCTGTCTGCTGTTAACTGAACTACAGCCTTCTTAACCGAGCTTGTCTTTCCGCTTGTCATACCACGGCGACGAGTCTTTCCGTCAAGGTTCATAGTGTTAACACTTGCAACCTTTGCGCCTGCGAACATCTTCTCTACTGCTTCCTTGATCTGTGTCTTGGTAGCATCTGTACTTACTGAAAAGGTGTACTTCTTGTCAGCCATCATAGCCATAGCCTTCTCTGTAACGATGGGCTTTAAAATGATGTCATAATACTTTAAATCTGCCATTATGCGTATACCTCCTCGATCTGCTGAATAGCTGCCTTTGTAATAACAAGGTTGCCATACTTAAGGATATCGAATACGTTGATCGCATTTGAAGTAACTGTTGTTACTGTGGGGATGTTACGTGCTGAAAGGATAACGTTCTCATCCTTCTTATCCATAACAACAAGTGCCTTGTCAAGCTTAAGAGCGTCGATCATCTTAACCATGTTCTTGGTCTTGATCTCGCTGAAGTTAAGTGCGTCGATAACGTAAATCTTGCTGTCTTCTACTCTTGAAGTAAGGGCTGACTTAATTGCAGCTGCCTTTTCCTTCCTGTTCATCTTGAAACCATACTCTCTGGGCTTGGGAGCGAATACTACGCCGCCATGTCTCCACTGAGGAGATCTTGTTGAACCCTGTCTAGCCTGGCCTGTACCCTTCTGTCTCCAGGGCTTTCTTCCGCCGCCAGCTACTTCTGCGCGGGTCTTGGCACTCTGTGTTCCCTGACGCTTGTTAGCGAGCTGAGAAACAACTGCCATATGCATTAAATGTGTATTTACATCAACACCGAAAACTGCATCGTTGAGTTCGATTGAACCAACCTCAGCACCTTCCATATTGTAAACTTTAACTGTTGCCATTATTAGGTTCCTCCTTTCTTAAAGCCTTAGTTTGCTTTCTTAACGGTCTCTTTAAGAACGATCATGGCCTTCTTAGGTCCGGGAACTGCACCCTTAACAAGGATTACATTGTTCTCTGTATCGATTCTTACAACCTCGAGGTTCTGTACTGTAACCTTTACGCTTCCCATGTGTCCGGGCATATGCTTGCCGGGGAATACACGACCGGGAGTTGTTGCAGCACCGTTAGAACCTGCATGACGATGGTACTTAGAACCATGCTTCATAGGTCCGCGGCTTAAGCCGTGACGCTTGATTGCGCCCTGGAATCCCTTACCCTTTGAAATACCGGTTGCATCTACCTTATCGCCTTCTGCGAAGATATCAACCTTGATTTCCTGGCCAAGTGAATACTCAGCTGCATTTTCAAACTTAAACTCCTTAAGGAATCTCTTACTTGAAACACCTGCCTTAGCAAAATGTCCCTTGCGAGGCTTGTTTACGAGATTCTCTCTGATCTCGCCGAAGCCAACCTGTACTGCCTCATAGCCATCGTTCTCTGTTGTCTTAACCTGTGTAACAACGCAAGGACCGGCCTGAAGTACTGTAACGGGTGTCAGAACGCCGTTCTCACCAAAGATCTGGGTCATACCAACCTTGGTAGCTAAAATAGCTTTCTTCATTTGTTTTTCCTCCTAATTAATCTACAGCGGATCGCTTTCGCGATCATTCTAGATGGTAATCTACAGCGGATCGGTTTCCCGATCATCCTAGATGGTTTGTATAGGGGGTCTGTTTTCCGGTGCTGTGATCCGGTATGTTTCTATCCTATATAACCCTTAGGGTTGATTACATCTAATTTGGTTTGGATTGCTTCTTTATTATAAGGAAGCTCTCCGGTGTGGGTTTCACACTGATCAGTTGTTCTTCATCTTGATATCAATGTATACACCTGCAGGCATCTCAAGTCTTGAAAGCTGCTCAACTGTTTTCTGGTTGGGTGAAATGATATCGATAAGTCTCTTATGAGTTCTCTGCTCGAACTGCTCTCTTGAATCCTTGTACTTATGTACAGCACGAAGAATTGTAATAACTTCCTTCTTTGTAGGAAGCGGAACAGGACCGCTAACCTTTGATCCAGCCTTCTTAACTGTCTCAACGATCTTAGCTGCAGATGCATCGATTAACTGATGATCATAAGCCTTAAGTGTGATTCTCATTACATTGTTTGCCATAAAAAAAGTCTCCTCCTTTTCGTACTTTTGTTTAACCAAGTACAACAAGTGGCGACTGTACACTCACCCGTGTGTTTCGCGCCTCTCCCAAATTTTAAACCGGCTCACAGGATCCGGCAAAACTTGTTCGACACGTGATTTACTCACGGTTTATCTGCTCTGAGGCAGAAATTCAATTGTACAGTGACTTGTCGTCAGTTTTGTAAACTTGACATTCGCTCCACGGAAAACCGGCATCGGGCTCTTTCAAGCTCCGATAATCGCCGCAACCTCACGCTTCTACGCTATCAACTCACAGCATGAATCATTATAATGGCACTTTGCGCAAAAATCAATATTTTTCTTTGTCACAAAGATAAAAACTTTTAGCATTATTTTCTTAAATTGTCTGACAATTTATGTGCATATGTACGACCGCTTAATTTCATCGTTCCCACGATGCTGTCGTTTTTTCCTTTTCTTCTTATTAATATTATCTTTTATACTTAATAATGCCTTCTATACTTAAATAATATCCTTTATAATTCTTTCAAATGTATTCATTCTTTCAGATGCATTCATTCTCTCAGATGTATACATTCTTTCAGATGCATTTATTCTTTCACACCCCGTTATAATCAGGTTTATTTTCATTATATAATAAGGTTAATCTTTAATGTTTCTATCCGATATACTATAATGGTATTTGTCGGTAGTAATATAACAATCAATTATATAATAGGTAGAAACGACAAATTCAATATCATTTCAGGGAGGTAGACCATGGAAATTCTTTACAGTATTCTTATCGGAGCATTGGTCGGATGTTTTGCAAGCTATGTTATGAAAAGCAAAGGTGGCCTTTTATTCTATATCGTTGCAGGTATCTTAGGCGGTGCACTCGGCAATTTTATTGCAGGCAAACTCGGAATTGGCGGCGGACTTCTTGTTCAGATACTTATCGGTGTCGGCGGAACTTGTCTTCTCATCTGGCTTTGCAGACTGATCTTCAAAAAATAGTTATCAAGGATTTGTGAAACAAATCCTAATGAGGTCACGATGAACCAACGTGACCGAATAAAAAAAGGAGAATATATTATTATGGACTTTTTAAGAACACTTTGGCCCACACCTTTTAAGATCAAAAAGGGCGATTTATCATCATTTATTGTTCAGCTTATCATCTTCATCGTAGTTTGCGCAGTTTTCGGTATCTTAATCGGTGTACTCGCAAAGCTTCCCATTATAGGAATCATCTTCGGAGCAATCGGCGGTCTTATCGAACTTTATTCGGTTGTCGGTATCGTTCTTTGTGTAGTTCAGTTCCTCGGACTGTTGAACTAAACAGCTGAACATTTTGGTTTTCGGCGAGATAGTGTCTGAATCAAACTGCCGCCGGAAATAATTGGCAGTCGGTACCAAACAATTTACGCCTGTAGTTTTGTTGATTGTATAAATCACAATACCACAGGCGTTTTATTTATTATTCTATTGAATATTCAATTAATTGCAGAAAAATCGGCCGCTTGCTCCGCACGGAAGCACCAGACCGTTGCACTCTACAGGAAGACCGATTTCATCCGCAGCAACATATCCGGAATGTTTTTGGGCAACTACAGTACTAAGCATATACGAAAGCACTGCAGGCTGAAGACCGGTTGTATAAGAATTTATCAGCACAAACATCGGATCGTCGGATAAAATCTGTTCGCAGAGTTCGACAAACGGGTACAAGCTCTCTTCAAGCTTCCAGATTTCTCCTCCGGGTCCTCTTCCGTACGAAGGAGGATCCATGATGATAGCATCATAACGACGACCTCTTCTGATCTCCTTCTCGACGAATTTCTTGCAGTCATCCACCAGATAACGTATAGGTGCTTCTCCGAGTCCCGACAGCTGCGCGTTCTCTTTAGCCCATCCGACCATTCCCTTCGAGGCATCCACATGAGTCACACTTACACGAGACTCCGAAACCGGACGCGAATTTGCAACCGCTTCATTTGCTCCCTCCTTGGCGC
Organism: Lachnospiraceae bacterium; assembly: GCA_045616585.1. GTDB lineage: Bacteria > Bacillota > Clostridia > Lachnospirales > Lachnospiraceae > RUG11977. The sequence continues at coordinate 31,617 of JAZLGZ010000039.1, forward strand.
ATGCTATCGTTGCACCGCCGGTGTAAGCAAACAGATTAAGAATATTTATTTTTCTTTCGGTATCATCAGCAAGCTTTTTCGCAATGATTTCACGCATCCAATCCCAATTGACTGCCTGCTCGGGGAACAAACCCGTGTGCTTAAAGCTAAAAGGCTTGAGATTGAAAGTCAGATCCCTGTATGCGATTGTCCACTGCTCGGGCAGATTAAAAAACTCCCATTCACCGCCGCCCTTGCTGCTTCTGTGATAATGGGCATTCAGATTGCCCCAAAGTTTTTTATCTTTCGAAGTTGACCAGATAACCTGCGGATCCGGACGTAAAAGTTTATATCCTCCCCAAGTTTCAAGTTTCTCTCCCTCGGAACAATCCAGAACCTTATAATCTTTCCAATTCTGTGCAACCCACATAATATACTCCGTTCATACAATTAAAATACTTTATGTTATGAATAAAGCCACCTCTTTGCACGAGGTGGCGCTATCAATAATGTCAATAAGCAACCTTGCTCTGCTTATACTGACCATAAATCAGATTGTTATAAATGGTAATGTTCTTGCCATTTTCTTTTGCTTCAATCATTTCTTCATGAGCTTCATCATACAGTTCATAATAATCACGGTCACTTCTTGCCATACAAGATGCAACTCCGACACTTACCGTAACAAAAGAATTCTCAGCGCGTCTTCCATGAGGAATGCGCTTACGTTCAACATTGGTACGAATTTTTTCGGCGAGGTCAAGCGGATCCATATCGTTTCCTCCGGAAACAAACAACAAAAATCTTCCTCCGTCAAGACGGCTGATGGTACTCGTATTTCGAAGAGCTACATGCTTAACCACTTCTGCCACCGTGCGAATACATTCGTCTCCTCTATCCATACCGAAAGAATCATTGTATTTGCCCATGTCATCTATATCAATCATAAGAATCGATGCTCTCTTGTGGCTTCTGATGCATCCGCCCAACTCTTCAAAAGCTCTCTTTTCAAAGCCCGAGTTGTTCAAAAGACCCGTCAGATTATCATTTGACGAGCTGGCACGAGTAGCCTTTTCACGCTCACTGATTTTTATCTTCTCAACAAGATTGCGGTAAGAAATCCTTGAAAGTGCAAACATCGAACCTGCAAGCATAAGCATATTGGTTATTTCCGTTGCGTTAAGCTTAAAATTCAACGACATAAATAACGAATACACTCCGAGCAACACTATATAATACTTCTGCTCGGAAAGTGAAAGACCGGAAACCAGGAATATTCCCACACACAAAATACCGTAAAATGAGAAGCCCGCTCCCATCAGATAATTGGCAAATATCATTACAAACGAAAAAGTCTCGAACAGCAGCCAGAACAATCGGTAAACCATTTTTGCGAAATGAGGTTCCTTGTTTGCCATACCGATATAAGACATTCCGACAGCCACAGCAGAAAATATTTCAAATACAATCATCATGCTTTTTGCCACCGGAGCAAATTCGGAATTCGAGAATTTATTTACCAGCATGAGTATGGGAAGTACCAGCACACAAACGGCAGACGCAAAGAAAACTCGTCTTAATCTTTCAAACACGAGTCTGCTTTCAGCTATTAAATTTTCCTGCCGACTGATAGGATTACTCATTTGTAGCTCCATGCGATTCTACAATTGTTGACCGCAATTACTTGTACTTTAGGGGCACTTCCACCTCTATATATGGAAGTGTAGCACAACTGTAGAATGCATGCAATAAGCTTTTTGAATAATGTGCCAAATTTTTGACAAATTTCAAAACAAATTAGGCACTGTTGCACATAAATCAGAGATTATTCAGTTCATCAAGAGTTTTGTTGTATGCAGGCAGGAATTCATTCATAAAGACCTCCGCTTCCTCAAGGTTCATATCCTTTACGGATTTACGAAGTGTCTTGTCGGCACTCCCGAATTCCATGTTACCCATTTTCTCTTCTTCAATGCACTTGATAACCGCAGATATTTTGTCTGCTGCTTTTACAAGCTTGCAAAGATACTCATCCTCCGGCTCATTCCCGGGGAAGAAGATATCGTCATACTCAGGACGAAGATCATCGGGGAGCATAGCAAGAAGCTTATGTGCAGCCTGAGCTTCAATATCCTTAAATGCACCCTTGATGTCCTTGTTCAAATATTTGATAGGTGTCGGCATGTCCCCGGTAATAATCTCGGTCGTATCGTGAAATATAGCGATGACAGCAGCTCTGTCGGCATCGAGCTGCTTGCCGAAACGCTTGTTTCCGATAAGCGCAAGTCCATGTGCAAGCATGGCAACCTCAAGAGAATGTTCGCTGATATTCTCTGTATAAGAATTTCTCATAAGAGCCCAGCGATTGATATATTTCATTCTGGAAAGCATTGCAAAAAAAGTATTCATAATTCTCCGTTCCACAGACTTACTCCGTTACCCATCTTTAGCCTTTTAGGCTTTCAGACCCAATCATTCAATCATCTGACGGATGAAATCCCCGGTAAAGGAATTCGGGTCATGGGCAACCTCTTCTGGAGTTCCCTGTGCAACCACAGTACCTCCTCTGAATCCACCCTCCGGTCCGATATCGATAATGTAATCCGCACACTTAATCATATCCAGATTGTGTTCGATGATAACAACGGTGTTTCCGCCTTCGGTAAGTCTGTTTACTATTTCAATCAGTTTATGGACATCCGCAAAATGAAGTCCGGTCGTAGGCTCATCCAGAATATAGATGGTTTTTCCGGTGCTTCTCTTACTGAGTTCAGTAGCGAGCTTAACTCGCTGAGCTTCGCCTCCCGAAAGGGAAGTAGAAGGATGTCCGAGTTTCAAATACCCGAGTCCTACGTCATTGAGTGTTTCTATTTTGCGCTTAATATAAGGTACATTCTCGAAGAAATGTACTGCTTCCTCGATAGTCATATCAAGCACATCAAAAATTGATTTGCCCTTATACTTAACGTCGAGAGTTTCCCTGTTGTATCGTTTGCCTCCGCAAACCTCACAGGGAACGTAGATATCAGGAAGGAAATTCATCTCAATCTTTATGATTCCGTCTCCGCTGCAGGCCTCACAGCGTCCGCCCTTTACATTGAAGCTGAAACGGCCCTTGGTATAGCCTTTCATCTTCGCATCCTGCGTTTCGGCGAACAAATCACGAATCATATCAAACACACCCGTATAGGTCGCAGGATTCGATCTGGGAGTTTTTCCGATAGGCGACTGGTCAATATTAATAACCTTGTCCAGCTGCTCGGTTCCCAAAACATCGTCATGCTTTCCCGGGAAAATACAGCGTGCTCTGTTCAGTTTCTTGGCAAGATGCTTGTACAGAATCTCATTGATAAGCGAAGATTTGCCCGAACCCGAAACTCCGGTAACGCAGGTAAAAACTCCGAGCGGAATATCCACATCGATGTTCTTAAGGTTGTTCTCCCTGGCGCCCTTGACGGTAATATAACCCTTGGGAGTACGCCTGGTCTTCGGAACATCAATCTTGATTCTTCCCGAAAGATAGGCACCCGTAATCGAGTTCTTGTTCTTCATAATATCGTCCACGGTTCCCGCTGCGACAACCCGGCCGCCGTTCACTCCGGCCTCAGGTCCGATATCCACGATATAATCAGCTTCCCGCATAGTCTCCTCGTCGTGTTCCACTACGATAAGACTGTTGCCCAAGTCTCGCAGATCCTTGAGTGCACGGATAAGCTTTCCGTTGTCGCGCTGGTGAAGACCGATACTCGGCTCATCGAGAATATATGCGACTCCGACAAGACCGGATCCGATCTGCGTAGCAAGTCTGATACGCTGAGCCTCTCCTCCTGAAAGCGAAGAAGTAGCTCTCGCAAGCGTAAGATAATCGAGCCCGACGGAATCAAGGAAACCTACTCTGGCACAAATCTCCTTAAGGATAAGTCCGCCGATCTTCCGCTGCATATCGGTAAGATTAAGATTGCTCATGAACTGCTTGAGCTCACTGACAGCCATCTCTGTCACTTCGTATATGTTCTTGCCTCCGACAGTAACCGCAAGTGCCTCGGGACGCAAACGCTTTCCTCCGCACTCGTCACACGGAATAATAGTCATAAACTGCTCATATTCAATCTTTGCGGCATCGGAAGAAGCCTCGCGATAGCGTCTCCTGATATTGTCCAGCATACCCTCATAGGTAACATCGTAGTCACCCTCTCCGCGCATGCCCTTGTAATGAATATGATGTCTTTCAAGACCGGTACCGTACATAATGATATGACGTTCTTCATCGGTAAGTTTATTGTACGGCTTTGTAAGGTCAATATTATGGTCTTTGGCAACGGCATCTATAATTACTCTCGCCCACGCTCCGGGATCGTGCATCGATTTCCAGCCGTTGACAGTGATATTTCCTTTTTCGATAAAACTCTGGTCGGGGTCGTTTATCAGCAGTTCTTCGACGAATTCCATCTTTGAACCGATACCATGACAGCCCGGGCAAGCTCCGAAAGGATTGTTGAAGGAGAAAGTTCTCGGCTCCAGTTCATCGATACTGACACCGCAGTCCGGACACGCAAAGTTCTGACTCAGAGATATGGGCTCTGCACCGATAACATCAACCGTTGCAAGACCTTCACCAAGCTTCAGACAGTTCTCCAAAGAATCCGAGAGACGCTTCTCGATACCCTCTTTAACCACAAGTCTGTCTACCACAACCGAAATATCGTGCTTGTTGTTCTTCTCAAGTTTAATATCTTCGCTGAGTTCATACTGATGTCCGTCTACGATTACACGAACATAACCGCTTCGCTTAGCCTGCTCGAACACCTTCACATGCTCGCCCTTCCTGCCCCGCACAACAGGTGCAAGAAGCTGAATCTTTGCGGAAGGCTCCAGCCGCATAACCTCATCCACCATCTCGTCGATGGTCTGACGTCTGATTTCACGCCCGCACTTTGGACAGTGCGGAATTCCGATTCTTGCATACAGCAAACGGAAATAGTCGTAAATCTCGGTAACCGTTCCGACTGTGGAACGCGGATTACGGTTTGTCGATTTCTGGTCGATCGAAATAGCGGGAGGAAGTCCCTCTATCGATTCAACATCCGGCTTTTCCATCATACCCAGGAACTGGCGGGCATACGAAGAAAGCGACTCCATATAGCGTCGCTGGCCTTCGGCGTATATTGTATCAAAAGCAAGAGATGACTTTCCCGAACCCGACAGACCCGTCAGAACAACAAATTTGTCGCGCGGAATATCCACATCCAGATTCTTGAGATTGTTCTCTTTTGCTCCTCTGATTTTAATGTAACTCGAAACCATATTCTCTCCGTTCTGTACTGTGTCCCGATAAGAACACAGCTTCATATATAGACAGCTATACCAACAATCAGGAATTGTATAACCTTTTCTTAACCTCGAGCATCTTATCACGAAGCTCTGCGGCAAGCTCGAAATTCAATTCCGTAGCCGCAGCGTTCATTTCTTTCATAAGCTTGCGGGCAAGTGCCTCCAGCTCCTTGTCCGACATTGATTCTATATCCTTGGCAGGTTTGAAATTTTCCTTGTCCACCTTCTTGGTAATGCTGATAAGGTCGCGCACCTTCTTCTCGATGGACTTCGGTGTAATACCGTTTTTCTCGTTGTAATCGGCCTGAATCGTTCTTCGGCGTTCCGTCTCGCCGATAGCCTTCTTCATCGAATCCGTCATATTGTCGGCATACATGATAACATGACCGTCCACGTTTCTCGCCGCACGTCCGATAGTCTGAACAAGCGAAGTCTCCGAACGCAGGAAGCCTTCCTTATCGGCATCGAGAATCGCAACCAGACTGACTTCGGGAATATCAAGACCCTCACGCAAAAGATTGATGCCGACCAGAACATCGAACATATCAAGGCGCATATCACGAATAATCTCGGAGCGTTCAAGTGTGTCGACATCGGAATGCAGATATTTAACACGTATACCGACCTCACGCAGATAATCCGTAAGATCCTCTGCCATACGCTTCGTAAGTGTGGTAACGAGCACCTTCTGCTTCTTGTCTGTGCACTTTCTGATTTCACCGATAAGATCGTCGATCTGCCCTTCGATGGGACGCACCGAAACCGGAGGATCGAGAAGTCCCGTAGGTCGGATAACCTGCTCTGTGCGAAGCAGCTCGTGTTCCGCCTCGTAAGGGCCGGGTGTCGCCGATACAAACATAACCTGATCGAGCAAAGCCTCGAATTCATGGAACATAAGCGGTCGGTTGTCGAGAGCGGACGGAAGTCTGAAACCGTAGTCTACCAGTACCTGCTTGCGGGCACGGTCTCCGTTGAACATACCTCTGAACTGAGGTACCGACATATGAGACTCATCAACAATCATAAGGAAATCGTTGCCGAAATGTTCCAGCAATGTATGCGGTGTACATCCCGGGGTAAGTCCCGCCAGATGCATGGAGTAGTTCTCGATACCCGAGCAGATGCCTGTCTCACGAAGCATCTCGATATCAAAGCGTGTTCGCTCCGCAATTCGCTGCGCTTCCAGAAGCTTGTCCTCGCTCTTGAAGAAACGGATACGCTCCTCCAGTTCCTTCTCTATGTTCTCGATGGCACGTTTCATACGCTCCTCGGGAACAACATAATGTGACGCAGGGAAAAGCATGATATGCTCCATGGTAGCCTTAACCGAACCCGTAAGCACATCTATCATCGCTATTCTGTCTATCTCGTCGCCGAAGAACTCAATACGATAAGCGTAGTCGTTCGCCGCAATAGGGAAAACATCCAGAACATCGCCGTGAACACGAAAAGTACCACGATGGAAGTCAAGATCGTTCCTAAGATACTGCATATCGATAAGGCGCGCCATAACCGCATCCCTGTCGACTTCCATGCCCGGACGAACCGACAAAGTCATCTCGGTATAGTCTTCCTGTGCCGCAATACCGTAAATACACGAAACGCTGGCCACAATAATAACATCACGCCTCTCGGCAAGTGCCGCGGTAGCGGAGTGCCTGAGACGGTCTATTTCTTCATTTATATTCGAATCCTTCTCTATGAAGGTATCCGAAGCCGGAACATAAGCTTCCGGCTGATAATAGTCGTAATAGGATACAAAATACTCAACCGCATTCTCAGGGAAGAATTCTTTAAATTCACCGTAGAGCTGTGCGGCCAGAGTCTTGTTGTGAGCAATAACTATGGTAGGTTTGTTCAGCGCCGCTATAACATTCGCCATGGTAAAGGTCTTTCCCGAACCGGTAACACCCAGCAGAGTCTGAAACTGGTTTCCTTCCTTAAAACCCTGTACCAGATCCGCAATGGCCTGCGGCTGGTCGCCGGTAGGCTTGAAATCGGAATGCAATATGAACTTGTCCATCCGGCAGCACCTCCTAAAACTCAAAGATCACAGTTTCGAAACAAGAGTATCCACTCAGTCAAGACACCTCTCCGTTTCGATAGCCACCACATTATAGCATAGTAAAAAACCATTTTCAAGGAAAAACAGAACAAACTTTCGATTTTTCATTTTCCGAACAATTCCGCCAATGTACCCGCAACTTCTTCGGCATTCTCCTTTTTACCGTCCTCTTCCCATTTGATAAATGTGTTTAGAAGTGCTCCCGAGTAAGAATACAGCGCATATCGTGACACTTCTTTGTCCGTCTGAATATTATCCAGCATAAACTGGTTGATTCCGTCGAGCATAACCGAGTGTAGCTTGTGTTTGGACATAGTCAGAAAGTAGTTCGAATATCTGTCGAAAAAGTTAAACGCAAATAAAATATGCTCGTAGTCGAAGAAAATGCCTGTCTTCTCCGCAGCCTGTGTCTCCCCGATATACTCTGCAATGATAATTTTCAGGTAGTCGGCAAGTGCGGAATCCGGAGTCGCATAGTGCAGATAAAACGTGGTTCTCGAAACACCGGCTTTCCTGGCGATGTCCGAAACTTTCAGTTTCTCCAAGCCCGTATGCTTCATAAGGGAAACCACCGCTTCCCCGATGCAGCGTTTTATAAATTCGGATTTCTGATTAAGTTTTACAAAAAAATTCATATTTCATTTCCCCTGACTTTTGACAATTCTTTACAAAACCATCTGTTTTGTAAATTGTACCACGACGAGTTTTTCTATACAATAATACATGGTTTATAAAACCATATACAATTTCTAATAATTCTATAAACAATTACGGAGGTACCTTATGATTAAATATGTCAGTGATTCATCCTGCGATCTTATTACATGCGAAGGCGTTGATTTGCAGGTTGCACCTTTAAAAATATATACATCCGAGAGGCAGTTTGTCGACACTCCCGATATGGACGTTCATGATATGCTTGATTATCTTCTCGGCTACAACGACCGTTCCTACACCTCATGCCCTTCTCCGGAAGACTGGCTCAAAGCTTACGAGGGCGGAGACGAAATATATGTAACCACACTTACCAGTCATTTGTCGGGAACCTATAATTCAGCCTGCATCGCAAAGGAAATGTATCTCGAACAGCACCCCGATGCCAAAATCTACATTATCGATTCACGTTCGACAGGCCCCGAAATCAGACTGATTCTGGAGAAGCTTATCGAACTCAAGCAGGAAGGCATGTCTTTCGAAGAAGTATGCGAAGCCATCGAAAAGTACCGCAGCAACACACGTCTTTTCTTCGCCTTCAAGTCTCTTCACAACTTCGCACAGAACGGACGCATCAGCAAGGTAATCGCATCCGCAATCGGACTCCTCGGAATCAATATTATGGGAACTGCCAGCGAAGAAGGCGACATCAAGCCTCTCATCAAGTGCAGAGGTTTGAAAAATGTGATTCAGAAGCTGGCAAACGAGATTACAAGTGCCGGTTTCAAAGGCGGAAAGCTCAGAATCTGCCATGTTGAAAACGAAGAACTTGCAAAGCTTCTCGGTGAAGCAATCAAGAAGCTTTTCCCCGCCACAGAATTAAAAATTTATCCCGCTATGGGTCTTTGCAGCTACTATGCTGAGCGCGGCGGCATCATTATCGGATGCGAATGCTGATAATTCCGCACTGTATATAACAAACATGCTCCCTGCCGGGAAACAGGAAAATCCAATCCTGTTTCCCGTCGGGGAGCATAAATTTTGTCGTAATTTTATCTCAATATCAATTGTGTAATTCAAATCATCACCGAAAGCAATTATTCGGAGAGGTCTCCTCCCTTGTAAGGAGGACAGCCCTGCTTGAGCCACTTCAGATAACCGTTGATATAAATATCGATTCCTCCGTCAAGTACCGCGTCGGCATTTGATGAGCTGACACCGGTACGAAGATCCTTGATCATCTTGTAGGGCTGAAGGAAATATGAACGAATCTGACTTCCGAAGTTGTTATCTTTAACCTCACCGCGAATATCCGCAGTCTTGTTGAGGTTCTCCTGCTGCTTCAGCAGAAGGAGTTTCGATTTCAGAATCTGCATTGCCTTGTCCTTGTTCTGATACTGCGAACGCTCATTCTGGCAGGAAACAACAATACCTGTGGGGAAGTGAGTGATTCGAATAGCGGATGATGTCTTATTTACCTTCTGTCCGCCGGCACCCGATGAACGGAAGATATCGATTCGGATATCATCATCGGGAATATCAATATCAAGATCCTGTTCAATATCGGGCATTACATCGCATGAAACAAAGGAAGTCTGGCGCTTTCCCTGGGCATTGAAGGGAGAAATACGAACAAGTCTGTGAACGCCGTGCTCAGACTTTAAATATCCGTATGCATTGTTGCCGTTAATCTGGATGGTAACCGACTTGTAACCGGCCTCATCGCCCTCAAGCATATCGAGGAGCTCTATTGAGAAGCCTTTTGCCTGTGCCCACATACTGTACATACGGTACATCATACTTGCCCAATCGCAGGCTTCGGTTCCGCCCGCACCCGCATGAAGAGTAAGAATCGCATTGCAGCTGTCGAATTCACCGTCAAGCAAAGTTGCAAGTCTGAGTTCTTCGAATTCCTCCTTGAAAGCCTCAAACTCAGCCGTAACCTCATCAACCATCGACTCATCGTTCTCTTCTTCGACCATCTCGATGAGTGCATAAAGATCGTCGTTCTTTGCTTTCAGATCCTTGTACTCATTGATGGTATCCTTGAGATTTTTAAGCTCCTTCATATAGTTCTGAGCCTTGTCGGCATCGTTCCAGAAGCCCTCTTCCTCCATAATACCTTCGATTTCTTCAACACGGAAAGCCTTGCGTTCAAGGTCGAGTGAAGAACCTAATTCCTTTAATGGGTCAGTATACTGATTCAGCTCATATTTAATCTGATCCAACGCTACCATAATCTATATTTCTCCTGTTTTCATTTAGTCGTACTTGCCCTGTCCCATACAGCAATGCTTGAACTTCTTGCCGGATCCGCAAGGGCAGGGATCGTTGGGATAAGTCTTTGCGTTTGCGCGCTTCTTGGGAGCATTCGAAACGGTATCGTCCTTGTTTGTACCGGTCTCCTTCGCTACCTGCTCACGCTCAACCTTACGCTCAACCTGAACGCGAAGAAGCATACGAACCGTATCCTCCTTGATTCCGTCGATCATCTCCTGGAACATGTCAAAGCCCTGCATCTTGTACTCATCAACGGGGTTACGCTGTGCAAAAGCCTGCAGACCGATACTTTCACGGAGCTGGTCCATATCATCGATGTGGTTCATCCACTTTGTGTCGATAGCCTTCAAAAGGATAACTCGCTCAACCTCACGGAACTCTTCCTTGTTGTCGAACTCTGCTTCTTTTGACTCATAAATGCGTACCGCTTCTTCCTTGAGACGCTGGATAAGCTTGTTCTTCCTGCCGCGCTCAAGTTCCTCAGGAGTAAGCTCGATACGTGAAAGCGGAATAATGGGAAGCAGACTGTCGTTAAGTTCCTTGATATCCCAGTTCTCGGGGAGCTGATCGTCCGAAATGCTGGCATTTACCGCACGCTCAACATTGTCCTGAACCATTCCGATGATGGAATCACGCATGCTCTCGCCGTTAAGAACTCTGGCACGCTCAGTGTAAATAATTTCACGCTGCTCGTTGTTGACCTCATCGTATTCGGTAAGGTTTTTACGAATACCGAAGTTGTTGTTCTCAATCTTCTTCTGTGCCCGCTCAATGGCATTCGAAAGCATTCTGTGATGAATTTCCTGTCCGTAAGCGATTCCGAGGCCCTTGAATATTCCTATCATTCTCTCAGAACCGAACAGACGCATAAGGTCGTCCTCCAGAGAAATGAAGAATCTTGACTCACCGGGATCGCCCTGTCGTCCGGCACGGCCACGAAGCTGATTGTCGATACGGCGTGACTCATGACGCTCGGTACCGATAATTCGAAGTCCTCCGACCTCAACAACACCCTCACCAAGCTTAATATCGGTACCACGACCTGCCATGTTGGTCGCAATGGTAACCGCACCAAGGCGTCCGGCATCGGCAATGATATCGGCTTCCATTTCATGGAACTTTGCATTCAGCACGTTGTGAGGGATACGACGCTTAACCAGCTTCTCGTGAAGCTCCTCCGAAGCATCGATGGTAATGGTACCTACCAGTACCGGCTGTCCCTTCGCATGTGATTCCACAATCGCATTTACGATTGCATCGATTTTCTCGTCGTGGCTTGTATAAACGGCATCCTCATAATCCTTACGAACAACGGGCTTGTTGGGAGGAATGCTTACAACATCCATGCCGTAGATTTCCTGGAATTCCTTAAGCTCCGTGATCGCAGTACCGGTCATACCGCACTTTTTATCATACTTGTTGAAATAATTCTGAAGAGTAATGGTAACCAGAGTCTTCGACTCACGGTTAACCTTAACATGCTCCTTTGCTTCGATAGCCTGATGAAGACCGTCCGAATAACGACGTCCGGGAAGGATACGTCCGGTAAAGTCATCTACAATCAGAACCTCATTGTCCTTAACAACGTAATCCTTGTCGCGGAACATAAGGTTGTGTGCACGGAGAGCAAGAATAACATTATGCTGAATCTCGAGATTCTCTACATCGGCAAAGTTGTCGATATGGAAGAACTGCTCAACCTTCTCAACACCCTGCTGGGTAAGGTTAACCGTCTTCTCTTTTTCGTTTACGACAAAATCACCTGTTTCGGAGCTTACATCCTCACCGAACTTGGCAGCCATAATGGCGTCCATCTTGCTGAGTTCCGTCTCCGTACCTTTGGTAAGCTGACGAGCCAAAATATCACACATTTCGTAAAGCTTTGTGGACTTGCCCGACTGGCCGGAAATAATAAGGGGAGTTCTTGCTTCGTCGATAAGTACCGAGTCAACCTCATCGATAACCGCAAAATGAAGGCCTCTCTGTACCATATTCTCCTTATAAATAACCATGTTGTCGCGAAGATAATCGAAACCGAACTCGTTGTTGGTTCCGTAAGTAATATCGCAGGCATAAGCTTCACGTCTTTCGTCATTGTCCATGCTGTTAAGAATGTATCCGCATGAAACTCCGAGGAATTCGTAAATCTGACCCATGTTCTCGGCATCACGCCTTGCAAGGTAATCATTTAGCGTAACAACATGAACGCCCAGTCGTTCAAGGGCATTCAGGTAAATAACCATTGAAGAAGTAAGAGTCTTTCCTTCACCGGTAAACATCTCGGCAATACGTCCCTGATGGAGAATGATTGCACCGAGAACCTGGCAGGGGAACGCATGAAGTCCGAGTGTTCTTCTTCCTGCTTCCCTTACTACCGCATATGCCTCAGGAAGAATATCATCAAGTGTTTCTCCCTTCGACAGTCTGTCCTTGAATTTATCTGTCATCGCACGAAGCTCTGCATCGCTCTTTGCCTCCATTGCAGGCTGAAGATCGAGTACCTTCTGCTTCAAATGATCTACTCTTTTTATTTCACGCTCGGATCTGGTTCCGAACATCTTCTGCCAGATGTTTTTTCTTTCACCGCCTGTGATAAATCCGGCGTCAAACGCACCTGATGTCTGTTCTTCTGTGGGGTTTTCAATTACATTTTTGCTCATTAGATTCCTCCCAAAATATGTGGATTCATGCGAGTCTTCACACTACACCCATCATCCATATCTTAGCTATTGTAACACTATTTATAACAATATACAAGTCCGCAGTCACAAGGCCTTTTCAAGGCATTTATCCGCTGCAAATCCAATCTCGTGCTTGATTCGGATACGCCGATTACAATATACTGATTTATATGGATATCCGATTCGGTAACGGATTCAATATTTTTTCCGTTACCGGGTCAAGTATCGGTTCAGGCACTTTGGGTTCGGAGGTAAATATGCACTTAGGCGAAAAAATAAGCAAAGAAGCAAAATCGGAGTATTTAAAGAAAATAGACGATTGTCTGCAAGAAGGAAGCTTCAAAGCTTCATGGGAATCACTCGGCCGATACCACGTTCCGGATGAGTACCGAGATGCCAAATTCGGCATTTTCATCCATTGGGGCGTATTCTCCGTGCCCGCATTCGGAAGCGAATGGTATCCGAGACATATGTATATGAAAGATATGCCCGAATTCGAGCATCATATAAAGACCTACGGTCCGCAGAAAGACTTCGGATACAAAGATTTTATTCCCATGTTCACAGCCGAAAAATTCAGTGCGGAAGAATGGATGGATTTGTTTAAGGACGCCGGAGCACAGTATGTGATTCCCGTGGCCGAACATCATGACGGTTTTCAGATGTACGATACCGATATTTCACATTGGAATTCGGTTGAGATGGGTCCCGGGCGCAATGTCCTGGGTGAGCTTCTCGCTGCTGCCCGCAAACGTGACATCATCGCCGGCTGCTCAACACACAGAATTGAGCACTGGTTTTTCCTCGGACACGGACGTGACTTTGAAAGCGATATTACCGACGACCTTGAAATCGGAGATCTTTACTGGCCTGCGATGCCCGAAGCCGACCATTTCGACTCCTTCAGCGAACCGACTCCCACCGCAGAATTCCTCGAAGACTGGCTTGTACGGTGCTGCGAAATCGTCGACAAATATCATCCGTCAATAATATACTTCGACTGGTGGATCCACCACAGTGCGGTAAAGCCCTATCTGATGAAATTTGCGGCTTATTATTACAATCGCGCGAAGGAGCTTGGTTTCCCCGCCGTAATCAATTATAAGCACGATGCGTTTCCTTTCGGAACTGCTGTTGCCGATGTGGAACGAGGTAAATTCTCAGACGCGAAGCCGTACGTCTGGCAGTCGGACACCGCTACCGCTTACAATTCCTGGTGCTACACCGAAAACAATTACTTCAAAAAACCCGTTGGTCTTGTTCAGGACCTTGTTGATATTGTCAGTAAAAACGGCCGTCTGCTTCTTAATGTCGGTCCGAAAGCCGACGGAACAATCTGCGATGAGGATAAGGAAATTCTAAAAGCCATCGGCGGCTGGCTGAAGGATAACGGCGAGGCCATATATAATTCACAGGTTTGGCGTACGAGTGCGGAAGGACCCACAGAAGTACTCGAAGGACAATTCACCGAAGGCAAACAAAAGCCCTATACCTGCGAGGATTTCCGTTTCACGGTCGGCAACGGCGCGATATATGCCTTCGCAATGAAATGGCCCGAAGATGGCAAAATCACGGTCAAGTCACTTGCTAAGGCCTCTCCTTCAAATGCCCCTACCTTCAGCGGAATCATCACCGAAGTCGAAGCTCTCGGCCCGGTTAAGATTGAAGAATGGAGCGTAGATGAAGGCGGACTTCATATCTATGCCCCCGATATCAAAAGCGAGTATCCCGTGGTATTCAAAATCAAATCAAATTAATTTTACCCGGCAATATCAATCAACCGTAAATCGTTATACTTGCATAAATCGGATAGGAGGATAATCATTAATTGATTATCCGTCCTTCCACACCACCTGGCATACGGACCCGTACCAAGGCGGTTCTTTAGTTTTCGCAGACTACTAGATAATAGTCAAGCATGGATGCATATCCTAGCTTGGCTA
>JAZLGZ010000040.1:0-7137 GCA_045616585.1 Lachnospiraceae bacterium
CCCCTGCAGCCCCCGTAGCACCCACTGCGCCTACAGCACCAATGGCTCCTGCAGCTCCTCAGGCAGCAGTACCTGCACAGCCCCAGTATAGATGGAATGCACCTCAAAGCAATATGTATGCGCCTCAGAATACTCAGAATGTACCTCTGTACAATGGCTATGCGCCTCAGAACAATCAGAATGGACCTCTGTACAACGGTTATGCGCCTCAGAACAATCAGAATGGACCTCTGTACAACGGTTACATGCCTCAGTACAATCAGTACGGCGGGTACAATCAGCAGATGCCCAACCGAGCGGGAAACATT
This sequence comes from Lachnospiraceae bacterium, assembly GCA_045616585.1. GTDB lineage: Bacteria > Bacillota > Clostridia > Lachnospirales > Lachnospiraceae > RUG11977. The sequence goes on from JAZLGZ010000040.1 coordinate 309, forward strand.
AATTTCACATTTAATCCAAAGGCTGTATCGGTAAAAGTCTGGATTTCATGTGCACTTTATGCTCTTTCCTTTATTCTGTTCCTGATGCCTGCTCACAAAGAAATGGGAATGAACTTTTCATGGAGCAGATTGAAGAATCTGGCAGGTGCCTTCAGAAGTTCGGAAATGGCATCGACAATGGGTATGGGAATGACCATGGTATATATATCGGTTCCCTTTTATCTTGCATGGCTTATCATTGTATTGATCGGTTATGATCTTAAGAACAAATATATAAGAATGGTTGGCCCCCATTTTGCTACTTTGATCACTGCAGGAATACTGGTTGTTGTTTTATCTGCATTTGCACTTGACCTCGGTGATGAACTTTCTGCTACGGTTTGGCTTGACTTGCTTTGCTCTATAGCATGCGCGGTTGTGACCTACATGGCTGGTGCGGAACGTAAAAAACTGGCTGTCGGAAGATAAGAAAATGATTTGACAGAAGAATTACAGGGGTGTATTTCGCTCCTGTAGTTCTTTTTTTGACGGAAAGCGGACAGTACAATAGGATCATCAGATAAACAATTGCTCGAACATATAAGGAGAGTGATTTTAATGAGCAATTTCTATGAAGTAAAAGAAATGTCAGAGGAGAAGAAAAGAGAATTACGAAAAGAGTATGAGGCAAAACATCATAAAAGTCTCATCGCAGCCTTCATATTTTTCCTTTTCATATTGATGATGCTCCCGATATTTATGATGCATGAAAATGATATATACGTAGCTGTACTTATCGCAGGCTTCGCGGTATTCATAATTTATATTTTGAGTCTCGGAGTACACAAATGCCCTATCTGCGGAGGACCTCTCGGAAGAAGAACCTTAGCGGATAAGTATTGTCCAAGATGCGGAGAGCAATACAGAGAATAATAAAGCGCGCTGATGGCTTCTCGCCGCAGGAAACAGAAGATAAGATGTTGAAGAAAAATATATCATTTTAATTATTTAACGGATGGAAAATTCTCGGGAAACATGTTATAATGAAAGTAAACATAACTGAGAAGCGGAGAATTTTAAAATGGACGAATTTAAGACATGCCCTTTTTGCGGCGAACATCCTAAGATGAGTGACAGACTTGAGATTGAGGGCGGAAAGATGAAGACCTTATATCATATCTGGTGCCCGGGATGCGGAGTAAGGACAAAAGATTTTGACACCAACTACAGTGCGATTATTGCATGGAACCAGAGAGCAGAGAAATAAAGCAAAGTTTTGGTGGGCAGTCATTAATATAAGATACGGATTGCATATCATCTGATGTATTATTTATAGGTGGATTCAATGAATTCACCTATTTTTTGTTTGAATAGCATGAATGCTCTGAGAAAGCCTGCTTTTAATCGGATTCTCGAGCGTTGAAAAAGACAGTGTATTGTAAAACTTGTGTTATAATAAACGGAAAAGGCAGATTATTATCTGAGGTAGCACGGTATGGATATGGGAATTAAAGATTTTGTTCAGAGGCTGATTGGCAATCAGGCTGAAGAATTCAAATGGAACAATAGAATGCTTAGTCTCATGGAATTTGACGAGTGGAAAGATGTATTGCAGGACCGCTCGAAGGCTATAAGGGGATTCTTTGCGCAAAACGAAGAATATATAGGTAAAATACGCGAACATTACAAGGGTGAAATAACTGCGCAGATTGCTTCGGATCTTTATGAGGCAGCACGTTCCATGACTATGAACGGGCGCAGCGATCCGGTGTTGATAGCGCAGATATGTGAGCCTGCTGTCGATTTTTTTATGGAGCACAGCGGCGTAAAGGAATATGAAGAGAAGGCGATCAGTGCCATAGCCATTCGCAACACAAGCCTCATGGACTCTTATATGCGCATGGATCCGGGATGCAATCTTGAAAAGCTTCAGAAAACATATTCCTGGGCAATCGCACATGATTCGAAATATGCAGAATATGAATCTGTTTCCGCACGACTGAACATTATTAATGCTTATGCCAATCTGATGATTTTCCTGACTCAGAATGACAATGAGAAAGACGATATTTTAGCATTTGAGTATCTCGATCGATTGAATGAACTGATGAAGCGTCCGGATATATCAGCTATCGAGCAGGATAAAGTATATTCCGATGCAATGGTTGCGGATGCGAATGTCTATGTTCCTCTCGAGATTGATTTTAAAAAGCACTCGGATAAGCGCATCTATCAAAAAATAGTTGAGAAATATGATTATATCTGTGAGATGAAGAAAGACAGCGAGGACCCTGCTGATATTTACATGATAAAAATGCTTCGTATCAGACAGCGCCAGCATCGCGGTGAAATTGATTGTGTGCAGGCATTAAATGAACTTGAGGAACTTGCTTACACCCTTCCCGATACCGATTGGGCAGATGAGGATAAAAGTCAGAGAATATTCCTGTTGTTCGGATATTTGTATACATTCTGCATGCAAAATCTGGCGGATACCGATTTGGGTCCGGATGAAAAGGAAAATCATGTGTTTGATCTGATACATAAATTCAAACAGATTGTGGAAGGAATGCCCTTTGAGTTCCTGAATGCCTATGTGAACGATGTTTTCAGCGGAATATTATCGACATCGTTACCGAATATGTATGATGTTGAGCATGTCGAAGACCTGATTAATGAACTTTTGATGAGAAGACAGCCATCAACATATCTTCATACAAAAATGGTTGAAACAATTTCTTTGCTTATTGCAGACGAAATATTTGATAAGAAGCCGGAGCTTTTTGCATCGGTTCCGGGTTATGAAGATATTGCCGCAAATGAAGCGAAGAGAAGCATGATGTTGGATTTCATTTCCAGGGCCGCATGTCTGCATGATGTCGGAAAGTGTCACATCAGTACAGTTATAAATCAACAGTCGCGAAAGCTTATTGACGATGAATTCGGATTTATCAAAGCTCATCCTCTCTGGGCTGATAAACATTTTACCGGCAAGGCGGAATTTGCGCCTTATCTTGACATAATAAAAGGACATCACAAAACCTATGACGGAAAGGGCGGATATCCTTACGACTTTGACAACACTGCGTCTCCTTACAGAATAATTATCGATCTTATTTCGATAAGCGACTCTGCGGATGCCGCAACGGATATTACGGGACGAAACTACACACCCGGAAAAAACTTTAAGAGGCTGCTGGGTGAACTGATTGAAGGCGCGGGCACCAGATACAATCCCGACATCGTAAAGATTATTGCGGATTCACCTGAGTTGATAGAAGAACTTGCGGGGATTACGGATGAGGACCGCGTTCTTCATTCTTATGAAGCGTACAGGCACTGTCTTACCGGGGAATGATACGAAGCGATTTTTTGGGTCTGCTTTTCTTAAGTATTGTTCCGCAAAATTTTGTTTAAAAAAATATTTTTTTAGTGTTGACTCTTCCCCTGGGGCATCCTTTAAGGTAAGTACATGAACGTTCAAGATAAACAAATATTCAAAACGGAGGATACTTATATGAAGGATAAAATGACATCGGGAGAGATAGCAAAGAGAGCTGGAATTTCACAGAAGGCGGTAAGATTATACGACGAGAAGGGGCTGCTGAAGCCTTCGGATTATTCGGAAGGAAATTACAGACTTTATGACAATGAGGCTTTGCTTGTACTTGAAAAAATAATCGCACTTAAGCAGGTTGGTTTTTCTCTTGAGGAAATCAGAGACAATCTTATAGGAAGCAGCGATACAGACATCCTGGCTACTCTTAACGAGCAGATCAACATGATGGAAGCCAAGTGCTATGAGCTTGAGAGAGCTATTACCAGAATGAAAGCTGTAATAGCAAGAAGCAACGGCAATCCGGACTGGGATGATGTGGCTGAAGTGTTGAAGAGCATGCAGGGAGAACAGGACCGCGACGACGGACATTTCTTTGCACTCGATCATACCAAGGACGAGCTTGACTGGTATGTAAAGATATTCCGCTCACTTAATGTGAAGGAAGGCGAGCGTGTGCTTGATCTTGGCTGCGGATATTCGAAGGTTTGGAGAAACAACTGGGACGATATTCCGGCAAACGTACACATCGACGGCTATGACCTTCGCGGCAGCTGGGCAGACGACTTCGAGCGATTCGTAAAGGAAAACAGCGATAAGCTTGCTGAAGGAACCGGCATCGATTTGTACTTCGAGGATGTTGAAGCGGATGCGACCTGGTCGCATATTGAGAGTGAAGAGAAATACTCCATGATTATTGCTCATTATCTGAGCGATGAGCTTAAGGATGCGGAAGGCTTTATTGCAAGAGCTTCACGTATGCTTGCCAAAGACGGAGTCATGTCCCTGAATATTTTCGGTACTATTCCGGAAGCACATTTAAAATGGTGGATTGCAGCATTTAAAGAGCTGGGCCTTGATTCAAAGGCTTTGGAGGAGGAACTGGCAGGCGGCTATGAGGAGAAGCGCAGATGCAGAGATGTTCTTGAAAAGTATTTTTCTCATATAGATGAGGTGACGGTTCCCTGCATCTTTACATATGAAAATGCTGATGATCTTTGCAAGGACCTTGAGAAGAGCCTTCCCGGCCACAGGAGCTTCTTTGAGAGCAATGAATCAAAAATCAGAAAAGCTTTCGAGCGAAAACTCTCGGATGGCGCAGTGAAGGTTCCTCATGACGGGTCATTCTGGAGACTCGGCTGAAAGTTGCTGAAACTTAAAGCTCGTTTACGACACCGGCGAAAAGTAAGTTGCCGTGTTTGTCGGTCAACAAATAAATAAAAGGTCGATCAAATGTAAGGTCGATTTCATCATACTCATGGAGGGCTGCTCCGCAGGGCATCATAATAGTATATGCTGCTGCTTTGCAGCCTTCTTCGTCTATCATGACTCTTGCAGCGTGAGTGGCTTTTGACAGCAGGATATCTTTGGTATCTGTAAGAGGGCTGAAATCGGCGAGAGCCGAATCAAAGATATCAGTGATGCCGAGATTATTGAGACCTTCAGTCAAATCGATATCCGAGCAGATGTCAAACTTGGGTAAAGAAAGATTGACTTTCATGTGTGTCCAAGAATTCTTTTCATAATCGGTCGGATTCAGAATAAATTCCATTGATTCGTCGTCGGCAAGGATATCGTTTATACTTACGCCTTCATCCGGAAGAATGAAATACATGTTCCCGCCGTTATTGAAGGATTTGAAGGTTGCGGTAAACTTGTCGGTGCCGTATATCGGGTCATTTGAAGATGAATGCATGAAAGGGACGTCAGCATCGGCAACCGCACCATGGAAAATCTCATTAAATGTCCTGAGTTTGTCAAATTTGGCAGTCCACTTTCCGGTGAACAATATTGTGGTGGCAAGAGCCACAACTGTGTTCGGCTGCATATCCACACTTTTGACCCGATCTTCAAGCAGTCCGCCGGTTTGGTCATTGAGCCAGGCTTTAAAGGCTTCGTTGTAGCTTTCACTTCCCATCTCGCCTTTAAAACTGCCTGCATAGTAATAATCAGCAAGATTTTTGAGTGTCTTATCGTTGTATTCGGCATCATTACGAAGCCATACGGAAGCACCTGGGATACTTGTAAGCAGACCATCGTCGGAATAAGCCGAATTCCAGACTGCTTTTGCGTTGGTGCGAAGCGAATCGATATCATTCACACCGAGGAGCTTAAATATCTGTGCTCGGGTGTTTGTGTCGGTTGTCTCTGCAAGCATGGCAAGAGCCATATAAATGTTTACCGGAGAAAAGGTGATGTTCCCGTTCCCGGAGTTCATCAGAAATTCACGCATCATGGCGAGGCTGAAGCTGTCTGCGATTTTTGCTCCCTTCGCAGCCGCTTCAACAGCTTTTGCCGAGCGTAAGTATTCATCATAAGCCTTGGAGTAGGCATCAAAGTCAACTTCACCTTCGGAAGAGTTTTCAAAGTTGCTGTAGTCGGGATACGGAATCATTTCGGGATATTCAGGAGCCGCTAATACATTTCGGGCATATTTTTCCGATACAGCTTTCTCGGAATCTGCTGCTTTTTTATCATCGGTCTTTGCACAGCCGGCAAAAAGTCCTGATGCTGCGGAAACGATAAGCAGCAATGCAATAGTTCTTTTAAGCATAAAATAATCCTCCGTTCTGTTTATAATGAGACGAGCTTACAGGGAATGCGGTTCCCTGTTTTCTGCCGGAAGTTAATATGGTATAGTTTATGTAGGATGCAAAACTGCAAATAAAGCAGCGGCAGTTATTAACCGGAGGAATGTCATAAATGAAAGAAGTGATTGCATTTTGCGGTGCAGGAGGAAAGACCTCGACGATATTTGAGTACAGGGATGAACTGTGCAAAAACGGCAGGAAGGTTTTTATTACTACTTCGACACATATGCTGAGGGAACCTTTTACAAACGTGTCTCTTTATGCGGATGATATCATTGAGCAGATGAACCGTGAAGGCTTTGTTATGGCAGGTGCTCCTGTGGATTACGGTCATGCATCAAAGATTGCCGCACTTCCTGCCGAGTGTTATCGAAAGGTTTGTGCTGCTGCAGATGCTGTACTTATTGAGGCGGACGGTTCGAGACATATGTCTGTTAAATGTCCCAATGATTTTGAACCGGCGATTCCGGATAATGTAAACAGAATCGTTATTGTGATGGGATTGTGGGACATAGGGAAGAGAGTGGGAGACTGCGTTCACAGAAGTGAACTTCTTGAAAAAAAACTCAATGTTTCGCCTGATGAACCTTTGAGCAGGGAGATAATAGACAGAATTATTAGCGAATGTTATGTTACGAAGATAAAAGCACTGTATCCGCGTGCTTCTTATGATATAATCTACAGAGAACATCCGCGCGGAGGT
>JAZLGZ010000041.1:0-60234 GCA_045616585.1 Lachnospiraceae bacterium
AACGAATCCGGCACCGATTCCCTGAATCTTATGTGCTCCCGATGTTCCTTTTGAAAGGACGGGGCTTGTAGCAGGTTCAACAGCTACAACCTTTATATCGGGGTTGCGGCTCTTTAAATACTCTCCGACACCTGTAATGGTTCCGCCTGTACCGACACCTGCAACAAAGATATCAATCTTTCCTTCGGTCTGGTTCCAAATCTCAGGACCGGTGGTAGCTTTGTGTGCTGCAGGGTTTGCCGGATTCACAAACTGTCCGAGGATTACGGCTCCGGGAATACTCTCCTTGAGTTCTTCAGCCTTTTGAATAGCACCCTTCATTCCCTTCGCACCTTCGGTCAGAACAAGCTCTGCACCGTATGCTGCAAGAAGTGTTCTTCGCTCAACCGACATTGTATCGGGAAGAGTAAGAATAGCTCTGTAACCCTTAATTGCAGCAACAGCCGCAAGTCCAATACCTGTGTTGCCCGATGTGGGCTCGATAATGGTTGATCCCTCTTTCAATATTCCGCGCTTTTCCGCATCCTCAATCATTGCCAATGCAATACGATCCTTAATTGAACCTGCGGGATTCAGATACTCAAGTTTTGCAAGAATGGTCGCTTCTGTTGCTTCTGCCTTTGCTGCATATCTTGAAATCTCAACGATAGGTGTATTTCCGATTAACTCTATAGCACTCTTCTTTACCTGGCTCATAAACGTCCTCCTTTGTTTTCCTACTATTCAGATAGGAATTGTTCTCTAAGTGATGAATGAATAATACACCCTAACTCCTACAATGTCAATAGGAATTAGGGTGTATTTTAAAAATATTTTCAACTGCTGCAACCGCTGCCCGTCAGATTCCGTTTTTATGCTCACCGAGCATCTTTTCCATCCATACCATATCGTACCAGGTTTTAAACTTATACCCACTGAAATGAAAACGTCCGACCAGCTCAAAACCAAGCCTGGTATGAAACTTAATACTGTCGTCGTTCAAATGGGCATCCTCATTAATCGGTGCCGCTATACAGGCATTCATATTTAATATTCCCTGCGCTTTAAGCCTTTTCTCGAGCTCGTCGTAAAGAAGCCTTCCGAGTCCGCATCCCCTCGCCTCTTTAAGAATATATATTGTGGTTTCAACCGAACGCTCATAGGCTTTCCTGCCCTTAAACTCTCCGGCATAGGCATACCCAAATATTCTGCCACTGTCGTCTACAGCTTTGATATAAGGATACTTAGCCGATATCCTTTCTATTCTTCCCCGGAATTCTTCAACCGAAGGAACATCATATTCAAAGGTAATAGCTGTATCCTCAACGTACGGCCTGTAGATTTCAAGCAGCTCTTCCGCATCGCCTGTGTTTGCCGACTCTATTTTAATATCCTGCAAATTAACTTTCATAATATATCTCCCCAGTACTCACCACGTTTTTTTAATGGGTGTTCTTCCGAATACTTTGTCCTTTATACTCGGCAGTAATCAGACCTTTACCTCTCCGGCAAGCACCTTTTTATAATCTTCGTAGTTCTTTTTCAACAGTTCCGGAGTATTCAGGCTGTAAGGGCATTTCTTCTTACATGCACCGCAGCTCGTACAATTTTCGATTTTTTTCATTTCAGCCTGCATTTCTTCCGTAAGCCATGCTGCAGAAGGTGCGCGTCTGAGCATCAGTGACATTCTCGCACACTGATTGATCTTAATTCCCTGAGGACAGGGCATACAGTATCCGCAGCCTCTGCAGAAATCGCCCATAAGATTCTTCTGCTCCTGCTCGACAAATGCCTTAATCTCATCGTCGTATTCGGGAGTCTCTTCCATATAGCTGAGCCATTCATTGAGCTCTTTCTCTCTTTGAATTCCCCAAATCGGAATTACATTATCAAATTGACTCATAAAAGCCATGGCAGCCTTCGAATTCATAATGAGTCCTCCGGCAAGACCCTTCATTGCAATAAATCCGACATTCTTTTCCCTGCAAAGATTAACAAGTTCGATCTCACGGGGAGATGCCAGGTAGCTGAAAGGGAACTGCAAAGTCTCGTAAAGGCCCGAGTTTACGCAATCAAAGGCAACCTCGATTTTATGTGCGGTTACTCCGATATGTCTGATCTTGCCCTGCCTCCTGGCCTCGAGCATGCACTCGTACATTCCGGTACCGTCCCCGGGCTTGTAGCAGGTATCTACGCAATGGAACTGGTATATATCAATATAATCGGTCTTTAAAAGCTTCAGTGAAGTCTCAAGCTGCTCCCAAAAAACCTCGGGAGTTTTAGCCATGGTTTTGGTTGCCAGATAAATATTCTCGCGAATTCCTTCAAAGGCTATTCCTACTTTTTCCTCCGAATCACTGTACGCTCTTGCGGTATCGAAGAATCTCATGCCGCCGGCATATGCCTTTCTTAAAAGATCTACCGCAACCTCGGTAGTATCGCGCTGAATCGGAAGCGCTCCGAAAGCGTTCTGAGGTACTGTTATTCCTGTATTACCGATTGTAATGTTCTTCATATATCCTCCTAAATCCCGATAATCCAAAAATGCATAAGCATTGTCTCAAATCAGGGTCTTTATATACTTCAGTGCGTCGTCGAAATTCCCCTGAGGGTACCCGGAAATGTCTCTGTTTTTTGAATTGACCAGACAATCGGTCAGAAGAAATACCTTCATTCCGAGTGTCTCGGCAACCATATCCTCTTCTGCATCGTTGCCTATCATGAGAGTTTCTTCCGGCTTCATCCCAACCTTATCCAGAAGCTCTTTGTAATAATTCGGACTCGGTTTGCAGTAATGGCAGTTTTCAAAGGTTGTAACACATTCAAAGTCGTTGATATCAAGTCCTGCCCATCTGATTCTGGCCCCGGTGGCGATTTCCGGGAATATGGGATTTGTGGCAAGCACCTGATTCAGTCCCATTTCCTTTACGGTTTTAATCAGCTCCGGCGCCTTGTCATTGTATCCGCAATCGTGCCTTACCTGCTCAAATTCATTGGCATAAAAATCATCGAACACAGCCATCATATCTTTTGAAATATTCATTGCATCAAGGAAATAATCCCAGAAAACCTCATTATTGGTCTTAGCTCCGTCGTTTGCCACAATGGCCTTTATTCCTCCCCATACCGACGGTACTATTTTGTCTCCGTCCAGTCCGTAAGATATCGCTTTTTTTACAAGAAGTTTGAAATATGAGGATACAAAAACGTCCATATCCATAGGTAAAAGCGTTCCGTCCAAATCATAAAAAACGTTTTTTATCATTACTGCCTCCAATAGCAAAGATATTGATTAAATCAATACTCCTTCGCCGTCCTTCATCAAATCCGCAATAGTAACCGAATCAAGATAATCATTTATTATTTTGTTGAGCTGAAGCCACATCGGACTTGTTCTGCACTCTGCAGTCTTTTCGCAGGAACCCGAATTGCAATCTAGACACGATACCGGAGCCAAATCTCCTTCGGTCAGTCTGAGTATATCCCCCACACGATAATCCCGGGGCTCACGGGTAAGTTTATATCCTCCGCCCTTTCCGTGAACGCCTTCTATCATATTTTCCTTTACCAGAATTGGAAGGATTTTCTCAAGATATTTAAGTGAAATATTCTGTCTTTCGGCAATACTTTTCATAGCCATATAGCTGCCGTCGTTGTGCTCTGCCATATCAATCATAACTCGCAAGGCATAACGCCCTCTGGTTGATACTATCATAGCTTTTATCTGCCTCCTTACTTACGGATTTTCTTCGAAAATCCGTACCTTGCCATACAATAGCAAAACACGGCGATACCGATGTACCGCCGTAAGTTTATAAATTAGCAGCAATGATCGCAATCATGCTCTGCCGGGAAAATCGAAGGATCGTACTCGATTCCGTTCTTGTCATAGTAATCCTTCATGGCTGCCTTAATAGCCTCCTCGGCAAGTACCGAGCAGTGAAGCTTGTGTGCCGGAAGTCCGTCAAGAGCCTCTGTAACAGCCTTGTTTGTAAGTGAAAGAGCCTCATCGATATGCTTGCCCTTGATAAGCTCTGTTGCCATTGAGCTGGAAGCGATGGCGCTTCCGCAGCCGAAGGTCTCGAACTTAACATCACTGATGATGCTGTCATCAATCTTAAGGTAAATTTTCATGATATCGCCGCACTTGGGGTTACCTACCTCACCTACACCGTCTGCATTCTCAATAACACCTACATTTCTGGGATTACGAAAATGATCCATTACTTTATCGCTGTATAAAGCCATTTTATTCTCCATTCTGCGTCACCGGGACGCTGTAAATTAATAATCCTGATTTCTATTCCTTAACCAAAAGCTTGTCGTTTGCGAGCCGATTTATTCACTGAAAACGTGATTGCGCTTGCCTGTTACAAGGTCTCTCCAGAAGGGAGACATATTTCTGAGGTATTCAATAACCTCTGTAACCGAACTGATAAGATAGTCAACATCCGCTTCGGTTGTGTCTTCACCGAGCGATAAACGAAGTGAACCGTGAGCAACCTCATGAGGTCTTCCGATTGCAAGGAGTACATGGCTGGGATCGAGTGAACCCGAAGTACAAGCCGAACCCGATGAAGCGCAAATTCCCTTATCATCAAGAAGAAGGAGAATAGACTCACCCTCGATACCCTCAAAGCAGAAGTTTACGTTGCTGGGAAGTCTGTGCTCCGCATCACCGTTGAGCTCCGAATAAGAAATCTTGTTGAGACCGTCGATAAGCTTGTTTCTTAAAGGAAGAAGTCTTGCTGCAGTCTCATCGATGCTTGCGCAGGCATCCTCAAGTGCGGTTGCAAGTCCTACGATACCGGCAATGTTCTCTGTACCGGCACGCTTGCCGCGCTCCTGAGCTCCTCCGTTGATCAGTGTATCAAGCATAATTCCCTTGCGGGCATATAAAACGCCGACACCCTTGGGGCCGTGGAACTTGTGAGCAGATAATGAAAGCATGTCGATATTCTGCTCCTTAACATCGATATGTAAATGTCCTACTGCCTGAACAGCGTCTGTATGGAACAGAACACCTTTCTCATGACAGATAGCACCGATTTCGGCGATAGGCTGAACTGTACCGATCTCGTTGTTTGCGTACATAACGGTTACAAGGCATGTATCCTCGCGGATTGCATCCTCAACCTGCTTGGGATCGATAAGTCCGTTCTTGTGAACATCAAGAAGAGTAATCTCGTAACCCTGCTTCTTAAGTCGGTCAAGTGTGTGAAGCACTGCATGATGCTCGAAAGCAGTTGAGATAATGTGTTTCTTGCCCTTCTTTGCTCCGAGAGCCGCAGCGGTGAAAATAGCCTGGTTGTCTGCCTCGCTTCCGCCCGAAGTAAAGTAAATCTCCTTAAAATCAGCGCCCAAGCAGGCAGCAACTCTTGCTCTTGCATCCTCAAGCGCTTCCTTTGACTTCTGTCCGAATGAGTAAAGACTTGAAGGATTGCCGTACTCCTCTGTAAGGTAGGGCATCATAGCCTCAAGCGCGTGCTTACTCAAACCGGTAGTAGCCGCATTGTCTGCATATACCATATTCTCTCCATTCTGCACTTCAATAAGTGCACTCATATATATTGCCATTCGGCATTACTGACTTTTTTACCTACTCGCTCAGTAGGTTGAACTAAATATAAACGCATTTACCTACCATGTCAATAGGTAAATGCGTTTATTTATCTCTGTTTATAATTTCTTTATACTAAATGCAAAACCTTGTACGGATACATAGCCGACCGGACAATCTTTTTTCGTTCGCAGATCAGAGAAGACCCATCATCTCGTCGATAAGTTTTCTGGTCTTGTCCCATCCGAGGCACGCATCGGTAATCGACTTTCCGTAACATCCGCCGCCAACCTTCTGATTGCCGTCTTCGATATAGCTCTCAACCATGAATCCCTTAACAATCTTTCTTACTCTTTCATCATGCTTTGCGGAGCCAAGAACCTCTTTGATGATTCTGGGCTGCTCAAAAGGATTCTTGCCCGAATTTGAATGGTTCGTATCAACGATTACTGCGGGATTCACAAGCTCCCTCTCATCATATGCATTGCAAAGACGAATCAGATCCTCATAATGATAATTGGGCTGTGACTCTCCGTGCTTGTTGGTATATCCGCGCAGAATAGCATGCGCATAAGGATTGCCTTCGGACTTTACTTCCCATCCTCTGTAAATAAAGGAGTGTGAATGCTGAGCAGCCATTATTCCGTTCAGCATTACGGAATAATCACCGCTGGTAGGGTTCTTCATTCCGACCGGAACATCGATACCGCTGGCAGTAAGTCTGTGCTGCTGGTCTTCTACGGAACGGGCTCCGACAGCCACATATGCAAGCAGATCGTCCAGATACTGGTAATTCTCCGGATAAAGCATTTCATCCGCGCACGCAAATCCCGTATCCTCTATAGCCTTCATATGAAGATGTCTTGTAGCAATAATACCCTTGAACAAATCCGACTTGGCATTGGGATCGGGCTGATGAAGAAGTCCCTTATATCCGTCTCCGGTGGTTCTGGGCTTATTGGTGTATATTCTGGGGACAATCATAATCTTGTCCTTGACCTCTTCCTGAATGGGAATAAGTCTCGAAATATAGTCAAGTACGCTTTCTTCATTGTCCGCGGAACAGGGGCCGATAATCAGCACAAGTCTGTCGCTCCTGCCCGAGAAAACAGCCTCCAGCTGAGCTCGTTTTGTATCTACGATTTCCGACATCTTTCCGGTAAGCGGATAGAGCTCCTTTATCTCCGCAGGTACCGCAAGTTTTTTAACAAATTCTACTTTCATTCCACTCTCCACATTTTATTTCTTATCAAATCTAGCACGTCTTGTGGTCGACAGACGCATCTTTTCTTTAAGGCCTTCGGAGTCATTATCCTCAATAAGCTTCTTAAGGTTTGTAAGCTCGTCGATAAAACGTGTCATCTCACGAAGCAGAGGCTCCTTATTCATAAAGAACAGTTCGCTCCACATATTCTCATTGATTTTAGCGATTCGGGTAAGGTCCCTGAAAGAATCTCCGGTGTAATCGCGCAGGTTCTCGTTATCGTTGCAGGTCATCAGAGATACCGCAATGCAGTGTGTAAGCTGTGAAACGTAAGCAATCATCTCATCATGCTCTTCGGGAGTGAGTACCGACACTCTGTTGAAGCCCAGAATACGTCCGAGATTCTCGCACCATTCGATACTCGCGTCAGTGTTCTTCTCGGTAGGTACAACAATATAGTTAGCGTCTCTGAATATTCTGTCATCGCTGCTCTTGACGCCCGAAGTCTCACGTCCGGCCATGGGATGGGCCGCAATAAACTCAATATCATCGCGAAGAATATCCTGAATCTCGTATACAATCGCACTCTTAATACCTGTTACGTCGGTAATGCGGATACCGGGCTTAAAATACTTCTGATTATCAAGAATCCAGTCCTTAATGATTGAAGGATAAAGCGCAATGATCACGCAGTCAGCCTCTTTCAATATCTCAGGATCGGCAGATGTGGAACCGATATCGATAATATTATTCTCCAGGGCATATTTAATAGTCTCCTCGCTTCTGGTAATCGCCATAACGGTGTAACCGAAACGCTTGAGAGCTTTTGCATAGCTTCCGCCGATAAGTCCCAGACCGACAATAAGAACCTTTTTCTTAACAATCCATTCCATATTACTTAACCTCTATTCCAAGTGATTTAATATCCTCAAAAAATCCGGGATAACTCTTCGTTACCGCCTTATCGCCGTTTATAACTCCGGAAGTAACCGAAAGCAGCAAAGCCATCGACATTACGATTCGATGATCATTGTGTCCTTCCGTATCAGTTGTCGGAGCATGAAGCTCAGATTTCTTTATCTCTATGTCGTTTTCCCCGAGAACACTGTCAACTCCGAACTTTGCAAGTTCCTCGCACATTACCTGTCCCCGGTTGCTCTCTTTTATCTTAAGCCTTGCGGTTCCGGTAAAATATCCTCCGTTGTTGGCTGCTGCCACGGCGAAAAGAACGGGACCCAGGTCCGGGCAATCCGAAATATCAATCTTAGCCTTCCCTGCCTTCAGCTCGGGGAAGAACTTTTTGTACATTCTGTCACCCTGAAGACTGCTGTCGCTAAGACCCGTAACCTCAACCTCACCACCCAGATAATTGAAGGCATCGAGAAATGCTGCGTTTGAATAATCACCTTCCACGGCAATATCCGATGCTTTGTACTGCTGATTTCCGGGTATTTCTATTTCGGTCTCGCTCTTCCAGCAGGCTTTTACTCCTGCTGCGCTGAGTGCACTGATGGTCAAATCTATATACGATCGACTCTCCACGGGAGGAATCAGCTTTATCAGACTGTCCTTCTCAAGCAGCGGCAATCCGAACATAAGTCCCGTAATAAACTGACTGCTGACATTGCCCGCGAGCTCGTATACACCGGCACTTAATTTGCCTTCAAGATAGATGTGGTCCTCTTTTCTTTCAAACACAATTCCCTGATTTTTGCAAATATCTTCGTATATTCCGAAAGGTCTGTTCCTCAAGGTTTCGCTTCCGAAAAAACGCGAGGGACATCCGAACAGCATCGCTATTCCCATGAAAAATCTCATGGTGCTTCCGCTTTCACGGCACATAAAGTCAACTGCTGCCCCGGGTTTATCCGCAATACCGGTTATTGTCACTTCCGAACCGTTTACATCCACCTTTGCGCCTAGTGCCCTGATGCAGTCGAGTGTTGCCTCGATATCCTGCGAATAATCAATATTTGAAACTACGCTCGCTCCCTTTGAAAGAGCCGCGCAAATAATATGCCTGTGGGCCATGCTTTTGGAAGGAGGCGCACCTATTACGCCTTCTGCCCTTGATTTGCCGATATACATATTAACCTCCGTATCAATCTCAGTCACAGCAAAAACGATTACTCGTTACCTGTCAGAAAATCGATTGCCTCAATGTATCCCTGAAGTCCGTGTCCTGTGATGGTCTTTTTGCAAGCGACACGGATATAGCTTATTTGTCTGAAATCCTCACGTGCGAAAACGTCGGAAATATGAACCTCTACCATAGGGATCGAAACAGCCTTGGCGGCGTCCAAAATGGCAATGCTTGTATGGGTATATGCACCGGGATTGATAACGATTCCATCCGATACTCCGTAAGCCTGCTGAATATAATCAACAAGGTCACCTTCATGATTGCTCTGGAAAAACTCAACCTCAATTCCCTTTTCCCCGCAATGCTTCTTTATCATCTCGCAAAGTCCGGCATAGCTTTGTGACCCGTAAATACCGGGCTCTCTGATTCCGAGCATGTTTAAATTCGGTCCGTTAATAACTCTGATTTTCATTAGTTCATATGCCTTTCTTTAATAATCTCAAATATTTCCTCTGCCTTCCCGTTCGAAAGCTTTACTCCGGCAAAATACTCTGCAGCCACTACTGCCTGATATACAAGCATTCTTAAGCCGCCGTCAGCTCTTACGCGAAGTGCCTCGGCCTGTGCCATAAGCTTAGTCGTCATAGGGTTGTAAATTGCATCGATTACACCTTTGAGATCAGTAAACGGTGTCAAATCTATGGGCTGCTCATCAACCTTCGGAAACATTCCGCTCGGAGTCGTATTGATAATAAAATCAGCTCCCGAGTACTGCTCAACGGCCTGCTCATAAGTAACAGCCCCGTCTCTGCCGCTGCGGCTTGCTTTAACAACCGTAGCCGCACCGAGAGACTTTGCAACCGCCATCGCAGTTTTGCTGGTTCCTCCCGTTCCGAGAATCAAAACCGTGCTGCCTTCGAAATTGTGTCCGGCGTGTGTAATAAGCATCTTCAATCCGATAAAATCTGTATTATATCCTCTGAGCTTACCATCATCGTTTACAATCGTATTTACCGCACCGATTGCTGCGGCTCCTTCGTCTATTGAATCAAGATACGGTATAACCTGCTCCTTGTAAGGAATGGTAACGTTGATTCCCTTAAAGGACTTTTCCTTCATAAAGGCATCAACACCGTCTCTGGGTATCTCTTTAAGCTCATATGCATAATATCCGATAAGCTCATGTATCTCTTTGGAGTAGCTGTGTCCCAGCTTCTCACCGATAAGTCCGTATTCCATGTTGGTCAGTTTCCTTCTTTCTCGGGTCCGAAATAATCTGTACCGAAGCGTGCACTCAGCATATCATAAAGAACAATTGCCGTCATGCTGTCGACCACGATTCTCGCTCTGTGAATAATTGCAGGATCGTGACGACCTTTAATAGCGAGCAATGCATTCTCTCCGGTTTTCAAATCGATGCTGTCCTGATCAAGATATATCGAAGGAGTAGGCTTTACCGCACACCTGAAAGTAATGGGCATACCGTTTGTAATTCCGCCGTTGATTCCTCCGTTGTTGTTGGTAGTGGTATAAACTTTACCGTCTTCAGCCCGTAAAGGATCGTTGTATTCGCTTCCGAAGCCTTCAACCAAATCAAAGCCTGCTCCGAACTGAACTCCCTTAATTGCGGGAATACTGTAAAGAGCATGCGCCAGCATACCTTCAACGGTATCAAACCAGGGCTCACCTACGCCCGCGGGCATTCCCACGACCGCTGTCTCGAGCACGCCTCCGATGCTGTCGCCCTTCTCTGCCGCAGCAGTAATAGTCTCGCGCATCTTTGCACCTATTTCATCATCGAGCACTGCAAATTCCTTATCTGCAAGGAGCTTAATGTCTTCTTCGAGGCATCCGAAGGGCTTGTCTTCGATTCCGTGAAGCCGGCTGATGTGTGTACCTATGGTTATCCCTTTTGTCTTCAGTGCCGAAATCGCAATAGCTCCCACTGCTACCAAAGCAGCGGTTATACGTCCGCTGAAATGTCCGCCTCCTCTGAAATCCTCATAGCCATGATATTTTACATTTGCGGTATAATCCGCATGTCCGGGTCTTGCTATTCTGGGCACAGATTCATAATCCTTGCTGTGCTGAACCTCGTTGGGAATAATGATGCACAAAGGAGTTCCCGTAGTTCTTCCCTTGTAGCAGCCGCTTACAATCTGATACTTATCCTGCTCGACTCTGGCAGTTCCGATTTTTCCTGCGGGGCGGCGCAAATCAAGCTGATGAGCAATAAATGCATCATCAACTTCAATTCCCGGTGCAAGTCCGTCAAGAACCGCTCCGATATATGCTCCGTGGCTTTCTCCAAACAGAGTTACCTGAAGGCTCTGTCCAAATGTATTTTTCATGGTCTTTCATTATAATCCGGCTGCCGAAAGCATACGGACTATTCCTTTCCTTTATTAACCTTATCTGCGTTCCGCTTCAAAAATATCGAGGCAGACTTATTGCAAAATTGTATTTAGTCGTTCCGCGCTCTTTACAGAATCGTTTTAAGTCTTGCTTCTGCCTCATCAAGAGTAATATCCCTTATTTCAAAGCTTCCGACCTTCTCAACAAATACTGCCGAAATCGTATCTCCCTTTGACTTTTTATCGTGAGATACAGCGGTAAGTGCGTTCTCCAAATCAAAGCTGAAGGTTGTAGGCAGTTCAAATTTTTCAAGAACGGAAAGAAGTCTTTCTTTTACCTCGTCGCTGCACATAACGGTCATTCCCAGAGCAACGCTTTCACCGTGAAGAAGCTTGCCGTCACACGACACTTCGATTCCGTGTCCGAGAGTATGTCCGAAATTAAGTACCTTTCTGAGACCCTGCTCCTTTTCATCCTCTTCAACAACCTTGCGCTTAAGTTCGATCGCATCCGCAATAATCTGAGTAAGATCGCCGTCGGCAGCAGTTTCCTCGAAACCTCTGAACTTATCTGCATCGAAGGTGAGTGCCATTTTGATGGCCTCGGCAAGTCCGTTTGAGATCTGACGTTTTGAAAGAGTGTTAAGAACGTCGGGATCGATAACTACCTTTTTAGGCTGATAAAAAGCTCCGACAATATTCTTTACACCGTTGAAGTTTACTGCAGTCTTTCCGCCGATTGACGAATCTACCTGTGAAAGAACGGTGGTGGGTACATTATAGAAATCTATACCGCGCATATAGGCCGATGCGGCAAATCCTGCCAAATCTCCTACCACTCCGCCTCCGACCGCAACAACACAGTCTTTGCGGTTGAAACCGTTCTCAAGCATAAGCTTCTGAAGATAAGCAAAGCTTTCAAGACTCTTACTGTCCTCTCCGCCTTCTATGACACCGAGTACCGGTGTCTTGCACTGAGACATAACCGTTTCAGCATACTGCTTTGGTACATTTTTATCGGTTACAACCAATACCTTTCTGTTTAAATTGATTTCTTCTCCGATGACAGGCAACAAACCTCTCTCAATTCGAATGTCATATACGTGTCCGGGGATATTACAGGTTATTGTCATATTGTTCCTCACATCTGTTAAATTTGGTTTCCGTCTCTCACACCGCTGTACGGCTAAATTTTGGTGCCGGGCTTATAGGTTCCGAGTACCTTGAAAAACTCACACTGCTTTTTTAAATCCAGAAGCATCTTCTCGCCCTGCTCAGACTCTATCTTGCCTTCAACCTCCGTATAGAAGTAATAATGCCAGTTCTCCTCGCGAACCGGGCGGCTTCTGATAACTCTCATGCTGTAGCCATGCTCGCCTAAAGTCGAAATAGCCTTCGCAAGAGTTCCGGCTTCGTTCTTTACCGTAAACATAAGAATAAAGGTGCTGTATTCATCGTTATTCTTCATTACGTCCTTGCTCTTCGAGAAAACAGCAAAACGTGTGGTATTGTTGCTGCTCTCGTTTATATCGTGATCGATTATTTTAAGTCCGTAGAGGTCCGCCGTTTCACGGCTTGCTATTGCTCCGACGGTAATATCGTTCTTGTCGGCAACTTCCTTGGCTGCACGGGCAGTGTTCTCCGAAGTGATGGGTCTGTAATTATGTTTGGAAATGAAATCGTTGCATTGCTCCAACGCCTGCGGATGACTGATTACGGTTTTGATGGTATCCACCGAGCTGCCTTCGACACCGAGGAGGCACTGCGATACCTGAAGTTCGTATATTCCGTTTATGAACAAATCTCCGTGGAACATAAGGTCCATAACCTGTCCCACTTCACCTGCAAAACTGTTCTCAATCGGGAGTACCGCAAGATCGCATTCACCTTTTACTACTGCATCGTAGGCATCCGCAAAATTCTTTCTCGGAACTCTTTCGGCATCCGGGAAAATACGCGCAACCGAAATACTCGCAAACGATCCTTCAATTCCGCTGTACGCAACACGAACACCTTCGAGCAATCTATGCTGGTAGCGCTTCGAAATATCCATGGTCGCGGATAAAAACTCCCTGTAATAGGGTTCGTATTCCTTATTCTCAATAAGCTTTGCGTTGCGTTCAAGAAGTGCTGCCTCTCTTGCTTTATCCAGAATCGGAATTCCATGCTCCCTTTTATAATTCGCAACCTGCTGGGCGCAACGCATTCTGCGCTCGAAAAGAGCTGCTATTTCTTTATCTATATTTTCAATTTCCGCTCTTATTTTGTCCATATCGGCTCCACTCCTATATTCGATCATGCAAATCGTGACCTTCCGGGTTTTATGAATTACCCATACTATCCCGAGCTGTCACATTGCTGTACCGTTACCCTATAATATGGGTATTTTACCCGTATTATAGCACAGTTTTCGGCATACTGCGATACTGCCGGTATATTTATTGACCCGATAAAATACAATTGACTTTATAATGTGTCGTTTTTAATTTTCTTATTCAGGACAATAAATGCAACGGCACATATAATGGCCGATATTGCGGAACCTATGGGCGCGGCAAGTCCCATAGGGTACAGTGACTCATAATGCACGGATGCATAGTAAGCTATCGGTATTCTGGCAGTCAAAATGGAAATAATATTGTGCATAAATGATATTCCCGATTTTCCTATAGCGCAGAAGTAACCGCTGAAAACAAAATGTACTCCCGCAACTATACAGTCCCAGACATAAGAACGCATATATTGATCGCCCAATTTTATTACCATCTGATCGTCGGTAAATCTTCCGACCGCCCAAGGCGCAATGTACTGAAAAAGAATCGAGAAAAATAAACCGAAAGCAACCGCTATGGCTGCTGCATCAAACAGGGTTCTGTTTGCTCGTCCAAGCTCTTTTGCTCCGATATTCTGTGCACACAGTGCTGATACCGAAGCCAGGAGGCTAGACGGAATCAGGAACAGAATTCCGATAAGCTTTTCAACAATACCCACCGCTGCAGAATCCTGCAGACCCCTGGAATTGGCGAATATTGTAATCAGCAGGAAAGAAATCTGGATAAATCCGTCCTGTACCGATATCGGGATTCCTACCTTAAAAATCTCGGAATATACTGCTTTATCCGGTTTTAAATCTCTGCCGGTAAGGCCTTCGATCATCTTCTTTCTTCTGATTGCGGTAATAGCAACCGCAACACTTACAGCCTGAGCAAGAATCGTTCCGAGCGCCGCACCGGCTGCACCCATTCCGAACGCTCCGATAAAAAGAAAATCAAGTCCGACATTAAAAACGCAGGCAACAGCCACAAAATACATGGGACTTTTTGAGTCGCCCATTCCTCTGAACACAGAACTCAAGACGTTATACGCCGTTACAAAAGGAATACCGAAAAAACATATAAGCACATACTCAAGTGTCTCACTGACTGCTTCTACAGGAGTAGACATCGCATCCACAATCAGGCCTCGGCAAAGCACAAGCACAGCGGTCAGTCCTACTGAGACTATCAAAAATATCGCAATAGTATTTCCGATCGCCTTATTTCTGAGCTTCCTATCCTCTGCACCTACCGCTTTTCCGATCAGTACGGTTCCTCCCATCGCAAGTCCGACTATCATAACCGTAAGCATATGCATCAGCTGACTTCCGATGGACACCGCAGTCGTACTTTCGGTCTTGCAGAACAAACCTATAATATAAAGATCTGCCAATCCGTATAAAGTCTGAAGAATATTTGACAATAAAAAGGGAAGCGAGAACGCAACCAGTGTTTTAAAAACACTTCCCTTGGTAAGATTTTTTTCCATATCCGCTGCTTTCTTTCTGTATAAATCAGTTTTGCGCTTTAAACCGCTAAATCGAATATGGGTATTATATAAAAAAAATTGCGGTAATGCAACCTCTTTTTCAGTGCATTACCGCAATAAAGTACTAATATCATTTCAAAACAGAATCAGATCAGTTAATCTGTTATGAATTATTACTTATAGTAATTATTTCTTGAAGCTGTCCTTAAGTGATACGCTTCTGTTGAATACAAGATGCTCGGCGCTGCTGTCTCTGTTGTCAAGACAGAAGAATCCTACACGCATGAACTGGAAGGTGGGAGCATTTATACCTGTTCTGTTCTCAGCCTTATCAAATTCAGCCGCAATATCCACCATTGCCTTCTCAACCTTGCATCCGGTAAGAACAGTAAGACTGTCGGGATTAAGTGCATCAAGGAAATTCTTGTCGGGTCCGTCGGGCTCTGCATCGTTGAAGAGGTTGTCATAAATACGAACTTCCGCGTCAACACAAGAAGCCTGGTCAACCCAGTGAAGAGTTGCGCCCTTTACCTTACGTCCGTCTGCAGGATCTCCTCCGCGCGAATCGGGATCGTACTCGCAGAATACCTCTACGACATTGCCGTTCTCATCCTTGCGGCATCCTGTACAGGTTGCAAGATAAGCACCCTTCAAACGAACCTCGTTGCCGGGATACATTCTCTTGTACTTGGGAATAGGCTCCTCAAGGAAGTCATCAGCCTCCATCCAGAGGTTACGTGAGAAGGTAATTGTATGTGTTCCGGAATTCTCTACTGCGGGATTGTTCTCAACCTCGAACTCCTCGGTCTTGCCTTCGGGGTAATTGGTAACGGTAAGCTTAATGGGATTCAGAACTGCCATTGTACGCTCTGCGGTAAGATTGAGATCGTCTCTTAAGCATCTCTCAAGCTCAGCAAACTCAATAACATTGCTGCTCTTTCCTACACCTATGGTCTCACAGAAGGTTCTGATAGCCTTTGCTGTGTAACCACGGCGGCGAAGTCCGCAAAGGGTAGGCATTCTGGGATCGTCCCAACCTGATACATAATGCTCCTCAACCAACTGACGAAGCTTTCTCTTGCTCATGACTGTATGATCGATTCCAAGTCTCGCGAACTCAATCTGTCTGGGCTTGTGGAAAGGAATGGAAACATTGTTTACCACCCAGTCGTAAAGAGGTCTGTGATCCTCGTACTCAAGTGAACAGAGTGAATGCGTAATTCCCTCAAGCGCATCCTGAATGGGATGACCAAAATCGTACATCGGGAAAATGCACCACTTTGTTCCCTGGCGGTGATGATTGATATATCTGATTCTGTAAATAACAGGATCGCGCATGTTGAAGTTTCCGCTTGCAAGATCAATCTTTGCACGAAGTGTCATCTTGCCTTCTTCAATCTCGCCGTTTCTCATCTTCTCGAACAGAGCAAGGTTCTCCTCAATAGGTCTGTCTCTGTAAGGTGAAGTTGCGGGAGTCGAAGTATCTCCGCGGTTTGCCTTGAACTCCTCGGGAGTAAGCTCGCAGACATATGCGAGACCCTTCTTAATAAGCTCAATAGCGTATTCGTAATCCTTCTCAAAATAATCCGATCCGTAGAAGAATCTGTCGCCCCAATCGAAGCCGAGCCAGTGAATATCCTGCTGAATATTCACCACATACTCTGTATCTTCCTTCGCGGGGTTGGTATCATCCATACGAAGGTTGCAGATTCCGCCAAACTTTTCAGCCATGCCGAAATCGATGCAAAGTGCCTTACAATGTCCAATATGTAAATATCCGTTGGGCTCGGGAGGAAAACGAGTGTGAACGGTTTGACCTTCAAACTGTCCTCCCTCTGATATATCTTCCTTAATAAAATTGTAAATGAAATTCGAAATCTTCTCTTCATCTACTGCGGTAAGTATTTCGTCTGCCATAATTCTCTCCCTTCTGTGTCTTTTATTATAGCGGGCTGCATCGGCACCATAGCCTCAGGCCTCTATATAAAAGAATCACCGGTTCGTATACTTAGCGCTTATTTTATAACAAACTTCAGACTTTAGCAATACTTTCCTATTTTTGAAATTCCACGGCATGCTTTCTTTTCCAGATAGGGAAATGCGACCTCTGGCAAAGAGCATTCGCACGTTCCTTTATAGCTATTGTGTCGAAGAAAACCTTCCACATATCGGTGTATTCATCGTTCTCGTCTTCGGAGCTCAGAGTTCTTTCAAATTCCTCATCTGTAAACTTCTGATAATAATACTGCTCATCACGGGGATGAACGACTGCTTCCTTGTGTGTGTCGTCGATAATAATCCAATGCTCGGAAGGCATTCGATCACTGAACTGTTCGGCCAGAACCGGAAGCACACGACTCTTTGGTTCGATATGTGCCACATAGACATCGCCCATGCGATGAAACCTCAAAAATTCCACAAAGCTCCAAGCCTCCCCTCCGACACGCTTTCTGATAAGTCGGTTGCGCATAATATCCCTGTACTGAACCATATCAAGAACCCCCGGGCCGTATGCGAATCCCAGAATCATGACACGATAAATATTGTCCAGAACATCCGGCTCGTAAGCCATGGAAGAATACGAGAGCTCATAATAAACCTGAGGCGAAATCTTTATATTAACCGCATCCATAACCTTTTGGGCTTTGACTTGATCCGATTCGACATGAACATACTCGTCAAACAAAGAAAGCTGACCTACCGGTTCAAATTCCAGTCTGATATTCTCGTGTCCCTTCCTGCTCGTCCATGCCTCGTAAATGCAGGTCATCATTGCTTCCCATTCATGCTCACAGGTAAAAACCGTCATGTGCCCGTACCTCCCTGCAGATGGAAGTCCCGGAACAGATTCATCTGCTCGTAATTCACATCCTTGCCCTCTATCCGCATCAGCTCCGGCTTCTCATCATCAGCTAAGCGGTGAAGAATAAACTGCTCCTCTATCGGAATATTGTAGAGCATCTTGCCCCCGCAGGTAATAAAAAACTGAGCTCGCTTTAGTGCAATATGCATCTTTTTGAGCATATCGAAATTCACATGACCGTAACGGCGCGCACTCATAATCTTCTTTACTCCGGTAGGTCCGATACCCGGAACACGAAGCAAGGTATCGTAAGATGCGGTATTGACTTCAACCGGGAAAATATCCAGATGGCGAAGTGCCCAATCGCACTTCGGATCGATTCGACTGTCCAGGTTCGGTTTATCGGGTGAAAGAATCTCTTCGGCATGAAAACCGTAATACCTTAAAAGCCAGTCCGCCTGATAAAGCCTGTGCTCCCTTAAAAGAGGAACCGGTGTACCAAGCTCCGGAAGCGCAGCGTCTTCATTAATAGGAATATATCCCGAGTAAAAAACACGCTTCAAATCGAAGCCCTGATAAAGACTCTGACTGGTTCTGATAATATCGTAGTCTGTCTCGCCCGTAGCTCCGATAATCATCTGCGTACTCTGCCCGGCAGGTGCAAACGGACGGCGCAAATCCCTGTCCTTGCGTTCGGCGGGATACATAAGTCTACCGGGAGATACGATGGAATCAAGCTCCGAACGGGTAATAGCTGAAGATGATGCATCCGTAAAAGGAGAAGCACTGCTGCCGATTCCTTCAAAACGGGAACCCTCGAGCCTTCCGGCACCGGGACTGCCCCAAATACTGTCGGCAAGGTGATTGTTGATGACGGCACGCTCCATGCGGGCACTTTTACCTATAGCCAGACGATGCCCGGCGATGGTGTCGGTTATCTGACCCATGGGGCGAAGGATATTCTTCATGGTTTTGTTCGGTGCCAGAAGAGAAAGACTGCTCTGGTTCGGCAGTTCCATATTGATGCTGATACGATCTGCCAGCAGTCCCGCAGAATACAGCAGCTCCTCCGAAGCTCCGGGAATAGCCTTCACATGAATATATCCGTTGAATCTGTAAGTGGTTCGGAGCAGGCGCAAAGTCCTACACATAAGCTCCATGGTTTTGTCGGGTGTCTCGATAATTCCGGAGCTCAAAAACAGACCTTCTATATAATTGCGCTTGTAAAACTCGATGGTAAGTGTACATATCTCTTCAGGAGTAAAGGTTGCTCTTCTTACATCGTTCGACCTGCGGTTTGAACAGTATTTGCAGTCGTAAACGCAATGATTTGACATAAGAATCTTTAAAAGGGAAATACATCTTCCGTCCGCAGCAAAAGCATGACAGACTCCTGCTGCTACGGAGTTGCCCAGCATCCCCTTCTGTCCGCGGCGATCCGAACCGCTGGAAGTGCAAGCCACATCATACTTGGCTGCATCCGATAAAATTTCCAGCTTCTCAGAAAGAGATAAACCGGTACTCACGGCAGCGGACTTCTCCGCCATATCCGTTGAAGTATTAACAAAAGAAAAATCGACCATATGTTCGTCCTCCAATTACATTATACAAACATCTGTTCGATTTTTCAAGTTGTTTTAATATTGATTTATTCTTTTACTTTTTGATTCGACCGCTTTTTATCGGTTTATTTGGCTACGGGCAGCTTCTTTCCGCACTTGGGACAGAATTCATAGTCACCTTCAACCGTTTTTCCGCAGTAAGGACAAAATCCGCGCTCTTCATCGAAATCTGCCTCGGCGGCATTTTCGATAACATCAAGCCTGCGTCCGTATTTTACATTATAAGGGTCATCCTCTTCCTCGGAATCCACAATATCAACAATCGAATATCTGTCTTCCGCAGTTGCATTATGGGCATTGTAAAGACCGCTGTATGCAGCAAAACCGATAAAGATCAAGCCGAAGGGAATCATAAACCATGCTCCCATCGCTGCTGCGAGAATGCACCAGAACACTCCGAATACAACTGCAAATCCCGAGCCTACTGCTCCCATCTTTGAAGGACCGCGTCCGGGTTTAATGCTTTTCATATTTCTTCACTCCTTTTTTACACAAGTACTCATGTGAATGTTATGCATTAATCATACCCCATTGTGAGCAGTAAATATACTGCAAAAAACGCAAAATAAGAAGCCTTATCCTTGAAAGCTCCGATTATCCTGTGATATAACATGAGCAGATACTATCACTGATGCAGTGTAAATCTGCACCGTCTTAAAAATAGCGAGGTATATATGAGTACATTAAAAGAAGGCGACCACAGCAAAATATATGACTGGACATGCACAGAAACAGAAGCTGCCAAAGTATATAATGAGGCATATGCTGCGGCCGAAGAAATAATCCGCACGGGAGGACTCACTGAAGGTGATATCCTTGTGGTCGGCTGCTCAACCAGTGAAGTCTGCGGTTCCAAAATCGGTTCCGAATCGCGACCCGAAGTAGCAGACAAGGTATTCGAAGGAATATATACGGCTTGTAAAGAGAAGAACGTATTCCTCGCTGCACAATGCTGTGAGCACTTAAACCGCGCGCTGATTGTAGAAAAAGAAATAGCCGCAAAACGCGGCTATGAAATAGTTAATGTTGTTCCTGCTCCGAAGGCCGGAGGCTCTTTTGCCACTGCTGCCTATAAGCATTTCTCCCAGCCTACTGCTGTAGAATTTATTAAGGCCGAAGCCGGACTGGACATCGGAGATACCTTTATAGGCATGCACTTAAAGCATGTTGCGGTTCCTGTCAGGCTGAATATCAACTCCATAGGAGAGGCACATCTGACCGCAGCAAAGACCAGAGCCAAATATATCGGCGGTCCCCGTGCTGTATATAACTACTAAGGGGTCGAATTCGTGGATGCTTTAACCACGAATTCAAATGCGTCAGCATTTCCCCGACCCTCACTGTGTGAGGGATAACTAAGGGGTCGAATTCGTGGATGCTTTAACCGCGAATTCAAATGCGTCAGCATTTCCCCGACCCTCACGCTGTGAGGGATAATTAAGGGGTCGAATAAAAAAGCGAGACCGTTCCGGCCCCGCTTTTTATTTCAATTATGCTTATTTTACAACAACATTGATGGTAATCTTCAGATCTCCGACTTCGGTTGTGCAGTAAATTTTACATTTTCCCTTCTTCTTTGCTGTAATCTTTCCTGAAGCAGAAACTGTTGCAACTGATTTTTTGCTTGACTTCCACTTTACCTTTACATCAGTGCGTCCCTTATCAACGATTGTTGACAAGGAAATGCTCTTACCCTTGGCAAGAGTAATTGATGTCACATCCTTCTTGGAAGAATCAATTACTCGAAGTGAAGTGGGAAGCTTCTGTGCAATAACATTAACCTGCTTAATCTGGCCCGATACTGTTCTTGCTGTTACAACAGCACTTCCCTCACCGACATAGAACAACTGTCCGTTCTGATTTACATGAACAATTCGCTCATTGCTGCTTTCCCAGCAAACACTGTCTGTTGTATTTGCAGGAGTAAGTGTTGCCTTAACAGTCTGAGGCGTACCCTCCCAAAGAACAACCGTCTCTTTATTAAGCTTAAGTCCGGTCGAAGGAATTGCTTCCTTTACAACATATTCCAGTGACTTACCGCCCGCTGCTTTGCCCTGATAACCGTCTCTGTAATATTCCAGGAACTCAGAGTTGTCATAAACCTCAAAGGTATATTTTCCGTAGTTATTGAAAATATGCTTTGTATTAATGATGGAAGCATCGCAAACCATCTTCGTAATTTTGTCGGCGTCAAAAGAGTATGTCCAGAATCCCTGCAAAGTCTTGGGCAGATGAACCTCTGATAAACCGCATCCGCTGAATGCATGGTTTGCGATTACCGCAAGTCCTTCATTAAGCTTAACACTCTTCAGATTTTTACAATTACTGAAACATGAGTCCTCAATTTTCTCGAGATTAACCGGCATTGTAACTGACTCAAGTGCTTCATTTTTGTCAAAGCCATCAAGTGAACGGCAATAAATCGCACGTGAGAAATCAAGTTCAACAAGCTTAGGGCAGTTACGAACTCCGCAGCATTCTAACAGACCCTTACCGAAAGAAACCTTAGTAAGGTTCGGACATGAACCGGCTATAATAGTTCCGGTTGAGGTTACACTGTCAGGAATAATAAGCTCGGTGATTCCGGACTCAGTAAAAGATTCGCCGCCGATTGATTCAAGAGCAGAGGGCAGCTTAACACTCTTGAGAGCAGTTGTTTTACGAAAAGCATATCTTCCGATCTTCTTAACAGTAGAAGGAATGGTAACAGATCCCAGTGAAGAGCACTCTGAAAATGCATAGTCGCCGATTGTTACGGTTCCCTTACTAATCACAACCTTCTCAAGCTTAGAACAACGTGAAAATCCCTGAACAACCTCAACGCTTCCGGGAATTGTGACTTCCTTCAGATTCTGACATCCGCTGAAGCAGCTTGAGTCAATGGTCTTCAAATACTTGGGGAGCTTAACTGTCTGCAGGAACTTTTTATCGTTAAAGCCCTTGATGGATACTACTTTATAGCCGTTCAGCTCATCCGGAATAACAAGATTTACTTCATCACCTGTATATTTTGTAATTTCACAGGTCTTGTCCTTGTCTTTAAAATTTACTTCGAAGAAGCCGACGGTTTCCTTTGCCTGTGCCTTCATTACCGGCATTAAGGTCAATGCCAATGCGAAAACGAGAGCACATCCGATAAGTGTTTTAATTGATTTGCGCATAATCTTTCTCCTCTCTTCGGTCACGACGGTTCATCATGACCTCATCCGGTTCTTCATGCAAAACCGAATTTCCTATTTCTTTTCTCGCTTTAACGCAGCGGGACACATATGCTTTGTGCCGGGTCCGTACTGGCAAGCCTTGCATTCAAAGCACTTCACATAATCGGTACCGTTGATGGCTGCGTTTGCGAAATTGGGATCTGCGAGCACGGCTCTGGCCAGATCCACCGTATCCCAATAATCATTTTCAATAATATATTTTATCTGCTCGGGAGTCAACAGATTCCACACACACGAAACCGGAACACGTCCGTTAAAATGCTCTTTAAACTTGGCACCGGCGATATGAATTCCGATAAGATTTTTATCGGGATGAATCAGTTCATCGACAGAGCCCATTCCGAAGGAAACCTGAAGATACTCACATCCTGCCTTTACATACTCGTCAGCAACTTCGATTGCATCCTCAACAGTATCGTCGCAGCCCGTCGTTCGAATGGAAATCAGAAAGTCGCTGCCGCATCTGTTTCGAATTTCTTTCATAATCTCGGCAGCAAATCTCGCACGGTTCCCGGCACATCCGCCGTATTCATCTGTACGCTTGTTGTTCGCGGGAGATGCAAACTGGTTAATCAGATATCCGTGGCAGCCGTGAAGCTGGATTCCGTCGTATCCAACATTTTTTGCACGCACCGCTGCATCCACATAAGCCTGCTGCATCTTGTGAATCTCATCGATTGTCATTTCAACGGTAGTATAATCTCCGCGATATCCCTTCTTCTCAATGGCCGAAGGTCCGATAGGTTTGCCAAGTTCCGGATTCGAAACATATCCGGTATGATTCAACTGGATAATAACCACCGCCCCGGCCTTATGGCAGGCTTCAACTATCGGCTTGTGGCTCTTTGCCTGCTCATCATTCCAGATACCCATGTGATTTCTTCCGAAACGTCCCGTAGGATCAACAGCTGTAGCCTCCACACATATAAGTCCGCAGCCGCCCTCCGCACGCTCAGCATAATGGTCTATATGCTTCTGTACGGCCAGTCCCGAATCATCGGTATAATCAAACTTAACCGTAGGTGCGAAAGTCATTCTGTTCTTTAAAGTAACACTTCCGATTTTAATCGGTTCATCAATTCTGCTCATTGCAATCCCCCTTGCATATTATTTATTATTTGTTTTTTTAATTTTTGCGTATTTTGTTTTTGCGATTTGTCCGAACTGACACCATGGCATATTCCGTTAGCAGGTTCGTCTCCCCGGTTCAGCTTCTTGTCCGGTTCAGCTTCTTGTTCGGTTCATTCTTCCTCACCACAGGGCTTTCTCTCCGGTCAGCTTCTCGCCCAGTCTGCTGGCACCTGCCTCCACAAAGCAGGCCGTATACGGCAGATTCAGTTTGCTTCTTCGCCTTTCAAAATACGGCAGGTTGGCCCAGGCCAGAGAAATGATTCCCGGAATCAGATAGAACGGTCCCAGAATCATGGACTGAATCGTATGCCCGTACTCATGCGTCCGGACTTCGCCGTTGAATTGCGAATTCGGTGTAAAGATAAACAACCCCAGACTGACTCCGGAAGTTGAATCCCAAACGGTATTTATACTACCCATGTAGAAAGAATGCGGTCTTTTGATATTAACCAGGAAAACAATCAACCCAATCAGAGTCTGACCGATTCCCCAGGTACACTGAATAAGTATATAAACAATACGACCAAACCGACTTTTCACACAAGACCTCCGAAATGTAATACTTATGTTATGATACTGCACTACTCTCAAACTGCGGCAGAATGTGCCAGTATGTGTGTTACGTTTAAGACCCCTATGATATTACACTGCGAGTTCAAATAAAAGTTTACTCAAATCGTTGGCTTGACCAACCAACAACACATTGGTGTATAAAAGGCTCCTTAAGTGGAGTTTTTTTATGCCCATTTTTCTAAAACAAACACTCTTTCATAGCTGACTCCACACTACATTTTATTATACCATATTTGTTTTTCTTTTCATCATGACATCTGTATTTTTGACGTACAAGATTATATGTTCTCACTTATCTTATCCTGGCTAATCTCCTCTCAAATTGATTTAGTCGTCCGCATAACGATTTTGTTGCATTAAATTTTTCAATTAAAGGTCTACGGTACTGGATATACTTCAATTATATGCAAAGCCAGTCCTTTATATTGGACTTTACATGGATCTCCAGCCTCCACGTACAATTTCTTTGTGTTTTCATCGCATTCAACTTCCCGGCTACAAAGATTCTAGTTCATTCTGAATCTTCCTTTGTATTTTCACCTCATCCATCTTCCCAACTACAAAGATTCATTACTCTTCCCGACCTTTTCTTTGTAATCTCGCCGCACACGACTCACCATCTGCAAAGAATCAACCTCATCCACGAGTATTCTTTGTGTTTCTCCAAATCTTTGGCCAAATCTCTCACCTATTCTTCCGCCAGGCATTTCACTCCGTATTTGTTTACTGTATGTTTATTTGTCGGCATGGTTATTATGCGATATAATTGAAAACGGTAAGGGGATATCATAGCGGTATCCGAACCCAAACACAGTATCGGCAGCGAGTGGCAAGGGAAACTTATCACCACTCGTATCATCATAGATTTTCAAAAGAAAGGAATAGGTTTCATATGGCAAACTGGACCAACGAAAAAATAGAAAACATAGTGGCTAAGCAGCGCGAATTATTCCTGTCGGGAAAAACTCTCGATCTCGAGTGGAGACTCGAGCAGCTGGCCAAGCTTAAAGATGCAATGTACAAATATGATAAAGAGCTCAAGCAGGCTCTTTTTGAAGACCTCGGAAGACACGAGGCGGAAGCCTACTTCTGCGACATCGGTACTGTTATTCTTGAAACCAACGAAATGATTCGCGGCCTGAAGAAGTGGGCAAAGCGCGAACTTCATTTCAGCGGATTTGTATGCTTCCCCAGTATTTTTACGAGAGTATACAAGATGCCTTATGGCGTATCTCTGATCATCAGCCCTTACAATTTCCCCATCCTGCTTTCGCTCGGTGTTCTGGCTGCGGCTATAGCGGGCGGCAATACCGCGGTAATAAAGGCAAGCTCAAAATCACCCGCCTGCACGGCAGTTTTGCAGAAAATTATTGCCGATATTTACCACGAGGATTATGTCACCGTTATCGACGGCGGTCATGATGTTGCGGACATGTGCCTCGATCAGCGCTTCGACAAAATTTTCTATACCGGTTCTCCGAAAGTCGGAAAGCATGTTCTTGAAAAGGCTGCAAAGAATCTCACTCCCGTTACTCTGGAGCTCGGAGGCGAGACCGGAAACTGGTGTGTTGTCCGCAAGGATGCAAACCTTGAGGATGCTGCACGCAAGATTGCATTTTTCAAGCTCTGCAATTCCGGACAGATTTGCATCAATGTCAACCAGATTGCGGTTGCGGACGAGGTAGCGGATTTGTTTGTCGAGCTTTTGAAGAAGGAATTTATACGCCAGATTGGAGAAGATCCCGTAAACAATCCCGAGTATCCCAAGCTTGTAACCCGCGCGGCATACGATAAATGTGCGAATGAGGCTGAAATGTACAGGGATAAGATCGTATTCGGAGGAAAGGGCAATCCCGAAACATTAAAGTACGAGCCCACTATTGTATATCCTGTTCACATCCAGGACCCTATATGCAATCACGAGCTGTTCTGTCCTATAGTTTCGATTATTCCTTTCAAGGATTCAAGAACCGATGATTTGATGAAGATTATTGCAGAAAGAGAGCATGGCCTTTCACTTTACTTATTTACTTCAAATATCAAGTGGGCCAAGCAGGTTATGCAGACTCAGCAGTACGGAGGCGGATGCATCAACGAAGTATGCGTGCACCTTATGGTTAAGGGCGTTCCCTTCAATGGCACCGGCCATTCGGGCATGGGTGCTTATCACGGAATCTGGGGCTTCAGGGAATTTACGCATCCCAGCACGGTTCTGATGGGACGCGCAAAATTCAACCTTCCGCTGCGTGAGCATCCTTACACACCCCGCAAGCTTAAACTTATAAAGAAATTCGAGAAATAGTATTATTGTTCAGGCCTCGTAGCCGTTAGGATTCTTCGACTGCCAGTTCCAGGAATCTCTGCACATGTCTTCGATTCCGTACTGTGCCTCCCATCCAAGTTCCTTCTTGGCAAGCTCTGCATTTGAATAGCAGGCGTCGATGTCTCCGGGACGGCGGGGTCCGATAACATAGGGAATTTTTACTCCCGTAGCAGCTTCGAAAGCATTAACAATATCAAGAACGGAATATCCCTTGCCGGTTCCCAGGTTGTAAATCTTGAGACCCGGCTTTTCTTCTATCTTCCTGATAGCTTTAACATGGCCTACAGCCAAGTCTACTACATGAATGTAATCGCGCACGCCGGTTCCGTCATGCGTCTTGTAATCATTGCCGAATACATTCAGTCGCTCAAGCTTTCCGACAGCTACCTGAGTAATGTAAGGCATGAGGTTGTTCGGAATTCCGTTAGGATTCTCTCCGATTCGGCCGCTCTTGTGAGCTCCGATGGGGTTAAAGTAACGAAGCAGAATCACATTCCACTCATTATCAGCCTTCCATACATCGCTTAAAATCTGCTCGAGCATGGATTTTGTCCATCCGTAGGGATTGGTACAGGTTCCCTTGGGACACTCTTCCGTGATCGGTACAAAAGCAGGATCGCCGTACACGGTTGCAGATGACGAGAACACGATGCTCTTTACGCCATGCGCTCTCATAGACTGAATAAGTGTAAGGGTTCCGGCAATATTGTTCTCGTAATATTCGACCGGCTTTCTGGTCGACTCACCTACAGCCTTAAGTCCCGCAAAGTGAATAACGCTGTCAATCGAGTTCTCCTCAAATACCTTGTCCATGGCTGCTCTGTCTCTGATATCAGCCTCGTAGAAACGAACAGGCTTGCCGGCAAGCTCTTCTACACGCTTAAGGCTCTCCTTGCTCGAATTGCTGAGGTTATCAACAACCACTACATCATATCCGGCTGTCTGAAGCTCAACAACTGTATGGCTTCCGATATAACCTGTTCCGCCTGTAACCAAAATACTCATTTTTCTACTCTCCATTCTGTCCTTAATTCCAAAGTTTTTCGGGATACACTCCCTCGTCTATAAGACCGCGGATTGCGGCCACTACTCCGGGGCGGTCCTCTTTGTAAGTAACGCCGAACCACTTAGCCGGTGTGCTTAATACCTTAACTGCGCCGCTCATCGAAGATATCTCATTCTGAACCGCGGTAAGAATATAGCATTCCGCTTTTTCGGGATTTGCGGGAACCTCTTTGCCCATAAAAGCCTTCAGACAATTTTCAAGAGTGTCGAAGAAGGGCGGCAAAAATCCCCACGCATTCATGCTTACCTTTACATCCTCAGGTACTGTACAGGTATATCCGTCATCAAAAGTATTAATGATGCTTCCGTCCGAAACCCTCTCAAGCTTCTTGTGTTCTACAATTGTAGTCAGATATCCGTTTTCATCTGTTGTGCACACACCTCTTGATACCGAACCGTTCTCGGTCAAAGTATTCTTCAGTTCATATCCGGCCATGCAGTACATATGAGGAAGTACATTTTCTTTCTCAGCCTTCTTAAGATATTCCGCAAGGCATTCAAAAGCCGCACGTCCGTAAAAATCGTCCGAATTGATGACCGCAAAGGCACCATCAACATATTTGCGGCAGCAGTATACCGCATGCGCTGTTCCCCAAGGCTTAACCCTGCCCGCCGGAACTTCAAAGCCTTCAGGGATATCGTCAATATCCTGAAATGCATAATCAACCTTAACGCGGTTTTCAATTCGCTTTCCGACCGTTTCGCGGAAAAGCTCGAGATTTTCTCTTTTAATTACGAACACAACATGATCAAAGCCGGCCTCAATTGCATCGTAAATCGAATAGTCAATAATAAATTCACCGCCGGGTCCCAAAGGATCCAACTGCTTTAAGCCACCGTATCTGCTGCCCATTCCGGCGGCCATTATAACCAATGTCATATTTTCCTCCTGTATTCGGTTTTACTTTAAAACCGTACCAACCCTGTATACTCTTCCTTCAAAAGGCTCAAGTTCCATAAGCCTTGTATATTTTGCATCCTTGTGTGTCGATAAAATACAATGCCCCTTGCGGTAAGGCATCTCACCAAGATCAATTTTCGCCGGCATATCGGACATGTTGACGACTATCAGAAGCTTCCTATCCTCGTTCTCACGAATATATGCGATTACTTTTTTGTTGCTCTTCGCTATCATTCGGTACGAACCGTAATTGAGCTCATCGTTCATATGTCTCAACCGGATAATCTGCCTGTAAAAGTCCAGTACCGAAGCACTGTTCTTCAAATCGTCTTCCACATTGATTTCGGTGTGGTTCGGATTGACCTTAATCCACGTGCTGTCGCCCTCCGTGAAGCCTGCATTCTTTCCTCCGGTCCACTGCATCACGGTTCTGGCATTGTCACGAGTCATTTTCTGAACAATTTTCTTTGCCACGGGTCCGGGAACATGCATCATGCTCTTGAGCATTTCATAATCATTGATGGCCTCAAAGTCCTTCCACTCATCGGGCTCCAGAAGGCAGTTTGTCATTCCGATTTCCTCACCCTGATAAATGAAGGGTGTTCCGTACATCGTCATGTTGATAAGCGCGAGAGCTTTTGCCGATTCACGTCTTAATGCTCTGTCGTTTCCGAATCTTGAAACGGGCCTTGGCTGGTCGTGGTTGGAAATATAATTTCCCATCCAACCGCCTTGCTCCATTATTCCGCTCTGCCAACGGTCAAATATATCCTTGTATTCGCCGATAGTCCAGTGGTAGAGCTTTCTGAAATCGTATTTTCCGAGAGGTCCGCAGCCGATTAATGCCAGGTCAAACTGGAACATCATGTTCAGCTCATTTGCATCAGGTCCGGTATATCCGATAACCGCATCAAGAGGAGTCACCATTCCCTCGCCGACTGTAAAGCAGTCGTATTTACTGAGAACCTTTTCATTCATCTCCTTCAGATACTCATGAGTTTTGGGAAGGCTGACGATATGCTCAAAAGGAAAATCAAGTTTGGACGGATTGCCGGCATCGGGAAGACCCTCTGCTTTTGCGATGACATTGATAACATCGAGTCTGAAGCCGGAAATTCCGCGCTCGAGCCAGAATTTCATAATCTTCCAAACTTCCTCACGAACCTCGGGATTCTTCCAGTTCAAATCACACTGGTTCGGAGTAAAGAGAGTAAGATAATATTCTCCGCTGTTCTCATCTTTCTGCCATGCGCTGCCGCCGAAAGCAGACATCCAGTTGTTGGGTGGAATGGTTCCGGTCGTGACGGGAAGCTTTCCACCGCGCAGAGACTTTGCGGGACGTCCTTCTTTAAAAATATAATAGTCTCGATATTTTGAATTCGGATCATTGATTGCAGCCTCAAACCACTTGTGATGAGACGAAGTATGATTAACCACCAGATCCATCACGATACCGATGCCCAGAGCTTTTGCCTCACTTACGAGTCTGTCAAAATCCTCCAGGGTTCCGTACTCCGGATTTACATCGCAGTAATCATCAATATCATATCCGTAATCGTGATTGTGAGTCGGATAAATCGGAGAAAGCCAGATCAAATCGACTCCGAGCTGCTTGATGTATGGAAGCTTCTCGATTACGCCTCCCAAATCTCCGATTCCGTCCCCGTTTGAATCCTTGAAGGATCTCGGCCAGATCTGATATACCACCATATTTTTAAAATCGAACATTCTACTCTCCGCGTTTCACAATCTGTCTGAATTTAGCTTTCACAAATAGTGAGACGCTACAGATTGTATAATAGCACAGTAATTTGTATTGCGCAAGCGGTTGCGCCATTTCTTCCTGCAATTTTTCCCACTTGCGATTTATTATCTTCTATTGCTTTTAATTATCTAATGTTTTCTTTTTTCTGTTGCTTTTGTTTTCTACTGTTTTCTGCTTTTTCTATTACTTTTATTTTCTGTTCTTTTCTGTTGCTTTTGTTTTCTATTGTTTTTCTGCTCACTTTAATTTATCTGAACTGGTTCGTTGCTTCGTTATAATTATATCCGGCTTCTTTAAGCTTTTTTACAACAAACTCCATATCAATATCCAGAGTATCACATAAATCTTCGAGCGATGAGAATTCATCTCTGAGTTTTAAATTCATATAACCTACAAGAAGTACAGGATCATTGGGTAACATATTTCCTCCTCGCAACCATTAATATTAATAATTATTTTTATCTTTTGAATCTTTGCAGATCACTATCTTGGCAGATCATTATTTTTGCATTCATTTTCTTATGGGCACTGCCTTCCCACACCCACCGGCAAAATAAACTGCCTTAATGCGCAGAAAGATTCCTTGATATACACTTATTCTTTGTTTATAATAATGTAACCATTATAGCACTTCAGTGCAATTACGGTACGGGTTTTCGAAGAAAATCCGATGAGGTCACGATGCTTCAACGTGACCGAAAGAAAAGGTACGGGTTTTCGAAGAAAATCCGGTGAGGTCACGATGCTTCAACAAAGGAGAGAAATAAAATGAATATGGAATTAGTTAAAGCAATTCTTTTGTTTTTGCTTGGTTTTGTATGTCTTGTAAAAGGCGGAGACTGGTTCGTTGATGGAGCAACCGGTATTGCACACCGCTTCCATCTGCCAGAAATACTCATTGGAGCAACCGTTGTTTCAATCGGTACTACCATTCCCGAGGTTATGGTTTCAGCAACAGGTGCCATTACCGGCGGCGCAGGAGGTTCAGCAATCGCATATGGTAATGCAATCGGCTCTATCATCTGCAATACTTCGCTGATTGCTGCCATCACAATGACCTTCAGACCTGCCCCTGTAGACAAAAAGAGCATTCGAACACCTATCATTTTCTTCTTCTGTTCGGCAGCCTTCTATGTTGCAACAGCTTATATTTTCGGTCATTTCAGCAGACTTACCGGTGTCATTTTACTGGCAGTATTCGTTGCATATATCATTATTTGTGTTAAGCAGGCAAAGAGTTCTCCCGCTGCTGCTTCGGACTCATCCGAAAATGCCGGCGACAAGGATACAAATGAAAAGTCTGCTTCATTACTTAAGGAAATCCTTCTGCTCGTTATCGGTGCTGCTGTTATTGCGGTCGGTGCAAACCTCCTCGTAAATAACGGAACCTTCATTGCTGAGGAATTCGGTGTTCCTCATACTGTTATTGCACTTACCTTTGTTGCTCTGGGAACTTCGCTACCCGAGCTGGTTACCGCTATCAGTGCTCTCCTCAAAGGACACAGCGATCTTTCCCTCGGAAATGTTATCGGAGCCAACCTTTTCAACCTGGTTCTGGTTACCGGTGTTTCCACAGCCCTTTCGGAGTTCGATGTTCCCTGCGAGAAGACCTTCATGGGATACAATGCTTCACTGCTCATCGATATCCCGCTCATGCTTCTGGTTATGTGCATCATGTGCCTGCCCGCACTCATTAAAGGCAAGCTCTACCGCTGGCAGGGTGTACTGCTGCTGTGCATTTATGTAGGCTTCTGTGCCTTCCAGTTCGCTGTTTGATTATTATGACTCACGGCGTCACCCGGTTCATGATTCCCGGCGTCTCCAAACTTAATATC
The DNA here is from genome assembly GCA_045616585.1 of Lachnospiraceae bacterium. Taxonomy (GTDB): domain Bacteria; phylum Bacillota; class Clostridia; order Lachnospirales; family Lachnospiraceae; genus RUG11977. The sequence goes on from JAZLGZ010000041.1 coordinate 32,224, forward strand.
ACGTATGTAATAATATATTATGCTCTTTGCGGATAATGATCCGAACAAGTTCTTTCGGATTCTTTATCTGCAAAGAGTTTTTTATGTACGAATTTACGCGATATAAAGAATGTGCTGAACCCGAACAGACGTCGCTTCGGCCTGAACGACGGCACGAAACTGTAAATCTATTTTTTTGCGCATCTACGATTTACCTCAAGAAATTTTCAGGCTTTCATATTCCGCCCATCTCCGCGTAATTGACTACAGAAGTAGAATACAACTGAGATAACAAATTAATCACCGTTCCTCTCCTCAAAACGCTGATTCGGATATATAATATTCATAACATCTTGAAGGGATTCAAAAACATTTATGAAGAAAAAAGCTGCTTTCGTCGGATTAACCAATATTGATTACATATACTATCTCGATTCCGTTCCTGACGTGAATTCAAAAGCAAAAACCGGAAATTACGCCAGATACATCGGCGGTCCGGCTGCGAATGCAGCTATCACCTATGCTACACTTGGCGGAGACGCGACTTTGATAACCGCTTTCGGAGAAAGTTCCGAAGGGAATATGATTGAAAATGAGCTTTCTTCCTATGGTGTAAATATCATCAATTTGTCCTGCGATTCAAAGCTCCCCGGAATATCAACAATTCTGGTTACAGCCGATGGTTCGAGAACCATTATCAGCGGTCAGAGCAGTTTCTCACAGATTGATTTTGAAAAGATTGCAGAAACCGATTTTGACTTTGCTCTTTTCGATTGCAATCAGTCCGATATAGCCTTACCGGTTCTCGGCATGCTAAGCTGCGAAATTGTTCTCGATGCAGGCAGCTATAAACCCGATACCGCCGAATTCCTGAAAAAGGCTTCGATTGTGATTAGCTCAGAAAAGTTTGCAGATATGAACGGAAGCAATATTTTCGAAATGAATTATCCCAATATTTCTCATAAAGCAATCACCCGAGGTGAAAAAAGCATATTATTGCCGAATAAAGAGCTCGCAGTTAAAAAAGTTAATTGCGTAGATTCCCTGGCTGCCGGGGATATTCTTCATGGTGCTTTCTGCTATGCTTATTACGAAATGGAGAATTCTTTTGAAGATGCCCTGACGTGGGCCTCAGATATAGCATCAGAAAGTGTAAGATACAAGGGACCAAGGGCCGTTTTCTCTACAAAAACTGACTTAAGTATCTTTGGTGGCATCGTAGCCTGCTAATCTTTCAAAATCGATGCCAAAGCACAAAGCAAGTCATCACCCCGGCAAAAGCAAGCCCGAAGCACAAAACACTCACGGCCCAAGAATTAAACACACCAGGCCCTAATAAATACAAGCATAAAAAATCCCCCTAAAGCAGATTGGGTTATTTCCCCAGTCTGCTTTAGGGGGATAATACTATCCAAAATAATTCAGTTCAAATTACTTGTAGTACTTGTTAAGGGTTACAAGAGCCTCCTGGCAGTTTGCTGAGTAAGCTTCTGCTGCAGTGTTGTAGTATCCTGTGAATCCGCTGTTTGAACCTGCGTTCTTGTAGAACTCACCGTTGGTATCGGTCATACCCATAGCAACGAATGAAGAAGCGGGAACCTGTCCACCCTGAGCTACAGACTCAACTACATAGTTACGGTCGATAAGCAGACCAAGAGCCTTACGAATCTCAGCATTAGCCTTCTCAGCCTCAACACCTGTTAAAGTGCTGTCTGCGGGAAGAAGGTTGAAGTTTACGTTCCAGCATACATAGTAGGTACCGATCTGTCCTGCGATAACGAACTCTGTAGGGAAGTCCTTCTTAAGAGCTGCGATCTCGTTTGTGGGAACATCATCGATAAGCTGCCAGTCACCGTTCTTGAAGTTGGTGAGCATGTTGTTTGCATCATCTGAAAGGAAGCACTTAATCTCGTTCATTGAAACCTTGTCAGCATCAATGTAGTTAGCGTTCTTCTTAAGAGTGATGAGTGAATCATGTGTCCAAGAATCAATTACGTATGAACCGTTGCAGATGTAAGTAGCGGGATCTGTTGCCCAGCCGTCTGCTGCGTTCTTTGCATTGTATACAGGGAAGTATGTAGGGAATGCAAGAAGCTCATTCCAGTAAGCTACTGAGTTTGCAAGAGTAATTGTGATTGTTCTTGCAGCATCATCGCAAGATACATTAAGGTTATCACCCTCAACCTCATCGCTGTAGCCGTCTACAACCTCGAACATGTAACCATAGTCAGCACCTGTTGCAGGGTTAGCTGCACGCTGCCATGAATTTACGAAGTCAGAAGCCTTAAGCTCCTCACCGTTAGACCACTTAAGGCCTGAACGAAGAGTATATGTATAAGTTACTGTTCCGTCAGCGTTTGTTACACCATCAACAAGGCTCTCAGCAAGATCGGGAACGATAACAAGGTTACCGCTTGCATCCTGATCCCACTTTGCAAGACCTGCAAAAAGGTGAGCGATCATTGTAGCACCGTCAACTGCTGAGTTAAGAGCGGGATCAAGAGTATCGGGCTCTGAAGCAAGACAAACTGAGATAGTATCGTTCTTGCCGCCAACAGTAGTCTTCATGAAGTACTTGTATCCGAGAGGGTTGCTGTAGAAGCCCTTAACCTCGTCATCAAGCATGTAAAGGTCTGTGTAGTAGTAAAGAGGAGTAATACATCCTGTCTCCATAAGCATATCCTCAGCGATGTGCATAAGAGAATAACGCTTAGCAGAATCTGTACATGACTTGATAGTAGAAATAAGAACATCATAGGTCTGTGCCCATGTTCCGTTCTCTACCTTTGTCTCATAACCAAGTGATGTAAGATCAAGGTTGTACATAGCAAGGTTTGCATGTGCACCCTTACCGTACTGAACGTCGTTGTTTCCTGAGTTTGTTGTCCACATATCAAGGAAGCAGATAGGATCGTTGTAGTCAGCTACCCAACCGTTACGAGCTACTGTGTAGTCGCCGGCCTTACGGGTATTAAGGAATGTAGCCCACTCCTGGTTCTCAAGGCTCATGTTTACGCCAACCTGAGCGAATGCGCTCTGAACGTACTCACCGATAGCCTTGTGGCCTTCACTTGTATTGTAAAGGTACTTAAGACTAGGGATATTGGTGAAGGTTGTCTTCAACTCTGCTGTGTTTGTTGTGCCGTCAGCGTTTGTCTGCTGATTGTCAGCACCGCCGTCCTTCTTTCCGCATGCCATGCAGCTTACTACCATAGCAAGAGCAAGAAGAAGAGCAAAAACTTTCTTCATGTTTTTCATAAAACATCTCTCCTTTTCTTTTTTCTATCTAAAGTCACCGCGACTAAAGATCTGAGTAATATACGCAGCTTAATTAATCTCGCTGCATCTGTGGCAGGCAACAAATCTGCCGGGCTCAACCTCTTTGAATTCAGGCATCGTTTCCGCACAGACGTCAACTGCGTAAGGACATCTGGTTCTGAAAGGACATCCGCTGGGAGCATTAAGAGGTGAAGGAATATCTCCCGAAAGTGTGATTCTCTGATTAGCCTTTGCAATCTTGGGATCAGGCATGGGAACCGCAGACATAAGCGCCTTCGAATAAGGATGAAAGGGCTTCTCACAGATATCGTCCGCAGAAGCAAGCTCTACCATCTTTCCGAGGTACATAACCGCAATCCTGTCACTGATGTGACGAACTACAAGAAGGTCGTGGGCAATGAAAAGATATGTAAGTCCACGCTTGTCCTGAAGCTCATCAAACATATTGATAACCTGAGCCTGAATTGAAACATCAAGTGCAGATACAGGCTCATCGCAAACGATAAATTCGGGATTGACAGCAAGTGCTCTTGCAATTCCGATTCGCTGACGCTGTCCGCCGGAGAACTCATGCGCATATCTCGATGCATGCTCACTGTTGAGTCCTACGTCCGCCATAAGAGAGAGCACCTTTTCTCTGCGCTCTTCCTTCGAGCTGTACAGCTTATGAATGTCGAGAGGCTCGGCGATAATGTCAGCAACCGTCATTCTGGGATTCAGTGAAGAATAGGGATCCTGGAAAACCATGGTAGCCTTTTTTCTGAATTCCTTTATATCAGCAGGTGTAACAATCTGCTTTCCGTCGTACCAGATTTCACCGGCGGTGGGCTTGTAAAGATTGAGGATAGTACGACCTACGGTTGTCTTTCCGCATCCCGACTCACCAACCAGACCCAGAGTCTCACCCTTATTGATTGTAAACGAAACATCATCTACAGCCTTAAGAGGCTTGGTCTTAAACAAACCGGTATTGATATCGAAATATTCTTTAAGATGCTTAATTTCAACAAGGGGCTTCTGATTGTTATCACTCATTTTCAAATTCCCCCTCTTCCATCATTTTTTTATAATTCATCCAACATGCGGATGAGTGTCCGTCGCAAAGCTCAATATACTCGGGACGCTCCTTGATACAAATCTTCATGGCTGCGTCGCAGCGGGGAGCAAAAGGACAACCCTTGGGCATATTGAGAAGATCGATGGGAGTACCGCTGATGGGATGAAGCTTCTGTCCCATGGTAGCAACCGTGGGAATCGATCTCATAAGTCCCTTAGTGTACTCGTGTGCGGGATTGTAGAAAATATCTTCTACGTTGCCGCGTTCGCAAATGGATCCGGCATACATAACGATTACCTCGTCGCACATCTGCGCAACTACACCGAGGTCATGGGTAATCATGATGATTGCCATTCCGAGTTCTTTCTGAAGTGAACTCATCAGCTCAAGAATCTGTGCCTGAATTGTAACATCAAGCGCAGTGGTCGGCTCGTCGGCAATAAGAATATCGGGCTCGCAGGCAAGTGCCATTGCGATTACGATTCGCTGTCTCATACCGCCGGAGAACTCATAAGGGTACTGCTTCATTCGCTTCTCGGGCTCATTGATATTAACAAGTCGGAGCATCTCTACCGCACGATCGTAAGCTTCCTTACGATTTCTGTCGGTATGAAGAAGGATTGCCTCCATCAGCTGATGTCCGATTGTATATGTGGGATTGAGTGAGGTCATTGGATCCTGGAAAATAATGGATACCCTGTTGCCTCGAACATCCTTCATTACTTCCTCGCCGGCACCCACGAGCTCTTTTCCGTCAATCTTCACGGAACCGCCCACGATTTTACCGGTAGGAGCAAGAATCTGCATAATCGAATATGCCGTAACGGATTTACCTGAACCAGACTCTCCTACAATACCGAGTACCTTTCCCCGGTCAACCTCGAAGGAAACTCCGTTTACAGCCTTAACTTCACCCGCGTCCGTAAAGAAGGAGGTGTGAAGGTCTTTTACTTCCAAATAAGCCATCGTTTCTTCCTCCTTAATTATTGAGCTTCGGGTCAAATGCGTCACGCAGACCGTCGCCTAACAGGTTAAGTGATAATACAATAAGTGAAATTACTATCGCGGGAATTACCAGACGATAAGTATATGATGTGATTCCGTTTAGTGCCTCCGACGCAAGTGAACCGAGTGAAGGCATGGGCGCATTTACTCCGAGTCCGAGGAAGCTTAAGTAGCTCTCGGTGAAGATAGCGCTCGGAATCTGAAGTGCTGTCGAAATAATAATAACGCTGATACAGTTGGGAGTAAGGTGCTTTCTGATAATCCAGCTTCCCTTTGCTCCTGCTGCCCTTGCGGCAAGTACGTATTCCTGCTCTCTGAGTGAAAGAATCTGTCCGCGGATAAGACGTGACATCGAAACCCAGTAAAGAAGAGCGAACACGATGAAAAGGCTTATGATGTTGCTTCCGACCTTTTCGAGAACCGTTCCCTGAATGGCTGCCTCAAGTCCTGTCTGCGATAAAGCAGCGGCAAGAAGAATAACCATCAGCATGTCGGGAAGCGAATAAATAATATCGACTATTCGCATTATGATAAGGTCGACCTTGCCACCGCAGTAGCCCGCAACCGAACCGACCAGCAATCCGATTACAAGGACGATGATACTTGCAAAGAAACCTACGGCAAGTGAAATTCTTGTACCGTAAACAACTCGGATGAAGTAATCACGTCCGAGTGAATCCGTTCCGAAAATGTGAGGAAAAACACTCTCTCCCGCATCAAGCATTTTCTGCTCGGTTTCACCGTATTTGAAAGGTGCCAGATTATTGTAGCTGCTGTCGGGTGACTTAAACAGCTGGACTCCGAGCTGCTGGTCATATTTGTAAGGCCAGAAGAACGGAATTATAATGCAGGCAAGCGTAATTAATACAATTACGAAAAAGCTGACTGTCGCAACCTTGTTCTTGAGGAATCTCTTAAGACCATCCTTGAAGAAGGTTGTTGAAGGACGCATCTGGACCATGTATTCCTTTTCTTCGGCTGAAGCGGGAAGAAGGTCTGTTACGTCAATATGCATTGTAAATAACGGTCTTTTTCTCTCTGTCATGACACACCCCTGTTATTCTAAGTTAATTCTGGGATCAACTACCTTGTAGAAAATATCACTGAGTAAGTTCATAAATACAATCAGTGTGGCAAGGATAATCGTAGTACCCATAATCAGAGGATAATCACGGTTGGTAATACTGTTTACGAATGAACGTCCGATGCCCGGAACCGCAAAAATCTGCTCTACAACAAGTGAACCGGTTACGATGTAGGCAAGCATGGGGCCTACATATGTAATAACGGGAATCAATGAATTCTTAAGCGCATGTCCGAAAATAATCTTTACCTTGGGAACACCCTTTGCTCTCGCGGTTCTGATATAATCCTGACCAAGAACATCAAGCATTGACGATCTGGTAAGACGTGTGATGCTCGCCATGGGAGAAAGCGACAGGGTAATAATCGGAAGAATAAGTCCCTTCGCGGTCTCTCCGTTTGCAGGAAGAACGTTGAACTTGATTGCAAACAAAATCAGAAGCAGCGTACCCATGATAAACGATGGCATTGAAACGAATGCCGTCGTAATAACCATGATAACTCGGTCCACGACTTTGTTTCTTCGAAGTGCTGCCACCGAACCAAGGACAATTCCGAATACAATCGCAATAGCAGCGGCAAAAACACCCAGTTTAACCGAAGTCTTCATACCGTCGGCAATGATATCTATTACGGTACGTCCCTCTTTCTTAAGCGAAGGTCCGAAGTCAAATTTGGTAACAATGTCTCCGAGATAGTTGAGATACTGCTTTCCGAGAGGCTTGTCCAAACCATACTTTGCTTCAAGTGCGGCAATCGTAGCCTCCGACTTTGCCTTTTCTCCGAGGAAAGGGCCGCCGGGAACGGCATGCATTACGAAGAAGGTTATCGTAATAACAACCCAAATCGTAACAAGAGACAGCAGCAGTCTCTTTAAGATGTAAGTCATAGTTTTAGAATTCATAATTCATCTCTTTCCGATGCATAATAATTAAATAGAATGACTAATAATACATAATCGAAATAATGCTATCATCACATTCTTTATTTGTCAAACGTATCGCACAGTATTTAATACAAATTTAAAGAATTTGAGAAAGTGCCTCGATATCAGCCTTTGTAGTTGCCCAGCTGGTGGCAAATCTTACAACCGAATGAGTATCGTCGTACTTCTCCCAGAAGCTGTAGCTGACCTTATCCGAAATCTCCTCAAGCTTCTTGTTTTCCACAATAACGAACTGCTGATTGGTGGGTGACTCGATAAAGAACTTCAGGCCCTTGTCCGCAAGAAGCTTCTTGAGATCCTCGGCAAGCTCGATTGCATTGCCTGCTGCCTTGAAATACAAATCATCGGTAAAAAGTGTATCGAACTGAACACCGAGGAGTCTTCCCTTTGCAAGAAGAGCACCTCTTTTCTTGATGGCATTCACAAAATGAGCAGGCTTTGAATTGCCTGTAAATACAACTGCTTCACCGCAGAGAGCTCCTACCTTTGTTCCTCCGATATAGAAAACATCGGTAAGCTCGGCGATATCCTTCATAGTAACGTCGGTCTTCTTGCTCATGATTCCGTATCCCAAACGTGCTCCGTCGAGGAAAAGAGGAATATTGTGCTTCTTGCAAACCTCATGAAGTGCGGTAAGTTCAGCCTTTGTATAAAGTGTTCCGTATTCGGTGGGATGTGAAATATAAATCATTCCGGGATAAACCATATGCTCATGGTTTCCGTCATTGTAGAAATCTGTGATATATCGATCGGCATCTGCCGCAGAAAGTTTTCCCAGAGTCTGGGGAAGCTCGATAACCTTGTGTCCTGTGTACTCGATTGCGCCTGCTTCATGTGCATTTACATGACCGGTTGTAGCTGAGATAACACCCTCGTGATCTCTTAACATAGTAGAAATAATAATAGAGTTGGTCTGGGTTCCTCCTACCAGGAATTCAACCTCAACATCCTCTCGGCCGCAAGCCTTCTTAATCTTCTCCTTTGCGCTGAGACAGAATACATCGGTTCCGTATCCGGGCGCCTTTACATCGTTGGTCTTTACAAGACTCTCAAGAATTTCCGGAAGTGCTCCGTTGTTGTAATCGCATTCAAATGAAAGCATATCTTTTTTCCTCCTCAAAATATAAGTGACCTTGTGCAGGGTCGGGATTAACAACCGGACAATACGTTTTTCCCGCTGTTAACACAAAAAAAGCACCGACCTCGAAGTCTAAGCTTCAAAACCGATACTTTATAATGCACCTTCAGGGGCTCGAACCCTGGACACCCTGATTAAGAGTCAGGTGCTCTACCAACTGAGCTAAAGGTGCATCCATATTGTTTTGCTCTCGTCGAGCACAAGAGCGATTATACGACCTAAAAATGTGGTTGTCAATACTTTTTTTAATATTTTTTAATTTTTTGTTTTCGGCTCTTTTTCGTAACCCAAATTACTCTTTTGGAAAATTTTTTCCAAACTTATTCCCTGCTTCCGACATACTTAAAAACAGCTCTGTTTATCGGATTGCCCATGCTTGAAAATCTCTCTTCGTATTCTGTCATGACATTACCCTCTGCATAAGGACTGTTGTGAAGATCGTAGGTAACATCCTCTGCACTCCAGCCTGCTTCGGCAACTGCCTCGAGACTGTAATCGAACAGGCTTCTGTTGTCGGTTTTAAAGCAGACACAGCCTTCGGGCTTTAAAACCACGGCATACTTATCCATATGTGTTCCGGAAGTCAGCCTGCGTCTTGCATGATGAGCCTTGGGCCAGGGATCCGAGAAATTCAGATAAATCCTGTCAATCTCGTTCTCGTCGAAATATTCCTCCAACTCGTCTGCATTTATCATCAGAAGAATAAGATTCGGAAGTTTCAGCTCCTGCTGCTTCTGAAGAGCTCTGTAAAGCACCGAGTCCGCACGCTCGATTCCGATGTAGTTGATATCGGGATTAAGCGCAGCCAAAGTTGTGATAAACTTGCCCTTGCCCATTCCAATCTCGATATGTATCGGATTCCTGTTGCCGAATCTCTCGCCCCACTTACCCTTCATGGCCTTGGGATCATGTTCGACAAATTCACTCTGCTCTATAATAGGTATTGCCTTCGCAATATGTCTTAATCTCATAATATTTTCTCCATCGGCTAAGGATTTGCTTCGCAAATCCTTATATCCTACATTCTGTCAATAACAACGCTATAAATTATAGCACATCTTTCCTTACATTCAAGTAAGAGAAGAATTGGCAAACTCTCACCTGATATGATATAATAATATTTTGTAGAAATATGGTCTGACGAAAACAGATTGTTTTGTTTACATATACATAACGTATTCGAAAGGAAGTGAAGGTATGGGCAAGGGCAGATTATTTTGCATTCTCGGCAAATCTGCATCCGGAAAAGACAGCCTCTATCAGGCTATCTTGAAAAAGCAGCCGATTCCTCTTTCGACAGTTACCCCATATACGACAAGGCCCATCAGAAGCGGTGAAACACCGGGAGTCGAATATTTCTTTACCGATTATGAAGACTTCAGGAAATTAAAGAACGAAAACCGTATCATAGAATATCGCTGTTATCATACCATGCACGGCGACTGGTATTACTTCACAGCCGATGACGGACAGATTACCGACGACAAAGATTATCTGATTCCCATGGTTCTCGGCGGATACGAAAGTCTTCGCAATTATTTCGGCCCCGAAAGAGTTATTCCTCTTTATATCGAAGTAGAGGACGGTTTAAGACTTGCACGTGCCCTCGAGCGCGAAAGAAAGCAGGTCAATCCCAAATACACCGAAATGTGCCGCCGATTCATCGCGGACAATGAGGACTTCTGCGAAGAAAATATCAGGCGTTTGGAAATCACCAAGCGTTTTGAAAATGTGGATTTTGATACTTGTCTTTCAGAACTCTGCGAAGAATTGAAGCGTTTTTCATAGGAAAGGTAAGGATTTGAGTATCAAATCCTAATGAAGTCACGACGAACCAACGTGACTTCATAGGAAAGGTAAGGTATGGATATCAAAGTAAACCAGACGACTCCCATAAATTCGGTTGAGCAGACACAGGCCAACAAGCCTACCGACGGAAGCTTTAAGTTCACGCTTATCAGTACCATCGAAGAAACCGAGCTCGCCGAAAGACTCAATACCATTATGGGAGAAATCACCGAGCAGGGTGAGAAAATCAAAAAACGGCGCGATATACAGGACATGCGGCGTTATCGTTCTTTGGTTAAGGATTTTATGAACGAGATTGTAAATCGCTCCCATAAATTTTCACGTGAAAACTTCCTTGATAAAAGAGGACGTCACAGAGTTTACGGCATGATTCGTCTTGTCGATGAAAAGCTCGATGCCATTGCCGCAGAACTGATAAACGACGAAATGGACCTGCTCGTTATCATGAACAACATCGACGAAATCAGAGGTCTTCTGCTGGATATACTTACCTGACGGATTGCCGGACAGAAGGTTTTCCGCAGCATGGCATAATCTACCTGAGTTTTCGATAAAAGGAGCACGAAGTGAATTTTAATGAGATTGTGGGCCAGGAGGGCATCAAAGCTCATCTCCTCTCGGCCATAGCTGAAAACAAAATATCTCATGCTTATATTTTTTCGGGCGAAGACGGCTCAGGAAAAATGATGCTGGCCGAGCGTTTTGCAGCGGCTCTTGAATGTGACGGTGAAGGCACAAAGCCCTGCGGCGGATGCATCAACTGCATGCAGTCGGAATCGCACAATCATCCTGACATCATCTACGTCACTCATGAAAAGAAGAATATTCTTGTCGATGATATCAGACGCCAGCTCGTCAACGATATCGCCATCAAACCGTACTCCGGCAAATACAAGATTTACATTATTGACGAAGCTGAGAAGATGAACGAGGCAGCACAAAATGCGCTGCTCAAAACCCTTGAAGAGCCTCCCGCTTACGCGGTACTTCTTCTGCTCGCCACAAATACGGGTGCGTTTTTACAGACTATCCTTTCACGATGCGTCACTTTGGAGCTGAAGCCCATCGAGACAAATCTTGTCAAGAAATATATTATGGAAAAGCGTCAGCTCCCCGATTATGTTGCAAAGCTCTGCGCTTCCTTCTCCGGAGGCTGCATCGGAAACGCATTAAGATACGCGGATGACCAGAACTTTATAAATACGAGGGATCAGGTACTCACGCTTCTTAAAAATATATCCAAAATGAGGCAGTCGGAAATAGACAACACCCTGACCTCGATGGGAGACAAAGAGAAAAAAGAATCCATAGACGACTATTTCAACCTCATGCGTATATGGTTTCGCGACGTGCTTATGTACAAGTCCACTCACAATTCTTCGCGAATCATTTTTTCCGAGGAATTGGAAGACATCAAATCTCAGGCTTCGAACCGAAGCTATGAAAATATAAACAACATCCTGCTTGCCCTTGATAAGGCAAAGGAGCAAATCAATTTTAATGTCAGCTTTGAAGCGGCCATGCAGCTGCTCGTTCAGACAATGAAATCAAATTAATTCTACCAATAGGAAGGAACAGGTATTTTTATGACAAAGGTTATAGGTGTCAGATTCAGACATGCAGGCAAGATTTATTACTTCGATCCCCTGGATATTCAGATAGAAAAGGGTGACTGTGTCATCGTTGAAACAGCGCGCGGAGTGGAATTCGGAAGCGTTGTTCTGGGTGTGCGTGAAATCGAGGATGAAAAGGTTGTTCAGCCCTTAAAGCCGGTTATCAGAAAGGCTACCGAGGCAGACTTCCTTACGGAAGCCAAGAATCGCGAGAAGGAAAAAAGTGCTTACGATGTTTGTCTTGAAAAGATTAAAAAGCATGAGCTTGAAATGAAGCTTATCGAGTGCGAATACACCTTCGACAACAACAAGGTTTTATTCTACTTCACCGCAGACGGAAGAATCGACTTCAGAGATCTGGTTAAGGATCTCGCTTCCGTATTCAAGACCCGTATCGAGCTTCGCCAGATCGGTGTTCGTGATGAAGCAAAAGCGCTGGGCGGTATCGGTATCTGCGGCAGACCTCTTTGCTGCAATACTTATCTTCCCGATTTTGCTCCCGTTTCCATCAAGATGGCCAAGGAACAAAACATTTCGCTCAATCCCACCAAAATTTCGGGCAACTGCGGCAGACTCATGTGCTGCCTGAACAATGAAGAGCTCGCATACGAAGAACTCAACGCAAAGCTTCCCGGTGTCGGCGACCACGTAACCACTTCCGACGGACAGCACGGTGATGTTGCGAGCGTAAACGTTCTGAAGCAGATTGTCCGCGTTATCATCACTCTTGAAAACGGTGACAAGGAAGCTCATGATTATACACCCGACCAGCTTACCTTCAAGCCCCGCAAGAAAAAAGAGCGTCAGGCTTCGGATTCGGAGATGAAGGAACTTAAAGAGCTTGAGAAGCTTGAGGCCCGCGAAGGAAAGAGTAAACTGGACGACTGAGAAATTATGGTGATAAATACAGATCTCCTGCCCGGAGAACGAATAGACGATCTTGAGCGCAACAATTTTAAGATTATTCAGAATCCCGCCCGTTTTTGTTTTGGTATGGATGCCGTTTTACTGAGCGGCTTTGCTAATGTTAAGCCCGGCGAGAAAGTTATTGACCTGGGGACCGGAAACGGAATCATTCCCATCCTTCTGGCTGCAAAAACAGAGGGACAGCATTTTACGGGTCTCGAAATTCAGCCCGAGAATGTTGATATGGCTTCCAGAAGTGTTCAGCTCAACCATATCGAAGAACGTGTACAAATCGTTGAAGGTGATATCTGCAAAGCCTCCGAAACCTTCGGAAAGGCAACCTTTGAAGTTGTTACCTCTAATCCGCCTTATATGCTCGGCAATCACGGGCTGGTCAACCCCGATTCCGCCAAAGCCATTGCTCGTCATGAAATCATGTGCACCCTTGATGACGTAGTCCGCGAAGCTTCACTTCTTTTGAAACCCAACGGACGCTTTTATCTCGTTCATCGCCCCTTCAGACTGGCAGAAATCATTGTTAAACTTAAGGAATACAAGCTCGAGCCCAAGCGCATGAAGCTTGTCTATCCTTTTATTGATAAGGAACCCAACATGGTTCTCATCGAAGCGGTCAAAGGCGGCAACCCCAGAATGACTGTGGAGAAGCCTCTCATCGTATACAAAGAACCCAATGTTTATACCGATGAGATTTACGATATTTACGGATATTAATCTTAGCTGATATTAATCTTAGCTGAAAAAACAGAGAATTTTACGAAAGGAACTGTTTATGCCCGGTACCTTATATTTATGTGCAACACCGATAGGCAATCTTGAAGATATAACCTTCAGAGTACTTCGAACTTTGAAAGAAGTGGATTTGATAGCAGCCGAAGATACCCGAAACAGTATCAAGCTGCTGAACCATTTTGAAATCAATACGCCCATGACCAGCTACCACGAATACAACAAGTTTGATAAAGGCAAGGTCCTTGTGGATAAGCTGCTCGAAGGTCAGAACATTGCTCTGATAACCGATGCCGGAACTCCTGCCATCTCCGATCCCGGCGAGGAACTGGTTAAAATGGCCCATGCCGCAGGAATCACCATTACTTCACTTCCCGGTGCCTGTGCCTGTGTTACGGCCCTCACTCTTTCCGGGCTTCCCACCCGCCGTTTTGCTTTTGAGGCCTTCCTTCCCTACGACAAAAAGGAACGTAAAACCATCCTCGAGTCTCTTGTAAACGAAACCCGTACCATGATTATTTACGAAGCTCCTCATCATTTGCTCAAAACCTTGAGGGACCTTCAAGCTACTCTTGGAAACCGCAGAATCACCGTTTGCCGCGAGCTTACCAAAAAGCACGAAACGGTATTCCTCACTACTCTCGATGACGCAGTAACCTTCTATACCGAAAACGAACCCAAGGGCGAGTGCGTAATGGTCATCGAAGGCAAGTCCTTTAACGAGATCGCCGAAGACACCAAAACCGAGTGGCTGAAAATGACCGTCGAAGAGCATATGGACCTCTACCTCTCACAGGGAATGGACAAGAAAGAAGCCATGAAAGCCGTCGCCAAGGACAGAGGAGTCAGCAAGCAGGAAATATATAAGCAGTTGATATGAAAATATCGGGTTATTTTTTTCGAAATTAATATCACTATTATCAGTGAGTTCAAAACAACAATGTTTTGGACTCACTTTTTTGTTTCTGTCCGATCAAATAATGCCTCCTTCACAAATATTCTCTTGCATTCGCTAATAATCCATGGTACATTTTATTCAGACAATTTTTGTTCAAATCAATTTTAACAAAATCATTTTGAATCATTTTATTTGGAATTATTGCTATCTTTCAATAATAAGGAGGCTTCTTATGTTTATCGGCAGAGAAAAAGAACTGACGGCATTAACAGATTTCTATAATAGAGACGGAATCGGAATGACCGTAATATACGGCCGCAGACGTATCGGCAAATCTACACTCATTACCGAATTTGTAAAAAACAGGAAAGCGATATTCTATACCGCTACCAAAGTAGGCAGCAGCAGAAATCTGGAACTGTTTTCAAAGCAGGTGGTAGATTTGATGATGCCGGGATTAGAAGATATCAGCTTTAATTCTTTAGAAGCGGTTTTCGATTTTATAAATAAAAATATTGGTAATGAAAAACTTATTCTCATCATTGATGAACTTCCTTATTGGGCAGAAAAAGATGAAGCACTCCTTTCAATTCTTCAAAAGTATATAGACACTGTTTGGAGCGACAAAAATCTCAAAATAATATTATGCGGCTCTTCTCTGAGCTTTATGGAACAAAAAGTGCTGAGCGAAAAAAGTCCGATTTTCGGAAGACGTGATTCGCAGATAAAGCTTGATGCTTTTAATTATTTGGACTCCGCAAAGTTTGTTCCTGATTATTCGAATGAAGATAAAGCAATCTGCTACGGAATTACCGGTGGTGTAGCCAAGTATCTTTCATTAATTAATCCCCAAAAAAGCTTAGATGAAAATATTGTTAATCTATTTTTTAAAGCGGATGGTTATTTATTTGATGAAACCAGAAACCTTTTGACACAGGAATTTTCGGATATAGCCATCGTAAACAATATTGTTGAACAGATTGCGACAGGCGAAAACGCCCTGAATATTATTGCAGGAAAAATAGGCGAAAAGGAACAGACCGTACTTTACTCATTGGAAAAATTGATTAACGTTGGACTTGTTGAAAAAAAGAAGTGCATCACAGACGAGAAAAACAAGAAAAAGACACAATACGTTTTAAAAGATTACATGTTTAAATTTTGGTATGAATTTGTTCCAAAAGCAATCAGTGTAATCGAAATGGGACAGGGTGAAATATATTATCAAAAGATTGTTAAACCTGCTCTGCATTCATTTATGGGTTCTGTATTCGAAGAAATGTGCAGATACTATACGTTGATGAACGGAATAGCCGGAACTTACGGATGCTTCATCACATCTGTCGGAACTTGGTGGGGAGTCGAATCCGTCATTGATGAGAATAATGAAAAAAGATCACAGTCAGCTGATATAGATGTGGTCGCATTATCAGAGATTGATAAAACAGCTGTTATCGGCGAATGTAAATTTAAAAACGAAAAAATCGATAAGGGAATATATGACACGCTGCTCAGCAGAGCAAGACTGATACCGGCAAAATATAATGTAGCGAAATATCTGTTTTTCTCTTTATCGGGATATACCGACTGGTTTAAGTCACTAAATGATGAAAGCACAATACTGCTTACACTCGATTCAATGTACAACTGAATAGTATGTCATAAAAATATCAATCAGGATCCGGAATGGTTTTTGTCTCTTTTGAATTCCGCAAAATCGAATTTGTCAGTCGAATCATACCGTAAATATTTTGAGGCCCTTACCTCATTATATGAAGAAGATCAGGATGCATACCTCAGAAAGGCTATTGGAGCAAGCGTATGCTGAAACTGCGCCAAAAGATATCATTCAGTTCAAATATGTCGAAAGTTTACAAATTTAGAACCAACCACAAAACCCGGAGCTGCAACCAAACAGCTCCGGGTTTAATAAATTCAAATATTAAATTTATAGCGACAGTCCCGATTATCCTACTATCATATCTGCGATATCAAGAATCTTATCCCATATATCTGACAGTGTTGCTCCTGACTGCTGGAAAACAATAAATACGGCAATCGCAAGGGCAGTAAGAATAATCAGGAACACGAGTGTACGAATAAGCTTCGCAACCGCATAGTGTCTGATATTCTTGTTGCGGGATGCAACCGCAAAAATAATAGATGCAATAAATCCGATAACCGGAATAAAGAACAGAATCTCAAGTCCGAAGAAAGCTCCTACCGAAACGGCCTTTGTGTTGTCCTTCTTTGAAGAAGGAGCTACTGTGGCGGGCGCTGCAGGTGCTTCCGGTGATGCAGGTGCAATTGCTCCGGGTGCCGCAGGTGCAATTGCTCCGGGTGCTGCAGGTACCGGAACAACCGGAACTACAGGTACTACCACGGGCGAAACAGGTGCAGCAGGCATTTCGACAGCACAAGAAGCGGGAACTTCTGCAACTGTAGGTGCAGCAGGAGCCGCAGGTACTTCAGCAACAGGCTCAAGAATAGGTGCTCCGGGCATCAATACGGGTACAGGCTGAACTGTCTCCTCTGCAGGTGTTTCTGCAGCAGATACTTCGGCAGCAATCGGTTCTTCATATGCTGCAGGTGCCTCTGCCGCAACCGGAATTTCTTCTGCAACAGGTGCTGCTTCAGGCAGAACCGAAGCTATATTACTGAAAGGATCTTCACTTTCGGGTGTAGCAACACTCAGTTCAATAGGCTGAGAGATTACAGGTGCAACTCCGAGTACATTCTCAACCTGAGGCTCGACTTTAACGGTTTCGGTCTCAGGAAGAGTAAGTCGTGTTCCGCATTCAGCACAAAAGATGCTGCCTTCCGGAAGTTGTGCTCCACAATTACTGCAAAACATAGTAGGTCCTCCTCATCATTAAGAAACTGCAAAATATCAACAAAACTACTACTTCAAATCTATCATTTTCCCATCCATTTTGCAATCTCTTCCTCGGTTCCGTGAACATAATGGGAACCGCCGATATGCTGCAGTGAACCTTCGCTGTACTTGATTCCGCTGGTAGCATAATCGTAAGTAATAGACTCTCTGAGCTTCTCAGTCTTAGGATTGGGACTGGGAATCGCCGAAAGAAGACTCTTTGTATAAGGGTGCACGGGATTTGAGAAAATCTCGTCGGTTGTACCTGTTTCAAGCATTCTTCCAAGATGAAGTACTCCGATTCTGTCGGAAATATACTTAACCATCGACAAATCATGTGCGATGAAAAGATATGCCGAACCGGTCTCCTCCTGAATATCCTTCATAAGGTTTACAACCTGTGCCTGAATTGAAACATCAAGCGCGGAAATACACTCATCCGCAATAATCAAATCGGGATTCATAATAAGTGCACGTGCTATACCTACACGCTGTCTTTGTCCACCCGAAAACTGATAAGGATATCTGTCATAATGCTCCGCAGCAAGTCCAACCTTCGCAAGAATGTTGTCGATCTTCTGCTTGCGCTCTTCTTTTGAAGAATATGAATGATGAATATCAAGTCCTTCACCGATAATATCGCCGATTTTCTTTCTGGGATTAAGAGATGCCATGGGATCCTGGAAAATCATCTGCATTTTGGTTCTCAGCATCCTTGTTGTCTCTTTGTCCATTTTACCGGTAATATCTTTTCCGTTAAAGATAACCTTTCCGTCGGTAGGATCGTAAAGACGAATAATACCGCGGCCGATGGTAGTCTTTCCGGAACCGGACTCACCTACAAGACCGTAGGTTTCGCCGGGATAAATCTCAAAGCTGACATCATCAACTGCCTTTACAACGAAAGATGAGCTAACCTTGAAATACTGTTTCATGTGCTCGACCTTTAAAATCGGCTCAGCATTATAATTCGCTGCCATCGTTCTCAGCCTCCTTTAACATACGGTCTATTCTTGCGCGAAGCTCTGCAGGCATTTCAATCTTGGGAGCTCTGGGGTCGAGAAGCCAGGTTGCTGCATAATGTGTTTCGGAAACCTTAAACATAGGCGGCTCTGCAAGCTTATCAACCTTCAGCGCATATACATTACGAGGTGCAAACGCATCACCCTTAACCTCATGAAGAAGGTTCGGGGGTGATCCGGGAATAGTATAAAGACGTGCATCGTCGGTGTCCAAATCGGGCATTGCCGAAAGAAGACCCCAGGTGTAGGGATGCTTGGGATCGTAGAAAATCTCTTCGATATTTCCGACTTCCACAATCTTTCCCGCATACATAACATTTACATAGTCAGCAACCTTGGCAACTACTCCGAGATCGTGAGTAATATAAATAACCGAGATTCCTCTCTCCTTCTGAAGCTTTTTGATAAGCTCAAGAATTCTTGCCTGAATGGTAACATCAAGTGCGGTAGTAGGCTCATCGCAGATCAGAAGATCGGGATCGCACGAAATCGCAATAGCAATTACGACACGCTGTCTCATACCGCCCGAAAGCTGATGAGGATACTGCTTCATTCTCTTCTCGGGATTTGTAATTCCTACCTCCGCAAGAAGCTCGATTGCCTTCTTCTCGGCCTCCTTCTTATCAAGAGAAAGATGAAGCATCATTCCCTCCATAATCTGCTTGCCGATAGTCATGGTCGGATCGAGTGAAGTCATGGGATCCTGGAATACCATCGCAATACGTCTTCCGTTGATATTCTTTCGAATCCACTTCTTGTCCTTTTTAAGAATGTCGACGGTCACGGGCTCTCCGTTCTCGTCATTGTAAGTAAAATTAATCTCGCCGCTGTTGATAGTCGCATTTCCCGCAAGAATACCCATTGTCGTTTTCATGACAACAGACTTACCGGAACCGGACTCACCAACGATGGCTACTGTTTCACCGCGCTCAAGATCGATATTTACGCCTCGAATCGCATGAACCTTACCTGCTGTAGTGGAGAAGGTAATATCAAGATTTTTAATATCAAGTATTTTATCTGCCATATTATCCCCCTTCCTTACATATCTTCAATTCGAGGTGCAAAGGCTTCTCTCAAACCATCGCCCACGAAGTTGAAAGCAAGCATCAGAAGAGCCAGTACAATGATGGGAGGCAGAATCTGATACGGCAGTGTTGTAATATTGTTGAAACCGTCCTCGATAAGTGAACCGATCGAACACTGGGGAAGGACGATACCAACACCTACGAAGCTCAGGAAAGCCTCGGTGAAAATAGCGGTAGGAATCGAGAACATAATCTGTGTAATGATAGGTCCTACGGTGTTGGGAAGAACATCCGAGAAAATGATGCTGAAATTCTTCGCACCCAGAGTACGGCTGGCCATAATATATTCCTGTCCCTTGATCTTGAGCATCTCGGCACGTGAAATCTTACTCATACCGATCCACTCTGTAAGAAGAAGAGCTACAATTACAAGCCAAACACCCTTGTCCATTACAATTGCAAGAACACCTACGATTACCAGACGCGGAATACTGTTGGCAATCTCGATAACTCGCTGCATGACGCTGTCGACCGCACCGCCGAAATATCCGCTTATCAGACCATAACTCATACCGATAATCATATCGATAAAAATAGTAACGAACGCAATCATGAGAGAGATACGTGCTCCGTACCAAACTCGTGTCCATAAATCACGACCGAGAGAATCAGTACCAAAGATGAAGGTACAATCCTTGAAATAGTCGTTGTATTCCTCACCCTTAAAAAGCTTATGAAGCGCAGGGATACGGGGAGGAAGTGATTTTGCGGTAATTTCTTTTCCTTCAACCGTTACGGATACGATTTCTTTGTAGCCATACTTGGTCATTCCGGGTCCGAAAAGCGCAAAGAATGCAATGAATACAATGATACCTACACCGATACAGGATCTGATCTTCTTAAAGAATCTCATTGCAACACCCTTCCAGAAGCCCTGGGAAGCATAGTTGCGGTCGGTCATGATATCATTATTCACATCGAGAACAAAATCCTCGTCTTTTACAATATATTCTACAGCTGTAGTTGCAACCTCAGGGGTCAAATCGATTTTCTTGCTCATTAGTTATCCCCCTTTGCAGTAACACGGATTCTGGGATCGAGAAGACCGTACACAACATCAAGCACAAGCATGATTCCGATATACATTGACGAGTAGAGAATTCCGAGCGCAAGTACATAGTTGTAATCAATACCTTCGCCGGCGATTGAATCTACCATCAGCTTTCCGATTCCGTTTATTCCGTAGATTTTTTCAACAACAAGCGCACCTGTAAGTAAATCAACAATAAGAGGTGCGATAACAGTAACGATGGGAATCAGCGCATTTCTTAAAATATGCTTGGTAACGAGCTGAGTTCCGTACATTCCCTTTGCTTCCGCAAGAAGAACGTAGTCGCTGTCCATAACCTCGACCATTTCATTTCGGGTAAACCTCGCAACAGTCGAAAGCGAGAAAAGACCCAGTGAAACAGCAGGCATTACCGATGAAATAAAGAATTTGTTTGTATCAAAATAGAACGGGAATATGGTCACCTTGTATGAGAAGAAATACTGAATGAAAATCATAAATACATACGAGGGTACGCATACACCGATAATCGAAAGTACAGTACAGAAAACATCCCAGAAATGATCGCGGTTTAATGCCGCAGCAATTCCGAGAATAAGTCCGACACTTACTCCGAATAAAATAGCTATACCACCAATTTTAAAAGAATTGCCGATACACTTGGGAAGAACTGCAGAAATAGGAGCACCGTTATAAAGTGAGGTACCCTTTCCGAAGCTTCCCTTTGTAATTACATTCTTCAAATAATTTCCAAACTGCTTAAGAATCGGATCGTCAAGACCCATCTCAGCTCTTTTCTTGGCAATAGCCTCGGCACTCATTCGCTCCGAGGGGAACGGATTACCGGGCATAATTCTGACAAGAAGGAACAAAAGGAATGTTATTATAAGAAGAGTGATAAGTGCCATAAGCACTCGCTTCACTATATATTTCCCCATTTACTCAATTTTCCTTCCTTAAAAACTATGTCTGCAAAAATGCAGAATGTCAGAGTAGCCCCCAAAGGCCACTCTGACTATTCGATGCACTAAATCATCTGATATTATCCGGTAAACGGAATGCTTTAAAATCCTTGCAGCACTTCATCGTACTGCGGCATTCGTATTACTTACGATTACTCTGTAATTGTAGCGTTCTTGTATACTCTGTTAAGAGCTACGGGATGGAAATCAATTCCCGAAACCTTTGAAGCTACAAGGTTAGCATTAGCCTTTGTGTAAAGAGGAGCGATAACTGCTTCCTTCATAACAAGGGTCTCTGCATCATAAAGAGCATTCCAACGCTTCTCGTAATCTGTTACATATGCACCTGTTGTACAATCAGCAATAATCTGGTCATACTCTGCATTGCTCCAGAAACCGTAGTTGTTAGCGTTGTTTGTAATCCACATACCAAGGTATGTCATAGGATCTGCATAGTCAGGTCCCCAACGGGTAAGTGCTACTTCGTAGTTATCGTTCTGCATCTTATCAAGACGCTCAGCCTTTGTCATAGGTGAAAGAGTAATTGTAACACCTGCAAGAGCTGACTCGATCTGCTCCTTGAGTGACTGAGCAACCTTAGCAACATCATCACCCTCGTTGTTACCGTAAACAACTGAGAAATTGAACTCGCTTACGCCAAGCTCAGCCTTAGCCTTCTCGAAGTAATCCTGAGCCTTAGCCACATCATATGAGCAGTACTCAGCGAACTTGCTCTGATCTGCAGAGAAGTCAGCACCTGTAGTTGTGCTTGATGCGAACTGAGGGGGAACTGCTGTGTAAGTATCAAGTGAACCATCCATTACACAGTTATCAACGAGTGACTTACGATTGATTGCATTTGTAAATGCAAGTCTTAAGTTCTGGTTTGCAAGATATCCGTTTGCATTCTTCTCTGTCTGGCTGAATGTAAGATACCACATGTATCCTGCACCGGTAACCTGAATGTTCTTTGAAAGATCTGCATCTGCCTGAGCGCTTGCAACCTGATCACCACTGATGGTAACGAGGTCAAGTGTTCCGTTCTTGTAAGCAGTAAGAGCGTTATCTGATGAACCAACAACCTGGTACTTAATTCCGTCAAGCTGAACCTTTGCTGCATCATAGTAATCCTTGTTCTTCTCAAGAGAGATGCTTGCAGCACCGGGTACATAATCTGTAAGAACAAATGCACCGTTTGAAAGGAATGTGCTTGCGCTTGTGCCGTATGTTCCATCCTCAAGTCCGTTGTAGAACTTCTCATTTATAGGATAGAATGTAGGGAAGTAAAGAAGTGACTCGAAGTATGATACGGGAACAAGAAGCTTAACCTCTAAGGTGTTCTCATCAATTGCCTTAACACCGAGCTCTGCGCTCTTTCCGTCCATGATGTCCTGTGCTCCGACAATCTGAGCGATGTCAGAGAACATGTAACCGTACTCCTCGTTTCCTACAACACCACGATTCCAAGCGAATACGAAATCGTTAGCTGTTACAGGATCTCCGTTTGACCACTTAGCGTCCTTACGAAGGTGGAAGGTATAGGTGCATCCGTTGTCTGCTACATCCCACTTCTCAGCGATAGCGGGAATTGCAGCGCCGTTTGCATCCATCTGAGTTAAACCATCGATACAGTCAGCGATAACCTCAAATGACTCGCCGTCTGTTGCGAGATTGGTATCAAGTGACATAACGTTTGTTGAAAGCATAGCGTTAATCACTTTGTTACCTGCGCCATCCTTCTTGCCGCAAGCGCAAAGGCTTACTACCATTGCTACTGCAAGAAGAAGGCATACTAATGACTTTGCCTTTTTCATAAAATATTCCTCCTAATTTCCGATTTGTTAAGTCAGTGCTAAAACTTAACTCTTTTGCTTTAACGCATCAATGCGCTATCGTTTCAACACGTGGACTCAATAAATCTTTGGGAAATATTATATACCGCTCTGACAAGATGTAAATACCTTTTTATGAAGTTTTTACATGCTTTTTATATTTTTATTCACATTTATCAATATTATGCAATTATTTTGCCGTTTTTTATTCATTTTTATAGTCGTTAATCGCGTATATGCTGCTATATCTTTTTTCGCTTGGTTGCCAACATCTTTTATCAGTGGTATAATTAATGCTCGTATATTATATATCCAATCATTATTGGGGAGGCATTTTTATGACGCTTTCATTTATGTTTTTTATTAACAGTATTCTTCTTGGTGCCGGACTTGCGATGGATGCATTTTCCGTTTCACTTGCAAACGGACTTAATGAGCCTGATATGAAGCGCGGAAAAATATGTACTGTAGCCGGAGTATTCTCTGCTTTTCAGTTTGTAATGCCTGTGATCGGATGGTTTTGTGTTCATACAATCGTTAATAAATTTGAAGCAGCTTACAAGATTACTCCTGTTGTTGCATTATTCCTTCTCGTATTTATCGGCGGTAAGATGATTTTCTCAGCCATTCGCCAGCATGGTGTGGATACTCCCGCTCTCAGTGTTGCTGCTCTTATTCTTCAGGGTATTGCAACTTCCATTGATGCATTATCTGTCGGATTTACTATTTCCGATTATTCATCTTTCCAGGCTCTTATTTGTGCTTTGATTATCGGAATAGTCACTTTTATAATTTGTTACGCAGGTGTTCTTATCGGAAAGAAATTTGGTACGGCACTTTCAAACAAGGCGCAGCTTATCGGTGGAATTATTCTTATCCTTATCGGACTTGAGATTTTCCTTAAGGGGCCTCTTGTAGCCTGATAGTTTAGTTGTTTATATATTATTTGCTTGCAGCCTGATAGTTTTGTTGTTTATATATCATTTGCTTGTGGCTTGAAATTCTCGTTTCTTGACTGGTTTACTGCCATATGCTATTATTTACAAGGTGTTCAAGTCTTCGTAGCTCAGTAGGATAGAGCGTTCGCCTCCTAAGCGAAAGGCCGGCGGTTCGAATCCGCCCGGGGACGTAGAAAACGTGTGTCATCCGGATTCGGTTGACACACGTTTTTTTATTATATTATTATTTATTCTTTTGTTTTTCTCGGTTTTTTCCGGCCCTTTGACATTTTCTTTGTGCAGTCCGGTTTGCTCTTTTTGATTTTTCTACTTGTGTAGTCTATTTAATCTCTCAATACAAGCTGGCCCTGCAGCCAGACACTTCCTCTGAATCGTCTGCCTACTTCGGGTTCTCCGGTCAGGTCTTCCTTATTGATATAAACATCAATCGGTATATCATTGCAATCCACAATCATATGCCAAATTTCCTCGCCAGTATCTGTATTGAAAACTCTTTTGCAGGTTCTGATATTTCCTGTTATTTTATACATGTCGGATTCCGAACCATAAGGAACTATGCTTGTATCGACAATTGACAGAATATCTTCATTATTGATTCTTCCCGAAATCATTTCTCTTCTGTCGATATCCGCAAGCATCAGCTGCTCGATTGCTTCCTGATTCCCTTTCTTAGCTTCGGCAATCATGCTGATTTTTTTCTCGTTATATTTGTTCAGACCTTCGTTATTCTCCACTCTGACAATTGTCGGCAGAATGATATTTCCGGACTCGGCAAGTCCTGAAAATTTGACCGACCTATCCGCCAGTCGTTTCTTGGCTTCCGTAAACTTCAGATAATCCATCTTGTTAAGGATGTAGAATATAATGGATATTCCGAGTCTCGGATCATCGCACATTCCGGTGTAAGAATCGGTATCTACTCTCTTGCTGATAAATATTTCATCCTCAAAATTTTCCTCCGCATCACCGCTGCCGAAAGGGATGTAATAGTTGAAATGAAATCTTCCGTCTTCGTCTTCTTCTCCGCTGACTATGATACCGCAAACTTCCGAAACGAATCTGATGTATTCTATTTGTTTTGTTCCGTTCTCTTTAAAGATAATTTTCTTTATTGCCGATTCGGCAATGGTTTTGTATACTAATTTCTCTTCTTCTGCCGGACTTTTTATTCCGGCATAGCCTATAGATCTTAAAAATGTATGCATGTTGTTAATTAATCATCCAGACAGCTCTTACGATTCTTTGCCTCCGTAAGAACCTTCTTCTCTTCCTCACTCAGGAGAACATAAGATTCTCCCTTGATAATTTCTTTAATATAGATATAACAGCCATCGCTGCTGCTGTGAACAGAGGTCATAATGAAACCGTCATTGTTGTCTGTCAGCATACAAAGCGAGAAGCTGAGTTTTCCGCCCATCTCTTTAAAGGCATCATATTTTACAATGCTGAATTTCTGATATGAGAATTTCATATTCTCAAAGAGAGTAGATATCTCTGCGGCGTGCATTTCTACCTGCTCACTGACCTGATCGATCTGACTGAACTTCGAGAGTATGGCAGTTTCCATATCCTGTGCATCTTTACCCTGCATGAAGGTATCATAATTGGCCTTATATTTTTTAAACTTTGACAATAATACAAGATATAGTATTATCATAATAACCATAATACAAAATATGCCGATTATGATATAGCTTGCATCTATTCCGAGATCATTAAACAACTTCATTATTCTTTACCGCCTTTCAGAATAATATCATATATTCTTTCAAATTCTTCTGTGCTTCCGAAATCAATAACAATCTTACCTTTGTTATTGTCCTTACGCTGTATCTCTACCTTTGAGCCAATCAAGCTTATCATATTCTTTGCATATGATTTGTAAATTGCTTCATCTTCGAGACTCTTCTTTTCCTTTGTTGTCTTTGTTGAACCATTCACCAAAGCTCTGACAATCTTTTCTGTCTCTCGAACGCTGAGGTTTTCTTCCACTATTCTTCCTGCGGTTTCATACTGTAAATCAGGATTCTCGATTGAGAGAAGTGCACGTGCATGTCCGCCGCTGATCATATCCTCAACAACCATCTCCTGTACTCTCTCGTCAAGCTTTAAGAGACGAAGTGAATTTGTAATTGCAACTCGGCTCTTTGAAACCTGCACCGCAACCTCTTCCTGGCGGAGTCCGAACTCTTCAATGAGTCTCTGATATGCCTTTGCCTCTTCAATTGAATTCAGGTCTTCTCTCTGAATATTCTCAATCAAAGCAACCGCAAATCT
This sequence comes from Lachnospiraceae bacterium, assembly GCA_045616585.1. Taxonomy (GTDB): domain Bacteria; phylum Bacillota; class Clostridia; order Lachnospirales; family Lachnospiraceae; genus RUG11977. Next base: position 58,708 of record JAZLGZ010000041.1, read on the forward strand.
CTCTGTATCCTCGTATTCTTTAATTATTGCGGGTACTTCTTTTAATTTTGCAATCATTGCTGCACGGAAGCGTCTCTCACCTGCAATGATTTCGTATCTCTTATCGTCCTTTTTCTGAAGAATCAGAGGCTCGATAATGCCATGCTCTTTGATCGACTCTGCCAGTTCATTAAGTCTTTCTTCTTTAAAATATTTTCTGGGCTGAGCCTGGTTTGTATCAATAAGACCTACACTGATCATAGTCTCGCCGGTCTTCAATACTTCGCTCTGCTCTTCTGTAGCAATATTATTTTCGCTGATCATAGCGTTCAGACCTTTTCCAAGTCCCTTTTTCTTCGGTGCCATATTTTAAAATCTCCTCAATTATCTTGTCGCATATTAATTATTTAACTTTTTCTTTTTATTTTCTTCCTGACGATCCCGGCTTTTTTGATGTGTCACCCGATCTTTTAATCTGAATTGTACGCATCATTCTTCCGTCTCTGATCATTATTTCTTCTGCAAGATTGTTATATGCTTCTGCTCCGGCTGATTTTTTATCGTACATAGATATAGGTAAACCATAGCTGGGTGCTTCTGCAAGTCTTACATTTCTCGGAATAACAGTCTTATAAATATGCTGCTTTAAGTTTTCCTTTACGTTCTCTACTACCTGCAAAGAAAGATTTGTTCTTACATCGTACATAGTAAAAACAATTCCGTCAATAGTAAGCTGGCTGTTAAGTCTTGCTTTTACTAAGTCTATCGTTCTGATTAACTGTGATAAACCTTCGAGTGCATAGAATTCACACTGTATGGGCACCAATACTGAGTCGGATGCTGTAAGAGCATTTACTGTAAGGATATTAAGTGACGGAGGACAATCGATAAAAATGTAATCATAAACATCCTTCAGTGACTCAAGCTTTTTCTTTAATATGAATTCTTTCTCCGGCATTCCTATTAATTCAATTTCTGCTCCGGCAAGATTGACATTTGAAGGAATTACGTCAAGATCTTTTACAACACTTTCACATATGCTTTCCTGTGTTGTGCACTCATCAATTACCAGTTCATATATGGAATTCTCTACCTGGCTTTTATCAATTCCGAGTCCGCTTGTTGCGTTACCCTGTGGATCGCAATCCACTACCAACACCTTCATACCCTTCTGAGCCATTGCTGCTGACAAGTTTATTGTTGAAGTGGTCTTACCTACGCCACCTTTCTGGTTTGCTACCGATATTATTTTTCCCATATATTTCCTCCTTATTATTTGTATATTATTTATTTTCCTTCTACTATATATAGTAGTTTGCTTGTTTTTCTCTTTTTATTTTCTTGATTTACTATTATTTTTAATGATTTGACCTTCTACTATATATGGTGGTTTTCTATTCCTTGACCACAATTTCATATTTTTGTTTTTATTCTTCTTTTAGCTTGCTGTTCTTGGTTTGAGTACTACTTTTGATTTGAGTGTTCTTCTTGATGTAAGTGTTCTTCTTGATTTATGTGCTGCTTTGTTTATATAATGTTTCACGTGAA
>JAZLGZ010000042.1:0-46531 GCA_045616585.1 Lachnospiraceae bacterium
TTCTGTTTGGTCTTGCTTCGAGTGGGGTTTACACAGCACGGACCCGTTACCGGGCCGCCGGTGGTCTCTTACGCCGCCATTCCACCCTTACTCCGTACGAATACAGAGCGGTATCATTTCTGTTGCACTTTCCTTGGGGTCACCCCCACCGGACGTTATCCGGCACCCTGCCCTGTGAAGCCCGGACTTTCCTCACAGCCTGCCGACGCAGACTGCGCGATCGTAGCGCATGGCAAATCAATTCGCTTTATTATCCAACATTGGATTCAATAATGCAATAGCAAATTAAACAGGGAATACACTTCCGCCCACGAACTCTCTTACTATTGAATTGTGAGGAATCTCCTCACTCGATATCCCCAGGAAATAGTCGAGAAACTTAAGAAGCCGCTTTGCCTCGATGTACTCGGGACAATCCTCTTCGATTCCGAAAAGCAGCGGCTCAGCAAACTGCTTGAGCACCGCGAGCTCATAAACAAGAGCAGAATTAAACATATAGTCGGCCTCTTCCTGGAAAGGGAAAATATTCTCTTCCTCGCCTCGTCTTACGGAAGGCCACATGGCAATCGTATTCCTTGCGGAAGTACCTCTTGTACGGGCGTCACGAACCATTCTTCTGATAAGACGTCCGTCTGTGGTAGGCATTCTGTTGTGCTCGTCAATATTAAGCTGTGTAAGCGCGCTGATATATACTTTAAACTTGCTCTCTCTGGGAAGCGTGTAGCTGAGCTTGTCGTTAAGGCCGTGAATGCCCTCAATAACAAGGATGTCCTCTGCTCCGAGCTTAAGAGTGTCTCCCTTAAATTCATGACGTCCGGTTTTAAAGTTGAAGGTTCTCATGGCGACTTCCTCTCCGTTAAGGAGTCTGGTCATGTCATCGTTGAAGCCCTCGATATCGATTGCACCGAGACACTCAAAATTGTAATTGCCGTCCTCATCCTTGGGAGTATCCTCTCTGTTTACGAAATAGTTGTCGAGCGCAATCGGGTGAGGCTTGTATCCAAGAGTACGAAGCTGTATTGAAAGACGATGCGAGAAGGTAGTCTTGCCCGACGACGAAGGTCCTGCAATCATAACAAACTTAACACCGCCGCGTTCACGGATTTTCTCTGCGATTTCGGCAATCTTCTTCTCCTGGAAGGCTTCCTGGACAAGAATCATATCGCTGATGCTGCCGGTCGTAACAGACTCGTTGAGGTCGCCTACGGTAGCGATTCCGATATCCGAACCCCACTTGTTTGCCGCATGCTGAGTCGCAAAAAGCTTAGGTCTGTCAGTATATTCTTTAAGCTGTGACGGAGCCTCTTTGCCGGGGAGAATCAAAAGGAAACCTTCATCTCCGTAGGGACATAAGTCAAAGGTCTTGAGCACGCCCGTTGACTGAGGCATATATCCGTAGAAATAGTCAACATATCCGTCAAGGTCATAAACATTGGTATTCGAAACACGTCTGAAGCGAAGAAGCTTTTCCTTATCTGTCATGCCCTGCTTTGCGAAAAGTTCTCTTGCTTCCGCAGTTTTCATCGAAGTCTTCTTAAAGGGAATATCCTTCTTCACAAGCTCGGACATTTCCTTCTTAACACTCTCAAGAAGCTCCGAATCGAGCTTCTCATCCGAAATATAAGTACAGTAAAGCGCATTGCCGAGTGAATGATCGACAGTTATTCTGAACTGCTTTTCTTTAAGAACGCCCATGAAAGCTCTGAGCATCAAAAGAATAGTGCCTCGTGTATAAGTTGTCATGCCTGCGGTCTCTGCTGCGGTAATGAAATCAACCTCACTGCTTTCTCTGACTTTCTTTGAAAGTTCGACAATCTTTGTTCCGACTTTTGCAAGAATAATGTCGTTCTCATAAAGATCGGCATTAGCCTTTGCTACTTCGGCAAAGGTAACGTTCTGCGGATACTCCGCTTTTTTTCCTTTCACTGTAACAATAATATTCTCCATAATTTTGTAACCATCCTTTTCATATTCATCTGCTGTTATCGGCACAGATTTTTCGCGCCTCGCAAAGAACATCAAACTCAGCCTTTACTTCGGCTCTTTTTCCTTCCGAACGTTCGGAATCGCTTTTATCAAGCTGCCCGAGCAGATACTGTTTCTTTCGGTACTCAATTTCAAGATATTCTTTAAGTACCGGATGACCTTCTTTCAGAAGACAAGGTCCATAAAATATTTCGGCATCCGACAGCTGAATATTTACATCGGAAGAACAACTTTCTGCACAATTTTTGCCTGCGGAATCTGTACTGCGACCAACTTTTTCGGCTCTCATAGCCGGATAAAACTTATCATCCTCCGCACACATATCTTCCTTTACGATTGTGTAGTCATGCTCACAAAGCCATTTCCTTACGCTGGCATAATGCGACTGCGGCTGAAGAACCAGTGCAGGGGCATCGGGTGAACTTACCACACCGTTCGTCGACAAATCCTTTTCGAGTATGTTTTTAATCATTTCGCCGCCCATACCGGCAATAACCACAACCTGTGCTTCTCCGGGATGCAGCTCATCGAGACCGTAGCTCAGTCTCAGTTCCACATCATCGACACATCCGTACATTCTGAGATTATCAAGCGCTTTGCCTAGCGGTCCCTTTCTCAGGTCCATACCGATGCACTTCTTCGCAAATCCGTTCTGGATCAGCCATATTGAAGTATGAGCATGATCACAGCCCACATCCGCAACGGTATCGGCACTCCCTACCAGCTGCGCAGACATTTTTAATCTGTCGGATAACTTTACCTGCATAAAATAAATACCTTTTACCCTATAATCAGCAAGGGACCGGATTCCGGTCCCCTGCAATTCTCTTTATTCAAGGAAATCTCTTAACTTCTTGCTTCTGCTCGGATGACGAAGCTTACGAAGAGCCTTCGCCTCAATCTGACGAATACGCTCACGAGTTACGTTAAATTCCTTACCAACCTCTTCAAGTGTACGTGTTCTTCCGTCGTCAAGACCGAAACGGAGACGTAAAACCTTCTGCTCACGATCGGTAAGAGTCTCAAGAACCTTTAACAATTCTTCACGAAGAATTGTCGAAGCTGCTGCCTCTGCGGGAACGGGAACCTTATCATCCATGATGAAATCACCGAGATGGCTGTCCTCTTCCTCACCGATAGGTGTCTCAAGAGAAACCGGCTCCTGACTGATTTTCTGGATTTCGGCAACTCTCTCGATGGGAAGCTTCATTTCTTTTGCAACTTCTTCGGGTGAAGGCTCACGGCCGAGTTCCTGAAGAAGCTGACGCTGAACACGCATAAGCTTGTTGATTGTCTCAACCATATGTACGGGGATACGAATGGTTCTCGCCTGATCAGCGATGGCACGTGTAATAGCCTGACGAATCCACCAGGTAGCATATGTCGAAAACTTATAGCCCTTACGGTAATCGAACTTCTCTACTGCCTTGATAAGTCCGAGGTTACCTTCCTGAATAAGGTCAAGGAACTGCATTCCGCGTCCTACATAGCGCTTTGCGATACTTACAACCAGACGGAGGTTTGCCTCCGCAAGGCGTTTCTTTGCATCGTCGCCTGCCTCAAGGATCTCGCTGTTCTGCTCCTGAATCTCTCTTGCCTGCTGAAGGAGCTTTGCACGCTCTGCAGATGAAAGTCTCTCGGACTTCTTGCGGATTGCATCGATTTCGTCACGAACCTTGCAGCCCTCTTCCATCTGCTTTGCAAGCTCGATTTCCTCATCGGCCGAAAGAAGCGGAACCTTACCGATCTCCTTAAGGTACATTCTTACGGGATCCTCAAGTGAAATACCGTCGGGAATCGAAAGATCAATATTATTGATATCGATTTCTTCTTCGCTGTCGTCGATGAGATCGTCTACATCGTCAACATCAAGAACATCATCAATATCGTTCTCTACCTGCGCACGAAGAACGTCAACACCGTTGTTCTCGAGATATTCATAGATATGCTCGATTCTGTCGGGCTCGAGTTCCAAATCCCCAAAGAAGTCATTGACCTCCTGATACTCAAGCACGTTCTTCTTTTTTCTCGCGAACTCAAGAAGTTCTTTAAGCTTTTCCTGAAATACCTGCTTACTGTTCTCTTCCATTTCTTCCCCTGCCCTTACCTGCAAAGTTTGTCCCGAAGCGCCGCAAGATCATTTTTTCTTAACATAAGTTGCTGAAACAGCATGGCATTATCTTCGTCAAGCGCTTTCTGCATTCTCTGCTCGATACTGTTGTCGAGTACTCGAATCACCAGATCGGCAAAAGCATTTTTCCTTTCATTTTCTTCTATGTTGTCCTCATAAAGTGATGAATTCAGTATCCCCGCAACCTTTTCCTGATCGGACATTTCCTCAAATTTGCATACTATATTTGCGTGTACTATCCTTCCATCACTTCTGTAGGTATTAAAAACAATTTTAATAAGAGTGTTGCACAGAGGATCGCAGAAATCCTCCTCGGTAACAATATCCCTCACTTTCTCGTAAAGAGCGGGTGTATTGGCCAGCATCGAAATCAAAAGCTCCTCGGACCGAACCGCCCCATCGGCCGCTTTAGCCATTCGACGACGCTCCTCTTTGTCGCGTTCCTGAGTTTCTGCGGCAATATCCGCAATATACTGCTCCCTGCCGTAAGTATTGACAAGTCTTGTAAGAGCCGAATGATCTATTCCGTAGTCTCTGGCTGCAGCTTCTATGTAATTGTTTCGTTCTATTTCATCCGTTATTCGAGCGAGCTTTCTGGCCAGCTCATGATCGAAATTGGTCTTCTGCGCCGGATCCTTCGCGTCGATTTTATCGCGCAGCGTCTTTGCTTCGAAGTCAAAGGCACTGATTGCGTTCTCAATTCTTTTTCTGTATTCGTCGGCTCCCAGAGCCTTGATGAATTCGTCGGGGTCCTTGTAAGGACTCATATCCAGAACCTTCGCAACAACACCCGCATCCTTCAGTATCGGAATAGCGCGCAGAATGGCGTTCTGACCGGCACCGTCCGAATCGTAAGTCATCACGACTTCCTTGACATAATTGCTGATAAGCTTTGCCTGCTTCGGAGTGAGGGCGGTTCCCATCGAGCCCACAGCATTGTCAAAGCCTGCCTGGTGAAGCGCAATGGTATCCATGTAGCCTTCACACAGGAGCATATATTTTTCATGGGAATGTCTCGCAAGGTGCATTCCGTATAGATGATCGCCTTTAATGAATATCTTGGTTTCGGGTGAATTCAGATATTTCGGCATCTTCTTCGCATCGTCGGAAGAAACCGTAATTCTGCCGCCGAAAGCAATAACCTTTCCGTTCTTGTCCATGTACGGAAATATGACTCTGGCCCAGAATTTATCGTATACGCCTCTTTCGCTGAATGTAAATATTCCGCTCTCCTTTAAGACCTCATCTGAATACCCTTTTCTCTTGAGGTAATTGTACAGACCGTCTCCCGAGCGGCCCGCAAAGCCCAGACCGAAATTCTTTATCGTCTCATCAGAAAGAGCGCGGTCTCTTAAATATTTGTATGCCGCCTTGCCCTGTTCGCTGCGAAGCATAACATAGTAATATTTGGCAGCTTCTTTATTGATTTCAAATAGTTTTTCGCGCAGATTTCTTCTCTGCTTTTCTTCATCGCTGACTTCTGCCTCGGGAAGCTGTATTCCCGCACGCTCAGCCAGTTCTCTGACCGCTTCACCAAAGGTCAGATTATCATAATCCATAAGAAAAGTAAATACATTGCCCGCCTTGCCGCAGCCAAAGCATTTATATATCTGCATGTTTTTGTTTACCGAGAAAGAGCCTGTTTTTTCATTGTGAAAAGGACACAGTCCGACATAGTTTGCTCCACGACGGGTAAGGCGCACATATGTACCTATAACATCGGTAATATCGTTCGCCTCACGTACACGCTCGATTGTCTCGTCGTCGAAATACATGCCCTAACCTCTTTCTGATAGCCCTTATCATCTAAATCAGTATACGTCCCAGCTGAAAGGAATCATCAGCTCACGGAATTTTGTAACCGCATATCTGTCCGTCATTCCCGCAATATAGTCGCATACCGCTTTTTCCGTACGTAAAAGTCTCAATTCATTGTCCGAATAAAGATGGATTTCATTATAGCATTTTCCGTCGCCGTTTTCTATCTGATTTATAAATTCTTCGGGTAACATTTCGGGATGTTCCACATAAAAGCGGAACAGATCCTTAACCATCTGCTCGGCTTTCTTCTCCTGTCCCTTGGCCACGGGATTGGTATATACACTCTTAAACATATATTCGCGAAGACCGGTCATCGCAGTATATCGTTCTTCCGACATGATAATATCCGGCTTATCGAAACTGTTTATGATAATGTCATGAATAATCGAATTGAGTCGCTCGCTCAAAGAGTGTCCGAGTACGTTTGTAAATTCTTCCGGAATCTCCTCTTCGGTAATAATCTGTCCGCGGATTGCGTCATCTATATCGTGATTGATATAAGCAATCTTATCGGACAATCTGACTATTTTACCCTCAAGCGTACTGGGTTCGCCCTTTGTCTGATGATTCAAGATACCGTCGCGAACCTCCCAGGTAAGATTCATATGCTTGCCGTTCTTGTATTCGAGCAATTCAACGACTCTGATGCTCTGCTCGTGATGCGCAAAGCCGGCTTGAGCAACCTCGTTGAGAGCTCTCTCACCTGCATGTCCGAACGGGGTATGACCAAGATCGTGTCCGAGTGCAATCGCTTCCGTAAGATCCTCATTGAGATGAAGTGCTTTGGCAATTGTTCTTGCTATCTGGGCAACTTCAAGCGTATGGGTCATCCTTGTGCGGTAATGGTCTCCCATTGGGGTAAGAAACACCTGAGTTTTTCCGTTCAGACGTCTGAACGCCTTGGAGTGAATAATTCTGTCGCGGTCCCTCTGATATGCCGTACGAATATCGCAGGGTGTTTCATCTTCCTCACGTCCTTTTGAACAGTCACTGAAGGAAGCATATTTGCTGAGCACCTCGTGCTCCATGGCCTCCTGAGTTTTTCTGATTGAATCCATACTCAAACCCTCTCATCAGTTCTTTGAATAAATACATCCGCAATAGTTCTGCCGGTAAAGATTGTATTCCTTTGACAATTCTATCGACCTGATATAACCGTTGTTTTTCTTAAAATCGGTAGGCAGATATTTCGCACCTCCCGAAGCCTCAAGCTCAAGCCCTATTGCATTAATAACATCCGCAGGCTTCAGCGGACTCAATGTAAGTGTGGTTGCAAAAAAGTCAAAGCCGAGCTCTGTCGCTGTCTGCGACGCCTTGGCAAGACGCTTCCTGTAACACTTGTGACAGCGTGGGCCTCTTTCCGGTGCATTCTCAAGACCCTTTGCGAGTTCAAAAAATTCCTCCGGGTAATATTCACCTTCAATCAGCTTGACAGGATTTTTAAAAGGCATGCTTTCAATCAGCCTCTTTTGTTCACTTAATCTGAATTCGTACTCGTCCGGCGAGGTAATGTTGGGATTGTAATACAGCACTGTAATGCTGCAGAATTGAGACAGGTATTCCAGACAATAACTGCTGCACGGAGCACAGCAGCTGTGAAGCAGAACCGAAGGTACAAACCCGCTTTCCTGCCAGTTCTTAATACGCTTCTCAAGTTCCTTCTGGTAATTAATGATGTTGGACATATTCCGAAAAAACAAGGGTCGGGAATTCCCAACCCTTGCATAATGCATAAATCAAACAGTGTCAATATTACTGGATAAGTTCAAGCTTTCTGAGAACGTTCTCAAACTTCTCCTCATCGATGGGCTTTCCTGCATAAGCTACACAGCCGAGCTCAAAAGCCTTTGTAACATTACGGCCCTCGTTAAGAGCGGTAGTCATAATAATCTTTGAACGCTTGTCCTCGGGAATACCCTTTTCCTTTTCGATATCACGGATTGCCTTGAGAGTCTGATATCCGTCAAGAGCGGGCATCATAATATCAAGACAAACCAGGTCGTAACCATCGCCGCCTTCAAGAGCCATAAGAAATGCATCTACAGCCTCAAGACCATCGACAGTAATATCACACTCACCGTATTTTGATAAAAAGCGAAGCATAAACTTTCTGCTCGCGAAGTCGTCCTCTGCAATTAAGATTTTCATATCGTTTCCTCCTGTGTAGGTGGTGGGCAAAACTCCCTTTTTATAGGAGCATTATAAGACCTGAAGCCGCATTTGTCAATGCAAACTCCATGTTTTTATCATCATTTAATGATTATATCGCATTTTGTGTAATTATCGAAAGATTTCTTAACAAAATATCAATCTGTTCTTCCGTACCGACGGTTATTCTCAAGAAATTATCTATGGCAGGTCTGTTAAACCATCTTACAAATACGTGCTTTTCCTTAAGTTTGTCGTATATTTCCTTTGCCGGTACCGACTCATGAGTTGTGAAGACAAAGTTTGCACACGAAGGAAGAGTCTTAAATCCAAGCTTGTCGAGTTCCCTCACAAGACGTTCCCTTGTCGAAACAATATCGGCTACTCTTGCTTTGAAATACTCTTCCTCTTCAAGAGAAGCTTTGCCGATTTCGATAGCCGTACGATTCATGGTATAAGAATTCACCGAATTCTTAATATCGTTCATTGCCTTAATGATAAACGGTGACGCAATCGCATATCCGATTCGAAGTCCCGCCATCGATCTTGATTTCGAGAATGTTCTGACAACAATAACATTGTCAAACTCTTTAACGAGAGGGAGCGATGTCTCACCCCCGAAATCAATGTATGCTTCATCAACAACCACAATGCTTCCCTGATTAGCTTCGATGATTCTCTTTATTTCCGAAACAGCGGTCGTCATCGCAGTGGGAGCATTGGGATTACAGATAATAATTCCGCCGTTTGAGTCCTTGTCGCGTAACGGGATGTAGTCTTCCGCAGAAATCGAAAAATCCTCTTTGAGCGGAATTCTTTTGTACGGAACCTTGTACATTTCTCCCCAAACCTCGTAGAACGAATACGAGATTTCAGGGAAAAGAACAGGTCTGCCGCTGTTGAAACAGGTCTGAAAAATAACCGATAAAACATCATCCGAACCGACTCCGACAAATACCTGTTCGCGGTCGAATCCATGATATTCGGCCAGAGCACTCTTTAATTCTCCCGAGTCCACCGGAGGATAAAGCTTAAGCGATTCGACATCAAACCCGGCCGCAGCCTCCATAACCTTCGGAGCCGGAGGATACGGATTCTCATTGGTATTAAGCTTTACCATGTCCGGAAAATCCGGCTGGTCTCCGGGCACATACGGATCTATTACGCGAAAATTGTCTTTGTTAATCATTTTTACTCTTTTCCTTCGGTTTTGTTCTCAAAGCTTCCGCATCAGCATCCGCCGGAAACTTTTTCTGCTCTTATATTAATACTTGCCGAAGCCTTCATCAAGAGAAATTACGGGAGGAACATCATTTACGAAATCATCCTCATCATCTGAAATGCCGTATTTCTCATTGGTGTTTTGAATCGTGGGTGTATATCCCACCGCAGAATTCTTCAGCTTGTATCTGCTGATCATCTCACGAAGCTTGCCGGCCTGTGCCGAGAGCTCCTCACTGGCTGCGGCACACTGCTCACTGGTCGCTGAGTTGGTCTGAACTACAACGGATACCTGACCGATTGCCTGATCGATCTGTGAAATAGCTGTTGCCTGATCATTTGACGCAATGGCAATGGAATTTGTGATAACCACAATTTTATCGATAACTTCAACAATTGTTTCAAGTGCAGCCGCAGTTTCTTCGGCAAGCTTTGATCCCTTTGACACCTTGTTGATAGAATCTTCGATAAGCTCCGCCGTCTCGCTGGCTGCCTGTGCGGATTTTCCCGCAAGGTTACGAACCTCATCGGCAACAACTGCAAATCCTCTTCCGTGAGCACCCGCACGTGCAGCCTCTACAGCTGCATTAAGCGCGAGAATATTGGTCTGGAAGGCTATATCATCGATAACCTTGATAATCTTTGAAATGTCCTCCGAAGAGTGATTGATTTCAGCCATGGCGGAAATCATTTCCTTCATCTTGCCGGTACTCTCGTTTGCATCGGCCTTGGCCTTGATAACAAGGTTATTGGCGGTATTCGCATCGTTTGCGTTTATCTTTGTACGCTCCGTAATGTCAGTAATCGAAGCTGTAATTTCCTGAATTGCGCTTGCTTGCTCGGTTGAACCCTGTGCAAGAGCCTGGCTCGCCGAAGCAACTTCCTGAGAGCCTGCCTTGATCTCGTTGACAGCCTCTCTGATACCTCCCATTACACGGTTTTCCTCATTAATCATGGTCTGCATAGACTGACCGAGAAGGTCATTTGACCCATGAGCTTCGAAATCAATACTGAAGTTACCCTCCGAAACCTCACGTGTGGCCTCTGCCTGTGCGCGGATATTCTCCTGCATTACGATGAGTGCATCCGCAAGATCACCGATTTCATCATCATAATAATGCTTAATCTCGGCTGTTACGTCTCCGGCAGCGAGTGCATCCGCACCTTCATGCATATTGTCGATCGGGATTCTGATGGCTTCGCTTACAATCTTGATCAGAACAACAATGACTGCCATTGCAAACAGATAAACACCAAGGATAATAAACTGAGTCACCTTCTTGTTGTGTCTGATACCTTCAAGCTTATCCTCTCCGACCTTCTTAAGGCAATTGTACAAATCGTCGAATGCAGCCGTTACTTCGTTGTGCTTGGAAACAAATTCACCGTTGCTGACAACCTGTGCGGCAGTAGCAAGATCGCCCTTCGCAAGTCCTCCGATAATATCCTCCGCCATAACGGACAGCTCAATAATCGATCCGTCGAGACTCTCGTACAGTTCCATGGCATCATCGTCAACAATCTTGTCCTTAAGACTTACGATTCTTTCCTTAAGATCATCCACAATTTCCGACATATTGCCGGCAAGCTGGGCCATATTGGGCACTTCGGTTCCCGAAACAGCACTCTGCATCGCAACGCTTGCAAAGCTCTGAACCTCGGAAATACTGCCTTCAAACAGAACCTGAGTTTCCGCAACCTCTCCGGCTACTCCCGCATAATCTCTGTAGGCGTCCTCATAGTAGCCGAAACTCATGTCCGCAATAACCATTGAGAAAATCAACAATAAAGAAAAAATAACATTAACACATGTAAAACCTACAATCATTTTAGCTCTGATTTTCAGATTTCTATACTTCTGCAACATACTCCTTAACCCTCCGGTTTATAATCAATTTTCATATTATGCCAACCCGGTCCTAAACAATTAATCTGTTATTATGCCTGAACCTGATCGTAAATAAGCTTTGCGGGATCGACAAGCAGCTTGACCTCGTCTCCGTACTTCCCGATTCCGAAAATGAATTTGTTTGTTGTTCCGGTTCTGGACTTGGGCGGTTCGAGAATATTTTCCTGCTCGATTGAAACAACATCCGCAATTGTATCGACAATCAAACCTACGGTATCGTTTTCATAGTTGATTACAATAACGCATGTTCTGTCGTTGTACTCTATCGGCGCCTTCCCGAAACGTACGCGAACATCCACAATCGGAACTATCTTGCCTCGAAGGTTTATGAGTCCCTTTATATAGTCGGGAGTGTCCGGCAATTCCGTAATCTGCTGAAGTCCGATAATCTCGTTGACATAGGTTATTTCTATTCCGTAATAATCACCGTCGCAGCTGAAGGTCATGTATCTTCCGCGCTGAGTATCGACATTTTCGAACTCATCTTCGTTAATCTCTTCATTGTTCGACACCACGGTGTTTTCTTTATCACGAAAGGCCTTCTGAAAATCATTTAACTCACGCTCGTCTTCCATTTTCCTTCTCCTTTTATACTCGGTCACGTTGGTTCATCGTGACCTCATTAGGATTTGTTTCACAAATCCTTACCTTTCATCTCATCAATCCTTAAGCAGACTGCCTGCATCCAAAATGAGGCTTATGCTTCCGTCACCAAGCTGTGTACAGCCCGACAATCCTCTGATTTTCTTTATGTACGGAGGGATAGGCTTTACAACGATTTCCTGCTCACCGACAAGTTCGTCCACAAACAGCGCGGCCTTCTTTCCCTCGTGCTCGATAATAGTAACAATACCTTCCTCGATATCTTCAACGCCCTTGCGGAGATTATAATATTCCTTAAGTCTGATAATCGGATAACAGTCACCGCGAAGCATGATTGATTCGGATCCGTCGGGAGTCATAATAATCTGTTCCTTCGATGCGTGCAGGAATTCCTTAACATTTCCCGTAGCCACAACATACTTGGCATCACCGACAACAAAAATAATGCCGTCAATAATGGCAAGGGTAAGCGGAATCTTGAGGGTCATCTTCGAGCCCTCGCCTTCGGTACTCTCGATATCAAGGCTTCCGCCGATGTTCTGTATATTCTGAACAACAACATCCATTCCCACGCCTCGGCCCGAATACTCGGTAACCTGCTCCTTTGTGGAGAACCCGGCCTTGGTAATGAAGCTGTATACTTCCTTGTCCGTATATTCGCGCTGTGTATCGACAATGAGTCCCTGTTCCAGCGCCTTATTGTAAATCTTCTCGCGGTTAAGTCCCTTTCCGTCATCGCTGACGCTGATCCAAACCTTTCCGCCTTCATTCTTTGCTTCGAGCACAATACGGCCCTTTTCGGGCTTTCCGGCCGCTGCTCTGCCTTCCTTATCCTCAAGACCGTGGTCGAGGGAATTACGAATCAGATGCATAAGAGGATCCGAAATATGCTCGATGATATTTTTATCAACTTCGGTATTCTCACCGATAATAACAAGCTCAACCTGTTTATCAAGCTTCGCGGATACATCTCTTACAATACGTTTCATTTTCTGGAAAGTATTGCTCAGAGGCATCATTCGCATAGACATGATAACTTCCTGGAGTTCTCCGGATATCTTTTGGAGCTGTGAAGCAGCTTTCTGGAAATTGGTCAAATCAAGTCCAGGCACCTGAAGATCGGGATTCTGTAAAACAACCGCTTCGGCAATAACAAGCTCACCGATTAGGTCCATAAGCGAATCCATCTTCGATACATTTACACTGATAAACGCCTGTTTTGCCGCTGCGGCTTCCTTCTCCTTTGTCGCTACGCTGACAAGCTTTTCGGTAACGGCTGCTTTCGATTTGGGAGCTTCGGCTTTCTTTTCTTCGGCCTTGGGCTGCTCTTCCCCGGAAGAAGCTGCCGCAGTTGCATCCGCAGCTGCTGCCCCGGGTTCTTTTTCGGGTTCTGCCGGAGGAGTGTTGAAATCCTCACCGCGCTCCTTGGCAGCAAAATATGCCACGCTTCCGAGTCCCACAAACGCACTGTACTCCGAAGCGGTAACTTCATGAATTTCAATATTGCTGGTACCACCGATATGGTCGATGCATGTCATTATTTCTTCGGTCGTAACCTGGGTCTGAACCGCCATAATGAAACCATCGTTTGCAATCTTTGCGGCACTCTCTTCGTTGGTCATAATATCATCCGGCTCATAGAACATATCCTCGGCGATTTCCTTAAGTGAATACACCATGGTATAAGCCTTGATATTCTGCATCTCAACATATGATTTGAAGAATACCTGAACAATATAAAAATGGCTGTTGGGATAAGTCTGAGGTGCAACATAAAAGTTCTTTATCTCAGGCTCTTTCCTCTCGGGAGGAAGCTCCGTTCCGGAATCTTTGATTTCGGTTTTGATACTCTCGAGGAAATCCTCAAGCTCCTTCATAATCTCCGTCTCATCACCGTCAGCCTGCTCACCGACCTTAATCTTGTCAAGTTCGCCTTTGATAAAGTCCGTAACCTTAAGAACAATATCCACAAGCTTTGCCTGAGGTACATTCTCCGGATGCGACTCACGGATATAGTAGAAAATATCCTCAAGCTTGTGTGAGGTGGTGGTGATGTTGTTGTACATCATAATTGCCGAAGAACCCTTTATGGTATGCATGCTTCTGAACATTTCGTTTATAGCAGCTTCATCAAATTCGGTTTCCTCGTTCTCCATCGCCAGCTGCTCCATCGATTCAAGCAGCGTTTCGCTCTCGTAAATAAATACTTCAAGCATTCCTTCGGAAATATTGCTGTCTCCCATGTCTTCTCCTATCTGCACCTGTAAATCCTATACACTTACTTCTTTGCACTCAGCAGCTGATAAACTTTCGATGAAATCTGTGATAACTCAAGCTGATATTTCACCGCCCCAATATCGTAAGCTACCTTCGGCATTCCGTATACTACACAACTCTTCTCGTTCTGACCGATGGTTTCCGCACCGGCAAGCTTCATGTCCAGCATACCGTTTGCACCGTCTGCTCCCATGCCGGTCAAAATAATGCCGATTGCATTCGCACCGGCAACCTTGGCTACCGAAGTAAACAAAACATCAACCGACGGACAGTGTCCGCTGACCTTCGGTCCTTCCTGACACTCGACCTTATAGCCGCTTCCAAGGCGAACAAGTCTCATATGTTCCGAGCCGTTTGCGATAAGCACCTTTCCGGGCTCAACAATATCCCCATTGTGTGCCTCGGCAACCTTTACCCTGCACTGATTGTTGAGTCTGTCGGCATACATCGCGGTAAATCCCGGAGGCATATGCTGAACAACCACAACTCCCGGAATATCGGGTCCAAATCCCGAAATAACATTAAATATGGCTTCGGTTCCTCCCGTAGAAGCACCGATCGCGATTACTCTGTTGGCGCATGCTGCAGGGATCTGCGTTTCAGCTTTTCTAACAGGAACTTCAACCGGCCTGTTTCTTGTGATATTCGCGGTTGATGCCGTCTTTATTTTCCGGCACAGCTCGTTCGTAATAAAGGACAAAATAGTGTCGGGTGAACTTCCGACCTGAGGTTTATTCACAAAATCAACAGCTCCGGCATTAAGAGCATCAAATACGGATGAATTGAGCGAACTTACCATTACAACCGGCATCCGATACTGCGGAAGCAATTGCTTCAGGAAAGATATTCCATCCATTCGCGGAAGCTCAATATCAAGAGTCATTACATCCGGTCTGAATTTTATGATTGCGTCTCTGGCTTCAAATGGATCGGAAGCAACCGCAACGACCTCCATTGAGGGATCCCGGTTGATTCCGGTAACCAGTAATTCCTGGAAAAAACGCGAATCTTCACAGACAAGAACCCTGATTTTTCTCATTGACAGTCTCCTTTCCGTTGAAATTTAAATCCGCGGCTTCATATAAATCGAGGGACTTACATGCTGCAATCCCGAAGCCGCCTTATCGATAGTCTCGGTTGTACCTATAAACAGATATCCGCCGGGTTCCAAAAAATTGAAAATTTTGTTTATCAGCTCACGTTTGGTCTTCTCATCGAAATAGATCATAACGTTCCTGAGGAATATGATATGGAAGCGCTTTCTGAACGGAAACGGGTCCATAAGATTGAATGTATTGAAAATCACCTCGTCGCGAAGTGACTGCTTTACCTGATAATCTCCGTCGGGGAGATGATTGAAATGCTGATTGATCCACCTTGTGGGAAGTCCGCCGAGCTGTTCGGCCTTAAACTTACCTTCCTTAGCCGTAAGAAGTACTTTTGTTGAAATATCGGTCGCAAGAACCTTGGTATCCCACCGGTCCGCTTCCGCTCCGAAAAAATCCTTCAGTGTCATAACGATAGAATATGCTTCCTCGCCCGAAGATGATGCGGCAGACCAGATTCGCACATCCTTTGTAACCGAGCACTTTCTCTTAATCTCGGGAAGCGCAACATCACGCATGAAGTCAAAATGAATCGGTTCACGCATGAAATATGTATGATTTGTCGTAAGAGTATTTATAAGAAAATGAGCTTCTTCACCGTTCGGCACCGCTTCAACCTTGTCAATAAAGGCACTGTAAGAAGTATACCCCTGTCTGATAAGTTTATTCTCAAGTCTGCCGGCAATCATGGTGTTCTTTGACGTAAGATCCACACCATAATTGTTCTTCATAAAAGAAACTATTCTGTTGAAATCCTGTGTTGTTAATTCCACCTGCCACCTCCGGATGGGTACACTGTCCCACCATCATTAAAATGATAGCACTTTTCACTTTTTCTGTAAAGTGAATATTTCTTTTACTTTCGTGTTCTTTTTATTGCGTTAACGTGAAACAGTTACTTTCTCCAAAATAAAAAGGTGGCCGCACAATGAATAATCATTATGCAGTCACCTTAATTAACCGAATCCGCTGTTCCCGCTTCCGTAAGCCTATAACTATTTGCAGTTTTTCTTTATCACTTCAAGGGCTTTTTCAAGTACTTCCCTGGGAATATTAAGAGCCGGAAGGAGTCTGACCTTATCCTTTGCGGTAAGGCAGAGAACTCCGTCTTCCATACACGCTTTAATGACTTCACCCGCAGGCTTTACGGTCTTTATACCAACCATGAGTCCGAGTCCCGAAACGCTTTCTATACCGGGACATCCTTCAAGTTCACTGCGGATAAATGCAGACTTTTCTTTAACCTCAGCAAGAAGTCTGTCATCGATTCTCGAGATAATGCTGTTTGCCGCAGCGCAGGCGATGGGATTGCCTCCGAAAGTCGAACCGTGGTCGCCGAATCCCAGAACATTCTGCACCTTCTCCGATAAGAGAGTCGCTCCCAGAGGAAGTCCTCCCGCAAGTCCCTTAGCGGTCGAAACAATGTCGGGTTTTACACCGAAATGCATATATGCGTAAAGTTCACCGGTTCTTCCGTTTCCGGTCTGAACTTCATCAACGGCGAGCAGCACATCATTTTCCTTACAAAGCTTCTCGGCTGCCTTTATGTAATCCGGGTCGATGGCGATAACTCCGCCCTCTCCCTGTACGCATTCAATCAGAAATGCGGCTGCTTTATTGTTTTTGATTGCTGCTTCAAGCTCCGCAATATCACCGTTTGCAACATGCACAAAGCCGGGTGTGATAGGATTGAACAGTTCATGATAATGGTCCTGACCTGTTGCCGCAAGAGTTGTAAGAGTTCTTCCGTGAAAGCTGTTTTTAAGTGTAATGATTGTTGAGTACTCAGCTCCCTTGTTGTCTGCGGCATATTTTCTCGCAACCTTTATCAGACACTCGTTTGCTTCGGCACCCGAGTTCGAAAAGAACACCTTCTTCATTCCGGTTCTTTCGCAAAGCTGCTGTGCAAGCAAAGCGCAGGGTTCCGTATAATAAAGGTTCGACATATGCTGAACCTTGTCAAGCTGAGCAATAACTGCCTGCTTCCATTCGTCATCGGCTATACCGAAAGAAGTAACTCCGATACCTGAACCCATATCTATATATTCTTTTCCGTTAATGTCTTTAACAACCGAACCCTTTCCCGATACAATCGCAACGGGAAATCTGTTATAGGTTCCGGCAACATATTCTTTATCGACAGTAAAAAGATCGCTCATATTTTCCTCCGTTTTTTCAGATGTTAGAGGTAACCATTGTTCCGGCACCTTCGTCGGTCAGCAGCTCCATAAGAATCGAATGAGGAACGCGTCCGTCCATAATTACAACATTCTTTACACCGTGCTCCAGCGCATCGATGCAGCAGTCAACCTTGGGAATCATTCCGCCCGAAATCGTTCCGTTGTCGTAAAGTTTGGAGGCCTCTTCGGGTGTAATCTTGGGAATAAGTGTCGAAGGATCGTCTTTATCCTTAAGAATTCCCGCGATATCGGTCATCATTATAAGTCTTTCCGCTTCAAGAGCTCCGGCAATTCTGGCAGCGGCGGTATCACCGTTAATGTTGTAGGTATTGCCGTCCGCATCGCATCCTACGGTCGAAATAACGGGTATATAGCCCTTCTCGAGAATATCAATTACGGGTGCGATATTAATGTTTGTAATATCGCCGACATATCCGAGTGCTTCGTTTTTAATCTTTGCTTCGATAAGTCTTCCGTCCATACCCGACAAACCTATTGCATGTCCTCCCTTCATCTGAAGCAGGTTTACAAGAGTTTTGTTTACCTTGCCGGCAAGCACCATCTGAACAATATCAACGGTTTCCTTGTCGGTAACACGAAGTCCGTTTACAAACTCAGGCTTCTTGCCGAGCTTATCCATCAGCTCATTTATCTCGGGTCCTCCGCCATGAACGAGAACAATCTTAACACCGATAAGCCATAAAAGTGCGATGTCCTCCATCACCTGCTGTTTAAGGGTTTCATTAACCATTGCATTGCCGCCGTATTTTACCACAACAATCTTGCCGTTATATCTTTTGATGTAAGGAAGCGCCTGAGTCAGAACTTCCGCACGCATAGCATTTGTAAACACGTTTTCCATGACGTTTTATACTCCTATTTCTTTGCATTATCAAAATCAGGTACGATAATCTCCGTTAATCTTTACATAATCGTATGTGAGGTCGCAGCCCCATGCTGTCGAAGAAGCATCGCCGCTGTTGAGCTCAACTTCAATCTGAATTTCCTTCTCAAGAAGAATGGTTTTTGCAGTTTCCTCGGAAAAGTCGATTCCCGCGCCGTTTTTGCATACGGGAATTGTTCCCGCTTTGCTTGTAAATGCAACATCGACCTTATTTACATCCACCTTTGCACCGCTGTATCCGATTGCACAAAGCACACGGCCCCAGTTTGCATCCGCGCCGAACATGGCAGCCTTTAAAAGACTTGAGCAGATAACCGACTTTGCAACGGTCTTTGCGGTCTCAAGATCCGCAGCACCGATACACTTGCACTCAAGAAGCTTTGTAGCTCCTTCACCATCTCCCGCAATCATTCTGCAAAGACTTACGGTAACGGAATTAAGCGCTTTCATAAATTCGGTAAAGTCCTCGCCCTCTGCGGTAATCATTTCATTGCCGGCCATTCCGTTCGCAAGAACCGTAACCATATCGTTTGTCGATGTATCTCCGTCTACGCTTACCATATTAAAGGTGTTTGCGATATCCCCCGAAAGAGCCTTCTGAAGCATATCGGGTGCGATTGCCGCATCGGTTGTGATAAACACGAGCATGGTGGCCATATTGGGATGAATCATTCCGCTTCCCTTTGCGATACCTCCGATATGACAGGTCTTGCCTGCGACAGTAAACTCTACGGCAACTTCCTTCATAGCGGTATCGGTTGTCATAATTCCTTCCGCAGCCGCAGAATCATCCTCGTTGCTGAGCGATGCCACAAGAGCAGGAATACCGTTCTTGATGGGCTCAATGTCAAGAGGCTGTCCGATGACGCCGGTTGAAGCGACTACAACGTTCCTTGGTGAAATGTTAAGTGCCTCTCCGAGAAGTTCACACATTTTCTCGGCAATCTCGATTCCGTTTGCATTACAGGTATTTGCGTTTCCGCTGTTGCAGATAACCGCCTGAGCGATTCCGTCCGCAATATTGTTCTTTGTAACAGTGAGCGGAGCTCCTTTCACAAGATTGGTTGTATATACCGCAGCTGCCGATGCAGGTACCTCACTCACAATAAGCGCAAGATCCTTTTTTGTTCTGTTTTTTCTGATTCCGCAATGAACGCCGCCTGCCGAAAAACCTTTAGCTGCACAAATTCCTCCGCTGATTGACTTCATAATAAATTCCTCCGTTTTTATATATATGTTATTGTCATTTTTATCAGCAGACAAGTCCTGTCTTCTCGTCTGCTCCCATAAGAATATTCATGTTCTGAATAGCCGCACCCGAAGCGCCTTTTCCGAGATTATCGAATCTCGAAACAAGGAGAATTCTGTCTGCATTACCCATAACACTGACCTGCATGTCATCTCTGCCCGAAAAAGCTCCGGCAGAAACGAAGCCGCCTTCATCCGCTGCTTCGGCAAAGTTTACAAGTCCGCTCTTGTAATATTCTTTATATACCTTCGCAATATCCTCGGAACTGCCGTTGACCTGCGAAGCAAACAGTGAAACACTTACTTCCATTCCTGAATAATAAGGTGCGACAATGGGTGCAAATACCGGTTCATTCACCAGTCCGCAAACAGCCTTCATTTCCGGAAGATGCTTGTGCTTCTGTGAAATGCCGTACATTCTGGGAGCATCAAGCAATACATCTCTGCTCTCATCCTCGTACTCCGCAATCATTTTCTTTCCGCCGCCCGAATAACCTGTAAGTGAAAATGCACTTAACAAAACATCGGAGGCAATCAGACCTTTTTCAACCAGAGGTGCGACAAGCGACACAAAACCGCTGGCATGGCAGCCCGGGTTTGCAATTCTTTTTGATGCCGCAATCGCGTCTCTTCTGTTACCTATCTCCGCAAAACCGTATGTCCAGCCCTCGGCAACACGATGTGCCGTGGAGGTATCGATGACAGCGGTATCCGGGTTATCTATCAGTGCAACAGCCTCAACCGCCGCAGCATCCGGAAGACAAAGAAAAGCAATGTCTGCTTTATTCAGGGCTTCTCTCCTTGCCTCGGTATCTTTTCTTAATTCCTCGCTCAGGCTGATCAGCTCAATATCTTTTCTGCTGCCGAGTCTTTCATATATTCTGAGTCCGGTAGTTCCTGCACTGCCGTCAATAAATACCTTTGTCATATGGCCGCGGTTTTGCAAGCAAAACCATACCTCCTTTGCACCGAAATAAGATTTTTAATAGTTATGCATTATTATACATGTATTTTTGTATATTTCAAGTAGAATATTGCATATTTTTTACGTAGTCATGCATATTTACAAATATTTAATAAAAGCCCGGTTCGGATAAACTCCCGAACCGAGCTTTTTTATTACTGCTGATAATCCTTTGCCAGTGCTTCGAATGCAGGAAGCGCTCTTTCAATCATGGCATAGTCAACGCAATATGCAATTCTTACGTATCCGGGACATCCGAAGGTAGATCCCGGAACAATGAGCAAATGATGCTCTTTTGCTTTTGCAACGAAAGCCTTATCATCCTCCTCGAGGGCTTTCACAAAGAGATAGAAAGCGCCCTCGGGCTTGATGCACTTAAATCCGTATTCATTAAGCTTAGTATAAAGCAGCTCACGGTTGCGGTTATAGATTTCAACATCTACCGATGCGTCAAGACACTTTGCGACAACCAGCTGAGCAAGTGAAGGTGCATTGACAAAGCCGAGGATACGTGTTGCAACGCCCGCAGCGGCAAACACATCGGAATAATCATCGATTTCCGAAGGAATAACAAGATATCCGATACGATCGCCGGGCAATGAAAGAGACTTGCTGAAACTGTATCCGACGATAGTGTTGCGGTAAATGGTAGGAATATAAGGTACCTCAACTCCGTCGAATGCAAGCTCACGATAGGGCTCGTCCGAAAGAATGTAGATAGGCTGTCCGAACTCCTTCTGTTTCTTCTCAAGTACAGCCGCAATACTCTCAAGCGTCTTTCTTGAGTAAACAACACCTGTGGGATTGTTGGGTGAATTGATAATAACTATTTTTGTAAGCTCGGTAATGCGCTTCTCAAACTCATCGAGTTTAGGCTGGAAAGTCTCTGTATCGGGAGAAATCTCGACCAGCTTTCCGTCGAAGTTGCTTACGTAGTTGCGGTATTCTCCGAAGAAAGGTGCAAAAGTAATAACCTCATCTCCCGCATTTAACAAAGTCTTCATAATGACATTCATTCCGCCTGCGGCACCTACCGTCATTATGATATTGTTCTGTGTAAAAGCGGTTCCGAATTTTGAATTGATGCTTTTTGCTATTGCATCACGTACTTCCTCGTATCCGGTATTCGACATATAGCCGTGAGTATAATTAGCACTGTAGTCATCGGGGATTGCCTTTATGGCCTCGGCAACCTCCTTGGGAGGTTCAACACTGGGATTACCCAGACTGAAATCATATACGTTTTCCTTGCCGTAAATTGCTGCCATCTTTTTGCCTTCCTCGAACATGGCACGAATAGCCGAACTGTTCTTTACAAGGCCTTCCATTTTACGAGATATCATATTTTTTCTCCGTTCTGTGTTTTATTTATACTTGAAATCTGCACGAATGCGGTTGATTACATGAAGGTCCTTTGAAAGCTCTTCAAAATCAGCCTCGCGGATATAATCGGTAACAAATGCGTACTCACTGGGGATTCCCGCATCGGCAACCTCGGCTGTTCCGAAGATTCCGTTGGCCTTTTCAGCCTCATCGGCAGGAACACGAACGAAGAATCTGAAACGCATTGCATCTTTTGACTCCGGAACAATCTTCTCTTCTTCCCAGAGAGTCTTAACGTTGATTCCTTTATGCTTTGCAGCTTCTACCATGTCTGCAACAACGGCACTGGCTGTGGGAAGCTTTCCTGCTCCGCTTCCGTAGAACATCAAATCTCCTACCGCATTACCCTTTACCATAATAGCGTTAAATACACCGCTTACATGATATAACTGACAGTTGCTTCTGATCATAACAGGTGCAACCATAGCGTATACCTTGCCCGCTTCATGCTTAATCATGCTGAGAAGCTTGATATTGGCTTTAAGTTTCTTTGCATAAGCAATATCAGCTGCGGAGATGCTTGTAATACCCTCAGTATAAATATCCTCACAGTCCACCTGCATCTGATTGGCAAGTGAAGCAAGAATCGAAGTTTTTCTTGCAGCATCAAGCCCTTCGATATCGGCAGCGGGATTGCGCTCCGCAAATCCGTTTGCCTGAGCCTCCGCAAGAGCCTCCTCAAAATCCATTCCCGCATCACGCATACGGGTAAGGATGTAGTTTGTGGTTCCGTTTACGATACCTCTGATTTCAAGAATATCATCTGCGGTAAGCGAATTGTTCAGTGGTCTGATAATCGGGATACCGCCGCCTACACTGGCCTCGAAGAAGTAATTGCACTTATTCTCTTCTGCAAGCTTTAAAAGTTCGGCACCATGTTTTGAAACAAGCTCCTTGTTCGATGTACAAACCGACTTACCCGCAAGGATAAGCTGCTTCGAGAACTCATAGGCAGGATGCTCACCGCCCATAACCTCTGCAACAACCGCAACCTCGGGATCGTTTAAAATATCATTAAAATCATGTGTGAGAACCTTCTCCACGGGCTGTCCGGGGAAATCACGAAGGTCGAGAACATACTTAACCTCGAGCTCCTCTCCCACACCCTTCTTAATAAACTCCTTGTTCATGTTGAATACGTCATAAACACCCGAACCGACTGTTCCGTATCCTAAAATAGCAACCTTCATATTTCCTCTCTCTCCGTATGCATTCGCACACTGTTTATTTTTCAGCTCCCTTATTCTCTTCCGAGAATCTTAAGTGAGCTGACACCTTTCCTTTTTCCTATCTCGTCAAGAAGATCGTTCACATCCTCCATCTCGGGAAGAATCTCCATACCGAGTGTAATGGAAGCAATTCCTCCGATCGGAATGGACTGATGAATGGTAAGAATGTTTGCCCCGCGTTTGGCAATGCTGTTAAGCACGTCCGAAAGAAGTCCGGGCTCATCATCGAGCTGAATCATAATATTGATGGTCTTGCCTCGGTTGTTCTCGTGGAACGGGAAAATATCATCTTTATACTTGTAAAACGAACTTCTGCTGATATCAACCATGGCTGTTGCTTCCTGAACGGTCATAACCTTTTCGGAATCCAGCAGTCTCTTTGCTTCGATTACCTTTCGCAAAACTTCGGGTACTGCTTTTTCTCTGACAAGATAATAGCGCTCTTTGCTATCCATACCGCATCTCCTTTCATCGTGACCTCAGCCGGTTTTTGCAAAGCAAAAGGCCTGCCTTCCGCTTCGTTTGTGTGTCGCTCAAATACATTTGTCCGTACAACAAGGAGTATCTTATCACACTGAAGTAATAAAGGCAAGCCCTAATTTTTAAAAAATCAGTCCGCTGATTGCGGATATATCCGCAGTCATTTTAAAGCCTCGACAGCCGCGTCGATCTGGTTGTCATGGTCGCGCATTTCTATATTGGTTCTTAAAAGATCTTCATCAAGTTCAACAACAACATCGGGTGTAATACCTATGCCATGGATGCATACACCCTTGGGGGTAAAGTAATGCGAGGAAGTCAGCTTAACTCCCGACAGGTCCTTTGTAATCGGAATAACGCTCTGAACAATTCCTTTTCCGAAGGTTTGCGTTCCTACAATGGTAGCCACACCGTAATCCTGCAGCGCGCCGGAGAAAATCTCCGATGCACTTGCCGACTGACCGTTTACAAGCACAGCAATCGGAATGTCCAGAGTTGCATTGGTAAGCGCCTTTTCATATTCCTTATGTCCGTTCTTGTCTTCGGTGTAAACAAGCAGTGAATCCTTCGGAAGAATTCGATCAAGCATATCGCACACAATATCATATCTTCCGCCGGGATTGTTTCTGATATCGACAATCAAAGCCTTCATGCCCTGCTTTTCAAGATCTGCAATAGCATCGTTAAACTGGATTGCGGTAAGCTCCTCAAATTCCGAAACAAGAATATAACCTATCTTATCCTCAAGCATTCTGTGAGATACATAAGTAACCTCAATTCTGCCTCTGGTAACGGTAATTGTCAGTTCTTCGTCTCCACGTTTAACCGTAATGTCAACATTTGTTCCTTCGAGACCTTTAATCTTTGTTACGACTTCATTGAGGTCTCTTCCGAGAACATTCTCTCCGTCTACGGCTACAATTTCATCTCCCGAAAGAATTCCGGCCTTGTATGCGGGTGAATCGATAAACGGTGTTACAATTGTCATGACCATAGTAGTCATATCCTGGCTGATGGTTGCACCGATACCGCTGTAAATACCGCTGGAACTCTCCATAAGCGCACTGTATTCCGCAGGTGAATAGTAAACCGAATAAGGATCGCCTAACGATGCGACAGCAGCATGCAGCATGTCGTCGTAAAGCTTTTCCTTGTCGACATCTTCGTAATAATATACATCCATATATTTGAATATGGTATCAAGCTTGTCATTGAACTCTTTGCGCATCCGGTCTTCGCTCTGCGCAGGCTTCGATGTCTCCCCGTCTGTCTTTGATGATGAGTTCTTGTCTGTTTTTGATGAAGCAGAGTCAGCCGAAACCGCAGAATCAGCCGATGTACCTGATGAAGCACTTTGCACCGCAGGTCTGCGATTGTTCGAATCTGATTTTCCCGAGAACATTTCCTTTATGGCATATGCGCCGAAAAATCCGAGCATCAGAACAAGAATCGAACCGAGTGCTATCGTTATACCCGTTAATACTTTCTTTTTCATATTATTCCTATCACATACATCCGTTTAAATTTAGTACAGTATCCCCTCGTACTACGAATGTTTTATTCAAGATGTCCGATATACGGATTCGGATCAACATACGATCCGTTTATACTTACGGCAAAGTGCAGGTGAGGTGCGGTCGAAACTCCCGTTGAGCCGCAGAGTCCTACCGTCTGCCCCTGTTTTACATAATCGCCTGTCGATACCAGCTGCTTTGAAAGATGGCAGTAAACCGTCATAAACCCGGGCTGATGTTCTACCTTAACATAATTTCCGGCGGATGCATTATATCCGGCAATCTTAACGGTACCGGCAAGTGTAGCGACTATAGGTGCCCCGAATTCACCGCCGATGTCCCATCCCTGATGATAGGTCGAAGCACCCTTAGTAGGTGCTTTTCGGTATCCGAATTTGGAATATGTACGGTGATCTCCCGGGAGCGGCCAAATCATACTGTAAGGATCTGTTTCATCCGTCTGAACAATATATTTTATGGCATCCTTGTCATAAACCTTTGAAGTAGTGTTCTTTTTTGCCGCTTCGGCCGCACGCTGCTCGGCAAGTCGTCTCGCTTCTTCCTCACGCCTTAAGCGTTCCTCTTCTTCCTTGCGGCGCTTCTCTTCTTCTTCGACACGTTTCTCCTCGGCAGCTATGATGTTGTCGATTTCAACGTTCTGCGCACTGAGTTCCGTAATATACGTAAAAAGATATTCATCCGCAACTCCGAGTTCCTTGCAAAGAGTCTCGATTTCCGCAGCTTTCAAATCATAAAGTTCCTGCATTGTTTCACGCTCGAACTCCGCCTCTGCCCTCATGGTCTGAAGAGAATCGAGAGTCGCCTCCAGAAGCTGTTCGTGGTCCGCAACCTCCTGACGGGCAATCTCCAGTCTTTCCAGCATGGAGTTATCGTATTTCTGAATATTCGAAACGTATTCGAACTGGTTTAATATATCCGAAATGCTACCTGCATTCAGAATAACATCGAGATATGTGGTCTCGCCGTTCTCGTAGATGTATTGAACTCTGGCCTTCATGGTTGCATACTGCTCTGCTTCTCTGGCCCGCGCCGCCTCGAGGTCGAGCTTTGTCTTCTCAAGTTCAGCCTCAGTTGCGGAAATATTCTCGTCAAGTTCGAAAATCGATAATGATAGCTCATTTAACGACAAATCGAGTTCTTCGATATATGCCTCGATATCGTTCTTCTGCTTCGTGTACTGAGCAATAAGTGCTTCCGCTTCAGCCTTTGATTTCTCAAGCTCTTCTTTATGGGCCTTGGCTTCGGCAAGCTTCTTTTCGTAAGCCGCCTTCGCTGCGGTATCATATTGAAAAGCTTCAAGATTAAGTGCCGGTACAAGCATTACGCAGATAGTCAAAAAACCTGCCAGTATTCTTGGAAATACTTTTTTCATCCGATCAATTTACCTCAATTTTCCTGAGCTGCTTTCTAAGTGTAATCGTACTGCTGATAAATCCTATTCCTATTCCGATAAGCAGCGATATCGGAATCAGTGAACTCATAATCGTTTTCACTTCCAGGAAGCTGACCATATTGAACACGCTCGAAAAACGTTCTGCGGCCACTCCCATCAGATTTGTATAAACAGAACGTATTATAATCAGCGGTATGGCCGCTCCCGCAAGTCCTATAAGAACGCCTTCCACGATAAAAGGTATCCTGATAAAGAAATTCGAGGCTCCGATAAGCTTCATAATCGAAATCTCGTTTTTTCTTACGGAAATACCCGTCGATACCGTAATGCTGATAAGGAAAGCCGCCACCATCAAAAGAATCGCAATAATAATAACGGACACAACAGTTATGATTTTATTTATGCCGGTAAGAGTATTTGCGATAGTCGCAGAGTCATTGCACTTACGAACTCCTTCGAGAGCCTTCACGTAATGCACCAGGGAATCCTGCATCTCGACATCATTGAGATACACCGTAAGTGACGCTGAATTCTCGAGAGGATTGTCATCTCCGAAGGAAGCCGCGAGCTCAGGTGAAAGCTTATTCTCACGATAGTCCTCCCATGCCTGCTCCGCCGAGGTATACTCAACCGTGTGTACCTCCGCACGCATACGGATTTTCTCACGGACCTCATCTATTTTGGCTTCATCTATTCCCTCATCGAAGAACACTGTAATTCCGACATTAGTCTCTGCACTCTTTACCACAAACTTAAAGTTCTCAAGTATAGTATAGAAAACTCCGAATAAGAACAGACATGCGGCCATGGTACCTATCGAAGCCAGCGAAAACATTCTGTTTCTGAAGATATTCTTTATACCCTGTCCGATTCCGTAAAAGAGAGTACTAATTCTTTGCACGTGAATAGCCTCCCTTCTGGTCACTGACTATAACACCCTTGTTGAGAGTAATAACGCGCTTCTGCATCATATCGACAATCTCACGGTTATGAGTTACCACAACTACGGTAGTTCCGCGGCGATTGACGTCCTCGAGCAAGTGCATGATTTCCCATGAATTTTTGGGGTCAAGATTACCGGTTGGCTCATCGGCAAGCAGAATAACAGGATTATTCACCAGCGCACGTGCAAGCGCAACTCGTTGCTGTTCTCCTCCCGACAGCTCATCAGGAAAAGACTTATACTTTTCGGAGAGGCCTACAACCGAAAGGATTCTCGGAACATCCCTGCGAATCTTTCTGACGGGGACTTCAAGCACTCTTTGGGCAAACGCAACATTGTCGAATACGTTTCTGTCCTTTAACAGTCTGAAATCCTGAAAAACGATTCCTATGCTTCTTCTGAGCTTACATACGCTGTGTTCTCTGAGCCTTGAAAGATTCTTGCCCGCAACCATAATATATCCCTTAGTGGGCGCAATTTCTCTGAGCAGAAGCTTTATCAGCGTAGACTTACCCGAACCGCTGGTACCTACAATAAATACAAATTCTCCTTTGCGGATTTCGAGCGAAACATCCTTTAACGCATGATGACCGTCCGTGTAATCCTTATAGACATTCTCAAGGCGGATTACCGGCGGCTCCGCGATTTCATTCTCTATTTTATACAATAAATCCTTGTCTTTATCCATTTATCAGACGAACTCCCCTTCAAATCGGTTCCTATAAACACTAAACCTATGGTTATCCGAAAATAATTATACCATATGTACTTCCATGGTGAAGCAACAAATTGCATTATCCCCGTGAATATTTTGTGAACTCCTTCTTTGGGAGGAGCACAAAAAATCCGCCTTGTTTTGACATGTGTCCTAAATTCAGGGTACACATCAAACCAGGGCGGATTCTTAATATTAACAATTATTCAATACCGATCAATCCCACCAGTAGAGGCCGAATACATCTTCAACGCGGCAATTGTGGATTAATACATCATAGACACCGGCAACACCTACACCGTATTCATCTCCGGCAAGGTTGTTCAGCCAGTCAACCGCATCGAACCCGGGCTCATAGTGATCGAGCATCTCAGGATTGTGAAGTTCCGTAAGAGAGTCAAAACGAATGTCTATTACGTCTCCTGCAGCATAAGGAAGGATAGTTTCGGGATCCTCCACATAGCCTACTACTCCTCGCAAAGTAACTTCACCCGGCATTACTTCCAATGCATCATGACTGTAAACATAGACCTGCAGGCCATATGTACCGAAGTAGAAAAGCGGTACTTCCTCATCCTCGTCGGCATCTGTATACCCGTCTGCGGCTGTGTAGTCATCTGCATCAGCATCCTCCGACGAATCGGGAGTGCCGATTTCCAATATTCCGTCTGCACCTTCCGTAACGGTAAGATGTTCAACAGACTCTATTTCATCATCCAAATCAGGATTCTCCGACAGCTCGATATCAATATCGTCAAATCCAATATCCGAATCCGAAGCTGTGTCCTTTACGGTATCCTCAGTATCGCTCTTGCCTGTTTCGGACTCTGTTTTTGTGCCCGAAGCCGCTGTTGCATCCCTGTCATTTTCAGATTCGCTGCTGTTCGCAGAATCCTTTGTTCCGGGATCCTTAACGGAAGCACTGTTGTTCAAATTTGAAATGCTTTTCTTTGTACATGCAGTAAAAGAGAAAGTACAAACAATGAGCATAATCACCGCAATAATTCTTTTCATAATCTCATTCTTTTCCTAAATTTCTAAATCGTACGTAACGTACCGGACAATCAATACTCAAGATTCTCCATGTACTTCATGTACTTAACAACCATGAGTGCCATCTTGAAGGTGATAGCATCCTCAAATACTCTGAGGTCGAGGTTGGTCATCTTCTGAAGCTTGTCGAGACGATATACAAGAGTATTTCTATGGATATAGAGCTGTCTTGATGTCTCGGAAACGTTCAGGTTATTCTCAAAGAACTTGTTGATGGTCACCAGAGTCTCCTCGTCGAAATCGTCGGGTGACTTGCCATCGAAAATTTCCTTAATGAACATCTTGCAAAGAGGCATGGGAAGCTGATAAATCAGACGTCCGATACCGAGATTGCTGTATGCGATGACATTGCGCTCGCTGTAGAAAATTCTTCCTACATCAAGAGCCATCTTTGCTTCCTTATATGAACGCGATACATCCTTAATCTCATTAATGATCGTACCGAAAGCGATATGAACCTTGGACATAGCTTCGGTATTGAGCATATCGAGAATCACCTTGGCAAGCTTCTCCATATCATCGTAGCCTTCGTTTGCCTTGAGTTCCTTTACAATAATGATATTCTTCTCGTCAACCGCAGTAATAAAATCCTTCTGTTTGCTGCTTGCAAATAAAGTTCTGACGGTTTCGAGTGCGTTTGTATCCTTCTCAGTCTTTGTCTCGATGAGGAATACCACACGCCTTACATCAACATCAATGTGAAGTTTCTTGGCTCTGTTGTAGATATCAACAAGAAGAAGATTATCAAGAAGAAGGTTCTTGATAAAGTTGTCCTTATCGTAACGCTCCTTGTATGCAACAAGCAGATTCTGAATCTGGAAGGTAACCATCTTACCAACCATGTAAACATCGTCGGTATCGCCCTTCACAAGAAGCACATACTCCAACTGCTGCTCATCGTATATCTTGAAAAACTGGAAGCCCGACAATGCCTGGCTGTCTGCGGGTGATCCCACAAATGCAAGCACAGCGCTCTCATATTCTTCCGCATTGTTCATGGTAGCTGCAAGCACCTTGCCTTCAGTGTCCATAACACATATGTCAATTCTTGTAATTGCTTTAATACCTTCTACGGTATTCTGCAAAATCTGGTTTGAAATCATATTATTTCTCCATTTCGTTAACAAGTAACTACAGTTACTGTGATTGTAGCACTTTTTTCCACACGTTGCAATGGTGACTTCTTCCCTGCCGACTCCTCTATTCGCATAAAAAAGCTGCCGCACCTGAGTGCGGCAGCCATATAAGACAAGTTATATTCAACTAAGATTAGTGAGTGATAACGATCTCTGTCTCCTTGTCGAAGATATGCATCTTTGTAAGATCGAAAGCAACTCTGATAGCATCGCCGGGACGAGCTGTTGTACGAGGATTAACACGAGCAGTAATCTCGTATGAATCAACATCAAGGTAAAGGAATACTTCGGCACCAAGAAGCTCGTATACACGAACGGTAACGTCTACAACGCTCTCGGGTGATGAGCTGATGAACATCTCCTCATCCTTAACGTCCTCAGGACGGATACCGAGGATAACGGTCTTTCCTTCATAGCCTGCATCGATAAGCTTCTTAGCCTTAAGCTCAGGAACAACGATAGTAGTTGAACCGAATGTAAGAGTAACCTTGTTGCCCTCGCGGCCAACAACGCTCTCGATGAAGTTCATCTGAGGTGATCCCATGAAACCTGCAACGAAAAGGTTATTGGGCTGATCGTAAAGGTTCTGAGGTGTATCAACCTGCTGGATAACACCATCCTTCATAACTACGATACGGGTACCAAGAGTCATAGCCTCTGTCTGGTCATGTGTAACGTAGATGATGGTTGTCTCAAGTCTCTGGTGAAGCTTTGAAATCTCGATACGCATCTGTACACGGAGCTTTGCATCAAGGTTTGAAAGAGGCTCATCCATAAGGAATACCTTAGGATTACGAACGATAGCACGACCCATGGCAACACGCTGTCTCTGTCCACCTGAAAGAGCCTTGGGCTTACGATCAAGAAGGTGCTCGATATCAAGAATCTTTGCAGCCTCATGAACGAGCTTGTCAATCTCTGCCTTGGGAGTCTTACGGAGCTTAAGTCCGAATGCCATATTATCGTAAACTGACATATGAGGATAAAGAGCGTAGTTCTGGAATACCATCGCGATATCACGATCCTTAGGCTCTACATCGTTCATAAGCTTGTCGCCGATCCAAAGCTCGCCTGATGAGATCTCTTCAAGACCTGCAACCATACGAAGAGTTGTTGACTTTCCACAACCTGAAGGACCAACGAAGATGATAAATTCTTTGTCCTGAATTTCAAGGTTGAAATCCTTAACAGCTACTACACCGCTGGGATAAACCTTGGTAATGTTCTTTAATGATAAACTTGCCATAATTTCCTCCTACATTTTAAATCGACCCGTTTCGGCCGTTTAATACCTTTATTATAATACACAATGCCGCAAAAAAATGCCATGTTCTAAATCAACAAAACATTTTTTCTTATTTTGTGAAATATGTATAAGACTTGCTTCACATTTCATAATCACCATAAATACGCACAAAAATGAACTGACTGTTTTGTACACTATGTCTAAATTACTTGAACTATTCAACAAACTCGCTCAATTTCATTCCTTGGAGAAGTTCTGATAACCTTCTCCCCATACCTCACGGGCATCGCTTATGGTAACAAACGCGGACGGATCGAATCTGTATACTATGTCGAGAACCTGAACAATTTCCTTACGTGACACTACACAGAACAGAACCTTCTTGTCGGAATGAGAATACATTCCTTCGCCCTCAAGTCCCGTAACTCCGCGATCCAGCTGCGCCATGATTTCATCGGCGATTTCTTTGTATTTATCGGACACAATATACGCACACTTCGCAAACTTAAGTCCCTCGAGAAAACCGTCCGAAACCTTGGTAACGACATACACGGCAATAACGGCATACAAGGTCTTGTAGATACCGAATACCACGGCACCGGCCACAACCACGATTCCGTCGATAATCAAAAGAATCTGCGGTACCGTATAATAAGATTTTTTCTTATGAATCAGCATGGCAAGCATATCGGTACCTCCCGTGGTCGCCATGGCAAGCAATACAAGCCCTATTCCGACTCCCGAAATCGCTCCGCCGAATATGGAGGAGAGTACGTAATCCGCTTCGAAAAGCGGGCTGATGGGTAAAATCGCAATAAATACAGTCAGCGCAACGGTTGCGAATATAGTTTTCGAAATATATTTAAATCCGAATGCCTTTAAAGACAGAAGGAACATGGGAACGTTAAAAACTATATTGGTAACCCACAGGGGCAAACCGCCGTCAAACATGTCTCTCGTATAATGTTTAAGAATAATTCCCATTCCGGTTACGCCTCCGGTAACCAGCTCCATGGGATCATATATAAAGTTTATGGCCACAGCCATAATAAACGTACCTAGCAGAATCAGAACCGCGTCCCTTATTCTGCTCTTTCCGCGTGCTATCATTTCCGGCATATTTCTCTCCGATTTATATTTATTTTTATTTTTTTTAAATTACGGAATCAGTTTGATCATAATCGCCGAAGTTCCGTTGACATCGAGCTCATAGGTTTCGTTATTCTTCTTAACCGGAGCATCCCAAAAGGTAATGTCCTCCTGCCCGAGATCATTGTAAATATCAAGATAAACCATCCGGTTTTCAAGACTGAAGTCCGTCAATGTATTCTTCACCGCATACCCGATATACCCCTCTGCACTGCCTTCGGTTCCCCAAAAAGCGTTTTTTGCATCATCACCGGTAATCATACAGGACGCATTTATCCCCGATTCTTCCTCCCGAAAAAAGATGTGCTTATCAAATATCTCCTTATCGGCTGCAGTGTAACAATCTATTGTACAGCCGAGCATCTCGGAAACAATCCTTGCTCCGGCAGAGTAAGCTCTGTCGCTCTCATAATAATCGTACAGTTCCGACAGCAAAACCGTTTGGGGAAGTTTGGGATTGTCGGGAATCAGTTTCGAGTAAAGATTTTCAGTCATGGTATACGAAATCTGCGGTGAAATTCTGACAAAATCAAGCTTACGTTCCATGCAGTTCAATACGCTGACCATTATATTCGTCACGGCTTTGGTTTCGAAATCGGTCGAAAAAATGATTTCATTAAAAACCGCTTTACCCGGCAGCGTATCAACCGAATCGCCGCTTCCCGGATTTGCCTCTTCATATGTTCCTGCCTGCCCATTCGAGACCTCGGGGTAAAACGAAAGCTTCTTTGCGAGAATAAGCCCTCCGATTACCGCCAAAATAACAGGCAGTGAAAACAGCAGAAATTTTAAAACCAGCCGGCTTTTATCCGAATTCCCTTTCAAACAGACTCTCCCTTCTATTGCCAACCGCCGTCCAAAGTAATGATCTGTCCCGTAAGATAATCCGACTGCCCCGCTATGTCCTTCACCAGAACAGCAACTTCACCCGGATCCGCAAAACGTCCTGCAGGTATCTCCTCGCACAAAGCCTCACGATCCTCCTGTGAAAAGCATTTGTTCATATCCGTATCCACACATCCGCATGCGATTGCATTGACACTTATGTGAGAGGGCGCAAGTTCCTTCGCAAGTGCCTTGGTATAAGCGTTGATGCCGCCCTTCGAAGCGGAATATGCCACTTCGCACGACGCTCCGACATTGCCCCATACCGAAGATATGTTGATAATTCTGCCGCCGCCCGCCTCAAGCATCATAGGAATCACTTCATGGCAGCAGTAGTGCACCGACGAAAGATTCGTCGCAATAATCCGATTCCATTCCTCATCGGTCATATCCTGTAAAAGTCCGACATGCGAAACACCTGCATTATTCACCAAAACGTCTATTCCGCGGCTTGTAGCCATCTCATCGCATGCAAGCAAGTCAGAAATTCCTTTAAACATTTTCCGCACAAACCCGGGATCTCCCACATCCCCTTTCATGGGTACTATGCTTCCCCCGGTTCCGTGCTCACGCCTGATTGCATTCATAACCGCAACGCACTCTTCAAGCTTTTCTCCGCCATGAACTGAATTGACAAATATGTTGCAGTCCGTTCTGGCAAACTCCAAGGCGATAGCACGGCCGATTCCGCGGGACGCTCCCGTAATCAGAACATTCTTCAAAGTAAACCCTCCCAATACAAAACTCACGTGAAAGAAATTATATCATCTCAGTTTGTCGGCAGGCAAATGTTTCTTGATCATTGCCTCCAGATCCGCAGGCTTGGTCGGCTTTGCCAAATAGTCGCTGAAGCCCTCATTCAGATACATTTCCTTCATACCCTCGATTGCATTTGCGGTCAAAGCAATCACAGGACAAAGATTTTCATATGTTTCTTTCAAAATCTTCAAAGTCTCTATTCCGTCCATTTCGGGCATCATATGATCGAGCAGAATGATGTCGTATTCATTTTGACCGCACTTCTCAAGACATTCCTTTCCCGAAGAAGCCGACTCAACCTTTATTCCGGTTCTCTTTAAGAGACCTTTGACAACAAGAATATTTACGGGTGCGTCGTCGACAACAAGAACCTTTGCATCCGGTGCTGAAAGCTCCGCCTTTGACTTCTCCTCGGGCTTTTGCTCCGCTGTCTTCTCGGCATTGATATCCCCGAGAAGCTCATCCGAAAGAACTTTTTGAGGAATAACAGCTGTAAATTCCGAGCCTTCGCCGTATACACTCTTAACCTCGATGATTCCTCCCATAAGGCGCACAAGATTGTTGGTAATCGCAAGTCCCAGACCCGTACCTTCAACCGACTTGTTTCGCTTCAATTCCAGTCGTTCGAAATTTTTGAACAGCTTATCCATATCCTGCTCTTTTATTCCGATTCCGGTATCCTTCACCGAAAAGTGCACGTCGACCGAATTCGGTTCGCCTTCCCGCAAGGTCGCGCTTACGCAAAAGCATACCGTTCCGTTCTCGGTATATTTAACCGCATTGTTCAGTAAATTAAGAATTACCTGCTGGATTCTGTTGCAGTCTCCCAAGAGCCATAAAGGAAGTTCGGGATCGGCCGAAGTCTCAAATTTAAGCCCCTTCCTGGCGGCCTTATCACTGATAATATTCTGTGAAGTCCTGATCAGCTCAAACAGGCTGTAACGGCTTTCAACAATTTCCATTTTTCCGGACTCAATCTTGGAAAAATCGAGAATATCGTTTACGATGCCCAGCAGTCCGCTGCCTGCACTTTCAATATTCGAAGCATAGTCTTTAATATGTTTCTCTCCGGTCTCACGGCTAATCATCTCGTTCATTCCGAGGATAGCATTCAAAGGAGTTCTTATTTCATGAGACATATTTGCAAGGAAGCTGGACTTAAGTTCGCTTGCCTGCTTGGCGCGTCGGGACTGTTCCTCGACCGCAATCAGTTCCCTGACATTCTGCAGCAATCCGCAGAATAAAAGCAGATAAAGACCTGCCATCAGCCATAATGCATTGTGATTGTCGACCGTAGTAATAAGCACAATGACCTGAAAAATACCGAACACCAGACTGCAGCCGAAGCCTATTGCAACCAGGCGGTAAGATTTCACCCTTCTTCTGATAACATCCGCTATAATCGTGCCGAACAGAATCAGAAGAACTGCTCCGGTCCCTCCCGCTATAAAGAGCAGATTATCCTGGAAGGAAGCTATTCCGTTCGTATGCAGAATTACCTGAACCACAAAGTTTACGCAGATTCCGATAATCGCACAGGCATATATCGTTACGTACTCGTGCTTCTGCAGCGAGTTCAGATACATGATAAACAAAAGCGGGAAGGACATAATAAGCATATACTCCATCGGTCCGTCCACATAATAATTCGCGAACATAACCTGGTAAAGGAACGAATCGAATACGAACCATAAAGAAGCCATCATCATTCCCACAGCCAGAATTCCCACCGGAATCTCTCTTTTATACAGCAGTTTTAATATGCTTGCCGTAATCAGCGTCATCATCGAAAAGATAAACAGAAGAATTGCCGCAAACAACTGCGTCCCGTTCTGCTTAAGAAGATAAATCATGATTCCTATTTTGTCACCGAGCAGAACAGGTGTAAACGCACTGTTGTCGACTCCCTTGCCGTATCTTTCTATGGAAAGAACCTTACCGTGGTCTTCTTTTGACAGCTTTATCATTATATAATGACTCTTCACATAACCACCGGGTATGGGGTTGTCGGAATTGTCAAAGGACATTCTGAGTTTTCTGCCTACCGATACCCGCATGTTCAGACTCGTGAGTACGCACATATATGTCCCCTCTCCGAGTTCGTCCGGCAGAACCGTGGATACGGTCACAGGGTCACCCGCGTCGATTATCAGAGTATCGGGGAATGTCGTGCTTCTTTTAACGGCATTTTTATCAACATAAGTCCATGTTCCGGAATATTCCTCACAGAAGCCGTCAAAAATATTCTCCGGATCGGTGAAAAACTGTCCGTAAACAAAAAAGCAAACCATCCCGACCATTAAAAGTGCCAGAAATATGCCCGAAAATTTGAAAAGTCTTAATGACATCTTATCTTTTAATCCGTCCGCCATTATTATCCTTACCTCATCATATTTCACTTAATAAAAACATCATCATACTTATTGCCATTATACAACGACTCTGCCGAATTATTCCAACTATATTTATTCCGTTGCGAAAAAACACCGAGCTGCTCGGCAGATTCCCCAAAAAATTACGACAAAAAAGTACGAAGCGTATCCATCCAATACGGCGGAGGCGCTTCGTACTTACAAAGCCTTCAATAATATTCGATTATTCGGCGGTTATGATGTTGAAAACTATCTGTGCTGCTTCGCCCCTTGTAACCGCTGATTTGGGTTTAAACTTTTTACCGTTATAAGGCAGCATTCCAAGACCCTTCGAAAGAGCTACAGCTCCCATATACTTCTTGGAAATCTTTGCTTCGTCACTGAAACCGGTCTTGTATATATCGAGCTTTGCAACCTTCTCCATGCCGAAGTAAGAAACCACTTTCCATGCAGCAGCTTCACGTGTGAGCTTCTTGCTTGACTTTGACGGTGCCGCATCCGTTCTTCCGAAGTAAAATGCTTTTGAAAGCAGTTCGTCAAATTCAGCTTTGGTGATAGCTTTAGCAGGCTCAAACTTATCCCCCTTAAAGCCTACGCCCATTCCGGCAAGAAGTTTGATGGTACGCTCGTATTTTGTGCCGGCGATATCCGAATACTCAAAACTGTTCTCCTGTGAAACATATTCGGTGCCGTCGTAATTAATCTGCTTTCCTGTCAGTGCATCGACGAAGGCAGGATAGATTTCGGTACGGTAAACAAGTCTTACACGGTCTTTCTCTACGGTCTTTTTGTTCTTAACTGCGCGCTCTGTTTCAATTTCATAGATAAGATCGAAACCATCAAAATTTATATACTTCTCAAAAGCCTGCTTCTCACTGAGTTTTCCCTTTGATGAAGGAAGCTTCACATCATCGTTCCAATTATAAGCATAGTGATAAATCTTACCGCTGACAGCGTCTACCTCACCACGGATATTATTTGAAAGAACTTCTATTCCCTCATGCACACGCTGATAATCAAAAGCATATCCCGCATACTTCGACGAATTTGTTTTTGAGTCATAACTTATAAGGCGAGCCTTATTGGTGCTGCCGGGTACAGTATTCTTAAATCTGTCTGCGTTGACCGATTTTACAAAAGTTTCAAACTTCTTTCTGCACTGGTCCTTGGTATAGTTTGCTTTAAGATTAAGGTTGTCTCTTTCTTCGACAGGATAATCGTAGTACTCCTTAACAGAAGCATTATATGAATAAATCACGCCTGTCTTTGCATCAACAACCGCAAAAGCCATAGCTCTGTAGTAGTCTTCGCTTTCCCAGTCTATAGGGGTTTCATCGCTCAGATAAATGTCGTATACATAATTTCCTTCGCCATCGTTGCGCAGCGATGTTTCTGATGAGTTGATGGTATCTTCCATAAAGAGCATATCGTTTGATGTGAGCACTGCAATTGCTTCTTCGGGTGAAATCAGCCCCTTAAGATCTTCGATTTTTTCGAGTTCCGCAGGCGAAAGGAAGCCCTTATCCCCAGCTGCTTCATCTTCCGCCACCGCACTCTCGGTATTTGTTACCGAATCGTCAATTGACCAGTAGTTCTTTTCCGTATAGATTTTTCCCGAAAGAGCATCTACCGCAATGTAATTCCTGTCCGGTGTATATGCAAGAACAGCTTTGGGCTCACCCTTATCGTCATATGTGATGTGATAAGCGAGCTTCATATTTATCTCGGCCCCTATCTTCTCCGAAGCTTCCTCTTTCGAAATAATCTTCTTTGCGGAAGGAATCTCCACGTCATAATGCCAGTTTACATTACAGCCTTCAAAAGCTTTTGTATTTGAATTCACCACAACGGTTGCATAGTTGTCGGGCATCTCAATACCGTTTTCGAGTCTTATAAAACCGAAATTGTATCTGCCCGAGTATCTTACGAAATTTACTTTGTTAAGCTTTACGTGACCCTGAAGCTCGGGTAAAAGTTTGAAAAGGTACTTCTGC
The DNA here is from genome assembly GCA_045616585.1 of Lachnospiraceae bacterium. Taxonomy (GTDB): domain Bacteria; phylum Bacillota; class Clostridia; order Lachnospirales; family Lachnospiraceae; genus RUG11977. The sequence goes on from JAZLGZ010000042.1 coordinate 38,771, forward strand.
GCATCCGCTTCGAGCTCATCGGCGGTGTATTGCGGCACTTTCTGCTTTTCGCCGTTGTCATTAACATATACTCTTTTGATGCGGCCATCATTGTCACAGGCTGCATTAATACGCTTCGAACCGTCCTCGGTGGCCCAGTAGAGATTCCACTCAACGGTTGAATCGTACTCAAAATAGTCGTAGTTAAATACCGTATATTCTTCTCCGACTCCAATCTTGTCTTTAACCTTGAGAATAATATCCGTCATCTGCTTCTCGTTTAATGCGCTTGCGGCAAAAGTCGTACGCGAATCTGCTATACTTCCGCCAAGCGCCAAAACAGCTGCCAGAACAAATGCCAAAATTCTTCTTTTCATTTTTCTCCTCCCGAAAATGTTTTGTTTCTGAAATATTGACGAGTTGCTTTATTATCCGGTTCCATAAAAATACGGTTTTGAATATAAACCCAAATGCAATTCATTATTACATTTAAAGAATATATCCAAAACCGCAAATTAATCAAATATTTTTATCCAAAAACCTTTTACGCGAAAAATCAGCCGATTTTAATAACCTTCTGAGGACACTTTGCAGCGCACTTTCCGCAGCCTGTACACTTCTCGTAATCGATATGCGCAAGATTGTTTTCAACCGCTATTGCACCGGCCTCACACTGCTTTGTACAGATACCGCATCCGATACATCCGGTTGAACATTTTGCCTTAACATCCTTACCCTTGAGGGTTGAAGAACATCTTACAGCTGCTTCCGAATCAAAAGGACGAAGCTCAATAAGGTGCTTGGGACAAACCTTCACACATGAGCTGCAGCCGATACACTTATTCTTATCGACTACCGCAACACCGTTTACAACATGAATCGCATCGAACTTGCAGGCAGAAACACAAGATCCGTAACCCATACATCCGAAAGCGCAATCCTTCTCTCCGCCTCCGGGAATAACAGCAAGCTTGCGGCAGTCCGCAATACCCTGATAACGATACTTAACGGTGGTTTTGTCACAGGTTCCGGCACACTTAACAAATGCAACCATACGAACCTGCTCCGTTGCCTCTGTACCGAGAATCTTTGCGATATCGGCATGACGTGCTCCTGCAGTACATGCATTGTACTCAGCATCACCCTTCACGATAGCTTCCGCACATGCATCACAGCCTGCGAAACCGCATCCGCCGCAGTTGCTTCCGGGAAGACACTCACGAACGGCGTCGACTCTCTGATCTGTCTCAACATGGAGCTTGATAGCGGCAATACCGAGAAGTACACCGATAATAAGTCCTACTGCACCCACAACGCCTCCGGCAACAAGCATACCGTTTACGCTGAATTCAAGCATAACAACATTATTAAGGAGATTTGTAATCATATTCATCACGGCACCTCCTTAAATCAGTCCTGCAAATCCGCAGAAGGCCATAGCCATAAGTCCGGCGGTAATAAGCAGGATAGGTGATCCCTTAAGTACATGAGGGATATCATTGTCTTCGATTCTCTCACGGATACCTGCAAGAAGAATAATCGAAATGCAGAAACCGCAAGAAGTACCGAGTGCATATACAACACTCTGAATGAAATTGTTTCCGTCCTGAACGTTTGTAAGAGCAACACCGAGAACGCAGCAGTTGGTTGTGATAAGAGGAAGATATACACCGAGTGCCTTATAGAGGCTGGGAATAAACTTCTTCAGTACCATTTCAACAAGCTGAACAAGCGCAGCAATTACAGCGATGAATACGATTGTATCCATGTAAGCAAGTCCGAGAGGAACAAGAATAAATGTGTGAATCGGATATGCTACGGCCGCAGCAACGGTTACAACGAAGATAACTGCGGTTCCCATTCCGCCGGCGGTTTCGGTTTTCTTAGAGACACCGAGGAAAGGACAAATTCCGAGGAACTGACTGAGTACTACATTGTTAACAAGTGCAGCACCAACAAGGAGTAAAATCAAAGACTTCATTATTTGTTGCCTCCTTCCTTATCGTCTGCTGCAGCAACAGCACTGGCAGCCTCAGGGAAAGCATTCTTCTTTGCAGCCTTCGCATCAGCCTTCTTTGCCTCTTCCTCTTCCGCAATCTGCTCGAGGATTCCTCTGTTTGCAGTACATGTATTGCCGACACACTCAGCACAGTTTCCGCCGCACGCAAGAGGTGCCTCGTCTGAGTAGGGTGCATCGCCGTTGGTTGCAGACTTGAGCTTAAGCTTGTTCTGAATCGCAGTAAGAATTGCAAGAACAAAGAAAGCTCCGGGAGCCTTTACAAAGATTGAAACAGGCTCGTATCCCGCGGGCATTACATGGTATCCGAAAACAGCTCCGGCACCGATAAGCTCACGGATAAGACCGATACAGGTAAGTGCAAGCGTAAATCCGAGACCCATACCGATACCGTCAAAGATTGAAGGTAAAACAGGGTTCTTGCTTGCATATGCTTCCGCGCGGCCGAGAATAATACAGTTAACAACGATCAGGGGAATATAAATTCCGAGTGATTCGTTAAGTGCAGGGAGGTAACCCTGAATAAGCAGATCAACGATTGTTACGAAAGAAGCAACAATAACGATGAATGCGGGCATTCTTACCTTATCGGGAATGATCTTGCGAAGTGCGGAGATCATAAGGTTTGACATGATAAGAACGGCCGTGGTTGAAAGACCCATTCCGAGTCCGTTAAATGCCGATGTAGTAACCGCAAGTGTGGGACACATACCAAGCATAAGAACGAGTGTGGGATTTTCCTTCACAATTCCGTTGTATAAACGTTCAGTACATTTATTCATTACTTGGCACCTCCCATCTCAGATACAAACTTAAGACCTGCGTTAATCATAATCGTTACCGCAGTAGTAGTCTTGGTAGCTCCCGAAATCGCAACGATTTCAGTGTCACCGGGGATTCCCTTCTTAGCCAGTGAATACTGACCAACCTTGGCGTCCTTAAACTGTGCCTGGAACTCAGGCTCTGTAGCACCCATACCGAAACCGGGAGTCTCGTTGATTTCCGAGAAGCTGATTCCCTTTAATGTTCCGTCGAGTGAAACACCCATTGCCATCTTGATTGTTCCGCCGTAACCCTTGGAACTGGTAACGGTCATAACATAACCGAGCTGAGTTCCGGAGTTGTCAACTGCCTTAAGAATTTCTTCAATGGCAGCACCTTCATAATTTGCATCTGCATTAAGCATAGCCTGTACAGCCTCAAGATCTCCGTCCCATGCGATAGAGGACTCCATCTCTGGATAAACTGCCTGATAAGCTTCTGCCTTTTTTCTTCCCTTTGCCACTGCAATGGGATCCTTTGTGATTTCATAAACAGCTCCAAGTGCAAGAGCCGCAATAATTGTAATTGCGAAAAGGATTAACGCATCATGTACAAGTGTATTCTTCTTTACTTCACTCATTTTGCTGCGCCTCCCTTCTTAGCCTTAACAATACCGAATGCTCTGGGCATTGTGAACTTCTCAATAAGCGGAACAAGAAGGTTGCAGAAGATAATAGCATAAGATACACCTTCAGCAGATCCGCCGTAGAGACGAATAACACCGGTAAGAAGTCCGAGGAGTACACCGAATACGTACTGTCCGCGCTTTGTAATGGGACTGGTTACATAATCCGTAGCCATAAACCATGCACCAAGCATAAGTCCGCCGCCGCAAAGCTCACGGAAGAGGTAATCGAGATTGGGACGTCCGCCGAAAATCATTACGAATGCAGAGAACACAAGGATATAAGTCATGGGAATGCGAAGGCTGATAACCTTGCGCGCAACCAGGTAAAGACCGCCGAGAATAATAGCTGCGGCACTTACTTCACCGATAACACCTCCGGTAAATCCGAAGAACATATCCTTAAGATCAATTCCGTCTGTCCACTTAAGATACTGTTCGGGCTGCATATCCTTGATAATCTGAAGGGGAGTAGCTCCCGAAAGACCATCGATGGAAGCAGCACCGTTCATGAACACACCCGAACCCTTTACTACATCGAAGTCTGCCATCTTCTTGGCAAAGCTGATAAGAAGGAAGCAGCGTCCCGCAAGGGCAGGATTGATGAAGTTCTGTCCGAGACCTCCGAAGAACTCCTTTGCAACGATAATTGCAAAAGCCGAACCGAGGATGGGCATCCAGAGCGGAACCGATGCAGGAAGGTTCATTCCGAGAAGAAGACCTGTAACAAGCGCACTGCACTCTACACATGCTCTCTTCTGCTTAAGAACACATTTCTTCCATAAAAACTCTGCAACCATTGCAGAAATAACACTGGTAAGAAGCACTAAAAATGCTTTGAAACCAAACTGATAAACGCCTACCGCACTTGCAGGAACCAATGCAATTGCGACATCGCGCATAATTGACTTTGTGGTAACACCGCTTCTGACATGAGGAGAAGCGGAAACGTTATATAATTCTTTCATCTGTCGCTGTCCTCCTTATTTCTTCTTACGGTTTTCCATTACGCTTCTTCTGGTCTGCTTGAAGGCCTGAGTAAGCTTACGTCCTGCGGGACATACATAAGTACATGAACCGCACTCCATACATTCCATACCGCTCATTGCTTCATAACGGGCATTGTCGAACTTCTCCGCAGCTGCCATAAGCATCTGGGGAATAAGATTCTCAGGGCAGGCCTCTACACAGCGTCCGCAACGGATACAGGGAGTCTCGGGAACAAAATCCATGGGATCCTTCTCAAATGCAAGAAGTGCCGATGATGTCTTGGTTACGGGGATCTTTACATCGTACAGACCCATACCCATCATGGTACCGCCCGAAATAAGCTTCTTGGGTTTCTTCGAGAAACCGCCTGCTGCCTCAAGTACCTCCTCATAAAGAGTACCGGTCTTTACGCAGAAGTTCTGGGGATTGACAATTGCATCACCCGAAACCGTAACGATACGTCTGATAAGAGGTGTTGATTCAGCAACAGCCATATGAATCGAAATAACGGTATCAACGTTGTCTACGATGCATCCTGCATCTGCGGGGAGCATTGAAGAGTTGATCTGTCTTCCGGTAACGGCATAAATAAGCTGACGCTCAGAACCTTCGGGATATTTGGTCTTTACAACCTGTACACGAATTCTCTGCTCTCTCTCAACGAGCTTGCTGATATGCTCAATTGCCTTGGGCTTGTTATCTTCTATAGCGATAACACCCTCAGCATTATCAAAAAGACGAAGGATAATACGAAGACCGTCAACCATCTTCTCGCCTTCCTCAAGCATCATACGATAGTCACTTGTAAGGTAAGGCTCACACTCGGATCCGTTAACGATGATTGTATCGATTGCTTCCTCGTTCTTGGGAGTAAGTTTGATGAATGTAGGGAAGCCTGCACCACCCATACCAACGATACCTGAATCTCTGATAATATCTCTGATCTCCTGCTTGGAAAGCTTCTTGTAATCGCGCTTCTCTCCAAGTCCGGGTATCGGCTCATACTTGCCGTCGTTTTTGATAACGATTGCAGTTACCTCACTGCCCGATACAGTCAGTGTAGGTCTGATTTCCTTTACTGTTCCCGATACAGAAGCAGCAATGGGCGATGAAACAAATCCGCCGGCTTCAGCAATTGTCTGACCCATGAGTACATGGTCTCCGACTTCCACAATAGGCTTTGCAGGTGCTCCGATATGCTGTGACATAGGATAAACCAGATCGCCCTTGGGAAGAAGCTGAACGGTGGGCTTGTCCATAGACAGTTCTTTTCCCTCGTAAGGGTGAATTCCGCCTTTAAAGGTTCCCTTGTTCATTTGAAATCCTCCGCTTTAATAATTTGAAGACCCGACAAAAAATACACACAGTTATCGAGTCTATCATTCCATAAAAACATCGTTTTTATTATGCTATGGCCGTTTCTTTTTGTCAATCGCGCCTACTTGCTTTCGGCACTCTTCACAAAAAATGCAGCGGCAAACAAAAACTATATGTTTACTAATGCATCGAAACCGCATTTTTAAACGAAAACAGTGCCTTAAACAGGTCACAGAATTTGCCTATCAGGAAGCCGTTGACCAACGCGCAGATTACCGTTCCGAGCTTAACTCCTTCAAACCGGCCGAAACCGAAAAAACAGAACGAAAGCACGACTGCCATTACGCAGCTCACACAGTCGTAAACGGTCTTGGTTCGTCCGATTGTGAATTTATACTTTGCGGATATTTCCGCTACAAAAAGTTCATATACTTCGGGCGCAATGTAAGTATTGAACAGGAACGCGACTCCGAGCGAACCCAAAACCATTCCCGCCGCGTAAAAAACCACCCGGGCAGCGGTGCCTTCAAACGGAATCAGGGCAACAAGATAAATCATCAAATCAAGCGCAAAACCGTAGAGGACCGCCGTAACAAAAGAAAACAGGTATTTCACCTTGAATTTTCTCAGCACCAAAATCAAAGCTGCCAGCAAAAATGCCTGAAAACAGTATTCGGCCATTCCGAATGAAAAGAACGGTAAAAATTCAGAGACTTTAAGGTGAATGATATATGCCGGTGCTACAACCATCGACATACCGAAATCGGCTCTTTCCATAAGCGCTGTTCCGAAAGCCAGCACAAGCATACCGACTGCATATGCTGCCTCGGTATAGAAGGTCATTTTCTTTTTCATTTTTTCCTTTCAGACAAGTGCAATTTGATACAGAAACTGCAAAAGATTTATTTTGCGAACATTTGATACAGAAATGTCAAAAGATATGTTAGCCGGACATTTGATACAGAAACGCCGAAAGATATATTAATTAACGAGGCAGACAAAAGCGTCTGCCTCGTCATTACCGATTGATTTAACGATTATTTTTTTCTGCCGTATACAGAGCCCGCCTGAAGTCCTGCACTGTCTCTGGACCAGAGCTCCGAAACCGTAACAAACTCAACGCCTTCCGCAAGAAGTTTGTCGATAGCGGCCATGGTTCCTTTTATAGTTGTCTTGTGAATCTCATGCACGAGTATTACGGCACCGTCGTAGGCACCCTTGCAAACCTCATCGCATACTCTGTCCGCATTCTTGTATTTCCAGTCAAGAGTGTCCACCGACCAGAGAATACAGGGAAGATTTGCTTCCTCAACCACAGTACTGTTCTTTGCTCCGTAGGGAGGTCTGAAAACCGTAGGCATCGCACCGCAGGCTTTTACAATAGCGTCGTTTGTATTGCCGAGCTCTTTTTGAAGTTTCTCAAACTCAATTTTGTCCAGCTGAGGATGTGTATAGCTGTGATTACCGATTTCGTGTCCTTCGTTGTATGCACGTTTTACATTTTCCGAATACGAAGGCACCTGGTTTCCGATGTAAAAAAATGTTACATGAACTCCTCTGTCTTTGAGGAAATCCATAAGCTCCTGTCCATAACTTCCCGGTCCGTCATCATATGTGAGAGCAACCTGTCTGTGCTTTACGCCCTGAGGTTCGACAGTAACTTCGCAGGTATCCGTAACACCGTTCTCACATCTTGCGTAAATGGTACACTTTCCTTCGCCCACGGTCATAATTTCACCGTTCTTTGCTACCATCGCAACACTGTGATCCGAAGTAAAATACTGTATTTTTTTATTCAGATAATCAGTCTTCACGGCAATGGTACGTACCGCGGGATAAGAAAGTTTTGTGCTTTCTCTGGTAAATATATCCCCGGCAAAGGCCTTTGCTCCTCCGGCACTTAATATTCCGGCTGCCGCAACAGCCAGCACAGCCAAAACTTTAACCGTGATTTTCTTTAGTACAACCGTTGTTTTCATTTCAATACTTCCCATATAAATTCGCTCATCTT